>JBCBZT010000026.1:0-108204 GCA_039815185.1 Cyanobacteria bacterium P01_A01_bin.123 | reverse complement strand
TACCTGCTGGCCTCCATGGAGTCGGTGCCTACTAAAAACGCGATCGCCTCTAAACAGTTGAATCACGAGGTCACCTCGTTAGTAAAATGTGTCACTTTTGGGATCGATGGCAAAAGAACCCCGCCAACACTATGGTTACTGAGGGCTTTAAGGGGCAACGTAAGTGGGCTGACTATTATCAGGCCGTTGTCGGTCGCCCCCCGCGTGAAACACTGATTAAAGCCCTTGATCACTTTGACGCTGAATCCACAACGTCAAGCCGATCTAAAGCTGGATTTGCCGTGGATCTGGGTTGTGGGGATGGGCGCGACACGGTAGAGATGCTGCGGCGCAATTGGCGGGTTCTCGCGATTGATGGGGAACCTGATGCGATCGCCCGACTACAGCAACGCCCAGATATCAATCGCCTCTATTTGGAAACGCGGGTGCAGCGGTTCGAAGCGTTGACATTGCCGCCCGAGGTAGACTTGATTAATGCCAGCTTTTGCCTACCGTTTTGCCCGCCAGAACACTTTTCAGAACTCTGGGAAGAGATTGTTGCCGCCTTGCGACCTGGTGGACGCTTTTGTGGGCAGCTGTTTGGCGATCGCGACTCTTGGGCTGTTTATCCTGACATTGGTCGCCACACCCGCTCACAGCTCGAACAGCTACTGGCTCCCTTCAACATAGAACTTTTAGATGAAGAAGAACATCCTGGTGAAACTGCACTAGGAGAGGAAAAATATTGGCATATCTATAATATTGTTGCCCGCCGTTGCTAATCTACAGATTTAACGATTTCTTTCAACGCATTATGGGCATTGGTCTGCATGAAAAGCTCCGAGAGCTAGGTACTTGCATACAGTCTATACTCACATACTGACAATAGCAAACTCATTAGAAAAAAAGCTGGCAATTTTAGTTGTTTTAGGATTTCTAAATGTATTGATTTTGCCGATGCAAGTCATTGCCTTTTCTGAATAGATTAATTTTGCTGGGCAAACTATCGTGTCTTTATAAGGGAATGCTTTAAACCTAGAAGACAGTCACACGTTAGATGGTTATTTAAAAGATTAAAGATTCGAATTTGGTTTAATGAATACAGTTTATCCGTTTGAGTTCTGATTAAATTCTACTTAGAGAGTGTGATTGATTGGTGTGCTTGACTACGTCCCTGTATGCTACGGCGTTGTCAAGCTTGAATGGATAACCTTTAAACGTAGCCGTTAAGCCCGTTCCTTCGTGGCTATTGTGAGCTAACTTTTGGGTTTGATGCTGTACTTAGCGCATCGAGAACTGACCCGATTAAACTCATAGAAATTACCACCCAGAAATTGTCATTATTAAATTAGGAGAACCGTCAATGCAGGTTGCTCAAGACGTGACTCAGCTCATTGGTCGGACGCCGCTGGTGCAGCTCAATCGGATTCCTCAATCAGAGGGTTGCAGGGCTCAAATCTTGGTCAAGCTGGAGGGCATGAACCCTGCTGCTTCGGTGAAAGACCGGATTGGGGCCAACATGATTCATGCGGCTGAGGTTGCGGGGGCGATCGCCCCCGGAGAAACCGTACTGGTAGAACCGACTTCGGGGAATACCGGCATTGCCCTGGCGATGGTTGCCGCAGCCAAGGGCTACCGCATTATCCTGACTATGCCCGAAACCATGAGCATAGAGCGTCGGGCGATGCTCAAAGCCTATGGGGCAGAGTTGGTGTTGACGCCGGGCAATCAGGGGATGAAGGGCGCGATCGCTAAAGCCCAAGAGATCACCACCCATCTGCCCAATGCCTTTATGCCCCAGCAGTTTGACAATCCGGCGAATCCCCAAATCCACCAAGAAACCACCGCCGAAGAAATCTGGGCCGATACGGATGGCCAGGTAGATATGGTCGTCGCTGGGGTCGGCACGGGCGGTACCATCACCGGCATTGCCGAGGTGCTGAGGGCGCGCAAAGCCAGTTTTCGTGCGATCGCCGTCGAACCCACCAACAGTCCCGTGCTATCTGGTGGCAGTGCAGGCCCTCATAAGATCCAGGGTATTGGCGCTGGTTTTATCCCCTCAGTGCTGAAAGTCGATCTGATTGACGAAGTCGTCACCGTCCCGGATGAGTCGGCCCTAGACTTTAGCCGTCGCCTGGCCCGCGAGGAGGGGTTGCTCTCCGGCATTTCTGCTGGCGCTGCCCTGGCTGCTGCCATCCAAGTCGGCCAACGCCCTGAAAATGCAGGCAAGCTGATCGTCATGATCCAACCCAGTTTTGGCGAACGCTACCTCAGCAGCGTGTTATTCAAAGATTTGGAACCCGCCTACCCGTCCTTGGTTCCAGATACGTTACCCACCGAATATCAATCTCCAAATCCTGTCGCTTAGGTTGAGAGAAAAACCCATGCAAACTTCCCCCAGTGCTGCTCCCCCCGATCCTCGTCAAGCGTCTTATATGGCTCTAATCGATCGATTATTAGCCTGTGATAACGGAGAAGAACCCAACATCCTCAATGCTGAACCCGATTTACTGGATGCCGGATTTGTCAACACGTTGATGCAGGTCGCCAGCTACTTTGCCCATAACGACAATCCCGACGCGGCTAAATTCTTGATCTTTATCGCCCGAGAATTGGCTCACCAGTTGGGGCTTTCTCCCCAGTCTCAGCCTCAATAGGACATAACCCATGATCAAGAGACGACACTTTGCTGCCTTATCCACCGGGGCATTGATCACTTGCCTGGGTATGCTTAGCTGTAGTCCTGCCGTGGTCACCCCCCCATCGGCTGGTGAGGATTCTGCTGACACGACTGTCTCGTCTGCTGAATCGGTTGAACTCACCATCTCTGTAGCCGCCAGCGTGCAGGATGCGATGAATGAGGTGCAGGCAGCCTATCAAGCAGAAGCCCCAAACGTCACAATCACCTACAATTTCGGCCCATCAGGATCGCTGGCGCAGCAAATTGCCCAAGGTGCCCCCACTGACGTCTTTTTGTCCGCATCCAAAAAGTGGATGGACAATTTAGAAGAAGAAGATCAAATCCTTGAGGGGTCTCGTCAAAACTTACTGCAAAACGCAATAGTCTTGATTGTGCCCCAGGCTGAGACTAACATTACCGATTTCCAGGCTCTCGACGCTGACTCGATCAGCAAAGTTGCCATCGGTGAACCCGAAAGTTCACCCGCAGGGCGCTATGCCAAAGAAGTGTTGACGGCGATGACCCTGTTTGAACCCCTGCAATCGAAGCTAGTGTTTGGCAAAGATGTGCGGCAAGTGTTGTCTTATGTGGCAACGGGTAACGTAGATGCGGGTTTAGTTTATGCCACCGACGCGCTGCTATCAGATCAGGTGCAGGCGATCGCCACTGCCCCTGCCGACACCCATTCCCCAATCGTTTATCCTGTGGCTGTTGTGCAAGATAGCACCAACGCAGAAGCCGCCCAGGCATTTGTGGATTTTCTATCCACGGATACTGCCGTGGCCATCTTCGTAGACTATGGCTTTTCAATGGCTGAATAACGATTGCCCCATCCATTAGCATTGCTGCGAAAACTCGCCATGATCGCTATCCCCGAAGACTTTACGCCGCTGTGGATTTCCCTAAGAACTACATTGACGGCTACCCTACTGGCGTTTCTATTAGGGATTACCGCAGCCCGCTGGATGATGACCTATCGCGGTCGGGCCCGCAGCTTAATCGACGGCGTTCTCACCCTACCGCTAGTGCTACCGCCAACGGTCGTGGGGTTTTTGCTGTTGCTGCTGCTGGGCAAAAACGGTCCGGTCGGTCAGTTACTCAACGCATTAGGCATCTCAATCATCTTCACCTGGCCCGCTACCGTGATTGCTGCCACGGTGGTTGCCTTCCCCTTGATGTACAAAACCGTGCTGGGTGCGTTTGAGCAGATTGACCTGACGTTGGTGAGCTCTGCCCGCACCCTAGGTGCATCAGAATGGCGAATTTTTTGGCAGGTTTTACTGCCATTAGCCTGGCCGGGGGTACTGGCGGGCACAATTTTGGCCTTTGCCCGGGCTCTAGGAGAATTTGGCGCGACGCTCATGGTCGGCGGCAGCATTCCCGGCGTTACTCAGACGATTCCCATTGCAATCTTTTTTGCCGCAGAAGCAGGACGAATGACGGTGGCCTTGGCTTGGGTTTTGTTGATGGTGGCCGTTTCTTTAGCAGTGATTACCGGGATTGGTTACGGCAACCGGCCTCGGTCGCAAACGAAAGTTAACCCTAATATTTTGACGAAGCAAGGGTTTAATCGGGTCTACTTTGGCAAATTCATAAGGCAGCAATTTTGGCATTTTCCAACGGGTTTAGCTAGACGCCAACCCGATCTGAGCGGGCCATTCACTGGCGTTGACAGGGCGTCATCCTCAGCTTCAATGGACAGTGATAAAGTTCCGGCGCTAGTGGGCACCCCTAATGCAGATAAGCCATCACCAGTTGCAGGCATGGACTGGCAACCCATCTACCAAGGCGGTGTTGAATACTCAACCCATTCAAGCCTAGAAACTACCCCACTGACTCGATCAATCCAGAACCCCTCCGCTGCTGAACTGGTCGTGCAGATCGAAAAACAGGTGCCAGGATTTCACCTCAAAACTCAGTTTAGAACCCTGCATGAACCATTGGGTTTGTTGGGGGCATCGGGCTCAGGTAAAAGTATGACGCTGCGCTGCGTGGCTGGGTTGGAAACCCCATCCCAAGGCAGAATTGTGCTGAATGGTCGGGTTTTGTTTGATTCTCAAACTGGGGTGAATGTCCCTAGCCGCGATCGCAAAGTTGGCCTTGTTTTCCAAAATTACGCCCTATTTCCTCATTTGACTGTGGCGCAAAATATCGCTTTTGGCATGCAGGCTATTCCCAAAGACCAGCGAGTCGCTCAAGTGATCAACTATCTTGACATGATGGAGCTATCGGGTTTGGGCGATCGCTATCCCCATCAGCTCTCCGGGGGGCAACAACAGCGGGTGGCTCTAGCCCGAGCCCTAGCGATTCAGCCAGATATTCTACTGTTGGATGAGCCGCTGTCTGCCCTCGACACTTACCTACGTAGCCAAATCGAACAGTTGTTAATCGACGTACTTTCCACCTATAAGGGCGTCACTCTATTCATCACCCACAAACTGGAGGAAGCCTATCGCGTCTGTTCTAATCTGTTAGTCCTCTCCAATGGCGAAATTCTGGCGGAAGGTACCAAAGAAGATATCTTTGAGCGCCCACCCACCTTTGAGGTCGCCCAGGTGACGGAATGCAAAAACTTTTCCCGCGGTCGTCGGGCAGATGCTCAGCATGTCGAGGGACTAGATTGGGGGTGCCGCCTGGAAGTGATTGATCCGATACCGCCTAATATCGCCTATTTGGGTATTCGTGCTCACCATATCCAGTTTTTGAAGCGAGCCAACCAGAGCAATACGTTCCCCGGTTGGTTAGCCATGATTAGTGAAACCCAGCACCGGGTCACGCTTTACATCAAGCTTCACAGTGAACCCAAATCTCCCCATGACTATCACCTACATGCGGAAGTCTATCGAGAAAAGTGGGAACTGCTGAGAAGCCGTCCCTTTCCCTGGAATGTGCGGCTCGATCCGGTGCACTTAATCATGATGTCTGAACCTATGCTGCCTTAGACATCATTTGGTTAACCGGATCATGATGTCTGAACCTATGCTGCCTTAGACATCATTTGGTTAACCGGGATTTGAATAACAAATTCAGTTCCCTGCCCTAACTTAGAGTTAGACCATAGTTTGCCACAATGCTTTTCAACAATGATCTGGTAGCTAATGGATAAGCCTAAACTTGTCCCTTTACTAACAACCTTAGTTGTAAAAAATGGATCAAACACTTGACTGCCAATGGCTTCAGGAATACCCGCCCCATTTCGGTAATGAGAATGGTCACCCAGTGATCACTGAGGACATCGGTCTGGATTCGAATTGGCTTGACTATTCTGTTTCTGATAGAAGAAAGTAATTTTCCTAAACCACTTCTCTTGAACCCACTGTACCCAATCGGGGAAATATTCCTGATATAAAATTCGAGGTGATCGCCCGATAAATTAATAACCTCGCCAGGGATGAGTCGTGTTGTTTCAATCGCGCTACAAAACCTTCTCAAGAAATTGGCAGGCACGCTCACTTTTGGGCGTGCTAAAAAAGATTTCCGGGGTGGCATCTTCCACCACATAGCCCTGATCTAAAAACAAAATTCGGTTTGCGGCTTCTCGGGCAAACCCCATCTCGTGGGTGACAATCACCATTGTCATGCCGCTCACGGCTAGATCTTTCATCACGTCTAGCACCTCTTTTACCATCTCTGGATCGAGGGCCGAAGTGGGTTCATCGAACAGCATAATTTCGGGTTCCATCGCTAGGGCACGGGCGATCGCGACCCGTTGCTTTTGCCCCCCCGACAACTTAGACGGAAACACATCTGCCTTTTCAGCCAGACCAACCTTTTCTAGTAATTCCATGCCCTTGGCCTTAGCCTTAGCCTTAGCCACATTTTTAACCCGGACTGGAGCGTACGTAATGTTTTGCAGCACCGTCATATGGGGAAACAAATTGAAGTGCTGAAACACCATTCCCACATGTTGACGCATCTCCATCACATCTGTTTTTTGATGGGTGATTTCCATGCCGTTGATTTGGATGCTGCCAGACGTCGGCATTTCCAGCAGATTAATACACCGCAAAAACGTAGATTTCCCCGACCCTGAGGGGCCAATCATCGCCACCACTTCCCCTTTATCCACATCCGTTGAAATATCTTTTAAGACATTGAGGGGCCCAAAGGATTTAGCCAGATGGCGGACTTGAATGGCGACCGTACCAGATTGCTCAGCGGCTTGAGGGAAAGGTGATTCAGACATCGTTAACTACTCTTTTGTAAACGTCTCTCTAGGAACGTTGCCGAGACTGACAACACCATCACAATGATGTAATACACGACCGCCACAATCAACAGGGGTTCAAAATAGACATATTTTTCAGCCGCCACAATTTGGGCCCGACGCAGTAAATCCTGAGCCCCAATCACAGAGACCAGCGTGGAATCTTTGAGCAAGGCAATGGATTCATTCACCAAGGCGGGCAAAATGTTTTTGATTGCCTGGGGCAAAATAATGTCCAACATCATTGGACGGTAGCGTACCCCCAGGGAAACCGCCGCTTCCCGTTGGCCTTTATTGACCGCCAAGATACCGGCTCGAATCACCTCAGAAATGTAAGCCCCGGAGTTAAGCGCAAAGGTAATCACCCCAGCCTGAAATCCAGAAATATCCTGCCCGGTCAGCTGGGGGGTGGCAAAGTAAATTAGCGACAGCGTCACTAGTAAGGGTGTACCGCGAAAGATAGACGTGTATATCGTGCCAAACCAGTACAGCGGCTTAAAACTAGAAATCTTGCACAACGACAGGATGGTGCCCCAAATAAACCCCAGTAGGGCAGATAGGACTGTGAACTGAATAGTGACCCACAACCCCCCCAAGATAAACGGTAGGGATGGCAGCACCCGGCTGAAATCTAAATCTAAAGCCGCAATCAGCGGCATTGGGAACAACACATTCAACTCCGATCAAAGACAACGGCAAACCCTTATCCACGCACAGATCTACTGTCAAATCTACTGGTCGTAGTAATCTTCAAACCAGATTTTAATCAGCTCGTCGAGCTCACCACTTTCAGTCATTTCGGTGAGTGCCTGATCAAATTCGGCCGCCAGCGGAGACCCTTTTGGAAAGGCGATCGCGGAACCAGAGACCCCTTCAATCTCTATGGTGGTAAATTCCAGACCTTCAGTGTTCTGAACGTAGCCCTTGGCCACGGTGTCTTCTACAATCGCAGCATCTAAACGCCCCGCCTTGATTTCTTGAATCAATTCACTAACCTTATTTCGCGGTTCAATTGTCATGCTGATCGTTTCCGCTTGCTCCTTGGCTTCTCCTTCTTGGATCGAGCCGAGCTGGACACCCACCGTTTTTCCTTCTAAATCTTCATAGCTGGCATACCCTGCCCCTGCCGCTGAAATGATCGTGTTTTTGGCGTCGTAGTAAATTTGGGAAAAATCGACGCTTTCCAGGCGTTCCTCAGTGGGGGTCATGCCCGCCATGGCAAAATCAGCCCGTTCGGCTTGTAGCGCCGGGATGATGCCGTTAAATTCCATATCCTCAATCTCTAGGGTATATCCCAGCTTTTCTGTAATTGCTTTGGCAATGTCAATATCAAACCCGATCGGTTCTCCGTCACCGCTAGCGGTTTCATAAAACTCATAGGGGGGATAGTCCGCAGAGGTGGCCATCACCAAAACCTGATCGCCCTCTGTCTCGGCTGCTCCGTTCTCACCGGGAGACGTGCAGGCGGTCGCGACACCCAAGGTAAAAAGAGCAGCCGCAGCCGTTATAACTAAAAAGCGCTTCCGTTTCATAAAACTGCATGAGTCCTTATCTATCTACAGTGAAAAAGGTCAACACTCACACTTTGAACTAGCCCTAAAAAAACTTTAGAGCGGAGTGTTTAAATTCAAGCTTTAAATCGGATGTGACCTGAGCTAAGTTAAAAGTCAAATAGATTATTTTTTCTCAACCCTAAACAACACTTTAAAGGGTCAGCATATCGATAGGAGGAAACCAGGAAAGTACTCGTTGCTACCCTATTTTCTAAAACTACGGCGTAATTCCCTATGAAAACTATAGGGTTGATATAGGAAACTAAATTTTTGGCTTCAGCTTGATGCCAAGGCCCAAAATGCCCAACCCCAGCAGCGCTAAAACTGTTCCCGGCTCTGGCACAGGCTCAATATCAATGGCTAAATTTTCAAACGAGACTTTCAAGCTGCCCTGACTATCTAGGCCAGAAAATCCCTGTGATGCGAGCAGTTTCGTTAGGGTAACCCCATAGGTAGGATCACTTTCAAAGCTTTCACCAAAAACCGTGTCAGCTTCGCTATTAAACAGCGCGATCGCAGTTTCGGTAAACGCTCGCGGGTCAGTCCAGTCCCCCAGATCATCATCAAAATAGCTAAAGATATTTTCCGTCAGCGGCACCGATTGCGATTGTCCAGTCAAAGGGGTTTTGTCGCCAAAGGAGGCCGTTTTCGTCAGCGGGTTGAACTGATCGCCTTCGGTTAGATAGGTTGCCGCTGCCCCAGCAATCGTCCAATAGCCATTTTTCTCACCCACTTCAGCTTTGGCCAGATCAGAAATAAACACCCCCCCTTCACCCAAGACTTCAAAGTTCACATCAGGTGTGCCCGTTCCAGTCACAACCAGGGCAGTATTTTCATCCACCCCATAGGTGGTTTCAACGCCCAAATCTGCGGCCAACCGAATGAGTCGGCCTTGCCGTCCCCGTTCACTAAAGTGGCTGTCGATTAAGCCATATTCAAAAAAGCCCAATCCCCCCAACGGATTGTAGTAGAGCGTGTTGTCAAACGGTGGGCTGCCGACAAAACTGAAGGTTCCGTCCCGCAAAGCTTCGTAGGTTTCGCCATTGGTGATCATTGGCTCAACGGGTTGCACTGCGGTACCGGCGCTGGTGCCTGCAATCACGGCCCCCTCGTCAAACTGCTCTCGCAGGGCTTCGATCAGCGCTGTGTTGGTGCGGGTTTGGGCAATCGGGTCTTCATTGAAGAAACAGTCTGTAATGAATGACTGGTCGCCGCCCGTAAAAATAAAGCTGTTGCGGTCTTTGATTTGGGTTGCGATCGCGGAGGTGCTGTCATTCTTAAACGTGTCGCAGGTATCCTGCGTGATCGGAATCCACGCTACATCTGCGGCATCTCCATAAAGGATGTCAAAATCTTCGAGATAGAATCCTGCCGATCGTTCAGGATTAGAACTGGCGGTGGAGATAATCCCAATTTTGGCGTTGTCGATACCGCCTGCCAGTTCCACAATTTCCTCATAGATAGAGATGCCGTAGTCTTCAGCCTCTCCACCGCTACCGGGAAATGCCCAGCTTCCCCCCGTCAAAACGAGAGAACCCGCAAAAGCAGCAGGCGCTTGGAGCACTATAGAAACCGCTAATCCAACCCCAATAGCAACGTGTTGAATCGGTCTGTTGTTCTTAGACATCATCTCTGAGGGAATCAAAAAAGAATCAATTCTCGGATTTGCAGCTAGCTTAAAACGCAAATGCTGGTGAGCCAGCGCTCACAATACACCAGCCGTGCGGTTTGCTTTTGTAGTCAAAAACGCTTTTTAGATTGACTTTCGCTGTCACAATTTGATTCGCTAAGTCAACAATTAGGATTTCCTGGGTATGAGAATTACCGCCGTTCTTGGACTATCGTCAGTGGTTACACTGGGCAGCATGAGTTTGCTGCCTGCTCAAGCTGCAATTTTGATTGGCAACACGACAGGTAACAATATCGTGGCGCTGGATGAAAAGACAGGTGATTTTTTGGGTGAGTTCATTTCACCGTTTGCGGGGTTTGAAAGTCCAGATACCCTCACCTATGGGCCAGATGGCGATTTATATATCAGTAGTGGTACAACCCGAGAGACCTCAGCCATCTATCGGTTTGACAGCCAGACTGGGGCGCTGATTGATAAATTTGCCTCGGGGGGTGGCTTACTCCGCCCCTATGGTTTGGCCTTTGGCCCGGATGGGCTGCTCTATGTCAGCAGCTTCCGCTCTGATCAAATTTTGCGCTACGACGCCTTCACCGGTGAATTTGTCGATGTCTTTGCTCAGGGTGATGGCACCAGCGCAGGGCTGAACGGCCCCAATGGCCTATTGTTTGGGCCTGACGGCCAACTCTATGTGACGACCCAAGGTAGTGTTGCTGATGCAGACGGCGAGATCGAATTTCTCTTCGATAGCCAGATATTGCGGTACGACATCGTAACCGGCATGGGCGAGGTGTTTGTGCCCCAACCCACGCCCTTTCCGAGCAGTTTTGGCTTTGTCAGTTTCTTGGGACTGGCGATTGGTCCTCAGGATGGTGATTTGTACGTGAGTGACTTTGCCAATGGGATTCGGCGCTACGACTTTTTGAGTGGTGCAGAGCTGGATATTTTTGACACCAACTACACCGAGACAATACCGAGCAGCAACTTTATCGGCAGTCTGACGTTTGGTCCTAAAGACGAGCTATATACTGTGGGCTTTGATACGGGGGCAACAGCCATCGGGTCTCTATTGAAGTTTGATACAACAACCGGAGAGCGGATCTTGATTGCAGACACCTCACCCGTCTTGCAACGCCCCATCGGTTTGTTGTTCAAGGCCAGCGTGCCTGAACCGGGTGTCGTGGCTGGGCTATTGACGCTGGGGTTAGTCGGTTTGGGGTTAAAGCGCGATCGCAGCACCGAAAGTTAGTCAATTCTATGGGGTAAAAAACTGGAGTAATGCCCCTGCAAATTCTTCAGGGGCATCTTGCTGAATCCAGTGGGAGGCGTTTTTGATTGGCTGGAATATCGCGTTAGGAATTTCTGTGGCCAAACGCTTCCCATCCTCAGCTTTTTGCCAGGGGTCATCCATGCCCCATAAAATTAGGGTAGGGGCCGTCACGCTGCCGTGGCGATCGACTAGCGCCATGGTTTGATTGGCGTTCAGCGCTGAGGCATTGCGCAGCAGGCTCAACTTCCCTTCTTCACTGGCCCAAGGGGCAATAATCCCGGCGCGAAAGTCTGCCGTCAGTCGCTCAGAGCGAGAAATCCCCATGGCCAAGCTCTCTTCTAAGGCAGCCACTAAATCATCAACAGGGCGGGGCTTCCACCGCAGGGGATGACCAAAATCCAGCATGTCGTCATCAAAGCGGTCGTAGCAAACTGAGTTAGAAATAACCAGCTGATTGACGAATTGGGAATGTTCAATGGCCAAAATCAGGGCAACTGCGCCGCCGGTATCGTGTCCCACAACGTGGACTTGGGGTAGTGCCAGCACGTCTAGGAGAGCGCAAATCATCCGGGCCTGATCTTGAAAAGATCGATCAAAGCGATCGCGCCGATCGGACCAGCCATGCCCTAGAAAATCAGGTGCAATCACCCGATAGCCTGCATCAACCAGTGGCGGAATCACCGCGTGATAGAGAAATCCCCACGTGGGAATCCCGTGCATCAGTAAAATGGTGCCGTTTTGGTCTGTGCCGATATCGATGTAGCGAATCGTGACGGAAATATGGGCAACCGTGTTGGCAGCTAACTCGATCTCTCGCTGCGCACCTTTGTAATCTAACCAGGTTTTCCCAAGGGTCATCTTCAGCGGCTATTGGGTGCCCAAAATGGCATGCGTTGCTTCACATCACACCATATACCATTAATCCCAGTAAGCAAATGAACTGACTGCCTAAGCAGGCGACCCGAAAATTGGGATAGGGAGTGACTGCTTGCCCTCCCTTAGGCCAACATGATCTGCTTCCGATTCCGGTCAAACCTAACCTGATGCTCTGCCGCCAACGCCATGAGTGCCTCACCCATGGGTGTCAAGATTTCACATAGCGGGCACTCAAATTCTTGAGCGATTTCCTGAGCCAGCCCAATGATGGTGTATGAATGAGCTTTGAGGCGCTCCGGTAGCACTTGCACCAAAGCCATTGAGAGCGGAGATTCACATATGCATTTCATGAGTATTTGTACTTAACTCTTTCTTTATTAACTCCCATGAGTGCCGCATCAGACTATTGTTCTTCCAAAAGGATTAGTAAACACCTCATTTCTTCAACTAGCTTCTCAGTTCGTTACTGACTCCTCAGATAAGTTCGGTTGTGTTCCACGGGAGTCATAGCTGTAAGCGTCATAACGCCATCGTTTTGGCATCGTGGGATTAGACAAAAAGCCCTTGGCGTCATAGACCCAAGGGCTTTGAATCAGAACTTGACAGAACTTACTTAACGCTGACTTTTGCCCCAGCGTCTTCCAGCTGCTTCTTGGCATCTTCTGCAGCTTCTTTGGCAACTGCTTCTTTAATTGCCTTGGGTGCAGCTTCCACGATTTCCTTGGCTTCTTTCAGCCCCAGACCTGTCAGAGCACGCACAACCTTCAAGACAGCAATCTTCTTGTCAGAGGGGAACTCTTCGAGTACAACGTCAAATTCAGTCTTTTCTTCCTCAGGCTCTGCTTCAGCACCGCCACCTGCAGGCATTCCGGGTGCCATCATCATCATGCCGCCACCCGCAGAGGCAGAAGCATCGACACCAAAGGCATCTTCAATTTGCTTGACCAATTCAGAAGCCTCTAGCAAAGACAAAGACTTCAACTGTTCCAAAATTTCATCAGTTTTAGCAGACATGGTTACACTCCGTTAGATAAAAGCAATAAACGAATAATCAACAGCAAACAAAGGGACTACGCACCCTCTTTTTCGGAAACCGCTTTGATAGCGCGGGTAAGCGAAGCAGGCACTTCTTTGATGCCCACGGCCAACTTCGTCGGGACAGCATTGATGCCAACAGCCAATTTGCGCGTGTTGGCCTGAATTGCCCCTGCAATTCGAGCCATCAGCTCCTCCTTGGAGGGCAAATCGGTGATCGCTTTAATATCGTTTTCACTTAAGGCCCGACCCTCCATCACGCCACCGCGAAGTTCGGTCTTCTTGGTTGCTTTTTGGAAGTCTTGATAGGCCTTAATGGCACCACCCAGGTCATCTTGAACTAACAGAAACGCCGAAGAATCTTTGAGAAACTCGGTCATTGGCTGCCAGGTCTCATTCCCCTCTACGGCAATGCGCATCAAGGTATTTTTCGTGACCTTACAAGTCGTTCCCTTTTCCCGTAGCCGATTGCGTAAATCTGTAATCTCTCCCACGGTCAAGCCCTTGTAGTCAATCACTAGGGCTAATTGGGCATCGCTCAGTAACGTTTTGAGTTCTGAGACAATCTCCTTTTTGTTTTCAATCGTTCTCCCCATTTTGAATCTCACCTCCTTGAATATTGGGGTCTGAAACTAGATCCGGTCATTGGCCGAGCAAACGAGCAAACAGTGCAGCAAAAAACCCCGGCTTAATTACCGAGGTTCGCTACCGTAAACCATCAAGCGTTTAAAGTTGCCACCGGCAACCCCAAGTGCTAATTTACGGCGTGCGACCTCGGCAGGGAGTTAAGCATCTGGGTCAAACCAAACGCACCTGCTGTCTTCGGCAGCCTATTAAATTGCAACAATGGTCAATAGGCGGTACTTAATCAATGACGGAATAACAACAAAACCTAAGTTAAACATCCTCCCTAGATGTCTAAAATGTCACTAGTGACTAAGCCACCTCAGCTAGCTTTAGATCACGCAGTGCATTGACATCTAGGCGAATCGCAGGCCCCATCGTGGCAGAGACGGCAACAGTCCGCCAATATCGACCTTTCGCGCCTGAAGGACGATTGCGATCAATGCACTCTTGCAATGCCTTAAGGTTAACCAGCAAATCTTCCGAAGCAAAACTGGCCTTGCCAAACATAACATGAACAATACCGGTTTTGTCAGCCCGGAATTCTAACTTACCGGCCTTAAACTCTTCAATGGCTGTCGGTAAGTCAGCTGTGACTGTACCCCCTTTAGGAGACGGCATTAAACCACGGGGACCCAGTAAACGACCTAACCTAGCCACCTTAGGCATCATATCTGGAGTCGCAATCAGGACATCAAAATCCATCATCCCCTTTTGAATATCTTCAATCAGTTCTTCAGAACCCGCCATATCGGCCCCAGCATTGGTAGCCTCAGTGACTTTTTCACCCCGAGCGATCACGGCAACCCGAATAGTTTGCCCGGTACCTTTTGGCAAGATGACTGTGGTTCTAAGCTGTTGGTCGGTGTATTTGGGATCTATTCCCAAGCGAATATGGGCCTCTGCGGACTCGGGAAACTTTGCGGTTGCGGTCTCCCTGAGTAATCCCAATGCTTCTTGAGGTTCATAGAGCCGATCTTCGACCTTATCAAGTAAGGCCTGTAATCGACGGGATACTTTCTTAGCCATGGTTACTCCTTGGGGTCATTGCGAAGCGAGGCTTCTCCCCCGATAAACAATACAACGAAACGTTTGAACAAAGAGGGCTAACCTAATTCAACCATCGCATTAATCGGCGATAGTCACGCCCATGTTGCGAGCGGTACCTTCTACGATTCGCATGGCAGCGTCAATATCGTTGGCATTGAGGTCAGGCATTTTGGTTTGGGCAATGTCTTGGAGTTGGGCGCGGGTAATCGAAGCCACCTTTGTTCGGTTGGGTTCTCCTGATCCTTTCTCGATGCCTGCGGCTTTCTTAATTAAGACAGAAGCGGGCGGTGTTTTGAGAATGAAGGTGAAACTCCGGTCTTCAAAGACTGAAATTTCAACAGGAACCACAAGCCCAACTTGCTCGGCAGTTCTGGCATTGTATTCTTTGCAGAACATCATGATGTTAACGCCGTGCTGACCCAAGGCAGGACCAATGGGAGGCGCTGGGTTAGCCTTCCCGGCAGGGATTGCTAACTTGATAATGGAAACGACCTTTTTCGCCATCGATTAACTCTCTTTTTGCACTTGATTAAATTCCAATTCGACAGGGGTGTCTCGTCCGAAGATGGACAGAAGTGCTTTGAGCTTGCTGCGCTCTGGGCTGACTTCGATCACCTCGCCCTCAAAATCTTTGAATGGCCCAGACAAAACCGTTATCTTATCGCCTGTAGCCATATCTACTTTCACCACAGGCTTTTGCTCTTGAGTCTGCTTAAAGATGCGCTCAACTTCAGCATGGCTCAAGGGCATTGGCTTAACGTGCCCGCGTCCGCGTCCATAGTGTCGCCGCTGTTCGGCACCGACAAAGTTGATTACATGGGGCGTGTCTTTGACCACAAGCCAGGCGTCATCATCCATCACCATGCGAATCAGGACGTAACCTGGAAAGACTTTTTCGTCAATATTTTGGCGACTGCCATCCTTTTTGAGCTTGACCGCAGGAGTCTGGGGAATTTCAATGTCGAAGAAACGGTCGGCAACATCTAAGGTGATAATGCGTTGTTCCAGATTTAACTTGACCCGCTTTTCACATCCGGAAGCAACCTGTACAGCATACCAACGAGCTTGGGAGATAGAAAATTTGACTTCTCCCTCTTCTCCTGAATCATGAACCGGTTCTTCCATCGGCTCTTGGTAATTAAAATCGTCCGATGTCGAGACCATCTAAAATACCTGCCTAGACACAAAGCTAAAAAAGTTATCGATCAAGTAAATCAAACTGGCCGACAAAGTCACCATCAAAATGACCGCAATAGATTCACTAATCAGCTGTTGACGACTGGGCCAAACAACTTTGCTTAGTTCATCTTTGGTTCCCACTAAGAAGCTACTGAGCTGAAACCCACCTTCGGTTGGAGCTGAGCCGACAGCTCCTTTTTGGGGTTCTGATTTGGTGTCTTTGTTAACCACGTTAGGTTACCTCTGTTTAGCAGGCGTTAAAAACTCTAAGCCTACTCAAAGCCCTTTAAGGCAATCATTGCTGATTCCGTAGAGCTTTAAGTAGGCTTTTACCCATGCCCCAAGCGCGCCCTCGAGGACTCGAACCCCGGACATCAGGTTTTGGAGACCTGCGTTCTACCAACTGAACTAAGAGCGCAAGGTGTCTAGGGCTTTGCCTATGCTCTATTGTAGAGCAGATAGCCGACGCAGTTCAGGGAAGCTCAGAATTGAACTTTCCCCAGATGTAATCGGCTTAAAGGGGACGGTCAAACCGCTGCTTTAGGCGGGTTGCTTTACCGACGCGATCGCGTAGATAGTAAAGCTTAGCCCGACGAGCCTTACCGCGACGCAGCACTTTAATGCTGGCTACACGAGGCGCGTGAAGCAAAAACACCCGCTCAACCCCAACGCCTTGAAAAATACGACGGACGGTGATGGTTTCGTTGATGCCGCCGTGACGCTTGGCAATGACGGTTCCCTCGAAAGGTTGAACCCGTTCTTTCCCCCCCTCTTGAATGCGGACGCCGACGCGGACAGTATCGCCGACGTAAATTGTGGGAATATCCGCTTTAAGTTGTTCCGCTTCAATAGAGCGGATGATTTGCTCAGCGTTCATAAGGCCTTAAAAAGCACACGGTCTATAATAATACGACATGATTGCAAAAAAGCGCCAGAGTGAATCGCGAAGTTTTTTTGAGAATTACTATCGGCGATTGATTTACCCTAAAGTAATTAAGAAGTGCAAAGTGCGTTGCTTCCCTTGAGCCTCGACTTTGGTTCGATTGACGGGTGTACTCCAGCCTGCTCTTGGGGTAAGCATAATGAGACAAATGAGACAAGACAAGAGATTTCAAGACGAAAGATTGATAGCGAGATGATGACTAGGGTGGTGGAATCTGAGGTGCGATCGCGATTGGGCAGAATTTTTGGATTGATGCTTGTTGGGGTTGTCATTGGGTTAATGGCCCTGCCGACAAATTTAGCCTTGGCATCAACAGAATTGGCTACCAATACTCAGTTCGCGATGACTCAAGCGATCGCGCCTCTAAAGCAATCACCTGATGAGGTGTCAATTCATCTCGGATCCTCAGCGGGTGAGTTAACGTTTGAACCCGCTGAACTGAGCTTTGAAGCCGGAAAACGCTATAAGCTAGTGCTTGATAATCCCAGTCCGCAAAAGCATTATTTCACGGCAAAAGATTTTGCCGATGCTATCTGGACACAAAAAGTAGAAGCCGGGGCAGTAGAAGTAAAAGGTGCCATTCACGAAGTAGAGCTGAAGCCAGGCGGCGAGGCAGAGTGGGTCTTCATCCCGCTAAAAACCGGGACTTACACGCTGTATTGTTCAATTGCCGGCCACCGCGAAGCAGGGATGACCGGAACATTGACGGTGTCAGCACCTTAAAAAAATACTCCCCTCTTAAAAACGCTCAAATCTAGCCAGCATTCAATGAATCTCCTGACCCAGTTAATTTCAAAAGCTACCCCCCGCCCTCGTAAGCGTATTCGGGGAGTGGAACTTAAATCTGAGGCTGAAATCGCCATCATGCGTCAGTCCGCGCGGATCGTTGCGACGGTGCTCAAAGAAGTCTCAGAACGGGTGGAACCTGGCATGACCACGGCAGATTTGGATGCTTACGCCGAGCAGCGCATTCGTGAAATGGGAGCAACCCCGAGTTTCAAGGGCTATCACGGTTTCCCCAGCTCTATTTGTGCCTGCGTCAATGACGAAGTGGTGCACGGCATTCCCCGTAAACGCAAGGTGATTCGATCTGGGGATGTGCTGAAAGTCGATACGGGTGCCTACTACGAAGGATTTCATGGCGATTCGTGCATCACCATTGCTGTGGGCCAGGTCAGCACCAAAGCCAAACAGTTGATGGAAGCGGCCGAGGCTGCCCTCTACGCGGGTATTGCCCAAGTCAAACCGGGTAACACTCTACTAGACATTGCTGGGGCCATCGAAGATGCAGTTAAGGCCAGCGGCTTTAGCGTAGTGGAAGATTACACCGGCCACGGAGTCGGGCGAAATTTGCATGAGCCGCCCTCGGTGTTTAACTTTCGCACCCGCAGCCTGCCGAATTTGACCCTCCATCCAGGGATGACCTTAGCTGTTGAACCCATTCTCAATGCTGGGTCAAGGCATACTCGTACTCTCAGCGATCGCTGGACGGTAGTCACCGTCGATCGCGCCCTATCAGCTCAGTATGAACATACAGTGCTAGTCACTGAGGCAGGACACGACATCCTCACTGATCGTGCTTTGGTTTAGCGACTGATTGGGCGGGTTGTAAAAACCTTGATCCAGCTCTAATTTCTAATTAGCTGCATTTGTTGGCCCAGATGGGTTGGGTACTGCAATGCAGTTATTAGCGTCATAGTTAACCTGCACTTCATAGAGGTAGGCTTTAACCTCATTGCCATCCTCAAATTCTTGTTCACTGACTACTTCGAGGGCTCTGTGGTCTAAACCCCGATAGCCTGTGCCTTTAATCACCTTTGCCACAGTATTGGGGCTCAATTCCCCGGTCAGGGGTGCGATCGCCGTTGTTATCGTCATCTCTTCGTCACTCGTTTCTACTGGGATGACTTCGCCATTAGCGTCTACCAGCACGCCCAGGGTTGCTGATTCCGGGGGGGGAGTGAGGCAAGTGATTAAAGGGTAATCAATAGTGAGTGGATCTTCAATTCGCTCTGGTGACAGATTGGGCTGATTGGCCTGAATTCGGATGATATTGATCCAATCCTCAATATCTTTTTCAATGACGGCTGGTGTATTGTCAACGGGGATATAGACATAGGCTAAGCTGAGCGCTCTTACATAGGCATATAGAGCATCAGAGACCTGACGCTGATCGCGATCGCTGATTTCCCTGGCATAAGCTAGCAGCGGATCAACACGATTATCCTCATCAGCATTGTTGTTCCCCCGAACTGCTACGGTATCGCTTATGTCGTTTGTATCGCTATTGTTAGAACCGTTGTCGTTCGATAAATCCGCAACTTCGTTTTCTACATCCCGATTGGGGTTGCTACCACCAGAACCTCCCTCTACCTCGCTAGATCGGCCGTTACCAGGCCGCGAAGCACTCGCCCCACTACTAGCCGCAGCTCCACCGCTATTACTTTGCGCACCTGAAGCGGATGACTGTGATGAAGCAGATTGTCCTGACTCACTTCTTTCGGGCGTATTTGATGCTGGAGGGTTGGGGATGCGACTGACTGTAATTGCCTCCGTGGCCTCTTCTTCTGGTACCGTGATGGTTTCTTCTGAAGACAGCGGCACAAATAGTAAAAAGCCGTGCAAGCCAGCGGCTACCAAAAACATTGGGTGGAGCCACTTGATCAAGGAACCGACAACAGAATTCTGGGGATCTTGCTTCATCTCAACGCATCCTAGGATCTATATTCCAGGTTAAAACAAGAACTTTTGCAGGGGGTAGGGGAATGGTCGTAACAAATGAAGCAGGTGTAACTCCATCTGCCTGCAAGAGCCTGTGTAGCGTTTGTCCACCATAGGTTTCTGGTGTTCCGACGATCAGGTTTGCTTGCGTAGCGTTGTCTTGCAAAGTCGTGTTAACGAAAGTTGCTTCGTCTCGGCTAATTAGTTTGAGACAATCAATCCCGTCTACCTCCTGATAAGTACCATTACTTACACTCTCTTGGGTAAAAAACAGCGTTAATTGGTCGTTGGTAAGACTGGCCAATTCGCCTGAAACTAAATCAGGCCAAAATGGAGGTCGAGTAATGTCAAAGTTTCCGCTAACCTGATCACAGTTTCCGCTAAAACTAAACGGAAGTCCTGGATTATCCTGACCATCAGGTTGATCATCTCCCGCATCGTCATCAACGGACGTTTCATCGTCAAGTGCTTCTGCATCCAAGTCCTGCTGACGTTCCAAATTCTCTTCAGTGGGTGCAGGCGGCTGAGACGAGGGTCTAGGGGCAGATTGGGGTTCGATTGGGGCTTGTTGAACTTGGGGTTCAGCAAGTTGGGGAGAAAAGCTCAAAATGTCGATAGGTACTTCCTCTTCCGGTTCTTCTTCTACAGCTTCCTCTTCAAGTGAGGTGGTCGGTATTTCAGGCATGGGAGCAATCAAAAACAAGCCATGTGCTCCGATTGAAATCCACACCAAAGGGTGGCGGAGAATTCGCCAGAGAAAAGATAAACGGCTGGAAGCAGCGGCATGACGCGCCATGGAAACCGTAAGGCAAAAGAATGAATATGCAAGTGACTCTGAGGAAAGCAGTACTGCTTTCCCCAGAGTGAGAGAACGTCATCAGCTCAATGAACTAACCGTTGCTATTAGGTGAAAAATCTGTGAGCGTTTGCTACAGAAAAGCCCCAAGCTCCGGTGACTTAGAGGCTGTCGAGGTACGCAGTGTATTGCGTTTCAGGGAGCTGAACGTAGCCCACCTCAGGGATGATGCTGCTATCGCGAGCTTCGGTGAGGTAGAACTCAACGAAAGAGTGAACATCAGAACCGGGTTCTAAGCGAGCTGCATTGACGTAGATGAAGATGGGGCGAGACAAGGGCGTGTAAGTGCCGTTGTTCACGTTCTCTGCCGTGGGCAAAACAGGGCCCTCACCGGCATCAATGGGCACAGCCTTGAGTACGCTAGCATTTTCTGCGTAATAAGCCAGACCAAAGTAGCCTAGGGCGTTGGTTTCACCAGAGACACCCAGCACCAAGACGTTGTCATCTTCACTGGCAACGTAATCATTGCGGCTAGCGCCCTCTTCACCGTTGATTTCATCGGTAAAGTAGTCAAAAGTACCGGAGTCTGTACCAGGGCCATACAAAGAGATTTCTTCGTTGGGCCAGCTAGAATCCAATTCGCTCCAAGTGTTAGCTGGGCTCTCAGGACGCCAAAGCACGTTGAGCTGTTCAACTGTCAGAGGGAGTACGCTGCCGTCTGCTTGAACCAAGGGGCTATCGTTGGGGACAACCACGGTAATTGCGTCAAAGGCAACGTCGAACTTGACGTAATCAATGCCATTAGCCTCACATTCTGCTATTTCTTCTTCTTTAATTTCACGGGACGCATTGGAGATATCAGTTTCTCCAGCGCAGAACTTGCGAAAACCGCCGCCCGTTCCAGATACACCCACGGTAACGTTTCCACCGTAAGCTTCGGCCATGGCTTCAGTGATGGGGAAAACGGTGCTGGAACCGTCGATTTTGATTTCGGTACCGCTTTGAGAAATCGCGGGAACCGCTAAACCAGCAGTTGCGGCAACAGCCAAGGTTGTGCCAACAAAAGTACGGCGACTGAACATACAACACACTCCGTGATAATACGGTAAATAAACAGGCCACTAGACAAAGTAGCCGTTGAAGATTAAGGACTTAGGGGAGTTTTGGTTATATAAAGGTTATATAAAGGTTTTGCAAAGCTTAAAAAAAGCGTTGCAGTGAACCGAAATGGTGACCACTGCAACGCTTTTTTGATCTAAACCTGTGTTTGGGCTAAGAGGGAGCTTTTGTTTTGAGCAAGGCTGAGGGATGGGTGACTAGCTCGTAGCCGCAAATCGCCCAAAGCATACTTCATCAAAATGCTGATTCAGGTAGTTCAGGGGGTTCAGCACCAAACCATTTTTGATAAATTTCAGCATAGGTGCCGTCTTCAAGCATCGTACTGAGGGCATCGTTGACGATGGCAACGTTGGGAGAACCTTGGGGCAAAGCAATGCCATAGAACTCCTCGGTGACTAGTTCACCGACGACTTTTAGACCGCTGATATTGCCAGAGGCGATCGCGTCTAGGGTAACCGGGGCATCGTTGATCACGGCGTCAACATTGCCATTGGCCAGTTCTTGCAGTGCCAAGGGGGCAGAGTCAAAGGTGCTGACTTCAGCACCCGGAATTTCCTCAGCTTGGCCTTGCCCGGTAGTGCCGATCTGTACGGCGATCTGCATGCCTTCAAGGTCATCTAAGGTGGCGATATCGGTATTGTCTTCAGCCACTGCGATCGCTAAGCCCGCCTTAAAATAAGGGCGAGAAAAGTCTACGGTTTCAGACCGTTCTTCAGTGATGGTCATGGCGCTAATGGCGGCATCAACTGTGCCGGCCTGGAGGGCCGGAATAATGCCGTCAAAAGGCAAGCTTTCGTACTGAATTTCTAACCCTGACGCTTCGCCAATGGCGTTCATCAAGTCAATATCAAATCCCTCAAGTTCGCCATCGTCTCCCTGAGATTCAAAGGGGGGAAAGGCTGGTTCGGTTGCAACTGTCAGGACACCCCCGGTCGCTTCTTCTGGGGCT
The DNA here is from genome assembly GCA_039815185.1 of Cyanobacteria bacterium P01_A01_bin.123. Lineage (GTDB taxonomy): Bacteria > Cyanobacteriota > Cyanobacteriia > Phormidesmidales > Phormidesmidaceae > JBCBZT01. The sequence goes on along the minus strand of JBCBZT010000026.1, from coordinate 85,596 downwards.
TCCGTGGCCTCTGGGGCGTCAGCACCATCGGTAGGTTCGCTGGCAGTATCACTGGTTGCCCCACCACAGGCGGCTAACATTAAAGACGCGCTGAGGCCAAGGGCTAAGTTACGAATGAATTGAGACCGAGTAATTACCATGGGGGGTTCAAGTGTTCTAAAGTTCACCACACAAGGCCCAGATACCTCTCGCTTGGGACGTTATGGCAGAATTCGATGCCATAACGCCAATTTGATATTGGGTCTAAGCATTCCAGTATACAAAATCTTTGTTGAGAGACTGTATGAAGCACAACAACCCCCAACCCCAATCCATGAGGAAAGCTAAAGCGGATACTGCTAAGCCTTAGGCGAGATGATATGCTGACGTCCACAATTCAGCATTTTCAAGCAGGTAATGATGCAGACCGATATGCCCGCCATCTTATTTCGCAATCTTCAGAAGAACTTTGGCACACTTCAGGTATTGCGGGGCATCAGCGGTCAAATTAACCGGGGGGAAGTGGTTTCTATTATTGGTTCCTCTGGGTGCGGCAAGAGCACGCTGCTACGCTGTTTCAATCGGCTGGAGGTGATCAACGGTGGACAGCTGATTGTCAATGGGCTGGATTTATCGAAGCCCGATCTAAGCCGTCGGAATTTGTTACAGCTGCGGGCCAAAGTGGGGATGGTATTTCAGCAGTTCAATTTGTTTCCCCACATGACGGTGGTTGAAAACCTTTGCTTGGCACCGCAAAAAGTGTTGAAATGCTCCAAAAAAGAGAGCCGGGAAAGCGCCCTCTTTTTCCTTAACAAAGTGGGGCTCTCAGAAAAAGCTTATGCCTATCCCGATCAGCTATCTGGGGGACAAAAACAACGGGTGGCGATCGCCCGTGCGCTTTGTATGAAGCCCGATGTAATCTTGTTTGATGAACCCACGAGTGCCTTAGATCCAGAACTGGTGGGTGAAGTGCTCATGGTGATGCAGCAACTCGCAGAGGAGGGCATGACCATGGTGGTGGTGACCCACGAAATGCAGTTTGCCAGGGATGTTGCAAACCGAGTGATGTTTCTAAATAAGGGACAGGTTGAAGAAGAAGGCGATCCCCGTGAAGTGTTGATTCATCCGAATAGCGATCGCTTGCGGGCATTCCTCAGCCGCATGAACTTTGCCCAGATGTCTCCGTGAAACCGAGATTTTGCCCCTGACGCTCTCGCCCTTTGCCCCTGATGCTTCTCAGGCAGGGTTGGCTTTGGGTGAGTCGACTTTCGGTATGTTGGGGCCTTTGCCGTTTGGACTGGGTTGAGTTGGGCCTGCTGGCGTATCGGGTGGTGGCGGCGGTGGCGGTGTTTGGGTCGGGATAGGCATGGGAACCTCTTCCACCGCAGGTAGTTTTTCGATGGTCAGCTCGGCGTTGCTCGAACCGGAAAGCCGCTTCAGCAGTTTGGGTTTGGGGTCATGGAGCAGGTAAATAATGCGATCGCCGGCTTGCCAATCGTCACTGGCGGCCACAATTTGCAGCCGTTCTTCGCGAATCAGCAACAGCGGCACTAACTCGTTACTGCGAATGAGTGCCCTAAGATGGGCTTGCTGAAACAAAAAACCTTCTCGGCGCAGTCGGGTTTCCCCGAGTTTCACTTCGCGATCGGTGAGATGGGTATTCCAGGTTTTAAGAGGGAGTTGGGGCACTAAAGCCCGTTTTATTTTGGTGGTTTTAGAGGCGGCAGTGCTGGCAGTTTCGTCTTGGCCCTTCTCAACGGCTTTACCCTTGGGAAACACCGCTAACACTCGGGGGGGTTGAAATTCTTCCATCGCTCGCTGGGCGACAACAGCGTTGACCTCGCCATTATTGGTGATTGCCAAAAAAGTGCCTGTCGAGTCTAGACCTGCCTCTTCCAAAACGTCGGCTTCGAGAGCACTGCTGACAAATACGCGAAAATCGGCTTGGATGGCATCTTCGCAGGCGTCGGCGTTAGTGTCGATGAGCACGACTGATTCACCGCGATCGCGAAACAAACGGGCAATTAGCAAACTTAGCGGACTGCACCCGACAATCACCACACCGGTGGCTTGGTTGGAAGTAATACCCAAGAGTTTAGCCATGCGGCCCGCCGTTAAGCCTTGGGAGGCCACTGTCAGCAAAATCGTGAGAAACACCAGGGCCTTAATGGCGTCGCCCCCGTTGATGCCCCGTTCGGTCAACAAAATCGCAAACAAAGAGGCCACAGAGGCTGATACAATACCGCGCGGCGCGACCCAGCTGAGGAAGATTTTTTGTCGCCAATTTAAGTCACTGTTCCAGGTGCACAGGGCAATGTTGAACGGGCGCACCACAAACATCAGCACCAATACCGTCAGTAGTGCACCTTGCCCCAAGGCAAACACACTGGCAATGGACAAGTCAGCTGCCAACAGCACAAACAGCACCGACACGGCCAGAATGGTCAACTGCCCCTTGAACCGTCGCAAAAGCCGTTCATCAGGAACTGAGAGCGATCGCACTACAATACCTGCGACTACTGCCGTCATCAACCCCGACTCATCTTGGATTGTTTGGGCCAGCCCAAACAATCCCCAAAGGCCTGCCAGCACGACTAAGTTACGCAGTTCTTCAGTCAAAAAGTCGGCTCGTTTTAGGAAGAAGCCCAACAAGGCGCCGCCAACGCCGCCAATCAGGACGCCGGTGCCCAAACGCACAACTAGCCCCCCTATCACCGCTAGCGGATCGGCATCACCGTTGAGAATTACATCGAGTACCACCACGGCCAAAATTGCGCCCACGGGGTCAATCAGCACCCCTTCTCCCTCTAGCAGAGTCGAAACCTTGCGATCGACCTTGACCTGGCGTAACAGTGGGTTAATCACCGTGGGGCCGGTGACGACCACCAACGACGCATAGAGAAAAGCAATGGGCCAAGGGAATTCCCCCAGCCAATGGGCAGCCATACCCCCGCCAATGAGCGTGACGAAAATGCCGAAGGTCACCAGATTCCGTAAGCTACCTGAAACTCGCCCCAGTTCCTTGAGCTCAAGGCTTAAGCCCCCTTCAAACAAGATTAAGGCTACGCAAAGGGCGACAATCACCTCAAGCCCAATTCCCAGAACTTCTGGATGCAGGATGCCCAGAACATCCCGCCCCAGCAAAATGCCGAAGGCCAACAAAAAGATAATGCTGGGTACTTTGAGCCGTTCTGCAATGACCTGGGCGCTGATACCCGATACTACAGTTAATACAATTTGCAGAGTAATCTCAAAGGGAGTATCCATAGGCATCTCAGCGGATAGCAGCAACCGCAGATTCCCCATGGAACCCAGAGTTCTGAACTGAAATCGATGGCAGAGGATTCAAAATCGTTGCGCTAGGTATCCAGTTGATATTAACAATGATTAACTACTGACTTTCCCCAGGTTAACGCGTCCGCCTAGCAGGTCAAGGTGATCAATGATGATAAATAGGAGACTTTTAAGTTATTTTACCTAGTCTACCAGCATTTCACTGTGGCAATCTGTGCGGGGTTTGCAAGGGCGATCGCACCGTGATCCCACATCACCCTTCATCTTTCAGGAGCAGATAATAGAGTGTGCCGTTGGTGTTGATTAATCCAGCCTGCTCGCCCGCCTCGATACCCGTGCCCACAAACAAATCTACCCGGCCAGGGCCGCGAATTGCCCCGCCAGTATCTTGATCGAGCACGTAGCGGTTGACGGATTCACTGCCCCACGTGCCTGAACAGTCCTGCATTGGCATGGAGAGGCTAATTAGCGCCAGGGCCCCTGGGGGCATTACTGTTTTATCGGTGGCGATGGAGCGACCTGCGGTGACCGGTACCCCTAAAGATCCGGTTGGCGGGGCACCATTGGTTGCTCGAAAAAAAACAAATCGCTGGTTGCGGGGCAAGTAAACATTCAATGCGTCGGGATGCGCTCGAAAATAGTCGAGCAGCACAGGTAACGACAAATCTTCTTCTCTGATTTTGCCGTCGTCGATCAGTTGGCGGCCAATGCTGGTGTAAGCATAGTCAGTACGGCCTGCGTAGCCCACGCTCATGACACTGCCATCGGTTAACTGTAACCGCGCTGATCCCTGAACCTGCACTAAGAAAGCTTCTAAGCGATCGCGCAGCCACACGAGCTCTAGCCCCCGCAGTGGCCCTTGGTTAGCCTGCAATCCATCAGCACCTTCTAATTCAATGCGAGTCGGGTGGGGACTTGCCCAACGATCTAAAGTGGGCGGGACGCGATAAAGCGGGTAGCGATAGGTGTCCGTGCGAACGCGACTCGCCCCATAGGTGGGTTCAAAATATCCCGTAAAGGCAACAGTACCCTGGTCGTCATTGCCGATGGTGCGATAAAACTCAAAATCCTCAGCGACAGCTACCCGCAATGCCTCCGCATCGTCAGTTTCGCGTAACAGTTCACGAAATCGAATCAAACTGCGTCGGACGCGATCGCGGGTAATGCTCGCCACCGGATAGTCACGATAAGCCTGACCGGCAACTGGTGTGTTGAGATAGCCCAAGCTATGATCAATTGCCTCAACCAATGCAGGCCGATCAGCGGAGAACGAATCATGCCCAAAAATTTGCGGATCATAACCCAAGGGAACTGCCAAATTTTGCTGATCGGACGGCGGATAAGACACGGGTTGGAGCACGGCAGAAGCAGTCACCGAAACCGTCATCCCAAACGCTAGCCCCAACCCCAAAACAAACATCAGGAGCGGACGCATCAGTCTAAGACAGCGTACTCGACCCAACCCAAACGGCTTGTCAATCAACCCCAACACAATTTTCCTTAGCGATTTTGGCTACTTAAAGCAGGAAGTACCTCTACGTCAAAAGTCAGCATACAACTGGCTTCTGATGCCTGCACTTCAAAACTAATACCGTTCGACGCTAGAACTAAAGACGGGTTCCACGCGGATACCAATAATCTTGGATGGGCGAACGACCATATATTCTCCCGGATTAATTTTGGGAATAGGGACACTGATAAAGTCGTTGGAGGCTGCCTTAGGTGTGAAATCATTGCTGTACCACTTCTGAAATTCTTGAATAGTGGCAAAACGCACCTCTTCTCGATGCCCTCCTTCAAACAGTAAGTGAACGACGTATTCACTGGGTGTTCTTGGCATTGTGATTCGCTATCTAAATCGTCGTCCCCATTATGGGCTGGACAGGCTCAAAAATTACACTTTTGGGCAAATCTGTTGTTTAAACCTTGTCCAAATAGAGACCTGGCGTTTTGCTTGTAGGAAAATGCCACATCCTGAGCTGGATTCGGCATATTTCCCCAATCCAGTGATAAAGCAGCCATTGAGCAGCGAAAGGGTTCTGCGATCGCCCAAGAAAGAAATCTATCAATTTCTCCAATCCCGGGCTAAAAAACAGTATGGTTTGGTCGGTGACGGATCCAAATCAGACTAATCTCTACTTTTGGATTGGAGACGTTCGCTTTGATGGAATGGAGTAGATCCCATGATGATGCAGCGTTCTTTTCGTTTCCTCTCAGCCTTTTGCTTAGCTACGTTGCTGCTGCTTAGTGCCTGTAGTACTAAGACTGCATCCCGTTGGGAAGCCGTTGAAGAAACTGGGCAACAGCAAGAGCAGGTTGCCGTTGAATCTGGCGTTGAGTCAGTCGAACCACTCTCTGGGTCAGCGTTTAATCAGTTTTTTCCCCCCGAAGGTGATGGCTTTCAACGAATCTACACCCAGGAGAAATCTGGCTTCGCCGAAGCCAAGCTAAAGCAAGACGGCGAAGACCTGGCCATGCTCTCAGTTTCTGACACTGCCGCTAACCCTACTGCCGCTGAGAAATACCGCAACAGCGCGCTGACTATTGGTGGATATCCCGCAGCTAACACAGGCAGCACCGCGACAGGGGTTTTGGTCGGCGATCGCCTACAAGTCAAAGTCCTCTCCCGTGCCGACAGCTTCACTATCGAAGATCGCGAAGCTTGGATCGAAAAATTCGATCTTGCCGGATTGGAGTCCCTGGTTCAGTAACTGCCAGGTCTCACCTCAGGATCTGACATCATCTATTCCCTCTTCCCTCTAAATCCATGAGCAAATCTATTTATCAACTCGTCGATGACTTGCCCACTAAAAATTTAACGGTCTATGCGCTGCGATCGCTGGATTTCGCCCTGCCTGGCGAGTGGGACAATCTGGTCGGGTTTGAGCAAACCATTCGTGCCGTTACCCGCGAAACCGATGACAAACTGATTGAGCAAGTTGGCGCGCGGGCGATCAAACTGTTCAACGATAAATCCGAAGGGTATCAGCGGGCCCTGTGGCTGTACCAAACCATTGATAGCACTGGCAGTGCCCTGGGAACCGCGGCCTTAGCTAACAAGATTGGTGAAAATGTTTCCTTCTTGGGCTTCCTCAACAAAATGACGCCCAAACCCGAAAAGGCCCAAACCATCGATCTCTGTCTCAAGCTGGTGACTGAAGTGGTGGCCTTTTGCCACATCAATGGGTTACCCGGAGATAGCCTCAAAGATTTCGTCCGGGCATTGGGAGACTACAGCGGTGAATCCTTGATTCGCATGGCGGCCCTAGTTTCCTTTGATGGCTTGGTGCCCCTCGGGCCAAATTTCCTACGCCTTGCCCAAACCACCTTGGGCCGACTGACACCAAAAGATTTGGAAGACAACGGCGCTTTTAAGAAACTCAAGGGGCGACTCCCTGGCAACAATGCCAACGACAAGCTGAACTTTATCGAAGCCAGCTTCAACTCTACTAAAGACTGGATGGGCGACTTTGTGGAATCAAAAGGACTGACCCAGGAAAAAGTCGCCAAGAACGTCCAGAAGTTCATTGACGTAACCGATGATAAGCTCGATTACTTTGGTGCATTCTTAGATATGACCACCAACTACTATGAACATACTGGAGTACAAACCCTGGCACGGCGATTGATAGAACGGGCCGTAGCTGAAATCTAGAAGCTCTAGTGATTTTAGAGTGACGGATTTGGCTCAAAAAATAGCCTGCATTTAATTGACTTAAATGCAGGCTATTTTCATGCATCAGACTTGGGCTGGCGCTTCTTTTTCAAACGCCTTTGCCTGGCGATTGCCATAGCCTTATCCACCGGAAAGCCGGCAACTGGAATCACCTGATACTTGCGCTCTTCCTCTAGGCTTTGCAATTCGGTGTAGTCGAGCCAATGAATGCAATCCACCGGACAGGTATCAATCGCTTCCTGGATTCGATCCTCTGAATCGCCATCTTGCCGAACCACTCGCGCCCGACCATAGTCTGGCTCGATATAAAACGTATTGCGTGCCACATGGGCGCAGTGACGGCATCCGATACATGTCAATTCGTCAACATAAACGCCTTGCTGACGCAGCAGGCCACCTAGCTCGGGTTCAAGGCCGCTGCGAGACTCATGACCTCGTAGCGGCCCCCCTAATTCAGGCTCCAGTCCCGTCTGCTCCCCACCAGATGACGCTGGGTTAAATGGTTCTGAGAAGAGGTCTGGGTTATCCATAATCAACCGTTCCAGCGTTGCAGCACCAACCGAATAGAACCATCTGCGTTTTGCTGTTGCTCAGAAACTTGGAATCCCTGATGGGACGTTTGGGTGAGCACAGTGTGGTATGCATAACGCTGGGTGACTCGATTGACAAAACCATCTACTGATAAAGGCTGTTGCCAATACTGCAAATCAGCGACCAACTCATAGTCCTTCGTTTCAGGATTGAGTCGAAACCCGATGTCGTAGCCGTTCTCTTGCTCGATAACCACATCAGCAGTCTGAGTTTGTCCCTGGTAGCCTCTAACCGGTTGAGGCCCTGCTTTCCAATCAGCTCCAACATCAGAGAGCGCCAGCTGCAAAGAATCGAGGTTACGGATTTTTGTTTTGATCTGGCTAAAGTGAGACATGTTAATACGTATGAATTGATCTAAAGGGACAAAAAACTACCACTGGCTAAAAGAAATCTGAGTCTGTGCCGCAGATTCATTGGCCTGCTGCGCAGACTGAGCATAATAATCGGACGTTTTTTCTTGAGCCATCACCTGACCCAACTCTGCTTCGATGGCAGCAGTTACTTCAGCGCAGGAAACCCCTACGATCCCTGTTACAAGCTCTTTAACTCGACCGTCAGGATAGATTACGAACTCCAGTGTTTCCATGATTTACGTTGAGTAAGGCTTAGCACTCGTCAAAGATTCGATCAGGATTCAACAAGAATATACATGAATGTTATTGACCGGGCGAGTGAATACCTCGGTTAGATGTTAGTGTCGCGTAACTTTTGAAGAGCGTCAAGCGCCTTTGGTCTGATCTGAACCCCTAGGAAAGGCCGATGGAAAGACTTTGCGCGATCGCGGCCTTCATTACAAATTACAACAATCTTCTAGTGCACGAAGTTGGGTTTCTGATGCGGTTGTTGTTGGATTTTCTTCCAGGGTTTGTTCAAACCCTCGATTCCTGGGTAAGAAAAGCTCTAAAGTAATAGAGCTTTGGCCACATTGCTGAAGGTTTCCAGTATGGCTAAACCGCTTCGCTAGGGCAGCAATAGGGCTCATAACCGCACAATGTCCAAAGAAAATACTGGGTATTGGGGCGGTTGTTACTTGTTTAGTTAGATAGAGTTTTGCTTGAGGCATTGACCATGACCACGACGCCATCCCATTCCACTCGAACTATTCCCCAGTCATCGTTGCTAGGGCATGCTACCAACCCCATCGCTGTGGGGGTTTTGGGATTTGGAGGGCTAGGCCAAGCTGCTGCTCAGGTATTGGCACCCAAGCAAGAGATGCAATGGGTGGCAGCAGCAGATAAACAAGGCTATGTCTATTCCGCAGACGGTTTGGACTTAAAAGCTTGTACTCAGGCATACCAGAAGCAAGGCTCCCTCGGGCATCTAGTCGATAGTGGGTGTCTGAGCTTGGACAGCATTGCTGACTTAATTGCCCAAACCCAAGGCGTAGAGGGCTACTTTTTGGCGTTGCCCAATTTACCCAATACCTTCATGGCCTCAGTGGTGAAGCAGTTTATTGCAGCGGGTTGGCGAGGTGTGTTGGTAGATGCCCTGAAGCGTACCAGCGCCATGGCTCAGATTTTTGAACTGAAAGCAGATTTGCAGCGCGCTGGCATTACTTATATGACGGGGTGCGGAGCGACGCCTGGACTATTGACGGCGGCGGCGGCGGTAGCTGCCCAAAGCTACGCTGAAATCCACAGTGTTGCAATTACCTTTGGCGTCGGCATTGCTAACTGGGAAGCATACCGCGCCACTATCCGCGAAGACATTGCCCATATGCCAGGTTTTGACGTCGATAAAGCCCGCGATATGACCGACGCTGAAGTAGAGGCTTTACTCGATCAGACCAACGGTATTTTGGCCCTTGAAAACATGGAGCATGCCGACGATCTGATGTTGGAGTTGGCAGGGATCTGCGATCGCGATCGGGTCACCGTTGGAGGCATTGTCGATACCCGCAACCCTAAAAAACCCCTTAGCACCAATGTAAAAGTGACCGGTCGCACCTTCGAAGGCAAAATTTCCACCCATACCTTTACTCTGGGGGATGAAACTAGCATGGCCGCTAACGTCTGCGGTCCGGCTTTTGGCTACCTCAAAGCCGGTATTCAATTTCACCGTCGGGGGCTGTATGGGTTATATACCGCAGCGGAAGTGATGCCTGCGTTTGTGCGGTAAGGCGTGGGGTCAAGGGAGATGGGAAGATGAGCGGAATTAGAAGTTGAAAGGCTCGTAAGGTGGCGACGGGTGTCAGTGGAGGTGGAGGCCGTGGGATCGTTTTTTCAGTTTGAGGCAGATTTTGTCGAGTCACTACGCTGTATCCCAATGCAGGTACGGATGAAGCTTGATACCTGTGGGGTGAAGCTGAAATTGGCCCATTGGCATCAATTTACTCAGGAAGAACGACAGCGGTTTGTCGCGTTGCCCTGTGAAAATCCTTCAGAGGCAGACGCCTATCGCACACAACTCCAACAACTCGTCACGCACTACACAGGGAAACCTGCTGGAGAATTGTCCGTCGACCCCCATCCCCCTTGGCACAACAGCGACCAGATTCCAGAAATGGTGCAGGCCCGAGTCGAACAGGTTGGGGCAAGCTTGGTTTTGGCGCAATGGCGATCGCTGACGCCCCCCCAACGCTTTGCCCTGATCAAATTAAGCCGCCCCAGCCACGAAAATAATAACTTTGAACCTGCCCTACAAGAATTTGGCATCTAGCCATGCGCATCGTCTTCTTCGGTACTCCCCAATTCGCCGTTCCTAGTTTAGAAGCGCTGCTGGCCCATCCCGATTTTGAAGTGGCGGCAGTGGTGACTCAACCTGACAAGCGACGGGGACGGGGGAAGCAGGTGAGCCCGTCACCCGTGAAAGCGATCGCGTTGGCGGCAGATTGCCCGGTGTGGCAACCCAAGCGGATCAAGCAAGACGCAGAAACCCTAGATCAACTTGATCGCCTTGAGGCTGATGCCTTTGTCGTAGTGGCCTATGGTCAGATTTTGTCTCAACTCATCCTAGACATGCCTCGCCTGGGTTGCATCAATGCCCATGGTTCATTATTGCCAGCCTATCGAGGGGCTGCGCCAATTCAGTGGTGTCTCTACCACGGCGAGATGGAAACGGGGGTCACCACTATGCTGATGGATGCAGGTATGGATACCGGGGCAATGCTGCTCAAATCGACCCTGTCGATTGGGTGGGAAAGTCACGCCTGGGATCTGGCCCAGTCCCTTGCTTCTATGAGTGCCGATTTGTTAGTAGAAACCTTGCAGAAATTGGCACAGGGCACCTTAGAACCCATGCCTCAAGAAGATGCGATCGCCACCTATGCGCCGCTAATTAAAAAAGAAGATTACGCTTTAGATTGGCGAAAAAGCGCGATCGCGCTGCACAATCAAGTGCGAGGTTTTTACCCCAACTGCACGACCCAATTTCGCGGAGAGCCGATTAAAATCACCGCCACCATTCCCATTAGAGTGCTTTCAGACCCATTATTGCGGGATAGCTGCCCCGCTGATTGGCATGAGTTGGCCATTCTTGTCCAAGCGGAAATTATGGATCAGGGAGACGAACAGATTGAATTAGGGGCGATTGTGGCGATACTCAAGCACTATGGTCCAGTCGTCCAAACGGGGGATGGATTACTGCTGTTGCAAACCGTCAAACCTAGCGGTAAGGGTGCTCAGTCGGGTTGGGATTTTGCCAACGGCAGTCGATTGACTGTTGGGGAAAGATTTCAAGTCACCTAAAAAAATAAGTCACCTAAAAAAAAGAGACGCAATCACTTACGCCCCTTAATCACCTTGATACGCAATTGGTATTAGCCAAGACTTTTGTCTAAGAAGGCTTATACGAATGGTGTCTTGACCTGTTTTGCCATGTCCTTAAAAGGAGAGAGGCTAGGCCCAGGACGACGACGACCGCCATTGCTGAGCCGAGGATTGACCAAATAATCAGTTGCGAAAGTGGGCTCAGTGCCAGTTTTTTTAGAACCGTTTGCTGATGCTTGGGCTACTGGTAATTCACCTTCAACCAAAGTGGGTGTAGGGACTTGCTTTGCTTTAGGGACTGGGGTAGGAGCCGTCCGACCAGCAGGAACTGGTTTTTTAGATGCTTTAGGTTGAGTGTTTGCCTTTGCAGACGCCTCAGGTGCAACAGCGGCTTTAGCTGCCACGGGAGCCTCAGATTTGTTTCCGGTTGCCGCCTCGTCTAGCTCGAGATAATAATCAGATTTGCCAATACCAACTAGTTTGCCTAGGGAGCCAAACAAGCCACCAATAAATGCGAAAAATCCACCAAAAATTTTCTTAATCAGACCCATTGCCGAGATTACTCCACGCTATCGGATTGCTATCAGAGGACTGTGAATCTTGCCCATCAAGACTACGCAAATGCAGCAATTCTGCTTTGAGCGCCTTTGGAATGAATCAATCCAACGCGATCGCACAGCCCCATGCACCCTGATTATCAAAGCTCGTGACTCAGCAAAGCAAGAATCCGTGATTTTGATTCACAAAAGTTAATGACATAAGTTGGCAAACCGTACCCGTTGGATGGCTGTTTACGCCTAACGTGCTCACCCCTCACCCCTTGCGAACAACTCCTCTCTCATCCCTTAACCCTTCCAAGCTTGAGGCTGTCGAAATCGATAAATATCTGTAATCACCTGTACCCAGCCCTCAGTGACTGAGGCCAAGATGCGATCGCCTTTGGCTTGGGTGGCCACAGTGGCATCGCCTAGCACCCCGCTGCGAGTCAGGTCGCGGGTAGTCCAGGCAAAGGGCAGTTTACCCTCCATGCTGAGCAGGCTGTCTTCCGGCAGACCATGGGGAAATTCCTTGACTGCTTTCGTCATGTCTACCTGATCGGGCAGCAGAGAAAGCATAACGCTAGTTTCAGCATCCCCAGCGTGGATACCCAGGGCTTTTTCTTGATCGCTTAGGAGCTTTCCAGCGTCATGGGGCGCTTTCCATACAAATAGGGGAAACACCATGAAGTCCTCGTACCGCTGGTGCAGGTCTCGGGCAACAATTTCTAAGATTTGAGGCTGTCCCCCGTGGGCATTGAGTAAAACCAACTTACGTAACCCGGCTCGATAAATGCTTTCGGCCACCTCAGTGAGCACAGCTATTAGGGTTTGGGCTGAAAGGGTAATAGTGCCGGGGAAGTGCCAGTGCTCGTTAGATTTGCCGTAATACAGGGGGGGCAAGGCATAGGCAGGGATATCAGAAGGCAACTTTTCTAGGGCGCGTCCGAGCACTGAAACGGCGATCGCGGCATCGACGACTAATGGCAAATGGGGGCCATGCTGTTCAATGGCACCGATGGGCTGAATGATCACGGTATTGGCTTTATCGGTCAGCGCTTCTACTGCTGTCCAGGATAGGTAAGGGAAAAATCGGTTGGCAGGAATGGGGCCGTGCATTGGAAGTCAGTAGTCTCAGTATTGGGTTTACATAAATTTAGACTTGAATGATGTAGCCCATCGTACGAGATACATCATCGGGGCGATCGCGTAGAAACCTTGAAAAAGGTATAAACCCACACGCTTATTTCGTGCATTGTGTTGACCAAAACTTTTCAGTTTTTTCTTGACAAGGAAAGCGCAAAACTGTAAAAATAGATACAGAAATAAATCGTTCATCCCGAAAGCAACAGTTTTGAGAATTATTCAATGACCTTGCATCAGGGACGGAAGTAGGGATACTCCCCGAAGGAACGCGCCTCCATTCTCTACCTACATTAAAGAGGCGAAATCCATGAACCTGTTCTATCGCGGTGTTAAGTACGAAGCTCCTCAAGCTCAAGTTGAAATGAGTGAAGGCGAAGTGATTGGCCGTTACCGAGGTGCAGTTGTTAGCAAGCGCTCTCCCAAGCAAATGCCAGCTCAAAATCGAGTTTCTGGCTTGAAGTATCGCGGCGCTGAAGTCCGTTAGTTCCCAAGAACTCACTTATTCCCAAGAACTCACTTATTTGAGTTAGTTAGTGGTTGTTTGAGTTTCCCCATGCGTTGGCAACAATGCATGGGGGATTTTTTGGCTTATAGCTCTGCTCATAGCTAACCATCGAAAAATTGTGTTAGTGAATCCAGAGGCTAAGACTCAATTGTCTGCTAGGACACTGGATCGCATACAAATCCTTCCTCTTTAAAGGCCTCCACGGCGTCTTGCGGAATATCACCAACCTCGTGATCATAAGGAACTGTCTTCTCAATATCGGGATCAAAGCAGCCATCGGCTTCATTGCAGATGCAATCATGGTAATTGTCTTGGGGATCGTAATTGTCACGGGGGGGGGGATCGGATTGATCTGCTGGCCGAGGCGGTGGGTCACTTTGAACAGCGAGTTGGGGGGATTCCCCACTATTTAGGATGGCAACGAGGCCAATAACTAATACGATCGCGCCCAATCCACTCCCCACGATGACGGGTATCTTAATGCCACGATTGGCATTGTTGTCACCAGGACTTTGGGTTTGCGGCCGAGTTTGCAACGGTTGAGATTCAGTGGGCTGCACAGCAACAGGTTCCGCAGCTGCCTTCACCACAGGATGTGGGGCTGCGGCAGCTGACTGAAGGGAAGGCTCTGGGGCTTTAGGTTTAGTGGTTATGGGCAAGAGGCGATCGCGAATATGGGCGATATCCTCATCGGCTAAGCCTAAGACAATTTGATAGCGGTCTAAATCATCTACCGTGACTTGAGATAAGGGGGTTTCTCGTTCAACGGCTTGTTTGAGAGCTGTTTCATATCGACTTAGCTTTTCCTGATATTCACGATAGGGTTGCAACACCTCCGCTTCAATCTGCTTAGCGACTTCAGCGGGGATGCTCAGCTCGTTTCTTAGTGCATCCAAGGTATAGCGCCCAATTGTGGAAATCGACCCACGACTGGCGAAGTGCTCTAGCTCTTTGCGATAGCGAATCTTAGGGTCGCCGACAGCTGCCCGTGCCACCCGAATTTTGAAACCTTCCTCTACGGCGTAAATCTTAGGCTTCATCGCCGGAGAGACTTCCTGAACTTTTTGAGAGGCATACTCGTGCAGTTCGTCGATGGACACGATGCCGTCGTTATCGGCATCAGCTACCCCTTTTTCGATCCCTTCTACGATGAAACGGGTATAGACCGACAGCTTATCGGTTTCATCTTCAAAGGAATATTGAGTGGCACTAGAGGAGGTAAGCACCGCTCGACCTTCCCCGCCCATTTGAGTTTCGATATCTACAGTGCCATCATCTTTGGCCGTCATGCCTTCGGCAAAGGCACCGCTAAAGCAGCAATCGAGAATCACCACCTGACGTTTACAGCGGCTGTCGCTCATGGTGCCCTGGACAAAATTGGCAGGCACCGCCGTGGCTTTGATCAAGTCACCTTTGGCGTTTTTGCGAGTGATCCGGGTCGCAAAGTAGAGTCGTCCATTATCGTCTTTGATGCCGTGGCCTGAGAGGTATAGCAACGCCAAATCTTGCTTACTGCAACTGGCAAATAGGGTTTCAATGGCCGTTTGCATGACAATCGGGTCGGGGTTATTCAGCACCTCTACCTTGTCAAATCCTCCTAATTTGACATCGTGTAAAATCCGCTCCATGGCCAAAACGTCTTCGCGAGCACCGGGCAGAGGGGCCAAGCCGGGTTCGTAGTCAGTGGTGCCGATTAGTAGTGCAACTTTTGCCATAACTTGAGATGCAAACCGTGAATGTTAAGGATGATGGGGGATATCAGCGACTGTGAGGGTTAAAGCAAAGATTGGCTCTTCAGAGCCACCGCAAGTTAAAGCTCAGTCTTATTCCTAAATAATATTGCAACCTTGGGGTACATACTGTGCTTCAACGGGTTCGCTTTAATCCAAAGTACACAAGCAGTAACGCGATTGACCGTGATCGTCTCCCCTAAGCCCCGTTGATCTGAATCCTTTTTTTTGTTGATCTAGATCTTGCTGACTTGCCGCTGCCAAAATATCTTCACGCTCACCGGATAGAGGGGTAAACCCGTTTCATAATAGGCGTTCTAGTAAACAGCGCAACTCGATCATATTTCAAATACAGGCTAAAGGGTGCTGATTGATACCATTCGTTTTAGAGTCTTGCCCAGGATCCAGGCGTGTCAGCCTCTAAGCTTCGAGGGGGATGATTCGAGGCAGGGAAAGGCTAATCTGGGCCAAATGTCGTGCAATTGCCAGGTGTTGCCTGAGATTGCAAACGCGATCGCCCCTGATCAGGTACGCTAAATTCGACCATCCTCTCCTTGCTTTGCCATGGATTCTGCTACCCTAGCCCCGCCAACCCAAACCGAGCGTCCTCCAGAATTGCAGGTGGTGGGGATGATCAAGCAGTTTGGCAGCTTAGTTGCCCTAGACAACGTGTCAATGACCGTGAAACCCGGTACTTTTCACGCCCTGCTGGGAGAAAACGGGGCAGGTAAAAGTACCCTGGTTAAATGCATCATGGGCTTTTACAGCCCCACCGCGGGCAGAATTTTAATCGACCAGGCAGAGCGCACCATTCGCAGCCCCAAAGATGCCCATGGATGCGGCATCGGCATGGTGTATCAGCATTTCACTTCGGTGCCAGCGATGACCGTAGCCGAAAATTTGGTGCTTTCTCGCTACGACAACCAAACCCTAATCAACTGGAAGCAAGAATTTGAAGCGCTGCGAGCGTTTATGGCTGATGCGCCATTTCAGGTTGAATTGGAAACCCCCATTGCCCAATTGGCCGCAGGGCAAAAACAAAAGCTCGAAATTCTCAAGCAGCTTTACCTTAAAAGCCGCATTTTGATCTTAGACGAACCTACGTCAGTGCTCACTCCAGTGGAAGCTGATGAAGTGTTGGGGCTGCTGCGCCAATCGGTAGAGGCCGGGCATCTAAGCGTGCTGCTCATTACCCACAAGTTTCGAGAAGTCACTGCGTTTACCGATGAAGTGACCGTGCTACGCAAAGGCAAACTAGCGGGTAACGGGTTAGTACAACATCTTTCTGTCGAAGCCATGGCCCAGATGATGCTAGGGGAAGAACGACAAACGAAGGAAGTGGCAAAGATTCCTTTTGCTGACCCAACCCCTGTGCTAGAAGTGCGTGGACTGCACGCCAACAAAGACAATGGATTGCCTGCTGTCAGCGGGGTTGATCTGACGGTCCAAAGTGGCCAGATTGTCGGTATTGCTGGGGTTTCTGGCAATGGTCAGCGAGAACTGATAGAGGTGCTGGCGGGGCAGCGAACGGCAAACCAAGGCACTATCAAAGTCAATGGCGAAGCTTACACGGCTACCCGCACCGAGATGGATCGCCATCGGGTATTTGCTTTGCCAGAAGAACCCCTTCGCAATGCCTGTGTACCCCACATGAGTGTGGCCGAAAACATGGCCCTCCGAACTTTTGATAAACCGCCCCAGGCCAAATGGAATTGGTTGCTAGTGCTCAACGCAATTCGGCAGATGGCTCAGGGGCTGATTCAGACTTTTTCGGTCAAGACGCCGTCACCCGATGTACCCGTGAGCAATCTGTCTGGGGGAAACATACAGCGGACGGTGTTGGCGCGGGAGTTGTCTTCTGACCACATCCGCCTACTGATCGCGGCCAATCCCTGCTTTGGGCTAGATTTTTCGGCCGTGGACTTTATTCATAGCGCCATTGTGGAAGCCCGCAATCGGGGGGTGGCGGTACTATTGGTCAGCGAAGATTTAGATGAGTTGTTGAGTCTAGCTGATCAAATCATTGTCATTAGCGAAGGGGAGTTTGTTTACGAAGGCCCGGTTGACCAGGCAGATTTACAGCTCATTGGTCAAAAAATGGCAGGACATTAGTGATGGCAGTAATTGCAGCCCAACCCTATGATTATCCGTTACCCACTGAGACAGGGGTTGCCCTATTGATTATCGATATGCAGCGGGACTTTTTAGAACCGGGTGGTTTTGGGGAAGCTTTGGGGAACGACGTATCACAATTAGAGGCGATCGCGCCTGCAATTCAATCGTTGCAAGCGATCTTTCGTCAGTTGAACCTGGTTATTTTTCAAACTGTAGAAGGCCACCATCCTGACTTATCAGACTGCCCACCGACTAAGCGGAACCGAGGCAACGCTGCCCTCAAAATCGGTGACCCTGGCCCTATGGGACGGATTTTAGTTTTGGGAGAACCGGGGAATGCCATCATTCCAGAATTAGCCCCACTACCCCACGAAACCGTAATCCCCAAGCCAGGTAAAGGGGCATTTTACAACACTAATCTGGAGTTTTTGCTCAAAACCCACGATATTTCTCACCTGATCATCACTGGAGTAACGACAGAAGTATGCGTGCAAAGCACCATGCGCGAAGCAAACGATCGTGGCTATAATTGCCTCTTGGTTGAAGACGCTACGGCTAGCTATTTCCCAGAGTTCAAACAAGCCACCTTAGACATGGTACGGGCCCAGGGTGGTATTGTTGGCTGGACGGCCACAGCAGCCCAGGTAATTGATGGGGTTAAGACTTGGGTTGAGATTAAATCTTCCAAGTAGCGCTAAATATAAGGATTGGGTAAGGGGGCATAGCCACGCGGCCCACAAAAGATGTGTGACGCTGCTAACCAGCATTGATATTTTAATCAGCCTATCTGGGGTGCTAATGCTGAGGGGCACGCAGTCGGTAGAGGAGTAATTCGGCACCGCTGTAGTAATTTGTGGTGATGCCAAGGGTAGCCATACCGAGGCGTTTCATCACTCGGGTTGAACGCTGGTTGCCTACCATCGCTACAGCGTACAG
Organism: Cyanobacteria bacterium P01_A01_bin.123; assembly: GCA_039815185.1. Taxonomy (GTDB): domain Bacteria; phylum Cyanobacteriota; class Cyanobacteriia; order Phormidesmidales; family Phormidesmidaceae; genus JBCBZT01. The sequence goes on along the minus strand of JBCBZT010000026.1, from coordinate 67,381 downwards.
TTCGGCTAAATTTAATGTTTGAAACCCATAATCGACAATCCGCCGAGCTGCTTCAGTTGCGTAACCATAGCCCCAACTGGCAGGACGAAAATGCCAGCCAATTTCGCGATCTTCACAAGGGTTGCCATGACCATCAGGTAGGCGTACCAGCAGTACGTTGCCAATAATTTGTTCGGTGTTTTTTTCGACCACGGCCCAGCAGCCAGTACCTTCAGCAGCCTTGTAAAAGCGATCGCAGTAGCGTTGTAAGCGATCGCGCACATCCTCAATCGTTTGGGCAGTGGTCTTGTCGCCAATCCACTGAGTCACTCGGGGATCGCTGTAAATTTCATAGGCTTGGGCCGCATCTTGACTCGGCTGCCAGTAGCGAATCCACAATCGCTCAGTTTCCAAAGGAAAGAGGGTCATGGTAGTAGCAATAGCTGCGAATACATGTTTCTTGGCCCACTTGAGAAGGATTTTTACGCGATCGCGCAAGTTTGGAAAATTCAACGCGATCGCGCAAATGAGTGCTTAACCCAGTGTGTGTCACCAAGCCTTCAACTAAACGCCCTGACTAAACGCCCAGGCCAATCGGGCAAGCAACGTTGGTGCCGCCTAACCCGCAGTAGCCGTTGGGGTTCTTGGCCAAGTACTGCTGGTGATAGCTCTCAGCATAATAAAAGGATGGTGCATCCAGGATTTCAGTCGTGATTTTACCGTGACCTGCTTCTGCTAGAGCTGTTTGATAAGCCCCAAGGCTCGCTTCCGCCAATTGACGCTGAGATTCAGAGTAGGTATAAACCCCAGAGCGATATTGGGTACCCATATCATTGCCCTGGCGCATACCCTGGGTAGGGTTATGGCTTTCCCAAAATACCTTGAGCAGTTGCTCATAGCTAATTACATTGGGGTCATATATCACCTGCACGACCTCGTTATGCCCGGTTTGACCGCTGCAAACTTCTTGGTAAGTGGGGTTGGGAGTATGGCCAGCAGCATATCCAACAGCCGTAGAAAAGACACCTGCCTGCTGCCAAAAACAACGCTCGGCACCCCAAAAACAACCCAGGCCAAACATCGCAGTTTCCATGCCCTCTGGAAAGGGAGGCTGGAGTGGATTGCCATTAACATAATGGCGCTCGGGTACTGGCATGGCCTCCGCCCGTCCCGGTAGTGCCGCCTCAGCGGTTGGCATACTTAGCTTTTTGCCAAATCCAAATAACACCATAAGCTTTATAACCCAAAATTTGGTAACACAGTTTTTAATATAGACGAGGTTGTTAACATCCTTCAGGGGTCAATGCCGAACGGCGGGGTTCGGTAGCACCCTAAACCACACCCGACTGGAAATACTGAGTAGGGCTAAGGCCTGCGCTTCTTCTGCAAGGAAAAACGCTTGAGCTTTTAGCTCAGGAGAGCTAGGAGTCTAGGCGGGTAGACCGTTTGGAAGGCTGACTCCTCCCAACCAATGCTAGAGATGGGTGATCTGAGTCACCTGTGTTAGGGGTAATAATCACAGGTTGGATAGATAGCTATCACCCAAAAATTAGCGGATTCACGGCACTATAAAGCTGTCTCTGATGCAAGAGTTTTGTATGGAGGAGCAAGATCTAAGGTTTTTGTTCTGCTTTATGAAATGCTTGCTCTGAAGACTGTAGCTAACGTTGTGAGTAATGTCTGCCTGCTCCATCGCAGCGTCATCAAGGCTTTGCGCACATTAAGTTGGTGTTCAACTTTCTCCTATAACCAGCAAGGCCCCCGTTGTTAAAACGGGGGCTTTTTCTTGATTATGGCTTGAAGCTATGGCGGTAGCGCACAAAGCTTTGTGCCTACCGCGAGCCAGATTGCTTGTGTACTCAGCATCATGGCGATACTCGGTGCACTAAGCAATCTGGCCAGCGCTATACATCCAGGCTAGCCCAGCATGTGGAGTTCCCATAAGCAAAACGCCGATTCAGAATGCGGAAACGGTTTAAAGGTTTGATGGTCTAGCGTGTGCCAAACAAGCGATCGCCTGCATCTCCTAAGCCCGGTAAGATATAGCCGTGCTCATCAAGCTTGTCATCAATGGCAGCAGTGTAGAGCGGCACATCAGGGTGGGCTTGGTGGAATTGAGCAATACCTTCTGGGGCAGCTAACAGACACATAAAACGAAGGGATTGGGGATTAATTTGCTTGAGGCGGTTGACGGCTGCGATCGCAGTATTTCCCGTCGCAATCATCGGGTCGACGACCAAGAAATCGCGCCCAGCGACATCCTGGGGTACTTTAAAGTAATACTCAATCACTACATGGGTACGCGGGTCGCGGTAGAGCCCAATGTGCCCCACCCTTGCAGACGGAATCAGTTCCAAAATGCCGTCGAGAATGCCTTGCCCTGCTCGCATAATCGATACCACCACCATCTTCTTGTCAGGTGCTAATACCGGTGCTTCCATTGTTGCCAAAGGGGTTTGAATAGTTTCTGCTTTCAAAGGTAGATCACGGGTAACCTCATAGGCCAACAGCATGCTGATTTCTTTGAGTAATGCTCGAAATTTAGCAGTACTGGTGTCCACTTGCCGCATGATAGTAAGCTTGTGTTGGACAAGGGGGTGTCGGATTAGGTGGACATCTGGCATAGTTTAGGGGAAAAGCTGCCTAAGCTTTAGATTGTAGCGATCGATCAAACGCAAAACTACCAAGGAAGGATATTGAAACAGTCCCGACCTCGATTCTTTGCGTTATATAGTGCTTTGTCAGCGTGCCCAATAAAATCACTAAGTGAATAAAAATCTTGTGGCACAACACTAACTATACCTGAACTGATAGTTACATAATCGTTAACAGAAGAATGAGGATTAAGAATCTTAAGTGATTTTACAGCTGAGCGAATGTTCTCAGCTACCTCCACAGCCCTTTCTGGCCTGGATTCAGGCAGAATCAATGCAAATTCTTCACCTCCATACCGTGCGGTTAAGTCTGCTGATCGGTTTGCGATCTTTGCCAAAGCTTGAGCTATTCGAACCAAGCAATAATCACCGACTTGATGGCCATACTTATCGTTGTAGCGCTTGAAAAAATCGACATCAGCAAGAATTAGTGAAATTGGCTTCTGTTCCTTAGTTGCACATTTCCATGCCTGGCATAAATACTCATCGAAATGGCGACGATTGGCAACTTTAGTCAAACCGTCAATGTAGCTTAATTGTTGTAGTTGATGATTAGTTAACTGTAATTTAAGCTCTGTACTCTGATGCTCAAATATTTCCTGATGAAGTTCATGTTCAATCACTTCTGCATGGCTTTCAGCCGTTTCTAAAAGAATCTCAAAATCTTTCTTTTCTTGCTTTAATTCCTTTACCTCAAACTTTAAATTCTCTATCTTTATAAGTAATTCGTCTCTGCTTAATTCGTCTTTTTGTGAGATATCTAATTGCTCGTGAAACAGGCAAGTTTCTCTTTCGAGGCTTGAATTTTTGAGGCCGATGAGATTTGATAAAATAAAACTTTCAACCTTCTGCTTACTCAAAGGTTTTGAAAAAATATATCCCTGTCCATATCTGCATTTCAAAGCCTTAAACTGTAAAAGCTGATCTTGAGTTTCTAAACCTTCAGCAACAACTTCAACGTCTAGGCCTTGACTTAAAGTGAGAATACCTTTGACAAGGTTGAATTTTTTATAGTTATTGTCAATGCCTTCTGTAAAAGAAGTGTCCAGCTTTAATACGTCAAAAGGGAAGTGCATTAAATAACTGAGAGAAGAATAGCCTGTGCCAAAATCATCAATTGAAATTTGGACACCTAGAGATCTAACATTATCTAGCACAGCCGCTACTTTTTTCTTGTCTTCCAGCAGAATGTTTTCGGTGACTTCTAGCTTTAGACAGCATGGCTCAAGTTCAGATTTTGCTAAGGCTGTTTTTACTTGCGTAAAGAAATTATTGTCGAAAATTTGTTTGGCGGACAAATTTACACTGATTGTTAGATCTTGCATACCTTCAAACTGCACCTGCCAAGCTTTTGTCTGTTGGCAGGCCTCTTCAAGTGCCCACTGGCCAATAGGTTCAATGAGACCTATTTCCTCAGCTAGATGAATAAAGTCTGATGGTGGAATAGTACCTTGCTGTGGGTGCTTCCAACGAATAAGCGCTTCAAATCCTACCAAGATCTCTTCATCCAGAGAGACGATAGGCTGATACTCTAAGAAGAATTCTTTTCGGCTGAGTGCCTGCCTCAATGAGTTTCCTAAATTGAGGCGTTGAACAACGCTCTTATGCATCTCTGGCTGGAAAATTACGCGGCATGAGCGCCCCAAAGATTTTGCGTAATTCATGGCCGTATCAGCATCTCGGAAAAAGTCTTCTGCTTTCCCGAAACTCACATGGCTATGGGTAATTCCCATACTTGTGTTAATAAATACTTCATTGTCATTTAGACAAAACGGGAGCATTAATCCGTCATGAATTCTGGATGCGATTTTATGGATGTTATCAATATCTTTTATGTTATTCAGTACAACTGCAAACTCGTCTCCGCCAAGACGTACAACATAATCATCAAATCGCATAATGTCTTGAAGTCTTTCAGCAACTTTTATAAGTAGCTGATCGCCTACTGCAATACCCAAGCTATTGTTAACAACCTTGAAGTGATCGATGTCTAAGACCAGAAGTGCAAGCGTCTTATTTGAATGTTCTTTGCAAAAGGCTATATTGTCTTGAAGTTTTTGTAAAAGCAAATTGCGATTTGGTAAGCCTGTAAGATCATCCACAAAAGAGCTTTCATTTTGATTTCTAGGAAGCCAGATTTGTTGAAGCTTTTGATTCTTATTGGTCTTCTCCATAACGTCAATCTCACTCATATCTCTCTTCGGCTTATCTACATTTTTGTGGGATTTTTATATCTTGAGAGAAAAAGCTCCCCAATAGAAGAAGTAGAACTCTCCAAAGAATGAAAGTATTCTTTTCTATTTATACCCATGTAAATTCGAGGCTGGGCATAATTCGTTGTAAATTCACTAAAGACTTACCCTGCCAAGAAATTTCATGAGAAGCTTTAACAATTGCGTGAATACTCTTTTTATTTCTAATCTTTATGATGAACTTCGAAATCATGCTGATACCTAGACTGTTCAAAAATTCTAACTCTTCCAAGTTGAGTGTAATCTGTGGCGGATCCTTTTCAAGGACTGTTTTTAACAATTCTGAGATCTCAGCAAACTCAGGATCTGTTTGGGTAAAGCGTAGCTTGCCGCTAAAGCTAATAGTTTCAGATTCGCTGTCATAATGGATCGAGTACTTTGCGAGTTTATTATTCATGAATTTGACAGCTTATCCTTTTGTACTAGGGTTAATTCAAGTGTTTATGTGTCTAAGATGCTGGGAGCTGAACCATTACAGAACTTAAAGTCCCGTATCCATGGTCGGAAGATTCAAATTTCCACCCAACTTTAGCTTTATAATCATTTATAATCGTTAATAAACCAAGCCCAGATTTTTGGTTGTTGTCAATATTCTCTTCTAACTGCTTGAAGTATAATTCTGAGACATCTGAAGTAATTATTTTCTGAATATATGTTTGAAACAATTTTTCTCTAAGCTCATTAACTAAATTTGTCGATATAATAACAACTCTACATTCAAAGACGTGAATTTCGATATTGATTTCATGGAAAGAATGTTCGCCATACTTGATTGAGTTTTCTAACAGTTCATTAGCAATATAGTCAACAGAATTTCTGATCTCATTTTCTTTGCCTGTGGCATTATTTGAAAACTGAATTCCAATAGACTTAAGCATATGGATGGCGATAATGCCAAATGATAAGTGATTATTTAAATACTGATGATTGGCTGAGTTGTAGCTAAATGTAAAGTTGATTGTTGCAGAATCCCTTTTGGACGGGAGGTACTCAATAAAATCTCCTAAAATTAAAGTCATATTTAAATATGATGGACGTCAAAAAACTATCTGCTTTTATTTCTGCTTCAGAACAAGCAGGGTTAAATCATCTAAAATTTTATTTTCTCCGATGTGTGCTCTTAAATCATCAATCACCATTTTTTTGATTGTTTTAGCTGGGTGCATACGATTCTTTCGGACTGTGTCACAAAGACGTTCCATGCCATACTGGTTTCCACATTCACTCTCTGCTTCTGTGATTCCATCGGTATAAAGAATCATGACGTCTCCCGAAGATAGACTCAATTGAGTTTCGTGGATAAAACTCTTGATATCTTCTTCTAGTCCAATTGGGAACCCTAAATAGGTAGTATCGATACGTTCTATCTGGCCGCTGGCACGAACGATAACAATGTCTTCATGTTGACCTGCAATGCTCAAGGTTCCTTTAACATAGTTGATCAGTAAAAGTGTTAAATTTCGCTCTGATTCAATTCTTTTGGCGTTATTGATAATAATTTGGTTGAGTGTATTTAATAACTTTTTCTGATCTGTTTCGTTATTTTCAATTAATGTTCGAATAGCTGTTTGAACCATGATCATCAACAGTCCACTTTCAAGACCGTGACCTGTAATATCTCCAATGCTGATATTAACGCTTCCGTTATATTCATGGACATCATAGTAGTCTCCTCCGACCTCTTCAGCAGGCTCCATGAATCCAGCGATATCAATATCTTCAATCTCTCTAAGCTCAGAATCTTTTGGTAAGATTAGTTGCTGTAGTCGGCGAGTAATCTCTAGCTCAGTTGACAGTCTAATATTCTCAGCTTTTAGCTTGTCATTAAGTGCTTCGATTTCTTTATTTGCAGAAGCCAGCTGATTAATAAAGATCTTTTCTTGATCTTGTAAGTCTTTCTTCTCTAAGCAAGCGTCTATCCTAGCCCTTAGCAGAGTAAAGTTGAAAGGTTTAGGTAGGTAATCTTCTGCACCCATTTCGATGCATTTTGTAATACTATCTATCTCATTCAGGGAAGAGATCATAATGACAGGTATATTTTTCCACTGGCTACACTTTAAATAATGCAGCACTTGGTAGCCATTCAACCCCGGCATTATGATATCTAGAAGGATTAAGTCATAGTTTTTATCCTGAATTACTTGGATTGCTTCTTCCCCAGATTCTACTGTATCGACATGGTAGGCTTCCCGCTCAAGTTGACGATAGAGTAGCTCTTGATTACTTCTATTATTGTCAACAACTAAAATTTTAAAGTCTTGAGGGTTGTATTGTCTATCATAGTGGGTATGCCTGATAATCCTCAGAGATTGCTCTATATCACTAAGCGTTGATTTGTTTTGATCTGTGCTCTTTTTCAAGCCAACAAAATTATTTTCAGGTTGAGAGGGCTCAACAGTTGGTGAGAAATCCTTCAACCAAAGCAAATTGCCGCTCAATAAGCTCTTCAAGTTATGAGTAGACTTTATAATCTTGTCTAGATCTGAATCAAATCCTATAGAATACTCTGTTAATATCCTTTGCACGTCCAGGTTGATTTGGTCAATCTTGTTGATTAGCTTTTGTTCTAACAGATATCTTAAATCGATGATATTGCGAACACATTCTCTATCATCTAAGATTTTAGAATCAAGTGTGTTGCCAATGATTTCCTGAATCTCTTTGCTGAATTTTAAGATGCTAGACAAGATTTCAATGACGTTATTATCCCTCTGAGAGCCATATTGATCTTCCAATTCATCAATAATTAGGCCACTATATCCTTGAATAGTATTGAGAGGCGCATACAGTTCATGACGCCAGAATGCTAGGAGGGAAGTTGTAATCTCAAAATTAGCAATCATAGCCAGTGATTTTTGATAAAAATTGATCGCCAACCCTTATATAGGGCACTCTCAAGGATCTAGATTGACTTAGGTTAGGTTCAAGTTTCTGAGATAAGGCTTGTATAAGGGTGTGCCAACACCCTTATACAAGCTGTCCTTGCTGCAGCAAATTCTTGATTTTGTTGATTAGTCGTGCGAGCTCAATTGGCTTTGTGTCATAATCATCGCAACCGGCTGCCAATGCTTTTTCTCGATCGCCTGACATAGCATGGGCCGTTAGCGCTATCACTGGAATGGTATGGGTCTTCGGGTCTGCCTTTAGCTGTCGAGTTGCTTCCCAACCATCGATCACAGGTAAGCTCATATCCATGAGAATTAGATCGGGATTGTCTGATTTTGACTTGGCTAATCCTTCGGCCCCATCTGAAGCAATAATGATGTCATAGCCTTTGCGAACTAATCGCCTCGACAGCATATCTTGATTCATTTCGTTGTCTTCAACCAAGAGTATTTTGGTCATGGTTTCTCTCCTTAAATTTCTAAGTTGATCAAAACTAATATTTCTTACTTCTGACTCTTTGTCTCAGCGGTGTCTGAAAATTCTATCCTTTACTTCTCAATCAAGACATTATTGGGTTCATCTAGAGTAGATTCTTGATTATCAGGTTTTCCTTGGTCTAATGCCTTAGAAAGCAGACTGGTTACCTCATTAAGTAAGGTGTTGCGATCATAAGCACCTTTTTGGAAGATTTGCTGAACCCGACTGTTGAGGTATTCTCTTTCTGCTCTTGTGAGTTCTTTAGCTGTAATAACCACTACCGGAACTGACTGCCAATCAGGTTGATTTTGAAGCTGGCAAATGAGCTCGAAACCATCCATATTTTGCATCATTAAATCAAGAATAATGACGCCTGGCTTTGTCGATTGCATGAGGCTGAGCGCTTGTCTTCCATCGGAAGCCTCAATAACTTTGACATTTTCTATGTCTAGTTGTCGCTTTAGCATTTCACGAGTAATCGAGTCATCTTCTACGACGAGTAGAATAGATGGAGATTTTTTGATCTGGTACTTTTGGAGGACTGATGCTAATTGTTGGCGATCGACGGGTTTAAGAAGGTAATCAGCTGCGCCTAAGGCATATCCTAAATTCTTGTTGTCTACCATAGTCATCATAATGACTGGGATATGGGCGACTGTCTGATTAGCTTTTAACTTGCTCAAAACTTCCCAGCCATCCATCTCTGGCATCATCACATCTAAAGTAATGGCATCTGGCTGTTTCTCTTCGGCTAATCTTAGTCCTTCTTTACCGTTGCTTGCTGCGATAACATCAAATCCTTGCTTATTGAGAAAACGCTGGAGAATATCCTGGGCTGCAGGATCGTCATCAATAACCAAAACCGTTGATTTTCGAGGACTAAGGCTTTCAGGAGCAGTTAATTTGTTCACCTCGCTGTCAGATAATTTTGTACCAACTTCTGCTGGTAAATTTATACTAAAGGTACTGCCTTTGTTGATCTGACTTTCTACTTCGATGGTTCCTCCCATCATTTCACAAAATTTCTTAGTAATCGCTAAACCTAGACCTGTACCACCATATTTTCGAGTGGTTGAAGCGTCGGCTTGACTAAATGCTTGGAATAACTTTTTCATCTGTTCTGATGTCATCCCAATGCCACTATCGCTCACCTTAAAGCTCAGCCAAGGCTGTTCATTAAAACTGTAACGACTCACGGTCAGGGCTATTGTCCCTTGTTGAGTGAATTTAGAGGCATTACTTAGCAGATTAAGTAGTGACTGACGAACTTTTGTGAGGTCGGCCTTTATGCTACCGATCCCTTCAGGGCAATGGATGATTAGTTGGTTTTTATTCTTCTCAATGAGTGGTGAAATAGTTGCTTCTATTTCATTAATTAGGTCTCTGATCTGAAAGTTTTCTAAGAAAAGTTCCATGTGACCAGCTTCAATTTTTGATAAATCTAGTATGTCATTAATTAGATTTAGGAGATGTTTGCCTGCACCGTGAATTTTATTTAAATCTTGGCTAAAGATGTCTTCATTCATCTCTTCAGCTTCTTCTTGTAACATTTCGCTATAGCCAATGATGGCGTTCATTGGGGTTCGCAATTCATGGCTCATATTGGCTAAAAACTCGCTCTTGGCAGTATTAGCAACCTCGGCGGACTCCTTTGCCTCTTGTAGTTCAAGGGTACGTTGCTTTACACGGAGTTCTAGTTCTTCATTAGTCTTGGCCAAGGCTGTGAAAGATTCCTTCAGTTGCTGAGCCATGCGGTTGAATGCATGAGAAAGTACATTAAGCTCGTTCACGTTTGAGGCTTCTACTGTTTGATCAAGATCTCCATTGGCGATCGCCTCTGAGGCATGGCTAATCTGGAGAATAGGTTCAGCAATCCAGCGAGACGTAAAATATCCCAATACAAGTGCAACGACCAGGGCCATTAGACAAAGGATGATTGTTGTGCGAGTATTAGCCTCGATCTGTTCCATGAAATCGGACTCTGGGACTACTACCACCATGAGCCAATCTAATCCAAGCTCATCTTGCCAAGGCGTAACTTGAACAAACTGGTGCTGATCTTCAATCCAAAAATCAATCTGTTGTGAAACAGTAATATTATTCAGATCTCCAAACCTTGCTATCAGGTAATCGGCCGTAGATTGAATAAATGGATCAGAGCTATCTGTTGCTTGTAATCGCTCTGGTTTGCCATCAACTAATGTGTAAGGTTCTTCCTCACTGGAACTTGCAACCAGTGAACCATCACGCTCCAGGATAAATGTTTTGCCCGAGGGACTGACGTTTAGGTTTTTCAAAAAATCACCGATTTCAGACAGAGGCTGCTCTGTAGCGATACTGCCAATAATTTCTCCTGATGGATCATAAACGGGACGGGCGATCGCCACAGATAAGGTGTAAGGCGCTGTTTCCCACTGATAAATCGGAGTCCAACTAGGACGACCTAAGCGAATGGTTTCGGCATACCACCCTTCTTGATAGAAAGAATGATCAGGCAATACTTCGCCTAGTTCAGTTCGATTCCCTTGCTCATCAGTGAGGTAGGTATACAGACTAGAATTCTGGTGTAAGCGAGGTGAAGATTCGTGAATTGCGATCTGCCCGTTTTCGAAATAGTCTCCTGCAGCCGCCATATCTCCAGATGTGGTTCCATAGAGAATGTAGCCAACGGGATAAATCTGCATTTGCTGCCAGAAATAGTGACCTAGTTGCTCTAAGTTCTCTGGGTTTAATAAGCCTAAATCGAAAGCGGCACCATTATTCTGGGTAACCCGCTGAGCTATGGTTAGATACTGATCTAACTCCTGATCAATTCGATTACTGACTTCATATCTAAGTCGGCCCGCCAATTCGTTGACGGCTCGTTGGCCATTTTGCAGTGAGAGATAACCTGTTAAGCCTACTGCAGCAGATATTTCTACAACAAACGGTACCACCAAGATCAGTCGCAGGGGGATTTTACGTTGATATTGATCTGTACGTCTTAATCGATTGAATGGCAGTCTCATTTTGCAAACCTATCAGTTTCTGAGAGATGGCGTAGACAGTGAAGAAATGTTAAAGTTCTTTCAGGTAATCAGCAGATATTTTTGGTTTTGAGTTAAGTAGTATTCCTCGAATCTGAATGCCTCTAATTCTCTTTTATAAAAAAGATGAATTGATATTTGATAATTAGGAACTGTTCCCGCTCTTAGAGTGCCCAACTCGATAATTATTTATCAGGCTTGGATGTATTGGTTTGGTCTTAGGTTGCTAACAGTTTCGTAAGACATGATTACTATGACGAATAGCTCGCCAAGATTCTGTCTTAAAACGCCAGATGAGGACAATGGCAGCAATGCTTAGTCCTGTGGCAACGCCTAACCAAAGCCCGACTACACCGAAACCCAACTGCATACCCAACACATAACTAACAGGTAGGCCAATGACCCAATGAGCCATGATTCCAATGAGCATTGGTACTTGGGTATCCTTTAGACCTCGCAGTGCCCCAGCAGCGGTGACTTGAGCCCCATCAATCATTTGAAACAGTGCAGCAATGATTAGCAGGGTTTTAGCAAGGGCTGCAACATCGGCCGTATCAGGCTGAGACACATCCAGATATAGCCCCACAATTTGATTGGGAATTAGCACAAACGCTAGACTAAATACCCCCATGCAGGCTCCAGCTAGGCCAATGCCGACAAATCCGGCTAAACGGCTCGCTTGAACCTTATTTTGACCTACGAACTGGCCTACGCGTATGGTGGTAGCGATAGAAATGCCACTGGCAACCTGATAGGTAATAATGCCAGCTGTTTGGTAGGCAATTTGGTGAGCTGCTAGAGACGTAGTGCCTAATTGTCCGGCCAAAAAGGTACCCACTGCACTGATACCAGCTTCGACTAACATTAACCCACCAATTGGCAAGCCAACCCGCAATAGTTCACTCAATATGCGATGGTTGAACTGTAGCTTAGACCAAAGTTTGAAGACGGCAAAGTACTTGCGGCAAGAAACATATAACAGCATTAGGAGAAATGTGCTCCACAGTGATAAGGTGCTGGCCCAGCCAATACCAGCTAACCCTAGAGCTGGTAGGCCAAACTTGCCGAACATCAGCACATAATTGCCACAGATGTTAAGCAAAACGCCCAAAATCACCATCAGCATGACGACCCGTGGGTGGGAGAGCGCAGAGACAAACCCCTTTAAAACTGAGAAGCCGATGGCAGGGATAAATCCCCAAGCGATCGCCTTCAGATATTGTTCCGTAAAGACAATCGTATTGGGGTCTTGTCCTAGATAATGCAGGATTGTGCCGCCATGCCAAAGTAGCAAAGTTATGGGAGCACCCAAGATGCTTGCTAACCATAACCCTTGCTGTAAAATCTGCCTTACGGTTTGGGGATTTCCCTTGCCATAGGCTTGCGCTGTCAGCGGGCTCACAGCAGAGACAATAGATGTGGTAATCCACAATAAATAGTTAAACGAGATCGCGCCTAGTGCCCCAGCAGCCAGCGATTGGCTTCCTAGCCAACCCATCATCATGGTGTCGACAAAACCAGTGATAGAGTCGGTAACTTGGGCGGCTGCTAGGGGAATAGACAGCATGGTGCAAGACTTAATTTCTGCAAGAACCTTTGATCCTGACAGCATGGTTTTCATTGTCATTCACTGGGTAAGGAAGTAGAGACGGAGTAAGCAGATGTAGCCTGGATAAAGCCACTCTGGATGAAATAGTTGAGATAGGTGTCTACTAGCTTTGGGTTGGCAGAAGGACAGGTAATAGAGTTTTGTAAGCCTTGGTGTGTGTTGGTGCAGTCAAACTGATCGCTGCCGCCAAGCCACATTTCTAGGCCAGTGCGCTGATCGTCTTCGTTTGCTTGTGTTAAGAGCGCAGCCAACGGACTGAGGGCATTGGGTTCTAGTTTGAGCTTGGCCTGCCACTGCAAGTAGGGAGCCCGCTGAATCGGGAAGCCTCTGGTACATAGCACATTTACGAGCTGGGATAAGGCTAGAGGGTTAGGGTTAACCAGATGAAAGGTTTGTCCTGATAGTTCAGACTGTAACGAAAGCTGCACAATTGCCCGGCTCACATAATCCACTGGGGTCATATCTAGCATCAGATCTAAATCTGGAGCTTGCCGGAGTTGGATCATACTCTTCACAAAACGACAGAGCACGTCGGCGGTGTTCGAGTGACCGCTCTGACTATGCCCTGTTACCATTCCCGGTCGATAAATGCAGACTGATAAACCTCGTTCGGCAGCTCGCTTCACGAGCTGCTCGGCAATCCATTTGCTCTGAGCATAGCCGCTAGAGATGCCCTGACCGCGATCAATGCTGTCATTCTCATGGAAAACTTTTACCCCTGTTTTCGCCACTGACTCAAAGACATCCAGGGTGGAGAGATAGTGGAGACGTTTGGGTTGACCGTAACTTGCCAGCCTCAAAATCTCATGGGTGCCGATTACATTGGTACTGTGCAAGGCTGTGTAAGGATAAAGCAAATTGACATTCGCACCACAGTGATAGATGACATCAATCGAGTCAGCTAACGCTTGAAACCGTCGCTCTGTTAGTCCTAATCGGGGCTGAGCTAGGTCGCCAATAACTGGAATAATACGTGAATAGTAGGTCTCGACTTGATTAAAGTAGCGTTCTAGGGTGGTGCAGATTTTTTGATGGACTTCGGAGAAATGTCGAGCCCGCACCAGGCAATAAACCTTGGCCTGGGTTTGCTGCAGGAGTTCATGTAGGAGAAATGCTCCGACGAATCCAGTACTACCTGTTAGAAAAATGGCTTTGGGCTCGGCTGCTGTTTCCGCAAGGTATTGCGGTTGAATAGATGCCTCTAGCACAACCTGTGCTTGCAGTTGCGGCAGAGTCATATGTTCAGTAGATACTTGCTGATCTGTCCGAACTTCCTGAATGAGGATGGCCAGTCCCCTAATGGTTGGTATTTTGAAAAAGTCAAGAAGCGGGATAACGACCTGATGGTTCTTTTCAATCTGAGAAATGAGCTGGGTTGTTTGCAGCGAGTCACCCCCTAGCTCAAAAAAGTTGTCGTTCACCCCAATTTCAGCGATGCCTAATACTGCTGACCAAAGTTGAGCCAATGTTTGCTCTAGTGGTGTGCAAGGGGCAACATAGATTTCATCTAGGGCAGGACGTGCTGCAGTAGGTGCCGGTAGGGCTCGCCGATCAACCTTGCCATTTGGACTGAGAGGCAGACTATTCAGTAACACGAATGATGAAGGCACCATGTAACTGGGTAGTTTGCCGCGCAGATAAGAGCGGAGATGGGGTACCAAACGATGCTTTGGTTTATCAAGCAGGTTGCCAGTGGATACGGATGAGGCCAGTACGATATAGGCTACCAGCCGCTTATCCCCTGGAACATCTTCCCGCGCCAGAACCAGCGCCTGCTGTACGTTTGAATGTTGTTCCAGGATGGTTTCGATTTCATTTAACTCAATGCGAAAGCCGCGAATTTTTTCCTGATGATCGCTTCGGCCAAGGAATTCGAGGTGACCGTCTTCGCGATAACGAACTAAATCACCCGTCCTATAGAGACGAATTTGCCCCTCTCCACATTGCATATAGATAAAGCGAACGGCAGTCAGATCAGGGCGATTTAAGTACCCACGAGCTAGCCCTGCCCCAGCAATGTATAACTCACCAGTGACGCCAACCCCAACAGGCTGGAGGTCTGGATTCAGGACGTAAATTTGTACGTGGTCAATCGGTTTACCAATAGGTAGTATCCGTTTATCGGTTGTGTCTACCGCATGGGGGCCAGCTAAATCACATAAAGTTGACCCTACGGTAGCCTCAGTTGGACCATAGGCATTGATGAGACGAACATGATTTGGGGCATGCTGCTGCCAGATCGTCAGCCAACGGGGTATGGCACGTTCGCTACCAATGACGACTAGCCTTACACAGGTTGGAATTTCGGTCTGGGGTAATTCAGCACAAATTTTGTGCCAGAAGGCAGTGGGTAAATTCAGAACTGTTAAGTCCCATGCTTTACAGGTTTCCAGAAATGCTGGAATAGACCGCAGCATGTCTTGAGAGCGTAGGATCAGGGTCGCCCCTTTGGCTAAGGTGACAAAGATTTCTTCAACTGCTACATCAAAGCTGACAGACGCAAATTGCAAGACCCGATCAGTTGCGATGATCTCGTAGTTCCGACCAATCGCCTGAACGAAATTTGCCAAAGCGTGGTGCTCGATCATTACCCCTTTCGGTTTACCTGTAGAGCCGGAGGTATAGATGATGTAGGCCAAATTGTCGCTAGTAATTGCTGTGTCTAAATTGGCTGTTTTTTCTTCAGCAATGACCGGCCAGTCTGTATCTAGACAAACAATGGTGGCTTTGGGGGTAGGCAGATTGGAGATATGTTGTTGCTGGGTTAGAACGATTGGTACCTGTGAGTCTTCCAGCATCAGAGTGACTCTTTCTCTAGGGTACGTCGGGTCAATAGGGACGTATGCACCACCAGCTTTTAGCACGGCTAATAGCGCAACTATCATAATTGGCGATCGCTCTACGCAGATGCCGATCAGTGTTTCTGGCTTAACATCTAACTTTTTTAGATATCTTGCTAATTGATTCGCCTGGTGATTAAGTTCTCGATAGCTATATTGCTGCATGCCAGACACAATAGCGATCGCGTCTGGAGCCTTATCAACTTGCTGTTCAAACCAGACATGTACGCCTTCAAACTGATTATTATGCTTAAATGAATCCATTTCCCCATTGTCCAACAACCTAATTAGAAACAAACCACAGCCTGATGATTTTGAAGAGCATAAACTTCTCGACATCCTGTAAGAACTAAAGTTGATGCCCAGGGTTAAAGCATGGTCTCACGTTTATATAGACTCATATTTCTGATCTTTGAAAATCGCCAAAATTTAATTAGATCAAAAATTTATGAAAAATCCAGAATGAGATTGAACCTATACCAAAGGTGCTCCAATCTGATCATTCCCAGCGGATTCGGGGATTGACTAAGCCATATGACGGATTCTCTAAAACTCAAATTGAACGCTTTTTCGAGCTTTTCTCTATTGACTGAAGTGAAGTGGCATGTATTTGAAATAGAAAAGCTCTGAGAGTTCCTCAATCATTATGAATATATTTTTTTGAGCCAATTTAGAGGTGCTTTCTGGCTAAGCTTAAGTAATTCTATCTAGGGATAAATTCTTAGGAGATCACTGGCTAAATTTTTTTTCTCGAGAAAAAGCACTTTTTAGGGTGATTGTCCATTAGACAAAGTTAAGTGATTCTATCTAGTCTAAGAAAAAATACGTAGGGTGTTGAAAAAACTGGGATGTGAGATGGAGTGCTCAATCAAGCTCGGCTGTAAAGATACGATATTCTTCTTTTGACGGGTTAGTTGAGCTTTTTCAATGAGCTTTATAGCGGGATGCCCTACGCGGTTTCTCTCATCTCTCAACAGTTTGTTAGACTGAGAAGACCTGAAATAATTGCGTCTATTCACTTAAGGAATAAGGATTGCATGACTCTGGCTACCCCCTCTCCTATATTTCTCCGGTCTAAGGAGATCCCATCGTTGCACTACCATGCCACCCGCGATCGCTTTGATCAGTCGTGGGAAAAGCCCCTCTCGACTCTGTTGGGGCTAGGGCGAGCTGCTGGGGCAGATTTTATTGAGTTTTTCTTAGAGCGCAACAACTATATCAGTGCCCAGGCTGAGGATGATGCGATTACCAGCATTTCGCCTCGATTAGTTACGGGGGCTGGGGTACGGGTATTTTTGGGCAAAGCAGATTGTTATGTCAGCACCAATGACTTGAGTTTTAACGGGTTGAAGGCTGCTTTGGAAAAGGGATTGTCGATCATGGGGTTGACGCTACCCAGTCCCAATGCCCACGTGCCAGAAATCAACTTGGAGTTATTGCGTGACTACGCGATCGCCCGTAACAAAGAGCCCTGGCTAGCACAGTGCAGCTCAATGCAGGAGATGGGGGACGTGCTGCTGGCGGCCAACGCTGCTCTGGAGCAAAAGGCTAGCCACGTCCAGTCGCGCCGTGCAGCCTATTTCCGTGATTGGCAAGAGGTACTGGTGGCCTCTAGTGACGGCACTTTCGCCCGTGACATTCGCCTCACCCAATCGGTTGGCTACAACTTGTTGTGTGCCGATGGTAGCCATCGCTCTTCCATTGGGCAGCGGGTAGGCGATACTAGCGATCCAGCCTTCCTGAGAACTTGGGACTATAACGACACCGCCGATCAGGTCTCTGAGGCGGCGGGCAAAATGCTTTATGCCGACTACGTTGAGTCGGGCACCTACCCAATTGTGATGGCTAATCACTTTGGCGGCGTCATTTTCCATGAAGCTTGCGGTCACCTGCTCGAAACCACCCAAATCGAACGGGGGACAACGCCTTTTATGGATAAAAAGGGTGAAAAAATCGCCCACGAAAACCTTACCGCCTGGGATGAGGGATTAACCGACGATGAGTTTGGCACCATTGACATGGACGATGAGGGGATGCCTGCCCAACGTACCCTGCTGATTGAAAACGGCGTGTTGAAGAATTTCCTGTCCGATCGAGCGGGTTCTATGAGGACTGGACACCCGCGCACGGGCAGTGGCCGACGGCAAAGCTATACCTATGCTGCGGCATCTCGCATGCGTAATACCTATATCGCACCGGGTGAGCACAGTATTGATGACTTGTTCGCCTCCATTGACAAAGGCATTTACTGCAAGAAAATGGGCGGCGGTAGCGTCGGGCCAACGGGGCAATTCAATTTCGCGGTGAGTGAAGCCTATCTGATTGAGAATGGTAAGCTGACCAAGCCCTTGAAGGGCGCAACGCTGATTGGTGAAGCAACCGAAATTATGGATCGGATTTCCATGTGCTCCAATGATTTGGGTCTGGCACCGGGCTTTTGTGGCTCGGTTAGCGGCAGTATTTATGTGACCGTGGGTCAACCCCACCTAAAAGTGGATGCGATTACCGTGGGAGGACGATAACCATGACGCAGATCCAAGATATTGCGGCTCAAGCCGAAACCACAGCGAAGAAGCTAGGAATTGCTAAATACGACATTTACGGATCGTCTGTAGACGAAACCAGCGTGCAGGTAGATAGAGGGGAACCCAAGCAAGTTAAAGCTTCCAACCGCTCTAGCGTGATTGTGCGGGTGTGGAATAATGACGATCGCTTGGGGGTGACCACCACGACGGATTTAGATACGACCGGGTTAGAGTTGGCGCTGAAAACTGCCCAAGAAGCCAGTGATTTTGGGGCTAAGGAGCATGTCCCTGACTTTAGCCCAGAAGCCACTGCGCCCACGGCTAATGTTGAGGTGGAATCGCAACCCCAGGCTCCTGTCTCGAACTTGATTGAAAAACTGGTGGCGGCGGAGAAAACGCTGTTGGAAGCTCACGACGCGATCGCGAGTGTGCCCTATAACGGCTTAGCCCAACGAGATATTGAGCGATTTTATCTCAATAGTAATGGTGCCCTGCGCCAGGAGGCCCGCACCTACGCCTCGATTTATCTGTATGGCAAAACTGAACAAGAGGGCCGCAAACCTCGAGCAGCAGGAGCCATGCGTATCCAAAGTGGGCTGTCACAACTGGATACTGCAGGTTGCCTCAAAGAAGCCGCGGATAAAATCATTAGCCACCTCAACTATGAAAAAATCCAGTCTGGCAAGTACCCGGTGGTATTTTCTGCTGAGGCGTTTCTCAGCTTGCTGAGCGCGTTTTCTAATCTGTTTAATGCCCAGAGCATTTTAGATAAGCGTAGTTTGTCTACGCCTGAGTCGTTAGGGACGCAAGTTGCCTCACCGCTGCTGACGGTTTACGATGATGCGCTACACCCGGAGAATATTTCAGCTGAAACCTTCGATGGCGAAGGCACCCCAACCCGGCGACTGCCCCTGATTACGGATGGGATTCTGGCAAACTTCTTGCATAGTGCAGGGACAGCCAAACGACTCAAGGCTAAACCCACAGGCCATGCCAGCATTGGGGCCAAAGTTAGTGTTGGGGCGAACTTTTACCATGTATTGCCGGGTAAGACGGTGAGCGACAGCTTGAGCCTTGAGTCGGCAGAAAATGTGATTTGGATCGATGAGTTGCAGGCGCTCCACGCTGGCGTGAATGCCCTGCAAGGGTCTTTCTCGCTGCCTTTTGACGGCTGGATGCTGCATCAAGGTGAGAAAACCAGCATTGAGTCGGCCACGGTGGCTGGGGACATCCAGGATGTGCTGAATTCCATTATCTATATGGAACCGGAAGCTGAGATCACGCCTGGTGGAATATGCCCACGCGTTTGGGTAGACGCCCTTTCAGTCACTGGTGAAGGGTAGTTGTTTGATATGGGCGGGGTTTGAAAGTTATTTTGCAGCTATGCTCAATGCTTTATGACTAAATCTGCCCGTACAATTTTCCTTTAATCTTCATCCTTGACTTTCACCTCGTAGATGTTCCAAAACAGGGTGCGGTCGAGGGCTGCGAACTGAATATTCTCGAAGCGATCGCGGACTGCTGCCATTGAAATTGGATTGACCATGTAAATCAAGGGCGACTGTTCTAGGGCAATCTGCTGAAACTCAGCGTAGATAGCTTTTCGTCTTTCTTCATCCATTTCTTGGGCAGCTTGGGTGTAAAGCTGACCAATCTGCATTTCCCAATCGGATATTTCTCGACCTTCGACTGGGTCTTGGCCAGGTTGTGCCATCTGGTTAAAGATGTGCAGTCGTCCTTCGGGTTGCCAAAAGTTTGAGGCTCCATTGGGTTCAACACCCCCAGTAAAGCCTAGGAAAATACATTCCCAGTCAATACTGTCGTCAATTTTATCGAGCAGGCTGCTGAAAGTTATCTCCTGTGTATCGACCCGGATGCCAATGGCACCCAAATCTCGCTTAATCTGAGACAAGATGTTGCCCGTCGTGGGGCTACCGGACGGGGCGCTGAGAGTAAAACGCACGGCATTCCCGGCTTCATCCTGCAGTTGACCGGAGCCATCATATTCAAATCCTCCACTTTCTAGCAACTGTCTAGCCATGTCAGGGTCATGTTCATAAACCTTAAGCCCTTCCTCCGGAGACAGATAATAGGGGCTTTGCAACGAGATTGGGGAATATTGAGGTTCGCCAATGCCCCGATAGAGATTGTTGATCAAGGTGCCGCGATCGATACCATAGGCAACGGCTTGGCGAAATTCCTTACGGTTAAACCAACTTGACTTGATGGGATCGATCAAGGGTTTGCCGTTGCGGCTGCCTTTGTTGAGATTGAAGGTTATGAAGGACATGCCCGAGTTTGGCCCACCAATGCGAATGGTGAAGTTGCCCCGATCTTCTTCTTTTTTGAGTAAAGAGTAGTTGCTGGGGGCAACGCCAGCGACATCCAGCCCGCCAGAGCGAAACTGCAACAGCGCATTGTCTGACGATTCAATAATCGGGCGGATAATGCGATCGATGTAGGGCATGGGATTACCCTGGTCATCTTGGCGCCAGTAGTAGGGGTTGCGTTCAAAGATGACTCGTTCCCCTGGTGCATAATCTGAGATCACATATGGGCCATTGCAGACCACTTCGCGGGGATCGGCATTAATGCTCCAAGTGCTATTAAAACGGGGTTCTCCAGATGAATCCACCTCTTTAACAGCGTCTTCGAGTGCATGCTTAGGGAGCGGGGAGGAGAGGCCAATGGTTCTGACTAGGGGGGCAAACGGCTCGGGAGAGACGATCATGATGGTGCGTTCATCGACTGCCGAGACCTCTGGAAATAGACCCTGTTCACCCACTCGCAGGCCATCTCGACCATTTGCCGGAATCGCTTCGTTGAGATAAACGTCGTTGATTGTAAAAACAAAGTCTTCGGCGGTGAGCGGTTCGCCATCAGACCATTTCAATCCCTCGCGCAGGGTGAATGCCAAGCTCAGATTGTCGTCGGACACTTCCCAGGATTCAGCCAGGCCAGGTTCGAGTTCTGCTGTAATCTTGTTTTCAGTCAGCAGTCCTTCATAGGTGAAATAGTAAAAAACATTAGGAATTTCAGCACTGAGGGCTGCATTGAAGGTCTTGGGGTTTTCAGAAAAGGCAGCGATCATCTGAGTCCCTTGGGCTGCTTCGGCGACGCGAAATTGCTCAAGGCTGCACCCTGAAAGCGCGATCGCGACTACAGCCACTATCCCCCACAGCAACCCTTGTTTAGCAAAGATTTGCCCATGACGGGCGATCGCGCTTAACCGTTGTTTCACCTTAAACTCCATCGTCAACCCTTTCATCTCAGAGACCATGTGCTTTAGTAAACCATGGTAGGGCAAGGGTCGATGAGATGGCGCAAACTGTCGAAGCGCAAACCAAGCCTGAATCCACTCCCCTTCAGCTTTGCACTTAGGGTTTGCATTTAAGAATGCTTCCGGGTTTTCAACCTTTGGGAGATGTTGCAGTCCCATTCCCCTTCGAGCGCAACAATACACTGTAAAATAGCCCTGCTTTTACACCAAGGTAGATCAAACTCGACCCACTGGCAGGCAGATCATCTACTGTAAATAATGGAATGGTTGGGAATGTATCGTCGGGGATGGCGACTAAAACTTCAATCCTCGGTCTTTAACACTGCGATCGCACTTTGATACAACCCCGCAAACTGTGCCTCGTCCAATGCCGTATCTCGATTCCAGGTAGCGGTAATGCAATAGGTGCTGCCGTTGTCGGTCGTGAGGTGGGTCGTGAAATTGAGCACTCCTGGTTCTGAACCGCCTTTGTAGGCGATTTGGATCCAGTCAGCCGGATCGGCCAATCCCGGTTCGACATGCACAGGGGGGAGGTCGGCGACGGTGGCGATCGCGTCGCAAAGCTCTGTGGCGGTAAAAAACCACTCAATTTCAGGAACCAGGGGCTGATCGGTAAAGAGTTCAACCGCTGGCAGGGGATAGTCGGTGACGGTCGCCAGCAGCGATCGCCGCTCAGATTCTCCTGCTTGTAGATAGCGATCGAGCAGCGCTTGATTGGCTGGATTTTTGAGCGTAAAGGCGGCTCGAGTCGTGAGGAAGGGCTGATTGCGGGGACTCAAGGCTTCAATGGCATCGGTGCCGACCAGGTTAATCAACGCATCAGTAGCGGTGTTGTCGCTCAGGGAAATCATCAGTGTTGCTAGGGTTTGCACCGTCAGCGGCGTATCGGCAGGCCAACGTTGCAAAATCCCGCTGGGCAAACTTTGCCAAGCTGGATCAAGGACAATCACCTGATCCCATCTGTAGGTTCCGGCGGCAATTTGCTGCTCTAGGGCCTGCAAGACCACCAGCTTGAAGGCTGACCCGACTGCTAATGGCGTCTCTGGATTGATTGCTGCCAAGGTTTCATTGCCTCGACGAATGAGCAAATGCACTTGCCCTGGAAGTTGCTCAAAGGCTGCAACGACCTCATCTAAGGAAACATTGCCTAACTGGGGTGGCTGGAAAAACAGCATGGTGATTTGCCCTGCTGTATTCAGCCGAATCTGGGTCGGAACGATGCCCCGCTCAAAGACCAACTGATAGCGATCGTCCACCGGTTCTACCCGCTGAAATGTGCCTAAGTTGCGGGATAGGCTTTGGACAATTTGCTGAACTTGGTCGATTGAAATTTGGGATAAAAACCGATCGGCAAACCAGGTAGACTCTACTGTGGGCTGGGTAAAGAGTCTTTCTAAGGCTTGGCTGGGGGTAAATTGCTGGGTCGGTGTGACTTGCGCGATTGTCGGGAAGAGAATGGTCAATGCGATCGCTGGAGATGGGGCTGGCATCAACAGGAACACCGTGAGTATTGTTATTAAAACTTTTAGTCGAGTACGCATCGCTTTAAAACGCAACCTATTAAGGTTGACGGACAAAGATTTTTTGATCAATTAAGCAGATTATCTCAAAGCTTATTGAAGATGGGGTAATTGAAAGGTAGCCAGAATAGAAGGACGAACGCCAAGCTCTCGAACCACTAAAGCATGGAGCCAAACATTCCACATCGTCATTGAAAGGGCTGTGGCTAGGGCGGCACCAATGATGCCTAAGAAATGAATGCCGATCAGATTCAAGATCACATTTGTCAGGGCACTGACACCCATCACTAAAGCGGACTGATTTTGATGTCCCGTCATCATCATGAGATATGCAACTGAGCCCACCCCAACGTTTACGAGCTGTCCCAAAATCAAAATAATTAATGCCACTTTCGCTGCTGCAAATTCTGTGCCAAATAATTGCAATATAGGCTTAGAAAAGCTAATTAATACAACCGCGATCGCGAAGGCTGGATAAAACATCCATCGGGCAACTGTGGAGACTAATTGTTGCAGCCCAGGGCGATCGCCCTGGGCATAAAGAGACGCAATCAACGGCGCTGAAATCGCATTGACTGCGATCAAAATAAACGGAACCCACAGTGAGGTTTTGAGGGCAGCACTGTAGATGCCAACCGCTTTGGCGTTAATCAATGTGCCAATCATCAGCGTGTCAGTTTGGCTGAGAATGATGTGCGAGCCACTGACTAACAGTAATGGCAGGGCAATTTTTGACCAATAAGCAACGGCATAAACTGGGCGAGCGCTACGAATTTTGGGATCTAAGTTTTTTTGAAATAACACCCATTGCAGCACCAGTGTCAACAGTGCAGAAATCATCGTAAGGGCGATCGCCGCGGTACTGGTTATCGTCTGCCGCAGTTGCCAAACAAACGCCATAGCAATCAGCAACAGTGGATGCAGAATTAGCGCGGGGGCATAGGCCAATGTAATCTGCTGAAAGGCACGGACAATTTCCGTTTGTAGGTTCAGCAATGCAACAATCGGAACTGCCCAAATCCCCACCGTGAGAGGTGTCGTGTATGCGCTCAAATGACCAGAGGCTTGCAACTGTAACACAATAGCCGTGCCACAGATTGAGGTGATCAAACTCACCACTAAGGTTTGTTGCCAACTGCCCCAAATAATCCCTCGAAGCCGTGCCCAGTCTTGGCGGGTGACGTATTCTGAGGTAAAGCGCAGCACGGCAACGGGTAAGCCTAACCCTGCGAGAAAGGCTAAAGAAACACCGACAGCATTGACATAATCGTAAATGCCGTATGCAGTTGTGCCCAGCCAGCGTGCTAATAGCACTTGGGTGCCATATAAAACGCCTGCGCTGAGGATTTGGATCACCAGTGCTGTGCTGGCACCCCGCACCAGTGTTGCTAATACGTTCGATTGCTGCAACGGCTAAATCGGTTTTTTATCATGGCTCCCCTAGCTGTATTTTATCGTTTTGGCCATCGGCCTATGCCCTGCATGGCCCTCAAAGGGATAGCGATCAGTCCCGGAATTAGTGCTGTTAGCGATGTTGCACAAGCTATGCATCGTTGGATCTGCCCCTAACCCAAGTCCAGCTCGGGATGGGGAATGTCCCCACAGATATAGCCGTAGCCCCAAAGCTTTGGGCGCTACGGCGAGCCAGATTGCTGGTGTACTGAGCATCCCAGCGAGGCTAGGTGCATTAAGCAATCTGGCCAGCGCTATCAAATGCCAGGTCTGGACTTGGATAAAGGTTTAATTCATCAGCTAGAAAACAAAATTCCCATGATCAAGCCATTCCCCCTCAGCACAATTGCCCTACTGTTTAGCCTTGGCGTCATGGCTCCGGCAGAGGCCCAATCCGAACGCCACCCGACTGACGCAGAGATTCAACAGTTAGTTGAAGAGATGCGGCAAAGGATTCCACAGCTCGAATCCACGGGCATTCATCTCGATCGACGCACTCCAGAAGAACGCCAGGAACAGGAAGATTTCGCAGCAGCCTGGGCTGAAGCTGACCCAGCGATCGCCCCCTATCTGGGTAGCTGGACCGCCATTGAAGAAACGCTGATGATTTACCCCTCGGCAAGTCGAGGAGAGGTTTGCATCGTTGATATGTATCTGGAAGATGTTGACTTTTACAGGGGGCAAGTGGTTGATGGCAAAGTCTATACCGAGCGCAATCTCGTGTTTGTCTTAGACAGTGACTTTTTAGGCAGCACCTCTGTTTACGATAACCAACCCCGCCTCTATGAATATTCACACCCGGGACCTGTGACCCATCCGTCAGCGATAAACTACTTTTCTGGTTATTTTTCTCAAAATAACCTTGGGCTCGTGACACAGTTTGATGAGGCAGGTTGTCTTGCTGAATTTCCACCACGCTACCCCACTGAGACAGAAATTCAGCAGCTCATTGATGAGATGCGGCAAACAATCTCGGAATGGCAATCAATGGATTATTTCCAGGATAAACGGACTCCAGAAGTGCAGCAAGAACACGCGGCTTTTGCTGCGGCCTGGGCTGAAGTTGACCCGGCGATCGCGCCTTTTTTGGGTGACTGGGGTGCAGATCTTCAAAGTGTGATGATTTATCCCTCGCCAAATCGGGGAGAAGTCTGCATTGTGAGTGTCCCTTATGTGGAACATGCCGAACTTTATATGGGGCGCGTCATTAACGGTAAGCTCTACACCAACGACTCCCAGGTGTACGTTTTAGACGGTGATTTTCTAGGCAATGCGTACGTCTACAACAACCAACCCGGGATCTCTGCATTTTCCCATCCTTTACCGTTAGAAGATCCGGTAACGTCAGATGATTTTGAGGAATATTACCCTGGATTTGCCCCACAGTTTACCGAAGCGGGATGCATTGGAGGCTTGCCCTAGCGTTACGGTATGCTGAATCTGGCGTTTATCCTATACCGGATTTCTCTGGGTCACATACACGATGAAATTTAGCGAACTGGTTAGCCAACTTGGCTCGGCGATTCAAACAAACAGCCTTGAAACCCAGCCCGACCCAGCGGTTGACTTAACAGGTGTTGCCGCGATCGCCGAAGCCACCCCCGGCCAGATCAGCTATATCGAGGGGGAGAAGTATGCTGAATATCTTGAGACAACCCAGGCCAGTGCGTTAATTCTGCCCACTGATGCGACGTTACAGTCCCGCGCTGATCAACGCAGCATCCCGTGGGTGGCGGCGGCTGATCCGCGATTGGCGTTTGCCCACGCGATCGCGCTGTTTTATCAACCCTTTCACCCAGCGCCAGAGATTCACGCCTCTGCGGTGATTCACCCGTCCGCAACGGTCGGGCAGCAAGTGCATATCGGTGCCCACGTGGTGGTGCAACCCGGTGTCACCATTGGCGATCAGGTCTGCATTCATCCCAATGTGACGATTTATCCCGATGCTAAAATCGGCGATCGCACAGTGCTCCATGCCAACTGCGTTATCCAGGAACGCAGCCAAATTGGCACCGACTGTGTGATTCATGCGGGAGCAGTGGTGGGGTCTGAAGGGTTTGGCTTTGTCCCGACACCCCGGGGCATGGTGAAGATGCACCAGTCAGGCCATGTCGTACTCGAAGACAATGTGGAAGTGGGATGCAACTCCACCATCGATCGCCCGGCCACCGGTGAAACCCGCATTGGCCGTAACACCAAACTCGACAACTTAGTACAGGTGGGACATGGCTGCCGCATTGGTCAAAGTTCAGCCCTGTCTGCCCAAGTGGGTATGGCGGGACGGGTGCGGGTGGGCAATGGAGTCTTGTTGGCTGGACAGGTTGGTGTCAGCAATGATGTGACGATTGGCGACGGCGCGATCGCCACCGCCCAAGCCGGACTCCACCGCGACGTTGGCCCCAAGGAAATTGTGTCAGGCACCCCGGCTGTGCCAAATCGGGTGTGGCTCAAGGTTTCAGCTATTTATAATCGCTTACCTGAGATGTATCAAACTGTGCGGCAGCTTAAACGACAGATCAATCAATAATGACTCTGGTACTACGGGCAGGGATAGGACGCAGTGACTCTGGTACTAATTAATGAATTCCATCATTATTGATGGAACTCAGCCCTAAGTCAGTGGTCGTAATTAAAGGATGATTGAGAGGTTAAACAACTTGCTATTCCGAGAGGAGTAAAGCGCAACGCGGCTTGCTTATCGAAGGACAAAATCTAAGTTTGAAACTGCTACGTCGAGATGCTTCACTACGCAATCGTGCCGTTCAGCATGACATTGGATACTTCTCAAACATCCGCTTAAGCGTAGGTATTGTGGTTGAGAAACGTAGCTTGCTTCCCGCAGGATAAACCAACGCCTGTAGGGGTTGTGCTAGCGCTTTTCTATTTCTAAAAGGCCCTCTGGGCTATACCCGTCCTACAAATTATTCAGGCTACCGATTTAAGGGTTGGAGATACACACTCACATGGTTCGCGATTTACAGATAGCTAAATTTTTCTCATTAGCAACATTCAGCGCTGCTATAGTCTTAAGCCCGCCTGTCAATGCACAGCAGCAGAGCGACTCCTTCTCAACTTGTTTTAGCAACTTGAGTGCAGCTTTCGATCCTGGTTATGCGCTAGACCAGTGCAAAGACATGTTGGCAGGGCAGTCACTCAATGAGCCCTTCTCAACTTGTTTTGGCACCTTGAGTGCAATTTTCGACCCTGGCTATGCGCTAGACCAATGTAAAGACATGTTAGCAGGGCAGTCACCCAACGAACCCTTCTCAACTTGTTTCGGTACCTTGAGTGCAATTTTCGATCCTGGCTATGCGCTAGACCAGTGCAAAGGCATGTTGGCAGGACAGTCACCCAATGAACCCTTCTCAACTTGCTTTAACACCTTGAGTGCAATTTTCGACCCTGGCTATGCTAATCAGCAATGCCGAGAATTAGCCCAAAATGGTGGGGGTTCAAATGATAATAGAGTGTTTAGGATGGTTAACAATACCGGGGCAACGGTTGAGGCTTTGTATTTAGCTCCCTCTAGTGGCTCCGATTGGGGATCTAATGACTTAAATGGTGTCTTACCCTCAGGTCGTTCCGTAGAACTTACGCTCGAAAGCTCATCTTGTGCGTATGACTTCTACGCTAATCTGTCAGATGGCCGACAGATTACTGAGCGCCAGATCAATACCTGCGATTACACGGGATACAGATTGCGCTAACTCAGTGCGATCGCCTTCTGTGACTTGTTGGGGCGAATTAAAGAATGCGATCGCTGATTGATTGGAAGGGTTAAAAAAACGCGATCGCTCCAGGGCGCTTAATTGATGGCACGCCCTAGATAATCTCTAAAGGGTGGCAGATGTTGTAACGCATGGTTGCGTTAAGGAACAGATTTAGCCTGTGAACGGGTCAACACTCTTGTCCGTCATGGCTAGAGCATTGTGAAATCGGTTGTTCAATTTGCCCAACAGCAACGGTTTGCCCCGGTTGATATTGCAGCGCTGGTTTATTTTCGCGTGGCGTTTGGGCTAATAATGCTGTGGGAGGTCGGACGTTATTTTAGCCACGATTGGATTCGGGCTTACTGGATCAGTCCTTCATTTCACTTTACCTATGCGGGATTTGGCTGGGTTTCCCCTTGGCCGGGGGAGTTGATGTATTGGCACATGGCAGCGTTGGGAGCCCTCACAGTGTTCATCACCATAGGGTGGTTTTACCGGGTGAGTACGCTGCTGTTTTTTATCGGGTTTACCTACATCTTTTTGCTTGAACAAGCCCGTTATCTCAACCATTTCTATTTGATTTGCTTGCTGAGTGGGTTGATGGTGATCATGCCTGCCCATCGCACCTTTTCAATTGATAGTTGGCGATCGCCCCGTTTGCGATCGCAGACGGTACCGGCTTGGACGCTTTGGCTGTTGCGATTCCAAATTGGGGTGCCTTATTTCTTTGGCGGCATTGCCAAACTCAATGGTGACTGGTTGCGGGGCCAACCCATGGGGATGTGGCTATTAGAATCGATGGATTTTCCGCTGATTGGGCAGTATTTTGATCAGGCTTGGATGGTTTATTTACTGAGCTATAGTGGATTATTCCTCGACTTACTGGTAGTGCCATTATTGGTGTGGAAACGAACGCGATGGATTGCATTTGCGATCGCGGTGCTGTTTCATTTGACTAATGCCTATCTATTTTCTATCGGTATTTTTCCTTGGTTTATGATTGCCGCAACGGCGATGTTTTTTGAACCCAGTTGGCCTCGTCGGCTCGTGAAGCAACTGTTTCGGATCAAGCACCACAGCTCACTGATAGATTCAGATCAGGCTCAAGCAGCAGATAAACCCGCAGGGATACAGCAGAAATTGGGCATGGCGGCGATCGCACTTTATGTCATCGCCCAATGTACGTTACCCCTGCGCCATTATGTCTACCCCGGCAATGTGAACTGGACGGAAGAAGGACACCGCTTTGCTTGGCATATGAAACTGCGGGATAAAGAGGCTAAAGCAGTGTTTTTTGTGCGGGATCCAACGAGTGGCTGGGTTGAACGGGTCATGCCTGAAACGGTTTTGACGCGATGGCAAACACGTAAGATGGCCAGTCGCCCTGATATGGTGTTGCAATTCAGTCATTATTTAGCCAGCCAATTTCCCACGGTTGAAGATCAACCCGCAGAAGTGCGAGCCAGAGTGATGGCTTCACTCAACGGGCGATCGTCACAGCTTTTGATTAATCCTGCGGTTGATCTGTCAAAAGTTACGCAATCAAGTCCGCCTGCCCCCTGGATAGTCCCTTTGGAGACTCCGCTACTGCCACTACAGCCTTAACCAACAATTACTTGCATCTCCAAAAGCAACAGCACGAAGCAACCGTAAGAAATACTGCTAAATATACAGCTTTGTTTCAAATTCGAGTGATTTCCCGTAATTCTGGGAACTTAAGGTGTGTGGCGCGGTCACGGCATTACAGAGCATGCAGTCTCTAAGGGCAAGTTAACGAGCTAGGTATAGTTTTGCCTCTTATTTGACTGTCTATGAAGTTGCGCTGTTTATCCGTGGAGTTGAATTAAAGATGCCCCAACTACGCTTCAAATTACTAACAAGAACCACTGCCTTAACAGGTATGCTGGCGTTTGCAATTGCCTGTATCGTATCCCTGATGGCAACAGGCAGCATGGCTCAAGACCTCGACACGACTTCTGGCACAAAAGATACCGCTGAATCTATTGAATCCGGCGCTCAAGAGCAGCTCAAAGATGATGACGACGACGATGATGATGGTGGCGGGGATGACGATGATGATGGGGGAGAAAGCGACGACGATGATGATGATGATGATGATGATGGTGGGAGTAGCTCCAACAGCACAACGACCACAACCACAACGGTGACCTATACCGACATCAGTACTTCCTACTGGGCAAGGAACTTCATTTATCAGCTATCGTCCCTCAATATTGTGATTGGCTTCCCTGACGATGAGTTTCTGCCAGCCAACTCGCTAACGAAAGCGCAATACGCTTCCATCGTTTCACAAGCCTTTAACATAACCGCTGTGCGTGAGGTGGTGGCGCTGAGTAGCATCTCCCAAAGTCATTGGGCTTACAGTGCAATTCAGAAAGCCTATTCCATGGGTTTTCTGAACTTGGGGACTGGCGGATCGATCAACCCCAATGCATCCCTGACCAAACTAGAGATGTTGGTGATGCTAGCTCAAGCTTTGGGGTACACCGAAGTCACCTCTGGCAATAGCGTAGAGCAGATTTTAAGTGTGTTTTCTGACGCTAGCTCTATTCCGGCCGAGTATCGTACGGTGATTGCCGCATTGACCGAAAAGGGGATTATCGTTAATTATCCCGATGTTGATGAACTTAAGCCCTTTGAGGTGGTGACACGAGCTGAGGCGTGCGCTTTTGTTCACCAAGCCTTAGTGAGTTTAGGGCAGCTTGAAAGCATTTCATCATCGTACATTGTGGATATTTTTGGCACTCGCCAAGAAACGACGACTGAAACGACAACCGAAACCACAACTGAAAGCACAAGCTCAGGCGATGATGACGATGATGGCGGTGACGATGACGACGATGATGGCGGTGATAGCTAGAAATAACCCTGACTACATCGTTTTCTAGCGCAATAAGCACAACAACATGCCCCAGAGATGCCATTCAAAAGGACTTTCTGGGGCTTAAATATGCTGAGTTCGAGATAGGGCTGGCAGCAGTATAGCGGTAGCCACAAAGCTATATCTATTCGCTGGGTGCTTATCTCGACTGACATTATCCTTGATCAAAAATTTCATCTGGGGTTAGTGAAAAATCAGGAGCGATCGCTGTCCAAATGAGATCGCTCTCGGGAGGCATGACAATTAACTCTCCATCGACCAATTCATAGCGAGTATCGGTGCCGTCATCGTAGGCGAGATATGCTTCAAGCGTTAAATACTGAGTCTGGGCTGAAGCTGCTTGGCTCATTGGTGAGGTGGTCTTGCCATGATCAAGACTCGAAATGATTAGCATTAGAGAAATTCTAACCAGTTTTCAACTTTTGCAGAACTATGGCGATATCGAGGTCGACAACGGCAGGGGAGTGGCAGTTTTGGATCGATCGCGGGGGTACGTTCACTGACATTGTGGCCCAGCGACCGGATCACACGTTTGTGGTGCACAAGCTGCTCTCTGAAAATCCTGATCGCTACGCAGATGCGCCGCTGCAAGGGATTCGAGATCTGTTGGGATTGGCCCCGAACGTGCCGATTCCGGCTGAGCACATTGCTGCGATCAAAATGGGGACTACGGTTGCCACTAATGCCTTGTTAGAGCGCCAGGGCGATCGCACCCTGCTGCTGACTACCGCAGGCTTTTGTGACGCCCTCAGAATTGGCTATCAAAACCGTCCCCAGATTTTTGCCCGCCACATCGAACTGCCTGAAATGCTCTTTGAACAGGTGCTTGGAGTTGAAGAACGTATCAATGCCCAAGGAGAGGTTTTAACACCCATCACGCCAGCGACAGATCAGCGCATCCTGGCTGATTTACAAGCGGCCTATGATGGGGGAATCCGCGCCTGTGCCATTGTGTTGATGCATGGCTATCGCTACCCTAGCCACGAACAACACCTAGCCGCCTTAGCCAAACAAATTGGCTTCACCCAAATCTCCGTCTCTCACCAAGTCAGTCCCCTGATTAAGCTGATCAGTCGGGGCGACACCACCGTTGTTGATGCCTATCTTTCACCGATTTTGCGCCGCTATGTGGATCGGATTGCGGCAGCGCTGGGGCA
Source organism: Cyanobacteria bacterium P01_A01_bin.123 (assembly GCA_039815185.1). Lineage (GTDB taxonomy): Bacteria > Cyanobacteriota > Cyanobacteriia > Phormidesmidales > Phormidesmidaceae > JBCBZT01. Next base: position 35,112 of record JBCBZT010000026.1, on the reverse strand, counting down.
GGAGAATTCGGCATTGCCAGAGGGACAAGACAATGGGACTCGCCTAATGTTTATGCAGTCTAACGGTGGCCTGACTGATGCCGCTCTATTTCAAGGGAAGGACAGCATTCTCTCGGGGCCAGCAGGGGGTATTGTAGGCGCGGTGCAGACCAGTCGTATGGCGGGTTACGACAAAATCATTGGCTTTGATATGGGCGGCACCTCTACCGATGTATCCCATTACAGCGGAGAGTATGAGCGCACCTTTGAAACTGAGGTTGCTGGGGTGCGATTACGAGCCCCGATGATGGCGATCCACACTGTGGCAGCCGGGGGTGGGTCGATTCTCAGCTTTGATGGTAGTCGTTATCGGGTGGGGCCAGCGTCAGCAGGGGCGTATCCGGGGCCAGCCTGCTACCGCAATGGTGGGCCGTTGGCGGTAACAGACTGCAACGTGATGGTGGGTAAGCTCCAACCCGAATTCTTTCCCGCTGTGTTTGGGTCGGGGGGAGATTTGCCCCTGGATTCAGCTATTGTGCGGCAAAAGTTTGAGGCCTTAGCGGCGCAAATTGAGCAAGAAACGGGTGATGTCAGACTACCGGAGGAAGTTGCTACTGGGTTTTTGGCGATCGCGATCGAAAAAATGGCCAACGCCATCAAAAAAATCTCTACCCAACGGGGCCATGACGTGTCGGAGTATGCCCTCTGCTGTTTTGGCGGTGCGGGTGGACAACACGCCTGCCTGATTGCCGAAGCACTTGGCATGACCGAAATCTTTATCCATCCCTATGCTGGGGTGCTGTCGGCCTATGGTATGGGGTTAGCAGATGTGCGATCGTTGGGCGAGCGATCTGTGGAACAACCTTTAGATTCTGAAGTGATGGCGTCTTTGCAGCGCACCCTAGACGATCTAGCTCTTTCGGGCCGCACCGACTTAGCTCAGCAGGGGATTGCAAGCCTCAGGGATGACTCGCCACTGACCTCTCAAGATCCCATTGTGGTGCAGCCCCGAGTTTATCTGCGCTATGCGGGTACTGACGCCGCGATCGCCGTCGACTACGCCCCCCTCGACACTATGGCCACTGCCTTCCACCAAGCTCACCAGCAACGCTACGGCTTCACCATGCCCGACAAATCATTAGTTGTCGAAACCGCCGCCGTAGAAGTCATCGGCAAAACCCCCGTCCCCGAAGAAACCCCCATCTTCCTCCAGCGCACTACCCCCCTAAACCCCGAAACTACTGTCCCCCTCTACACCTGCCGCCAGTGGCACAACACCCCAGTCTATCGACGCGAAAGCTTGTGCCCCGGCGATCGCATCCCTGGCCCCGCCCTGATCATTGAACCCACCGGCACCAACGTCATCGAACCCAACTGGGACGCTACAGTCACCGCCAAAAACCACCTGATTTTGAAACACCATTCAGCACCACCCGCGATAGACGGCAAAACCATAGATATAACAGATAGAACCACTCAAGATAATCAAGACCAGCCTCAAGCCCCCAATGACTCCCCCACTCCCGTTCGGCTGAGCTCACGTCGAAGCCCACTCCCCCACTCCCCCACTCCCCTATCTCCCCCCGACCCCGTCCTACTCGAAATCTTCAACAACCTCTTCCGCGCGATCGCAGAAGAAATGGGCGTCACCCTACAAAACACCAGCTATTCAGTCAATATCAAAGAGCGCCTAGATTTCTCCTGTGCCCTCTTTGATGCCCACGGGCAACTTGTCGCCAACGCCCCCCACATTCCAGTGCATCTAGGGTCCATGGGCGAAAGTGTGCAAAGCCTAATCTACGCTAAAGCAGCCTCACTCAAACCAGGAGATGTATACGTCCTCAACAACCCCTACAACGGCGGCACCCACCTCCCCGACGTAACCGTCATCACCCCCGTTTTTTTAGCTGGCTCCTCAATCTCCTCATCCCCCCATCCCTCTATTCCCCCATCCCCCCACTTCTACGTCGCCTCCCGAGGCCACCACGCCGACATCGGCGGCATCACCCCAGGCTCTATGCCCCCCACCAGCACCACCATCGAAGAAGAAGGGGTGCTGATTGACAACTTTCAACTTGTGGATCAAGGCCAGTTTCGCGCAGCTAAATTCCGGGAACTGTTGGCGTCAGCACCTTACCCCGCACGCAACCCGGATCAAAATTTAGCCGATCTACAGGCTCAAATCGCTGCTAACGAAAAAGGAGTGCAAGAACTACAGAAAATGGTGGCTCATTACAGCCTTGAGACGGTGCAATCCTACATGCAGCATGTACAAGACAATGCTGAAGCCTGTGTGCGGCAAGTGCTTGGCGTGTTGAAAGACGGGACGTTTACTTATCCGATGGATGATGGCAGCCAGATTACGGTGAGAGTTGCTATTGATCGCGATAATCGCAGCGCTACCATCGACTTCACGGATACCTCTCCCCAACGCATCACGAACTTTAATGCCCCTGCAGCTGTTGGCAAAGCTGCTGTGCTCTATGTCTTTCGCACCCTGGTCGACGATGATATTCCGCTCAATGCAGGCTGCCTCAAACCTTTGGAAATCATTATTCCCAAAGGGTCTATGCTGAATCCCGAGCCGCCAGCAGCGGTGGTGGCGGGTAATGTGGAAACCTCCCAGGCGATCACTGACGCCCTTTATGGGGCCTTAGGTGTGATGGCCGCTTCTCAAGGCACGATGAATAATTTCACCTTTGGCAATGCTCAGCATCAGTATTACGAAACCATCTGCGGCGGTTCTGGTGCTGGGCCAGACTTTGACGGTACTGATGCAGTGCATACCCATATGACCAATTCGCGCCTGACTGATCCAGAAGTTTTGGAGTGGCGTTTTCCAGTACTACTCCGGCAGTTTGCCATTCGTCCCGATAGCGGTGGTGCGGGCAAACATCGAGGGGGTGACGGCATTATCCGTCAAATTGAATTTCGTGAACCGATGACGGCGGCGATTCTTTCAGGCCATCGCCAGGTGCCGCCATTTGGGTTGGCAGGGGGAGAATCGGGGGCAGTGGGTCGTAATTGGGTTGAACACAAGGATGGTGGGGTTGAGGTGCTCAAAAGTCAGGATGCGATCGCGATGAATGAGGGAGATGTATTTGTGATTGAGACGCCTGGCGGTGGCGGCTTTGGCAAGGTTCCATGACTAATTGGCAGTCTAGACAACTATCACCCTGACAAATTGCCCTCACGTTAACTCCATCTCAATAGCTATTTGTCATTAGAACAGGAGTTTTCGTTAGGGTCAGGCGAAATTCGGCAGACAGTTCGCAGTTAATGGGGGCCATTGCCTTCGGCATCTCCTGACGGCAGCTCGGGCAATACCAGTAAATGGCGTTGTCACGAATGTGGCGTAGCAACGCACTGTCACAGCAAAGACATTGATTCATGACGCTCTCCTAAATCTTCTATGGTTATAACCGGCAAAGTTGAGGATCTTGTGAGCAGCTCTCGTCTGGAGCGATGCTGGGGGGATTGCATCGTCCTAGCGCTATGGTTTGGCGAGTTAGATTAAGGGGCTGTTACCCAGCTATGCAAGTTCACTTATAGCCGTAGCCACAAAGCGTTGTGCGCTACGGCGAGCCAGATTGCTTGTGTGTTGAGTATCCCAGCGACACTAGGTGCATCAAGCAATCTGGCCAGCGCTATAGTTACTGCCCAGAGTCATTAAAGCGCGTTAGAGTGAGTGTTATGAGCTTTTACACGCAAAAGATTTTGCCCCGGCTTTTAGATTGGTCAATGTCTGGGCAGGGCATGGCCACCCATCGTCAGCAACTTTTGGCTGATGTCACGGGCAAGGTGCTAGAAATTGGCTTTGGTACCGGGTTAAATCTAGCCTACTACCCCGAAACGGTGAGCCAACTAACCGTAATTGATCCGAATCCGGGGATGAATGTGATCGCGCAGCGGCGGATCACCCAATCTGTAATTGCGGTAGACCCGCATCTGATCAATGGCGAGGCGCTACCCATGGGCGATCGCAGCTTTGATAGCGTCGTCAGTACCTGGACGCTGTGTAGCATTGCCAATGTAGAGCAAGCCCTACAGGAAATCCACCGCGTGCTAAAACCTAGCGGGCGTTTCTTTTTTATTGAACATGGCCTCAGCCCAGAGCCAGGGGTGCAAACCTGGCAAAATCGCCTCACCCCGATTCAAAAGATCGTCGCCGACGGCTGCCACATAAATCGGCCGATCGATGCTTTGATTGGCAAACGGTTCGAGCTACTCGCGCTTGAGCGGTTCTATGAACCCAGCATCCCCAAAGTCGCAGGCTATTTTTACAAAGGTATCGCCAAACCCAATTAGACATTGTCAATATTCAGATCTGTAGCTCTCTTGAGCTGAGCTAAAAGCTTACAATTCTCCTGAGCTAGAAGCTCAGGCATTTCTACTGTAAGGGTGCAGGGTCTTGCGCCCTTGCTCAAGTTTTCAAATCGGATGCGATTTAGCCTCGATTTTTAATCGTCATCACTTGCACAATTTGCAGGGCAGTGTCACCCGGAATTTCTAAAATGCGGTAGAGATCGTCAAGGAAAGCTTGTTCTTGGGGCGTCACAGTGCCATCTGCCAAAACTAAGTCCGTGGCAATCGCAAACGCAGTGGGCCTTAAATCTTCAGGCAAAGACGCTTTGGCGAAGGCAATCAATTCTCCAGGGCCTTGTTGCTTCAGTGTCCCCAGCAGGTTGTCTAACATGCGGTGCATGACATCCCCAGAGTAGCTACGAAAGAGATGCATGCGAGAGAGCACCATGGTCATTTCTCGCCCCTCTTGCTCAGAAAGGTAACCATCTGCTGCGATCGCGACCAGGGCAATCGCAGCAAACGCCTCAGCCGGATTCAGAGTTGATTCCGAGACGTTTTTTTCGGCTTCAAAGACACCATCAAACAAGCCCATCTTCTGATCTCCTGATACTGATTTTCCATAATAGTGCCCCACTCCATATAATAGTGGCCCACTTTTTTAGGCAGGTGCAGACTTGTTGAAGAGTCTTTACAGGCGGTTCCTGACCCAGTTCAAGCTGATTCCAAGACACTGTGAGTCTGTTCTGGCCAAGTCTGACTCAACTTTCTCGACTAGTCGTTGATAACAGAGTGGTGTCAACCCCTCAAATCTCGCGTGGGATTCACCAGAGAAGTTGGCCTATTCCACAGGATTATGCTGTCAGTTCGACTTAGACCCACCCCCAAAACAGATTTCCGGACAAAAATAATCCATTTTCCCGAAAATCAGCCGTATCGCTGATGTTCCCAAAGGGCAGCTAGAAAATTCCGTAATTCTAACTACGCGGCTGAAAAAACTTTGAAAACGACAGATTAACTCCGTAATCCTATGGATCGGAAAACCCTTAGAGAATTGGCAGTGTGCCCATAAAGCTTTTGGATATTGCTTATGGAAATCTCGTAGATCGTTAAAAAACTGACGCAGGGCCGCCATTGAAAAATCTAGGCTGGGGGCTCAGACCCCCATTCACACTCAAAAAAGTCTTAGTTAGTTTGTACATGGAGAACAGTTGAGCAAAAAAGTCACTAGCCCGCGTTTAGTGATGGATAAAAAAGAGACAGTAATGCTTGTAACCCCAAGTGATGTATTTGATCCCAATCTTTTAAGATTGTTTTGAATCTACTATATTGCTTGAATTCAAATCAACCTCAAAGCGGCTTATTCAAGTAATTTGAATTCGTTAATCCCGTCTCTATTCGTTATCAACCTTTAATCAATCTGATTTCAATTCGCCCCCTGACAACGCCCCCAGCTCGGTTCATCTAATTTCAGTTCCTGAAAAGCACCGCTGGTTATACTCTGTAGTTTGGAATTCGTTCAATGTCACGGGATGCACTTGTCGTCGGAATCAATAAATATCACACCTTCCCAGGGCTCAAGGCACCTGCGCAAGATGCAAATGCGATCGCCCACCATCTCCAGATCTATGGAGATTTCCGGGTGCGGCGGATGCCTGAGATTATCCAAGACGGTCAACCGAAGATTGGCCAACGTACTGCGGTTACGACCCGCGTCTTAGAATCGGCCCTGGTTCAATTATTCAAACCGGAGGGTAAGAATGTGCCTCAAACGGCGCTATTCTATTTTTCGGGACACGGTTTTCAACGCAATGCTGGGATTCGAGAAGGCTATTTAGCCACTAGCGATACTAATCCAGACACTGGCAATTTTGGCCTGTCTTTGTTTTGGCTCCGGCGGCTTTTACAAGAAAGCCCTGTTAGACAGCGGGTCGTGATTTTAGACTGCTGCCACAGTGGCGAAATCTTGAATTTTCTAGAAGCTGATCCTGGCGCGCAAAGCGGAACCGATCGGCTATTCATGGCAGCCTCGCGAGAATTTGAAGCGGCCTATGAGTCTCTAGAATCGCCTTTGAGCGTATTTACCCAGGCAGTCTTAAAGGGGCTTGATCCCCACGGTGTCGGAGACGGGGTCGTAAGCAACCACAGCCTAATAGGTGCTGTCAGTCAGCAGCTCAAAGGGGAACTGCAACAACCGCTGTTTGAAAGTTCTGGCAGCGATATTATGCTCACCCGTGCCCAAAGCAATTTGATGGCAGACCATACCTCCAAGGGGGGATCTACCATTGCTGCCGATGTTTCAACTCACTGTCCTTACCAAGGATTAAAGGCGTTTACCGAAACCGAGGGGGTGCAGTTCTTTGGCCGAGAAGATTTGACTAGCCAACTCTTGCAGCGTGTTAACACCCAGTCTTTTTGTGCGATTCTGGGAGCCTCAGGTATTGGCAAAACCTCTTTAGTGCGAGCAGGGCTGATTCACCAACTGCAGCAAGGTCAGCGGATTCCCGGTAGCGATCGCTGGCAGATTAAATACCTCACCCCAGGTGATGCGCCCCTCCAACGGTTAGCCGCTGCCTTTGTCGATCCAACCTTAGACAGCGTGGCTCGAGCAGAGCAACTGCACCGAGCTGAGGCGTTTTTACAAGATGGCAACAGTAGCCTGAGTCAATTGGCACGGGCTAGCTTACAGCCACTGCCCCCTGCAGGGGATACCGTTTTGCAAACGGTAACTCACCTACAGCCCCAAAGGCCGGGCAAGCTGGTATTGATTATCGATCAGCTAGAGGAGCTATTCCTCTCCGAATCATCCCCAGCGTATCAGGCACAGCGGGATACCTTTTTGCAACGCTTGAACCATGCTTTGCAAACCCCGACGCCAGAGCTGACGCTGGTTGTGGTAGCCCGTAGCAGCAGTCTTGAGCAGCTTAGCCAGTATCCCGTGTTGATAGCTGCTATGCAGGCTCAAGCCCTGCGAGTTTCTCCCATGACCTATGAGCAAATCAAGGCCACCATTATTAAGCCTGCGCAGCAGGCAGGACTAGATTATGAGCAAAATCTGCTGTACTCCATTTTGCTCGATGTGGCAGGGGCACCGGGTGAACTGGCACTGCTGCAGCAAACCTTAGTAGAACTCTGGCAACAGCGCCAATCAAATCAGGTGACAGGGCGACCTTGCTTGACAATGGCGGCTTATACTCAGCTAGGTGGTATTCGCAACCTGCTCAATCAACGGGCAACCCATGTGTTCGAACAGCTCGATACCATCGAAAAACAGGTCGCCCAGCGAATTTTTCTGGCGCTGTGTGAATTGGGGGAAGGTACTGAAGATAATCGCCGCCGGGCTCGCACTACCGAATTAATCAACCGTCAGTTTCCCTTTGAACTTGTGACTCGGATTCTCAATCGCCTGGCCAGCGAAAAGCTGATTGTAATCAATCGCGAAACGGAGCCTGCACTCAGCGCAGCTCCCCTGGGGCTGGCCCTGCCTGAAGCCGCTTGGCCAGGTGCAGGGCAGGCTTTGCCTATCCAAGAAAAGCTAGCTCAAAAACTCCATTCCCCGCGATCGCGTCAGCCCCAATCTCGATATCCGTCTAAATTACTGCAATCGTATCAGCAGCGCTGTGTAAACCGTTCCACCCTTGCCAAGAACGTCTCCCCCGAAACGATTGACATTGCCCACGAATCACTGATTCGAAGTTGGGAGCTGTTGCGACAATGGCTGCATGACAAGCGAGACCTGCTGAGGCATCAACGCAAATTGGAAACCGCCGCCCAAGACTGGCAACGACAAGGCTGTCCTCGTCATCTTGACTACCTCCTAGCCGGGCGGCGATTATCAGAGACTGAGGGGGGGCTGCGGGGCCACACCCAAGAATTATCATCCTTGGCTGAAAGCTACCTGATCTGTAGTCGTCAGATCTATCGTCGTCATCGCCTCAAGACTCAAACCCTGAAAGTATTGGTTCCCTGTGCGTTAGCATCTGGCATGATAGCGGCTTGGGGCCAATACAATCTGCGCCAAAGCTATTCTGCCGCCAACAACGCCAATGCTGCCGCCCAGATGAATGCCCATCGAAGCATCATCCCAGCAGTGCAGCCCGCCCAGTCCGATCGTGCCAGCGCTGAGTCGGGTCGCTCCCAGCCCCTGCAATCTCGGTTATTGGCCACTGTTTCCAACGGGATCAACTTTGTCGATGCTGCCCTTCGAGATCAAACTCCATTGACTAGGGGCCCTAAAAACAGTTTGGCAATCGTTCAACCTGCTCAAGATTGTCCATCCGTATCTTTCACCACCACTGGCCTTGAAGCAGTGCTAGTGCCAGCAGCAGATTTAGGCTCAAAGGCGATTGCAGCGGTTATGTCCCCCACTCAAAATGAAGCCTTGTCGCAATCGCTAGGGCAAACGCCTATCGCCCTTGCAGAAAAGGTGTCCACAGCGCTGCAGCCCAACGATAGCCTCCAGAGTTACGACGATTCGTCTGCGTTGCCGATGCCCCCATCTTCAGATTCCCTAGAGGCCATTCTGCAGACAGTCGCGGATCAGCCGATTGTGGCAATTGTCTGGATTGCACCCGATGGCACCGTGCAAACCTATGCCCCCTAGCCCGTATGTCGTCGTGCTGGATTTTGGCTTGACGCCTCACCCCTGATGAACTTTAAACGATTCGCTTCCCACCGCTCCCTTTAATTGAACCACCTGTATCAAAGGACTCATCGGAGTTAACGTGACAAACAAAAAATTCTCTGTATTCGTAATCTCCACCCAAAAGAGCACGATAATCTAAGCACTACAGCAATTGCTCAGATTCTGTATTGGGGTAGATTTTCCTATGCTAGTCACGCAACAGCCTGTTTTTCGACGGTTTTGGTATCCAGTGGTGCCAACATCAGCCTTGGCTGACGGCCCCCAAGCCTTTCAGCTCTTAGGTGAACCGATTGTGCTTTGGCTGACGGAGGAGGGAGTGCCTGCAGCGGTACGCGATCGCTGCTGCCATCGAACCGCCAAATTATCCCTAGGTAAAGTGGCTGAAGGGCGATTGTGTTGCCCCTATCACGGTTGGGAATTCGACAGTTATGGAACCTGTGTACACGTCCCCCAACTCAAAGCCGAAACGGCAGTACCGGCCAGTTACCGGGTGGAGGCATACCGCTGTCTCGAACGCTATGGCTATGCTTGGGTATGTCTTGCCGACCCGCTGATGGACTTGCCCCACATTCCGGAAGCTTTTGAGACTGACTTTCGCCTGATTCACGAATTCTACGAACCGTGGAACTGTGCGGGACTCCGGGTGATGGAAAATGAACTCGATTTGGCCCATCCGACCTTTGTGCATACCGAAACCTTTGGCAGTGAAGAACACCCCATCCCTGATGCGTTAGAGATACAAGAGACCGACTATGGCATTCGCGTCACCGGAACGCTGGGGGTAGTCAATCCCGATCTGCAACAGCAAAATTTAAAGTTGGCTGAGGCCCAAACCGTCCGCACCTTAGATATGGACTGGTTTATGCCCTTTACCATTCGGTTGCGCATCAACTATCCCAACGGCTTGTCTCACATTGTGGTCAATACCATGACCCCGATTGACGACAGCACCTCGCAAATGGTGCAGTTTTGCATCCGCAACGACACCGAAGCTGATACCAAAGCCGATGACGTGATTGCTTTTGATCGGGCCGTAACGCTGGAAGACAAAAGCATTTTAGAATCGACCGACTATGATGTCCCGCTGAGTATTGGCAAAGAAGAGCACATGTTCACCGATCGCCCCGGCATTATGATTCGTAAGCGGGTAGCAGCCTTGCTCAAAGCCCACGGCGAACTAGAACAAACGCGGCCAATGGATCAACCCCCTGTAACTGATCGCACCTCTGCCCATGCGCAACCTGCTAGCCTGTAGGCATGTGAAGGCGGCTAGCAAATGACCGCTAACCCAATTTTCTACGGCGGTTATGCGCTTATCTGACTTAATTGGGCCGAGAGCACCTGCGGGCGCGGCACTATTTTTGAACTGGGAAGGGTTCCATGTCTTTTCGGTGCCAAAGCGAGAGTTGATCAGCCCTAGCCTTCAAGTGCGCTTATTTGGCATTGGCGGTAAGCGAATGACGCCCCAAGAATCTTTTGTTGACTGTGCCCTACGCGAGGGGCGAGAAGAAATTGGGGCGGTTATTTCCCACATTGAAAGCGCAGAACGCACCTATCTAATACGTTCAGACGGGGGGATAGAAGCGATTGATTTAATCGATCAGTCGGTGAGACCCCAGCTCATTTGGGAAAAACATCGCCATTCTCGCCATGGCAGTATGGCTCACTCTAACCAGATTTATTACCTCGTTGCGTTTAGGGGCCATCTTTTGGCTAGACCCAGGCCGCTGAATGAAATTGCGGCTATCGTTTATCTGAACAACAACCATTTAGCGCTGATTAAGCAGCATCGGCAAATCGTGTTGCAGGATTTGCTCCTGGCAGGGGCAAAGGTTGATTGTCAAGCGGGCCTATCTCTGTCCCCATCGACGCGATTCATTCCCCACGGAACAGTTCATTTTTTACTCAGAAACAAGGATTCACTTTAATCTAACGGTTGTCTGGTTTAAACCAAGTCCAGCTCGGGAAATCAGCGTCGCTAGCCTATGGCGCATAACGATACCCGGTCTATCACTCACCCTGTGCTGTTCTGCCTGGGTATTGAGAAACGCATTATCTTCAGTGCCCAATAGGATTGCGTTGTCTACCCAAAGGTCTGGTCGTGGACAAACTGGGGATGGGCGTTGTCAAATGAGTTTTCCCTGAGTGTTCCACAGCGCCACACTTGCCATTGCCATAATGGAAAGTGAGCCTGAAAACCAGCCAGCTTTCAACCGCAACACAATCAGCTATGTCCACACTGCCCCCCCAAAAAAACTCCCGCCGCAAACTGCTGCAGCGACTGGGCTTAATCAGTGGCGCAGCCCTGCTACCCCCAGCTCTCCGTCCCTTAACGGCCTCATCATCTTCAACCCAACTCATTCCCTCAATATCACCAACGGCACTGCCCCAAACAACTCCTCTAGCATCCGCAGGACTAAACCCACACCGAGTTGCCCTGATCAGCACCACAGATCGCGCCGCCGGAGTCCGCCGCGCCATCGAACTCCTGCAACCCCCAAGCTTTAACGGCAAACGCGTCTTTATCAAACCCAACTACAACACAGGCGATCCAGCCCCCGCTGCCACCGATCCCACCGTCCTAGAAAACCTAGTGCAAGAAATCCAGGGAGATGGCGCGAGTCAAATCACCGTCGGCGATCGCTCCGGGATGGCCAATACCCGCAGCGCGATGACCCAGATGCAGGTATTTTCCCTCGCCGATCGCTACGGCTTTACTCCCCTTGTCTTCGATGAACTCGACCGCAACGGCTGGCAATATTTTCCTGGAGAAGGAACCAACTGGTCGCGGGGATTCGCGATCGCCCAACCCGTTTTAGCCTCTGATGCCATCGTCAGTGCCTGCTGCCTCAAAACCCATCGCTTCGGTGGTCATTTCACCCTATCGCTGAAAAATACCATCGGCATGGTGGCTCGCCAGATTCCAGGCGACAGTCACGATTACATGCGAGAACTGCATCGCTCTGCCAACCAGAGACTGATGATTGCCGAAGTCAACCAAACTTATCGCCCCTCTCTAATTATCATCGACGGCGTTGACGCTTTTGTCGGTGGCGGCCCTGAACAAGGCCGTCGGGTCAGGGCTGGTGTCATGCTTGCGAGTACTGATCGAATCGCCATCGATGCCGTCGGCATTGCCATTTTGCGAATGTTGGGCACGACCCGCGAGGTCTCTAACGGTTCAATCTGGAGCCAGGCACAGATCCGCCGTGCTGCTGATTTGGGCCTAGGGGCAGTGAGTGCCGAGCCGATAGAACTAGTTACTGTGGATAGTGCCAGCGCCCAAATGGCCGATCAAGTGCGTCCCTTCTTAAGCTGACCTCATAATATTCCGAAACACAACTATCCGAAATACAACGGAGAGGGAGGGATTCGAACCCTCGTTAGGTGTGACCCTAAAACAGATTTCGAATCTGCCGCATTCAACCGCTCTGCCACCTCTCCAAGACGGTTTTATGAGTAATTTTTATGCTTGCTGAGCTATTTTATCGTTGATTGCTCAGTTGCGGGATGGAATTTGTCGACAATTTAAGACCGCTGTAAATCACACGACCGCTTAGCCAGACAACGTCACATCTAGATCTCCGTTGCCCTGCTGCAGCTGGAATCCAGCTTTGGGTCGCCACTGTAGGGCACCGTCGCGGGCGGGCCAATAGAGTTGAACACCGCGATCGCGTAGTTGCCGCTCTACGGTCAGATCTAAGTCATGGCCAAAGCATACAGCGACAGAGGGTTGAACAACGTTCAACAAGGCATCAACTAAGGGAGTACCATCCCACCACAACACTTGGCTTTGCAGCGTGGCCCCAGCCTGGGCCAGATATGCTTGGAGTGAAGCATCCAACGGTGTCAGCAATAACCAAGATTGATTTTTCACCGTGAATCGTAAAATCGGGTTGTCACGACCAAGACTTTGCACCACGCCAGCTTCTAGCTGAGTACTTTGGCCCACAGGCATTGAAACATAGTGCTTGGGTAACGCTGGCAATGGATCTTGGTCATCTTGACCGTAGAAGGTTGTCACCGGAGCTGCGTTAAAAATTGTCTCCCATCCGTCGGGATAATCCCTCGGTAACCGGGGTGCGATCGCCCAATCCAGGTGGTTGATGCCAGCCTGACGCAAGAACGGCAACACGGTATGAGTTGCTGTGCTAGCTCGTCCACTATTAATCAGCAGGGTTTTGCCTTGATCTTGCAAGACCAATACTGGGTCTTCCGTTGTGGCCAACACAGTGACCTGAGTCAAGCTAGCAACTTTAAACCACCAGGGAACCACAATCACGCTCAAAACCAAGCCGGAAACTATCCACCAGCGTTTTTGCCACCAGGGCCATCCCCAAGCCAACCCAAAGAGGCCATAAATTCCCAAGCATTGAAGCTCAGAGAACTGGCCTGTAGACAAGCCACTCAGGGGTTGGCGGTTGGTAAATTCTGCTAGGTGCAGTAAGGCATGGGCAGGATAATACAGCGGCAGCGCCAACGCACTCCCCAGCGGTTGCCAAACCATTGCTGCCAGTCCGCTGATCACACCGCCCAGACTCAACCCAATCACCAAAGGCGTCGAAATGATATTGAGCAAAATGCTGTGGGGCGAAAAGGTATGGAACCAGTAGAGTTGCAGTGGCATCGTCCACAGATAAGCGGCTAAGGGAACTGCAATCACTGTCGCTAGATTCGTGGGCAACCAATCTAATCGCTTAGCGATGGCAGGTACGGTCACGATCAATCCTAAGGTTGCCACCGCACTCAGTTGAAAGCCAATGTCGGTAATCCATTTCGGATTCCAAACTAATAGCCCTACGATAGCCATCAGCAAACAGCCCAATGGTTTAACCCGTCGGTCTAGCACCAACCCAATGAGCGAACCGCCGCCCATCAACGCTGCCCGCAGCACACTGGGTTGGATGCCCGTTAATCCGATGTAAAGCAGCAGCGTGATGCCACCTGCGATCGCTTGGGTTCTAGGCAATCGCGATCGCGTCAACGCCAACACCACGCCCAAAATTAACGACACATGGAATCCCGAAGCCGCCATTGTATGGGCCAATCCTGCCTGCACAAACGTGTCACGAATGTCATAGGGCAAATCCACTGCCCTGCGCCCCAAGGCCATTGCACTCACCATTGGCCCGGCTGGGCTTTTCAACGCTTTTACATGGGCTTTTACAATGCGTCGTCGCAGTTGCCAAAGTCCCCATCCAGATTGAAATGCTTCTTCCTCTCGGGGTAGGTCGATGTTGCTCGCTTGAAACCCAGCAAAGATATCTCGCGCAGCCAAGTAGGCTTTAAAGTCAAAATCGCTGTCATTTTGCGCCGGGTCAGGCATGTATAGATTGCCCGTTAGGGTTACCTGATGTCCGGGCCTAATTCCTGTCACTTGCAGCATGGGAGCTGTCACATACAGCCTGCCCCGAACAGATTGATCGTAGGTGATTTCAGCCCGATCATCCCAACAGCGCAGTGTGTCTACTGCAAGGGTAAACTGCCCCTTTTGACTGCGCGTTAGGCGAGGTTCGGTGACCACCCGACCGGTCACCGTTGGCGTTGCACAAACTTTGCTAGTTTGCACAACGAATTGGCTAATATTTTGAGCATTGGGGACTGGCAATCGCCATTGATAGTAGCCTGATGCCAATAGCCCAACACAGCCCATGACAATCCAGATCTGTCGAGACGGCCCCTGCCACCAATAACGGGGCACTGTGAGGGCTGCTACGACGCACCCGAGTAATACCCCATAGCCCACGATCGGGAAGGCTAAAACAATTGGCCAGTGAGTCGAAACACTGGCCATAACCACGCCAAAACCATAGGCCAGACAGATCCAAACGGCTCCAAGGGGGGACATTTTTAGGGTTCTCGTAAATGCACTTTCCTAACGAACCCAAAACGTGAGCCTGGCTATCATGGGCGATGCCATTGACGAAGAAAAGATGAGGCTTGCCCCAAAACGCTTCTCTCTGGCTCGACGCTCCTCCCTTGTCTTCAAAGTTGCAAAATCCGACGGGCCAAATTGAGATAGATCAATACTCCTAATACATCCACCACAGTGGTGATAAATGGGGCTGACATTAGGGCGGGGTCAAAGCCTATGGTCTGAAATAAAAACGGTAAGGCGGATCCTGCTCCCGAAGCCAATATGGAAATGGCGACTAGGCTGATGCCCACGGTGACGGCTACGGCCAAATTTCCTTGGAGTACGTAGGCCCATCCGGTCACCACAACGCCGAGCATAAGGCCAAGAAATGCCCCGGCGATCGCTTCTCGCCGAATCACTCGGAGGGCATCGTCGGTTTTAACTTCATCGGTATTGAGACCGCGAATGACCACCGTAGATGACTGGGCTCCGACATTGCCCCCAGTACCAATTAGCAGGGGAATGAACGCTGCCAGCACGACCACCTGCTCCAACACATCTTGCTGACTGCGAATAACAGCAGTGGTAACGGTGTTGGTGACCAACAGCACCGATAGCCAGACCACCCGCTTACGGGCCACGGTCAATAAGTTAGTTTGAAAATAGTTGTCACCGCCAGATTGCACCCCCCCTAAGGCATAGATATCTTCGGTTGCTTCTTCTTCTAAAATGTCGAGCACGTCATCGACGGTGATAATGCCGACCAGTCTCTGTTCCGCATCGACCACGGGGACTGCCAAAAAGTCGTAGCGCTGAATCAAACGGGCTACTTCTTCTTGGTCAGTGTCAGTTTGCACCGAGACCACTTCACGGGTCATAAATTCGCCAATGGTTTGATCAGGGTGGCCCACGACCAGATCGCGCAGGGATAAGATACCGGTGAGGCGTCGGGCCGCGTCGGTCACGTTGAGATAGTAGATGGTTTCACTCAGGTGGGCTCGGTTGCGAATGTATTCGAGGGATCGAGAAACCGTCCACCCTTCTTTTAGCGCGATATATTCCGGCGTCATGATGCGCCCTGCTGTACCGGCTTCGTAGCCCAGCAATAAAGCCGTGGCTTGCCGCTCTTGGGGGCTCATTTGCTGGAGCAGTTGGCGCACGACTTTGGCGGGGAGTTCGTCAAATAACCGTGCCCGGTCATCGGGGGACATTTTATCTACAATGTCGAGCACATCTTGGCGTTTGAAGTCTTCTACCAAGATTTGCTGCACGCTGGAGTCTAGATTTTCGTAAACCTCGATGGCTTCACTTTTAGAGAGCAGCCGAAACGCGATCGCCTGCATGGTTTCAGGCAACCCTTCAATTGCCTCAGCAATGTCCACAGGTTTAACGGGCACTAACAGAGCCTTTGCGCCCTGAAAATTATCCTGTTCTAAAAGCCCTTGCAGCTGCGATCGCACCAGTTCCCGCAATTCCTTGCGGTTCAACATTTGAGTTGCTGATGAATTCTCCGGATTCGTCAATGCTACTCGTCTGTCCCCATGGTGTTCTCTGATGCCTATAGTAGTTTAGTGGGCTCTGGTTCTTTCGGAGAAGATGAAAGAGGGCAGAATTCAGGATTCAGAATCTAGAAGTCAAAATCCACGAAGCAGAATATTTTACGAGCGGGTACAGTCTTCAAGAGGATTTTCAAACGGGACTTAAACTGCGCCCAGCTTGGGATATGGCGTTTTCTCATCAGCAAACCGCCAATTCTGGAAGCGGAAACGGTTTAGCAGTCGCCAGTCCGGTTAGGACAAGACTGCGAGCCAGATTGCCTGTAGACTCAGCATCGCAGCGATGCTCGGTGCATTCAGCAAGCTGGCCAGCGATATATCAACGATTTTTAGGCCGAAACTGATTTGAGGCTACCTTCAGCAGCAGGAATACTGGCAGTCGAAGCATCTGGGTTATGGTCTAAATCTGTAGCAGAATAAACTGCAATCTGATTTCGACCCAGCAGCTTTGCCCTGTAAAGAGCTTTATCAGCCAAAGTCGTTAAGCGTTCCATGGATAAATGCCGCTTGGGAATGATACTCGCAATCCCTAAACTTAGGGTGATGTAGGGTTTGACCTCAGAAGTGCGATGGGCTAAATGCAGCACCTTGATATTAGCCTGGATGCTAGCCCCGACGCGCTGTGCCCCCTCTAGGTCGGTGTTAGGGAGCACCACGGCAAACTCTTCGCCGCCGTAACGTCCCACAAAGTCTCCGGGGCGTTTAATGGTTTCGGCCACAGCGGTCGCGATTTTCTGCAGACAGTGATCTCCTGTGGGATGACCATAGGTATCGTTGTAGCGCTTGAAATGGTCCACGTCGCAAATAATGACAGCCAAAGGAGTGCCTTCTCGCTGCGATCGCTGCCATTCTTGGGTTAAGGTGGCATCGAGATAGCGACGGTTAGGAATTTGGGTTAACCCATCAATGTAGGCAAGGTGTTCTAGTCGTTGCTGTTTCTGGCTCATGATCATTTCGATCATGTAGTGGTTCTTCAAAGCGCGATCGCGTTGCTGCAGTGACGTCATCAGCACCTGCTTTTGATGTACCAGTGACTGTGCCCGTTGGCCTAACTTCACGTAGACTTCGAGCTGCTTGAGAACCGTTAGATCCTCTGCAATTGGCCCGCTCCAGGTATGGATAATGCCAAGGTTTTGGAGGGCGGCGACGGTCAGGGGCAACGGTGGGGCATGGGTCAAAACGACCGTCGGGATAACGTCAATATTTAAGGCTACCAGCACCCGTTGACATTCAGGTCGCAGCAGGCTATCTACCTGTTGGGTTTCAATCACAATGAGATCTGGCACAAGCTGATCTGACCCAAGCAAATCAGACGCCGAGCCGAGTTGGCAAATTTGCAACGTTGACCAATGGACTGAATATCCCTTTTGGCTTAGCCTTGCCAAGAGTGGACGCCCGAGGGAGTCTGCCTGAGGGCCATCTAGATGAATTGCGAGAACCGTACCTAGATCGGGCTGCCTATTAGTGGTGATCGATGAACCAGTCGTTGACAAAACGCCTTCGGCAGTGGTCGACGCTTTTGCTTCAGTACGCAAGCTTTGAATAGCAGTGTCATCCCCGCCCAAATTTTCCATGTCGAATGTCATAACTGTAATTCAAGTCAAAAGCGGTCAATTGGTTTGACCAATTAACTCGCGAAAGGCGCTGCCCTGATCCATGTTCATTTGGGCCTTCACAAAATGCGATCGCTTTCACCCAATGAACTGAATTAACTTGATCCCCAACCTGATCTCTAATTTTAGAGGCTGGTTAATCCCCATAAGCTAAATAATTATAACTATTAATTTATTTTCGGAGAAAATAATTGAATGCCCCAAATGTTACGGAAAAATACATCATATTTAAAGAAAATGCTAGTGCTCACTGCCAGTGAATTTATGGGGGCGTCAACTCACGGAGGCGATGAACCTATCGGGGATCAGTACACACTACAGATTAGGGTATCCTGAGCCCTAAAGCACTATCCTGTCTGGATTAGGCTAAATCACCGAAACGACACACCACAAATGTTTAATCAGAACATTCGATTGGTGAGCAATAAAAACAAGATTAATGCTGACGCGGAGCCCAATGCTAAGTGGCTCAAAAAAGTATTCAGTCATAAAGAAATATTGTCCGACAAGCCGAAAAACTTCACGGAAACAGCAATGCTGAATGCCAAGCTCGTTTAAGGATGAAATAATTTTAATTAAAACTTAATAATGCAGAACTGCTTTTGACCTGACTTATTGGTTGCTAGTAACTGCACACTGACTCCTAAAGAATTGGCGTTTTCTTTAGGATGTTTTCATCTTCTAAAGTTTTCGTTCTCTGTCATGAAGCCGATCAAACTGTTTCAGAGCGATCCAAGGCCATTCTTTGAGGTTGCTCTTAGATGCGTGGTGTGGCAATGATTTGCTTGGCCCGTTGATATCCAGGCCTGGATAACCTGTGAGTCGTTTTTGAGTCAGGTCACGATCGCGATCGCGGAGCTATGGCGCAATTCCATATTAGGCTTGAAGCCTTGAGACTTCTGGCTGATAATGGCGGGAAGCGTGATCAACGAGAACTACTGGCCTTCAAGCTGTGACAGACACCCCAAAAGCCCAAAAAAGCTACAAAGAGACAGTCCTTTTGCCCAAAACTTCCTTTGAGATGCGGGCCAACGCCACCAAGCGGGAACCGGAAATTCAGCAGTTTTGGCAAGACAACAAGATTTACGACACTCTGGCCGAGTCCAATCCTGGGGAACCTTTTGTGCTGCACGATGGCCCCCCCTACGCCAACGGCAGTTTGCATATGGGCCATGCTCTCAACAAAGTTCTCAAAGACACCATTAATAAGTATCAGACGATGCGGGGCCGCAAGGTGCGCTACATTCCTGGTTGGGACTGCCATGGCCTACCCATTGAGCTCAAGGTACTGCAAAATCTAGACCGCGAAGCCCGCCAAAAGCTCACGCCGATTAAGCTCCGCAAAAAAGCCCGCGCCTTCGCCCTCAAAACCATCGAAGAACAGTCTACAGGCTTCCAACGCTATGGCGTTTGGGGCGACTGGGAACATCCCTACGCCACTCTCAACCCGAGTTACGAAGCGGCTCAAATTGAGGTGTTTGGGCGGATGTTTCTCAAGGGCTACATCTATCGGGGGCTCAAGCCTGTCCATTGGAGCCCCTCCTCTCAGACTGCCCTGGCCGAAGCCGAACTCGAATATCCCGAAGGTCATACCTCTCCCAGTCTCTATGCCGCCTTCCCGGTCATTGAGGCTTCTACAGCAGCCCAAGCTGCCCTAGTACCCTATTTATCAGAATTGGGCGTTGCCATCTGGACAACCACCCCCTGGACGATTCCTGCAAACTTAGCGGTAGCGGTTAATCCAGAGCTGGACTACGCCGTTGTGGAAGTGGCTGCGGGGCAACCCTTCCGCCATTTGATCATTGCGAAAGACCTGAAGGATCGCATGGCCCAAGTGCTTGACACCGAATTGTCCCTCAAAGCGGAACTGAAGGGCAAAGATTTAGCCGGATCTCACTATCGCCATCCGTTATTTGATCGTCAAAGTCCGATTTTGATCGGTGGCGACTATGTCACGACCGAATCAGGAACTGGCCTGGTTCACACTGCCCCTGGTCATGGGGAAGAAGACTTTAAGGTGGGTCAACGCAACGGCTTGCCCATCCTGGCCCCCGTAGATGCTCGCGGTGATTACACTGCAGAAGCGGGGCCATTCGCGGGGCTCAACGTACTCAAAGACGCCAACCCAGCGGTGATTAAAGCTTTGGAAGAGGCTGGATCGCTACTCAAGCAAGAACCCTACGTCCATAAATATCCTTATGATTGGCGCACCAAAAAACCCACTATCTATCGCGCTACGGAACAGTGGTTTGCCTCTGTAGATGGCTTCCGAGAAGAGGCCATGGCGGCGATTCAATCCGTGCAGTGGGTGCCCACCCAAGGGATCAATCGCATCACCTCGATGGTGTCGGAACGCTCTGACTGGTGTATCTCGCGCCAGCGTAGTTGGGGTGTGCCAATTCCGACGTTTTTTGATGAAGAGACTGGAGAGGTATTACTCAACGAAGACACGCTAAAGCATGTCCAAGCTGTGTTTGCTGAGCAAGGATCCGATGCTTGGTGGGAACTGCCTGTCGAAGAGCTGCTGCCCGCTCAATACCGCAACAACGGACGCACCTATCGCAAAGGCATGGACACCATGGATGTGTGGTTCGACTCGGGTTCCTCTTGGGCGGCAGTGGCCAAACAGCGAGATGAGCTGCACTATCCGGTGGAGCTCTATTTGGAAGGCTCTGACCAGCACCGGGGCTGGTTTCAATCGAGTTTGCTCACCAGTGTTGCCTGCAATGGCTATGCGCCTTATAAAACCGTGTTGACCCACGGCTACGCCCTGGATGAAAACGGGCGCAAGATGAGTAAATCGTTGGGTAATGTGGTTGATCCCCGCGTCGTTATCGAAGGGGGCAAAAACCAAAAGCAAGACCCACCCTATGGTGCTGATGTCCTTCGCTTGTGGGTGTCGGCAGTGGACTACACTTCTGATATTTCCATCGGCAAAGCCATCTTGAAACAGATGGCCGATGTGTATCGCAAGATCCGCAACACGGCGCGGTTCTTGCTGGGGAATCTCTATGATTTTGATCCGGCAACCCAGGCGGTACCCTATGCAGAACTGGGGGAACTCGATCGCTACATGCTTACCGTGATCACCGAAATGGCTCAGGAGGTTGAAAGCGCCTTTGACAGCTATCAATTTTTCCGCTTCTTTCAAACGGTGCAGAATTTCTGCGTGGTGGATTTGTCTAATTTCTATTTAGATGCGGCTAAAGATCGGCTGTACATCAGTGCAGCTGACTCAAAACGACGACGCAGTTGCCAAACCGTGATGGCGATCGCGTTAGAAAATCTCGCCAAAGCGATCGCGCCTGTACTTTGTCACATGGCCGAAGACATCTGGCAAAATCTACCCTATGAAACCTCCGCTCTATCTGTGTTTCAATCGGGGTGGTTTAACCTATCGGATGAGTGGAACGCCCCAGAACTGGCGACGAAATGGCAGCAACTGCGGATGGTGCGTCAGGAAGTCAACAAAGTACTTGAACAGGCCCGTGCGGCTAAGGATGTGGGTGCTTCCCTAGAAGCTAAGGTGTTGCTCTACTGCGCCGATGCCGACTTGCGGCAAACCCTCACCGCCATGAACCCAGCAGACAGCATTGGGGAGAACGACCTTCATGTAGATGAGCTGCGCTATCTGTTTTTGGTGTCTCAGGTGGAGCTTTTGGATTCTCCAGATGCGCTGAAGGGGCTAAAACACTGCGTTGAAACAGATGTGCTGGGCATCGGCATTGTGGATGCAGATGGGGAAAAATGCGATCGCTGCTGGAACTACTCCACCCACGTCGGCGAATCGACTGAAGACCCCACCATTTGCGAACGCTGTGTTGAGGCTTTAGCTGGGGACTTTTAGCGCATCATTCCGTCTCACCATCACTATCAGGACTAAATAAAGATCTAGATTTCGGCACAACTCACCAAATTTTAGCCATCGATAAGCTGAATCCAGATAACTCGGGATCACCGCTGACTTGATCAGGATCCTCAAGGACTTGAGAATCCTTATTAGGGCGATAGATATAGACCGTTCGGTTGTTGCGATCAATTAACCAACCCAGGGATGTGCCATTGTCGATGTATTCCTGCATCTTGGCTTTAAGCCCAGTTAACGTGTCACTGGCAGAGCGGAGCGCAATGACAAAATCAGGACAAATGGGCGCAAAGGATGCTTTTTCCGCCTCAGTCAATGCATTCCACTTTTCTGCTTTAATCCAAGTGGCATCAGGTGATCGGGTTGCCCCATTGGGCAGCGTAAAGCCTGAACTTGAGTCAAAACCTAGCCCTGTACCATCCTGCTCAGCCCAGATACCGAGTTGTACCGCAAGATTAAAGTTGCGGTTTCCCGTGTCTGAAAAGGCGGGTGGCATAATCACAATTTCTCCAGTGGCCGTCCGTTCGATCCGCAGGTCTCGATTGGCTTGGCAGAATTCATAGAATTGTTCACGGGTCATCGGTGCGATCGCCGGTAAGGAGACTGTCAAAGGCGTTGCTTCACTTTGGGTGACTAACGTTGTGGTCATAGCAGTATTCCCCATGCCAAGCCTTGCAGGTAGGTGTTTTCAATTCTAGTGGAGTTGGTATAGACTGCTGCCGTCAATATTCCCTAGATCTTCCCGATTGGGCGGTACCCTTCTTAACCGAGGTTCTTAATACGTTTACCCTTGGCTGAACTGCTAACGATCGGGCTTAGAGACCCCCGGTCCCTAGTTAACTATTACGCTATAAGTGTGTGCCTTCGGTGTCGAAATCAAAGGGGCAGATGTGGAAGACGATAGGGCAGTAAGTCAGGAGAAGACTGTCGAAATCAAAATACCGGACTCGCTACAAGCAACGCTGGGCAAAATGGAGGCAACCCTAGGAGCCATCGGTGATGCCATTGTTTGGGTCGGGGCCGACAACCGAGTGCAGTGGTGTAACGCTACCTTTGGGCGGTTGGTTAATCTCCCTCAGACAGCGGTGATTGGCCAACCGCTGCCGCAGATTTTGCTGCTCCAGATCCAGGGCCAGCCTTTGCCAGTCGCCAATTATCCATCCTGGCAGCTGCTTCAAAATGGTTACGAGCCTCAAGACTATGAATGTCATTCAAGAATCCTGACTATCACGGGGAACCGGATTCTGTCAGAAGATGGCGGTTGCTGCGCTGTGCTGGTACTCCGCGATGTCACCGATCGTCGCCGCACGGAAGCCGCGTTACGCCAGTCCCAACAGTTTTTGACCAACATTGTCGAAAATATCCCGTTGGCGGTCTTCACTAAAAATATTCAGAATGATCTACGCTACGAGCTGATCAACCAAAGCAGTGAAAACATCCTGGGGTTTTCTAAAAAGGAGGGCTTGGGTAAAAATGATAGAGAACTGCTGCCCCCCGATTTGGCTGAGCATTATCACCAGCAAGACATCGCCGCGATCGCAGCAGGCAAATCCCTACACACCGCCGAAGAAGTCACCCAGCCGCAAACCGGGGAGCGCGTTTACCTGCGCAGCGTGAAGCTCCCCCTGTATGACAGTCAGGGCATCCCGACTCACCTGCTGGGTATTGGCGAAGACTTCACTGAAAGCAAGCGCCAGCAAGACGCGCTGCAATTAATCGTAGAAGGCACGGCTGCCCTCACTGGCAACGAGTTTTTCATCACCTGCGTCCGCTACCTGGCAGAGGTCTTGAGGGTACGCTATGCCTTCATCACTGAGTTTGTTGGAGACGGCACCCAAGTCAGGACTTTGGCGTTTTGGGATGGTCGCGCTGTACTTGATTCGTTTGTATATAACCGCAAAAATACCCCCTGTGAAGGCATCAGACCGGGCCAACTCGCATACTATCCCGATCAACTCAAAATCCGGTTTCCCCATGCGGTGAGATTCCAGAACATGGCTGCCGAAAGCTACCTGGCAGCTCCCTTAATGCACTCCTCAGGTCGGATCTTTGGACACCTCGCCGTGATCGACGATCGTCCCATGGCCCTTGACCCAAGTCGAGAGATGGTCCTCAAGATTTTCGCTGCCAGGGCTGGTGCTGAGCTAGAGCGGTTACGGGCCGATACTGCCTTACGTCGCAGTGAAGTGCAGTTTAGAACCCTGATCGAAAACGTGCCAGGTGCCGTTTATCGCGGCCGCTTTGACCCATCCTGGACGATGACTTTTTTGAGTGAGGCCATTGTTAACCTCACGGGTTACCCAGCCTCAGACTTCATTGACAATCGAGTTCGGAGTCTCACCGATCTGTGTGAAAAGCCTCAGGTCGAAGCTTCAAATATCGTTATCCAGCAAGCCCTGGATGAGAAGCGTCCTTATATTTTGGAATATTCTATTCACCATGCCAACGGCAGCCTGCGTTGGCTGTATGAGAAGGGTCAAGGCGTTTTTGACGATGCCGGAAAGCTGCTCTGGCTGGATGGGGTGATTGTAGACATCAGCGATCGCAAGCAGGCTGAAGACGCCCTCTATCGTGCCAAAGAAGCTGCCGAAGCCGCCAATCTGGCCAAGAGTCAATTTTTGGCCACGATGAGCCACGAATTGCGCACGCCAATGAATGCCATTTTGGGGTTTAGCCAGCTCATGGTGCGTGACTCCAGCCTTACCTCCCAACATCGAAATACTTTGAATGTGATCAATAACAGCGGGGAACATCTGCTTGAGTTGATTAATGATGTGCTCGAAATGTCCAAAATTGAATCGGGATGCCTCTCCTTGAACCCGAGTCATTTCGATCTCCATAGTTTGCTTCAGGGCGTGCAGGCCATGTTTCAGATGCGGGCAGCAGAGAAATCTCTGAAGCTAATCTTTGAACGGAGCCCCAGTGTGCCCCAGTATGTCGTAGGGGACAAAGGGAAATTGCGTCAGGTGTTGATCAATCTGTTGGGCAATGCCATTAAATTTACCCAGCAGGGGCATGTGATTTTGCGAGTGATGCCCAGTGGGTCAACGTCTGAGCATCGCTCGCAAAATCTGACGCTCCAATTTGAAGTGGAAGATACTGGCTCGGGTATTCCAGATAGTGTGAGGCAAGTTTTATTTCAGCCGTTTGCCCAAGATGTCCGCCATGGGCCTAGGGAGGGGGGCACGGGGTTGGGGTTGGCGATTACCCAAGCGTTTGTGCAGTTGATGGGAGGCAGCATTGAGGTTGAGACCCAGGTTGATCGGGGGTCTACCTTTCGGGTGCAGATCGACTTGGGGCAAGGGAATGTCGAATTTCTCTCTCATGCGTCAACGGTTCTGGTTCAGCGGTTGGTGCCTAATCAACCTGAATTTAGAATTTTGGTGGTCGATGATCGCTCCGAAAATCGGGCACCCTTAATCCAGCTCCTCGATCGGGTGGGGTTTATCACACGGGAGGCTGCTGATGGCACAGATGCCATTTGCCAATGGCAAAACTGGCGGCCTCATCTGATTTGGATGGATATGCGAATGCCCGTTGTGGATGGGTATGAGGCCACGCGGTGGATTCGGGCAGCTGAAGGACGGGCGGCAGAGCAGGCAGGGGAAGATGGGGAGATAGAGCGGACGAAGATTATTGCGCTGACGGCGAGTGCTTTTGAAGATCAGCGGGAGGCGGTGTTGGCGGCGGGGTGTGATGATTTTGTGCGGAAGCCATTTCAGGCGGCAGAGATTTTTGACCAATTAGCGAAGCATTTAGGCGTGACCTACCTCTATGGGAGTGAAGTAGAGACAGGGGAATTGCGCCCTTCACGCCCGCAGCAAACCCCATTACTGCAAACTTTAGATCTAAGCGTCATGGACGACGTTTGGATGGGGCAACTCTACCAGGCAGCAATTCAGGCTGATGGGGAATGGTTACGGCACTTAGTAGAACAGGTGCCAACGGAACAGGGTGTGATGATCATGGCGTTGATGGCCTTGATTGATCGGTTTGATTTTGATGCGATTATTGAGCTGAGTGCGGCGGTCATCCATGACTAATCCGACGATAACTAACCCAGTGGCAAAGGTTTATCGGGCCGACCTGCTGGTCATTGACGATACGCCAGAAAACTTGCAGTTACTCTCCCAGTTATTGACTGAGCGCAGCTATAAGGTGCGCAGCGTCACGAAGGGCACCACAGCTATACGAGCAGCTCAGGCGGTTCCCCCTGATCTGATTTTGCTCGATATCAACATGCCCCAGATGAACGGTTATGAGGTCTGCGAGCAACTGAAGTCTGACGAACGTACCCTTGGAATTCCCGTAATTTTCATTAGTGCCCTGGGTGAAACCCTGGATAAAGTGCGGGCATTTCAGGTGGGGGGGGTGGATTTTGTTACTAAACCGTTTCAAGTAGAGGAGGTGCTGGCGCGGATTGAAACCCATCTACAGCTGCGATCGCTCCAGGTGCAGCTACAACAGCAAAACCATCAGCTACAAACTGAAATTCGCAGTCGCCAGCAGGCCGAAACCCGATTTACCAAAATCTTTCAAACCAGCCCTACCCCGATCGCAACTAATACCTTAAAAGATGGCAGCTTTGTTGAAGTTAACCCCAGCTTTGAGCGCCTCAGCGGCTACACCCACGCCGAACTTACCGGGCAACGCCCCATCGATTTGAACCTCGGGTTGAGGCCTGGAGCCCATGCCTTAGGACTTGCTGAACTCGCCCGGACAGGCGCAATTCACAACCGCGAATTTGAACTGCGGACAAAATCTGGCGAAATTCGTACGGTCTTGCTTTCCGTCGAACCGATTGAGCTGGAAGGGCAACCCTGCACCTTAACCCTAGTGAATGACATTACCGAACGGAAGCGATTGGAAAATGAGTTCATTTCCCTCGTCAGCCACGAATTGCGAACGCCTATTAGTGCACTAGTGGGTGCTTTAGATTTGATTGCCACAGGCAAGCTCGGTGACCTATCTGAAAAAGGGCAGCAGATGATTCAGGTCGCCATTAACAATGCCGAGCGGTTGATTCGGTTGGTGAACGACATCCTCGATCTGGAGCGCATGAAGTCGGGTGAACTGACCCTGCACAAAAAGCAGTGTGAACTCAGCAATCTACTCACCCAAGCCACTGTCGCAATGCAGCCGATGGCCGATCAAGCTCGGGTTAACTTGGTCACAGAACCCATGAACTTACAGGTCTGGGTAGACTGCGATCGCATCCAGCAGCTACTTACTAATTTACTCAGTAATGCCATCAAGTTTTCCCCATCTGGGGGCACCGTTTGGCTCAGGGCAGCGATGACTGAAGCCGCAGGCCATAACAGCCCCAAACCTCAACTGCGATTTTCGGTACAAGACGAAGGACGCGGCATTCCTGCGGACAAGCTGACGCTGATCTTTGAGCGATTTCAGCAGGTCGATGCCTCTGACGCCCGGACTAAAAATGGCACAGGCCTGGGTCTCTCCATCTGCCGTCAAATTGTGCAGCAGTATAACGGCAAAATCTGGGTTGAAAGCACCCCTGGTCAAGGCAGTACTTTTTATGCCACCCTTGACGTTCACAGCGAGTCATGAGGATTGAGTCATGGATAGGCGAGCTAAGGCAGAATCGATCATTCGGTCCCATGTGCTATGGGCAATGGGGGGTGGACTGATTCCCATTCCGCTAGTTGATTTCGCAGCGGTGACTGCGATTCAACTCGAAATGTTGCAGCAGTTGGCCCATCTCTATGGCGTGGAATATTCCAGAAGCATGGCGAAAGGCTTTGTCTCAGCCTTAACTGGCACGACAGTGGCTCGGTTAGGGGCAAGCATGCTCAAAGCTATTCCAGGGGTTGGCACCGTACTGGGCGGGGCGTCTATGTCGATTACCTCGGGGGCATCGACCTATGCCGTGGGCCAGGTAGCAATCAACCATTTTTCTGGCTCGGGTACCCTGGCTAACTTCGTGGAAGACCAGGTTAAACGGGCCTACGATAGCGCCTTTGAACAGGGCAAATCCTACGTTTCTGATTTAGAGAACGAGGAAGACAGTGCCAAAGATGTCTACGCAGCCCTGGAAAAGTTAGGCAAATTGAGAGACCAGGGTATTTTGAGCGAAGACGAATTTCAAACTAAGAAACAAGAGCTGCTGGCGCGACTGTAAAACAGACCCCACCCCTCTGCTATAACGACCCGCGAACATAGTTGAGAATGCCCTGGGCGATCGCGTCGGCCATGGCATTCCGGTGGGCGGGATCCCGCAGTCGAGCGGCATCTTCTGACCCGGTGACGAAGCCCGTCTCTACCAGCACAGAAGGCATATCGGTGTAGCGCAGCACGTAAAAGCGGGCTTGGCGAACGCCGCGATCGCGGATGTCAATGCGCTGCAAAATGCTGTTGTGGATGGTGCGGGCCAGGCTAGCGCCTGTGGAGTAATAGTAGGTTTCTAAACCGTTTACCTCCGGGCGACTAAGGCTAATCGCATTAGAGTGAATGCTCACAAACAGCGTCGCATTGGCACGATTCGCAATCTGCACCCGAGGATCCAGATCTAGGGTTTGATCGCCCGTGCGGGTGATCGGCGCTTGTACTCCGTTTTCTTCGAGTATCTGCTGCACGCGGATGGCGATCGCCAGGTTAATTTCCTTCTCTTGTAACCCGCCAATCCCAATCGCCCCTGGGTCACGACCCCCATGACCTGGATCAATCACGACCACGACGCCCGTACGAGGAACCGGGGTAGTCGGGCGCTCAACCACTGGCGGAATAGGCTGACTGCTGTTGAGGATTTGGGCTGCTAGACCCGCCTGGCCCAAATTTTGCTGCATGATCTCGGCCCGAGGACGTTCTTGATAAATCCCCGCTTGAATCACGGACTGGCCATTGACCGTCGTCCGAAAGGCCCCTGGTTCCACTGTCCGCACCCGCGACAGGGTGGCGTCATCGCTAGCGGGCACAATCACTCGATAGGCGACTGCTTCACCCCCGGGCGGCGGTGGCAATAGGGGGTCGCTGCCGACCACTACGGGCGGTGGGGGTAATACGGGGTCGCTGACTGGCTCCGTCGGCGGATTGATCGGATCCGGCGTAGGATTAACCACCACCGGCGTATCGCTTCCTGAAAGGACTTCGGCCAGGGTGGTGTCATTGGTGAAATAGTAATGCCCCTGTACCTGGTTATCAAAGGTACGTTTGGTTAACCGCCAACCGGGTGCCAAAACGATGCGGGTATAGCCATTGCTGCCTTTGCCCCCCGTACTGCCGATGGTAAAAGACCCTTCAGTGTTAGAAACAGCCCGCAGCAGTAAGTCACCGTCTTGGGTTTCAACCACTCTGAGCTGGAAGCGAGACCCCAAATCTTGGTTATTTACCCGAACAGAGTATCCGTTAGTGTCGGCAGCCCGGTTGCAAATACCTGAAAAGTCAAAGTTGAGCAAAAGTGGGTCAACCGTAATCGGTTCAGTCCCCGACTCGCTCCAGCACTGCTGGGTACTAGAGACTTGCTCATAAACATAAAGTCGATAGGGGATGAAACCAGACCCTTGGGCCACAACTGGGACGACGGCATCTTGATTGATTTCAACATTGCCAAAAGTTTGGGCTTGGGCAGACGCCGCGATCGCGAAACTGCCAAGTAGCGTTGCGGTTGTCCAAGCGGTGAGGGAGCGAATCATAGGTTAACTATCCTGAAAGCCGAGAACAAGACAAATAAGGTGTGATGACGAGAAGTAAACAATCAACGTCTAGGCAAATTTTTCCGAATCTTTGCACTAATTCCGGGCAGTGATGTCACAGTTTATCGGCTGTCCCCTTAAATGGCACTTTTGTGAGAAAAAGGCGTCTTTTGGGCGGGATGGGGAGGTGGGGGAGTGGGGGAGGTAGGGGAAGATGGGGAGAATCCTTCAAATCCAAAATCTAAAATCCAAAATCCAAAATTTGCCTTATCTCTGACGCATTCACCCCTGACAATTCCTGATCCTTGCAAAACTGGGTAAAAATAGGGGGAAGCTGTTCCCGCTGCGGTTATTGTCCTCTTTACCATCGCTGCCTCCGTGTTAGACGTTCGCCAGTTTTTTCAAACCACTAACCCTGCCCGCACCCTGGATCCGAGGAAGGAGGGCGATCGCCAGCTTTATATCGACTTTTCAGAGGTGCGGGGGGAGCAGATCATCTCCGAGATTAAGGATCTGATCACTTTCTATGAACCTGAAAACCCAACCTGTACGTTGTTTACGGGCCATATTGGTTGCGGTAAGTCCACAGAATTGTTAAAGCTGCGGGCCGAGCTTGAAGACGATGGGTTTCACGTGGTCTATTTTGAGTCCACGGAAGATTTAGAAATGGCGGATGTGGATATTGGTGATGTGCTGTTGGCGATCGCCCGTCGGATTAGTCAAAGCATAGAAGGCCTGAATCTTGACGAACCCAAGGGGCTAAAGGGTATTTTGCAGGGGGCAGCTCGCATTTTAATGACTGAAGTTGAGCTGGACGGGGAGTTTTCCCTATCGCTAGGCATTGGCGAAATTACGGCACGAGCTAAGAATGATGCCACGCTACGCGATCGCCTGAATCAGTTCCTTGGCCCTCAAAAGAATCAGCTGGTGGATGGGATTAACAATGAATTGCTCAAACCTGCGATCGCCCAACTCAAGCAGCAGGGGCAAAAGGGACTGGTGGTGATTGTGGATAATCTCGATCGAGTCGACAAGCGGCCTAAGGCCTTTGGGCGATCGCAGCAGGAATATCTATTCATCGATCAGCATGAATGTCTGCGTAACTTGCATTGCCATAAGGTCTACACTATACCCCTGGCACTCAAGTTCTCTAGCGAGTATGGCTTGCTGACCGCAAGATACATAGATGATCCAAAAGTGTTGCCCATGGTGCCTGCCCAGTTACGCAATGGCGAAATTTGTGAGCAAAGCATGGCGCTGTTGCGGCAGTTAGTGCTGGCCAGGGCATTGCCCAACAGCACAGAATCGGAACGGTTAGCGGCGATATCCGAGTTGTTCGACGCCCCAGAAACCCTCGATCGCCTCTGTCAGGTTAGCGGTGGCCATGTCCGCGATTTGCTGAGACTGCTCAATGGTTAGATTCGTAAACAGCGGCAGTTCCCCCTCAGTCGCGATGCTCTAGAAGCCACCATCCGCAGTCGCCGAAATGAAATGACCCTACAACTCTCTGACGAAGAATGGGCCTTATTGCGTCAAGTGCGCGAACGCAAAAGGGTCGGCGGCGACCAAGATTATCAAACCCTGATCCACAGTCGCCTGGTGTTTGAATATCGCAATCAAGGCGAATCTTGGTTTGATGTGAATCCTATCTTGCTAGAGTCTGAAGCGCTTCAGACGTAACAGTTTAACGATTTAACGCTAGGATTTTGGCAAGCAATACCATGTCAGCCCCCCAGCCCCCAATACTGGGGGAGCAAGCACTCAAAGTCCCCCAATATTGAAGGATTTTAATCACGCTTCTACCCTTCCTCTGCTCTCTCCGCTCCTCCGCTCCCCCTGCTCCCCCGCTCCCTAATGCCCACCCCCCCCGACCCCATCCACTTCTCCGCTGACCTGGCCCACAATGCTGCGGCCTTGGAAGAACTGGTGGGCGCGATCGCGTTGGGGCAAGGCGCTGACGCCATGACGCTGGTATTGGTGCGCTGCAACTATGCCCAACTGCGGGAACGTATCTTGGCTGAACTCTTGGCCAAGCTGGCAGCAGAAAACCTCCAAGGCGAGGTGCATGTGTTGCGGTTGGGGGCGGATGAACGCAACCTCTATTCCTTAGTGCAAGGCACGACAGAACATCAGCGACCGGGGGCGGTGATGGTGCTGCAAACCGAGGGGGTGCAGTCCCTAGAAACGCTGCTGGTGGAGATGAATAAACGCCGGGAGGCATTTCGGCGGGACTTTCCCTTTCCGTTGGTGCTGTGGTTTACCGATGCCGGGTATCATCAGCTTTCGCAGTTTGCCAACGATTTTGAAAGTGTGGCGGGGGGCGAAACCATTGAGTTTGAGCTGCCTGCTACAGAACTGGCCCAGCGGTTGCAAGAAGCAGCCCAGCAGATGTTTAACGGGTTACTGGCCCCCAACACGCCGGAGTCTTTCAATCGGCGACTCAAAACGATAGATCTGGGCTATCTGGGGACTGAGGAGATCGCGATCGCCCTGGCAGATCTCCAAGCCCAAGGCCATGTGTTCGATCCAGACTTGCAAGCCAGTGTTGCCTTTGCCCAGGGGTTGAATGTCCGCAATGAGGAGGCGATCGCGCTATTTGAGCAAAGCGCTGCCCACTGGCAACGCCAACCCAATAATCCAGAGGCCCGGTTGAAGCAGGGGTTGTCGCTGTTTTATGTGGGGCGATCGCGCTACTTCGCCATCGACAATAGCAAGTACCAAGATCCCAACTGGGCCGACGCAGCGCCGCCCCTAGAAGCCTGTTTGCAGATCTTTGAGCAGGCGAATCGGGCGGATCTAGTCGCCAAGAGCATTACCCAACTAGAGCGACTGCTGCATCGGTTACAGCGGTGGGATGAATTGGATACTACAGCGCAAAGGGCACTGCCCCTGCACCAGCGCGATGGCAATTTTAATAAACTGGCCCAAGACTACGGCTTTTTAGCCGATGTGGCCCTACATCGCCAGCAGTGGCAACCCGCCGCAGAATTGGCCCAACAAGCATTAGACACCCTGGCCCAACTGCCGCAGGTCACCTGGTGGCGCATCTTGTATCTAAAGATGCTGGCCGAGGCCAAGCAGGCTTTGGGGCAAACCGGGGCCGCGACAGACCACCTGCGAGATGCCCAGGCCATGGGGGTGATGGAGCATCCCAAGTTGCACAGTGATGTGCTGGCGCTGTTGCAGCAGCGCCTACGCGATCAGGGCCAGTATCTGGAAGCCTTTGAGGTCAAGCGGGAGCGGTTAGCGGTTGAAAAGCAGTATGGCTTGCGGGCGTTTATTGGGGCGGGCAGGCTGCGATCGCAGCGCACAGAACAGCGCCCCACGGTGCGATCGGAGCGCGAAACCCTAGAAGACATCGCCCCAGAAATTGCCTCCTCTGGACGGTTTCAAGATTTACAAAAACTGCTCAACCGAATCGCGGGAACCAGTCATAAATTAATCGTGCTGCACGGGGCTTCTGGGGTGGGCAAAAGCTCCCTGGTCAATGGCGGCCTCGTCCCGGCGTTGACGGCCCGTGCCCTGGAAAATCGCGACAATGTGCCTGTCTTGATCCGGCGCTATACCCACTGGCAACAGGAGATTGTCAACGCCCTGGACGCGATTAATCGCATCCCTACGCCCCTGACCCCCGGTACGGACGCGGTTGATCGCCTCTCCCCATCCCCCCCTCTCCCCCTCTCCCCCGCTCTCCTTGCCACCCTCCGCCAATGCGAAACCCACCTCCTCCGCGTCGTCCTCATCTTCGATCAATTTGAAGAGTTTTTCTTTGCCAACACAGACCCGCTGGCGCGGCGCGAATTCTTTCAATTCATTGCCGACTGTTTGGAGCTGCCCGGTGCGCTCAAGATTGTGTTTTCCCTACGGGAGGACTACATCCACTATTTATTAGAAGCGCGGCAACTGGTGAAGCGCACCCAGATGGCTGAGGGGGCAATGGCCCGATCGCAGCTAGAAGACATTTTGGGTAAGCAGATTCTCTACGAGATTGGCAACTTTAGCCCAGCGGATACGAAGGCGATCATTGGGCAATTGGCGGCAGGGGCGCAGATGCATTTGGAGCCTACGCTGGTGGATGCGCTAGTGGCAGATTTGGCGGGGTCGTTGGGGGAAGTGCGTCCGATTGAGATGCAGATTGTGGGGGCGCAGTTGCAAACGGACGGGATTCAAACGCTGGATCACTATCGCCAGTTGGGTGACCAGCCGAAGGAAACGCTGGTGCAGCGATATTTAGCAGATGTGGTGGCCGATTGTGGCGACGAAAATCGGCAATCGGCGGAGCTGGTGTTGTTTCTGTTGACCGATGAACGCGGCACGCGACCGTTGAAGACGCGGCCAGAATTGGTGCGGGAGTTGGAGGCGCTCGGCATTTCTTCCCCCCCTCCCCCTGCCTCCCCCTCTCCCGAACACTCCCCCCTCGATCTCGTCCTCCACATCCTCTGCGGTTCGGGGATTGCGATGCAGTTGCCAGATACGCCGGATGATCGATATCAGTTGGTGCACGATTATTTGGCGGGAGTGATTCGGGAGCGGCAGGCACCCCGGTGGGAGGTGTTGATGGCGGAGTTGGAGGAGGAGAAGCGACAGCGACAGCGATTAGAGCAAGAAAAAGTTGCACTAACCACAGCCAATGAGCAGGCAAAAGCTGAGCTGGTTTCAGTTCAGACAGAGCGGCAAGGGTTACAGCAAAAGAACAAGCAAGCTCGACGGGTATTGATGGCAACTTTGGCTGCCGCCGCGTTGTTAGGAACATTAACCGGAGGGGCTGCCATTACCGCCACCCTCCAGGCCCGCACCGCTAGGGCAGACGCCAACGAGAGTCGCATCGAAGCTGAGCAACAGCAGAGTGCTGCTGACTTTGCCGTCATGAATGCTGACTTTAAAGTCGGCATGGCCACAGTTCAAGAGGGGGTTGCCAGCCGTCAATCTGAAGCCGCCATTCAGCGAGAAGCAGAAGCCCTGCAAAAAGAAGCAGAAGCCCAAAAAGAAGTTGACGAGGCAACAGCCCGCCTGACAGCAATTGACCAACGTGCCCAGCAAGAGCAGCAAGCGGCCCAAGCCACAATTGCCGATGCCCAAGCGCAGGTGGCAGTCGCTCGAACAGCGCGTCAACAAGCACAGCAAGATCTAGCAGCAGCGCAAACGGCAAGAGCAGCAGCAATTGAAGAACGAGAACTAGTCAGCCGCATTACCACCCTAGAGCGCACCGGGGTAAACGCATCTCAGAAGTTTCAGTTTCAAGAGACTGAAGGCTTGTTAGCCGCTTTCAAAGCGACCCATGGGGTTAGTTCAATTCTCAAAACTGACGGATTAACCTATCTAGCAGCCAGTCCAGTATTAGCCCTACAGACCAGCCTGAATCAAATTCGAGAAACACGATTCACAGGCCATCAGGGCAGGGTCGAGCAGGTGCTATTTAGCCCCGATGGCCGCCAGATTGCCACCAGCGGTGAGGACGGCACGGCGCGGCTGTGGGATTTAGACGGCAATCAACTCGCGCTGATGGAGGGCCATCAGGGCAGGGTCGAGCAGGTGCTATTTAGCCCCGATGGCCGCCAGATTGCCACCAGCGGTGCGGATGGCACGGCGCGGCTGTGGGATTTAGACGGCAATCAACTCGCGCTGATGGAGGGCCATCAGGGC
>JBCBZT010000105.1:0-10956 GCA_039815185.1 Cyanobacteria bacterium P01_A01_bin.123 | reverse complement strand
CGTTGGAGAGTTGGATTTGGAGTCGGGAGGGAGGAGATGGGGAGATGGGGAGATGGGGAGATGGGGAGATGGGGAGTCAGGAAGATGGAAATACTGTAGGGGCGTCACGGCGTGTGCCCACTGCAATAGATTTGCAATCTGCTGCCAAGCTGGCTATCAATCCCCAAAATTCAAAATCCTCTAGCGCAGCGGCACAGAGTGCTGTTCAAAATTCAAAATCCCCTAGCGCTGGGGCTGCTGTCCAAAATTTCTACCTTTCTCTACCAGATCGGATCAATGCTCGGCCAATGCCTGTGATTCAAGTGGTGGATATGCGGCAGGAGCTGCATGGGGGGAATCGATCGATTTTTAGTCGGCGGTTGAGTGCTGCTTTGATGGAGATGAAAGCGTCGGGTAATCAGGGGTTGCTGTTTATTCATCGGCGGGGGCACAGTAGTTTTGTGTCTTGTCGTAGCTGTGGCCATGTGATGGACTGCCCTCACTGTGATGTGTCGCTGTCGCATCACAAGCCCTACGCGGCTGCGATGCCGACGCTACGCTGTCATTACTGTGGCTATGGTCAAGCGCAGCCGTTGCACTGTCCAGCTTGTGGCTCCCCCTATCTCAAACATTTTGGTAGCGGCACTCAACGGGTGGTGAATGAGCTGGCAGACCAGTTTCCTGATTTGCGCTGTATTCGGTTTGATAGCGACACGACGCGAACTAAGGGGGCCCATCGGGCGTTGATTGATCGCTTTGCCCGGGGGGAGGCTGATTTACTCGTGGGCACCCAAATGTTGACTAAAGGGTTGGACTTACCCCAAGTGACGGTAGTGGGCATCTTGGCTGCTGATGGCTTGCTATACATGAATGACTACTGGGCGAGTGAGCGGGCTTATCAAACGCTGACTCAAGTTGCTGGACGAGCGGGGCGGGGTGATCACCCAGGGCAGGTAATTATGCAAACTTATACCCCTGATCATCCGGTCATTGAAGCGCTCAAACAGCAAGACTACGCTAAGTTTGTGGCTGAAGAACTGGAGCAGCGACAGGCGTTAGCCTATCCGCCCTGGGGACAGATCGTGCTGTTGCGCTTTAGCGGTCTAGAGGCGGCTCGGGTGGAGCAAACCGCCACTGCGATCGCCGCTGATCTTACCCAGCTACTCAATCAGAATTCACGGTTGACCTACGATCTGCTGGGGCCCGCCCCCGCCCCCAATTTGCGTGTTGCGCAGCGATATCGCTGGCATATTTTGCTCAAGCTCCCGCAAACGCCAGCGCAAAATCCTGAACAGATTGCGGACCGACTGCCCGATTTGACCCAACTGCGCGATCGCTGCCCTAAAGGGGTCAGCCTCACCATTGATGTGGATGCATTGAATTTGTCTTAATGCTGGCCGAACTGGGTTAAGGCTTCACCACTCACGCGACACACCTGCCATTCCGACTTAATCTCAGCTCCCATACGCTGATAAAACGCGATCGCCGGTTGATTCCAATCCAGTACGCTCCATTCAAACCGACCACATCCCCGCGCTAAGGCCAACTCGGCTAAGTGGGTCAGCAACGCTGTGCCGACCCCATATCGGCGAAAGTCCGGGAGGACAAACAGATCCTCTAGATAAAGACCGGGCTGCATCAAAAATGTAGAGAAGTTGTGGAAAAACAAGGCAAACCCAGCCACTTCGCCTTCAATGCGGGCCAGAATAGCTTCGGCATAGGGGCGATCGCCAAATAGATTTTGATGCAGGGCTGCGGGTGTCCCGGTCACTTCATGGGCTAGTTTTTCATAGTCCGCTAAGGCTTGTACCAGCGCGAATAAAGTCGGCACGTCTGCTGGCGTTGCAGGTTGAATATCAACGGGGGGGCGGGATTGAGACTGGATCATAGGGTTAGGGAAATCGACAGATGACTTTGCCCAAGATGTGGGAAGGAGGGACTGCGCCAAAGCTGCGGCTGTCAGTGCTTGCCCCCGCTTCTGGATTATCCCCCATCAACAAATAAGTCTGGTCATCGCGCACGGCAATCACCCGTTTAATTAGTCGTAAGTTGGGTCGGAAGGGGTGACAGGCTACAACCAGATCGCCCGTATCTAAGGTGATGCCCGAAGACTGGCCAGTGGGGGCGATACCATCCTGCTGATTTCTCCGCCATTGGACGGGCGCGACCAGCACTTCTTCGCCTGGTTTCAGCAACGGCAGCATGGAAGTCCCGGTTATCCGAAATCGCTGGCGACGGCGGATGAGGAACAACAATAAATCCCCCAAGTGCTTATGCCTCAGCTGCCATTTCATCCATCCATCTCCCTAATCACTAACAAAGCCCTAATTAATAACAAAGCCTAATTAATAACAAAGGTAGAGACCTAAACCTAGATCCCTACCTCCATTAGATTCAAAATTATCCCTCAAGCAAACCGCCAAAGGGGAAATCGACAGCTCACTAGCTAGCGGTATACCAAGCCACATCACGTTCTTTGGTTGCCCAGAACATGGTGTGGATCTTTTGCACCGCAGCCATCAGTTCTTGGGAATGCTCAACGCTAACTTCAACCTTACACGCCGAGCAAAGCTTCGCAGCCTTCCAAAAGGTGTCGTGCAAATCGGGGTACTTCTCAAGGTGCACGGGCTTGAAGTAGTCCGTCCAAAGGATCAGCAGATCGTCTTTAGTTTTCTGAGCCTGCTCTTCCTTGATAGCGATGTATCGAGACAGCGTATTTTCGTAAGCGATATAAGCCGCTTTGTCGCTAGCATTAGGTGCTTCTAGTGCCAGGATTTTCTTGGTCATCGAGAGCACTGCTTCAGCCGTGATTCTGGCAGCAGAGGGATCATATACACCACAGGGGCCATCGCAGTGAGCGTGAACCTCAGGGGCAGGGAAAATTTCTTGTAGCTTGGCAATTGCTTGGTTCAGCATAATCACTCTCAAGTTTGCTTGTTTTTAGCGTAGATTTTGGGACTCACAGTCAGCCCAAATCAGGAAAAGGCTATTTTGCCTGAATCCACCAACCTAGGGGAATTAGAAAGCTCCTGGTTAATCATACGACAGTTGTCTTCTGTTTCCCCTTTCCATTCTTATCGATGGGGCGGTTAGCTGCAAGTTCCGCCTTTACTTTCTCGATCTGCTAGCAATCAGCTCTAAATCCTGCTTGACCTGATCTAAGGCAGCTTTAGTCCCTTGCTGATCGTAGCGATCGCCCGCATCGAGCAAATCTTTGACCGCTAAGTTGTCCTGTTTTAGATTGGCTTGGACTCGGCCTCGGTTGTGGTAGGCTTCTCCGCAGTCGGGTGCTTGGGCGATCGCGGTCGTGAAGTCGTCGATGGCGTTGCGATATTGCCGCCCGCGAAAAGCTTCACATCCTGCTTGGAATGCTTGATGAGCATCCCCGCTAAGGGGCAGAGTAAGGGCCTCGATCGGGGCCAAAAACGCGATCGCTTGCTTGGGTGGTCGGACATAGGCCGTAATCATGGCCCAGGTCGCAAAGGCAAACAGCCCCCCAATAACGCCGATCCAAAGCAAGAGATTAAAAGTTTCCATCAGCAAAGACTGTTGTCAGTCCACTTAATTCAATAGATTTCCTTGATCTTCACATAAATCGAACGAATCCAGGGATTCTCAAAAGATTCACAGTGGAAAACGATAGAATGCACGGCAGCGCCCCTTTTTTTGCCATTGCCCATGCAGATTCAGCAGCACAACGGTCTGTTGGAAAAAGCCGCGTTTACTCGTCCCAATCACCGGGAGACAGTCTTCTGTCACTTTCTCGTGGTGGGAGAATCGGTAGCCGCCTATGCAGCGACCTTAAGTGCGTTGCAGGCGGGAGCTAGTGTATGCCTGGTGCAGTCCTCAAAAATTGTGGCAAAGCCGTGGGTTACCCAAGCAAATCTAACGGCCGATGATAATCGGCTGATTAAACGCCCCAGCTTTTGGAAGCAGATTACCGGCGAAGACTTTGCCATTTCTCGTCGTTACAAACAGTTGCGCGATCGCCACCGGAGCCTGGCTCAAAGATTACAAACTCAATCCAAGGCAATTGCCAAACCCCTCACCGTTGCGCTTGCCACAGCCCTTAACGAAGCTTTGCTGCCCTATCTCAACAGCGGCAAGTTAATGCTGATTCCTAATGCAGTTCCGGTCATGGTGTTGACTGCCGCATCCCACGGCAAGCCTCAGCATCTCGTGCAGGTGATTTTTCGCAATACCAAAACTAAAGCTCGCTTCACGGTTCACAGCAAACTGACCCTAGATGGTACCCCTGCTGCGGGCCTACCCAAACTAGCCCAATTGTCGTCCAAAACCCAATGCATCACCCCACTAAACCCCTTTCATTTAGCCCAATCTTCCTTATTGTCACGGCAGGCACGGGGCACCTTATTTGCCCACAGCGTCGGCATTGCCTACGTTGACGATTTAGGGCTGCAGCGATCGCCAGGTCAGTCGACAGGCAATGCCCTGCAAAATCTACTCAAAGCGCTCTTCTCCAGCAGTGAACATCCCCTCCCGTTTACTTTGCCCCTAGGCGCTTTGATCACCCCGCAGATCGAAGGGCTAATTTTATCCCCAGCAACGTTAGGCATCACCGAGGGCCTCACGGGTCTAGGCCAATACCAACCGATCCAGTGGGCTTGGGGAGAAGCTGCAGGACATCTAGCCGCGATCGCGATCGATCAAAATATAGACTTGCTTGATTTTGGCCAAGATGCCAGTGCCATTCATCGTCTTCAGCGGCAGCTAGTCCGCCACGGCGTTCCCCTCTATTGGTTTGATGACGTGAGCCACAACGACCCTGATTTTGAAGCCATCCAGTTCATGGCCATAAAATGTATTGTGCGTACCGCCAGCGATCGCGATTTGCACTTCCGTCCCGAAAATCTAGTCAGTCGTGCTGTGTTAGCCACAGCCCTGGTGAATTTTTGGGACGGCGATCACCTCAACCCCAAAACCGCCACCTTTGCAGACGTAACCCACCACCACTGGGCCTACACAGCCGTTGAAACCGCCTATGCCAACGGTTGGATGCAAGGCAACACACCCAAAGAATTTTTACCCAGCCGTGTCCTCAACCGCCACCAGTGCTACCAAATCCTACAGCGCATTGCCCCCACCGCCGTCGATCTGGTCTTTGCTCAAACCCCGGTCGACTCAGAATCCCTCAGCCGTCGTGATCTGGCTCGCGTTATGTATGGCCTATATCTGACCTGACCCCATGTCCCTAATCACCGTCCGTCCCGAAGGACTCTACTGCGAAGCCGGGAACTTCTACATCGACCCTTGGCGCGGGGTCGATACGGCGCTGATCACGCACGCCCATTCTGATCATGCTCGGTCAGGTTCGGCCCATTACATTGCGACAGCCTCGTCTGAGGGGGTGTTGACCAAACGCCTGGGTCAAGACATCCACTTACAAAGAATCACCTATGGCGAAAAACTCAAGTTAGGAGAGACCTGGGTATCCTTTCATCCAGCGGGGCATGTGCTAGGCTCAGCTCAAATTCGAGTCGAACACAAAGGCGAGGTCTGGGTGGTCTCTGGTGACTATAAGCGGGGCAAAGATCCCACCTGCGAGACCTTTGAAGTTTTGCCTTGCGATACGTTTATCACCGAAGCGACATTCGCCCTACCCATCTACAACTGGGACAGTGGTCACGACATTGCTCACCGCATCTACGACTGGTGGCAAAGTGACACCAGCCGCCCTTCAATTTTGTTTTGCTACGCTTTTGGTAAAGCCCAGCGAGTCTTGAGCGAGCTGACTCAATTTACCGACCGCCCAGTGTATGTCCATGGCGCAATTCAAAACCTTAACGAGGTGTACCGGGCTCAGGGTATCCCTATGATAGAGACGCTTGCGACCTCTGAAGTGCCTCGCGACCATAAGTACACGGGTGACCTAATTTTGTCACCCCCCTCCGGCCATCGCGCTAGCTGGATGAAACGCTTCAAACATCCCCAAACTGCCTTTGCTTCAGGCTGGATGGCAGTGCGCGGTGCAAGGCGTCGCCGGGGCTATGAACGTGGATTTGTATTATCTGACCATGCCGATTGGCATGGATTAATCAACACCATTGTGCAAACTGGGGCAAGCAAGGTGTACGTAACCCATGGACAAAATGAAGTGTTGTCTCGTTATTTGCGAGAGCACCACACGATTGACGCCCAACCGCTTAAAACGCTGTTTGAAGGCGAAGTCGATGTTTGAGAGGTCAACTCGGATGGGGTTTAGTTGTAATCTCCGGTCTTGCCCTGGGAAGATCTAGGGGCATTACTGCTGCTACTGTTACCGCCGCTGTTACGGCCAGAGTTGCGGCCAATCCGATCCATTGCCATCATTAAGCTGCGCTGCATGCGGGTAAAAGCTTGGGCCAGCGTGCCCATCTCATCTTGGGTATCTTGTTTAAACTCAACTCCCATGTTGCCCCGGCTGACTTCTTCGGCAACCTTAGCCATGCGCTTAATCGGTTTAACCACCTGTTGGCTCAGCAAATAGTTAATCAAAAGAATGATCAACGCAAAAATGCCGGTCACAATACCCAATAGCAAGAACGTAGCCCGATTGGCCTTAGCAATCACGGTGCTAGCCGGAACAGAAATGATTTGTGCCCCCACGATTTCACCCTCTGACCAGCCAAACCCATTGTTTGGGCCGTAGTAGTCGATCATGCTAGCCGGAGCTCTTTCAGGGGTGCTGTGGCACTCTAAACAGGCAGGGTTCTTGATTTGAATCGGACGGGCAATGTAAAAAATTCGGCGTCCCTGGGCAGTCCGATAGCCATCCATCTCAGAGCGATTGGAATTTGTTTTGAACTGCTCGACAATCCCAGCTTCAAATTCATCGGCTTTGTCTCGCAGGTTAGTGGGGTTCAGGGTCGCTTCCTTATAAAAGAAGTCGCCGTAGTTTGAACTGGTGCGTAGGTGTTCAAACACTTCTCGAGCTGAATAAGCGGGTATGGTTTCAGGCAGAAACTGCGTTTCGAGCTTATCGGCTAATTCGGGTTTGACCTGGGAATTGGTGTATTCTCGAACCGAGTTCATGGTCTCCATCAAGATCAAAGCGGTTGAGGCGACTTCCCTTTGAGCGTTGCGTCTGAGCGCAGTCGATAACGTAATACCGCTGAGGGCAACCCCCAGTAACAAAATTAGAACTAGGGAAATCGTAAACTTTTGTCTGAGTTTGAACTTCTTAAACATAGCGAGTAAGGACTTAGAGGGAATAGGTGGGACTATATTTTATTTCTGTAGTTCTAAATTTTTAGCACGACTCTTTAGCGGCAGGACGGAGTTGATCCGCTTAGCAACAGCTATTTCAGCGATCGCTTCAGTTCAAGGCAAAACCGGGTGCTTTTCCTAGGGAAAACTAAAGAAAACCCTATATTTCTAGATCGGGATAAGGGCAATCCACACCCGTGGCCTTAAGTCGATGTAGCTATAACCTCAAGGCCATAGGTGTCGATTCCGAAAGGTTTTAGCCAATCAATAAAATTGTCTGTTAGGGCAGATTTTTCCAGGGCCAGTCTTGAGCGATCGCAGCCTTGATTCCCAGCACCTTGCCCCTCCCAAATGATAAGCCTGAAATTATTTCGTCCTCTTTATTTTTCGTGACTGTTTGTTACATATGCCGCCCAGAAGCAGTCTCAAATAACTACGCACTTCCAGCTCTAGATCGACGCCATCAAAACTATTTGCGAACTGCTGGGCAGCCAGATTGCTCTCCCAGAGGTCGGTTTGACCAATCAGTATGATCCTGAAAGCCCGATCTTCAGATGAGTATCTGCACAAAAAATTAGCCCTAATGCCAACTTAATGATTCTTAAGCTAACGGACTGCTTTTTCCCCTACCTTTCCCCAGGTTATCCCCAGGTTCGGGCAACTTTTCCACAGCTTTGAACGACATTTGGTCGTTTTTATCGATTCTGTGGATTTCTCTGTTGTTTTTGCGAGTTGCGATCCCCACGAGTTCTTTGTAAAGTAACGTAAAGAAAAAGGGGCTGTAAGGGGCATTCACTCGTAAATCAGAAGTTTGTCGGAAGAGATTCTCAATGTTTTGCAACATTGCATTTTCTGGAACCTTAGCCCACAATAAGCACCACTGACTTAAGCACCTGGATGGCTCATGAAGCCTAGAACGGCCAGCAGGAGCTGGTTTTGTTGTCTCAATTTTTTGTGGAAGGAGTCGATATGATGAAGCCGATGGTGAGTTTGACGGTTGAGATTCCAGAAGAGTTGCATGGTTCGTTGGCAAACTATTTGGAGACTCATAACACCTGGGGGCAAGATCGGCTATTTTGTGCGGCCCTGTCGCTATTTTTGATGCAGAATGGCTCACAAACCCCCCAGGTCAGTCGCATCTATCTCGACAGCTTGTTTGGGTATCCGATTGGGGCTTCTCTGTAGACGGTGCTGATCAAAAAACCTCCTAAGTTAATCTTAGG
Source organism: Cyanobacteria bacterium P01_A01_bin.123 (assembly GCA_039815185.1). Taxonomy (GTDB): domain Bacteria; phylum Cyanobacteriota; class Cyanobacteriia; order Phormidesmidales; family Phormidesmidaceae; genus JBCBZT01. The sequence goes on along the minus strand of JBCBZT010000105.1, from coordinate 2,548 downwards.
AGGCTATTAATTTCACGGGGTGTGGTATCGGTCGAATATTGAATCCTAACGATCTAAGATGTCGCCGCGAACCTGATCTAGGTTGTTTTGGTCTTTATCTAGGTTTTCTCGGCGTAGCCGATCTAACTTGGTTTCTTCCTTTGTCAGGTTTTCATCGCGGATGGTATCTAGGTTGTTTTGGTCTTTATCTAGGTTTTCTCGGCGTAGCCGGTCTAACTTGGTTTCCTCCTTTTGCAGATGCTCTGCTTGGAGCGTCTCTAGGTTGGATTGGCCTTTATCTAGATTGTCCCGACGTAGTTGATCGAAGTTGGGTGAAGCGTAGGCGATTGGTGTAATGGTTGCGGCAGCAATCGCAGCAGTGAGTAAAGAGAGGGCAATGCGTTTCATAATTCAACTCCTTATAAATCTTGACTGATGGTCGAGATTTGGGCTTTTTGTATCCTTAAATACAATTATGCTGTTTCTATCTGAGCATTTCCTGACGAATAAATGAGAGCAAGGTAAGAGGTTGCTGAGTGGCGCGTCTAAGAATTCTCAGCGGTTTCTCAGATTGGGTCAGGCGTTAGGTGTCATAAGTCTTTTGTCTGTGTGCCGATTGATCGGGCTTGGCAACTATCGATTTTGGGTTTTGGATTTACGATTTTAGACTACAGATGTCTTCACCCAGGGGACTTACAGCCTCACCCTTTGTCGTCGTAAAACCATGAAGGGTCGCTCAAGCAAGGGACTGAAAAAATGCTCAACTGGCTTCTGGCTTCTAACTGTCAGGCTTGATTAGGAGGCTAACGGTAATGGAGCGCAATCAATCATTATTGGGGTGGAGAATGCTAAAGCTGGTGGGTGTATTGGCGATCGCGTTCGTCAGTTCAATCTGCTCACCGCTGCTGTGGTTCATTGAAGGCAACAACAGTTTCTATTTAGCGTTGGCCCAGACCCCAGAAGATAATTCACAAAGGGCTAACCAGCTAGTTTTGGAAGGGAATGCTGCCTTTCAGCAGGATCAGTTCGCACTGGCAGTGGAAGCTTGGCAGCAGGCGATCGCGATTTATGAGCAGCTTGGCGATTTTACTGCTGTGCTGAACGGGTGGAGGCATATTGGGTTTGCTGAGACGCGATTGGAAAATTGGGATCAAGCGATCGCGGCATTTCAACACAGCGTTGAGATTGCCCAATCGATCGCCGACCCTGAAGCTGAACAAGAAGGGCTCTACTGGTTAGGGGTCGGTTACAGCAATCGAGAGGATTTTGAGGAGGCAATCGCCGCGTTTGAAGCCAGTCTGGCGATCGCCCAATCCCAAGCCAATCCAGTGGTGATCGCAGAAGTGTTGACCCGCCTCGGATTCACTGCCTATTGGCAAAGGGACTACACCACAGCCCTGATGCACTATGAGCAAGCGCTAATGATGGCAGAAGGGGCTGACGATTTACGCCAGCAAGTCTTTATCCTCAGCTCGATGGGAAATACCTCGCATATTTTGGGAGACTATCGCCAAGCCATTGAGCGTCATCAGGCTAGCCTGGCGATTGCGCAAGCCTTGGACGATTCAGAATGGCAGGGGAGCGCCCTGTATAACATCGGCTTCAACCACTACTGGCTGAACGAATATGCCCCAGCCATTGATTATTACCAGCAAAGTCTGGCGATTGCGCGACAGGATGGCCAATCCCCGGCGAATGAAGCCCAACTGCTGTATCCCCTGGGCGAGGTTTATATTTTCGTTGGGGACTATCGCCGAGCAGTGGATTACCATCAGCAAAGTTTAGCGATCGCGCGGCGGATTGACGATCGCGATCGCATCGGTCAGGTGCTCAAAAGTTTGGGAGGAGCGCTGTACTCCTTAAACGATGAAGAGGGCGGGCGGGCTGCTTATGCAGAGGCACTAGCCATGACCCAATCAACGGGGGATCGTAACGGTCAAGCCAATGCCCTAATTGGCTTATCGGCGTATCATACCCGCCAAGGCGACTATCGCACTGCGTTGGCCCAGCAAGAACAAAGTTTGGCCCTCTATCGAGCCCTTGGCAGTCGCTATAACGAAGGGTCTGCCCTAGAAGGTATCGGTGTCAACTACCTGCGATTGGGTGACTATGACCGGGCGATCGCGGCCTTTCAGCAACGCCTCAATATTTCCCGAGCGGATGAAGAACGCTATGGCGAAGGCAATGCTTTGGCAGCACTAGGGATAGCAACACTGCTCCAAGGCGATTTACTTGCCGCCGAGGCTTATCTGCAGCAAGGGATTGAAGTCCTTGAGTCGATTCGAGCCAACTTGGGCGATCGCGACACGCTCAAAGTTGCACTATTTGATACCCAACGTAACCTCTACGGCCTATTGCAGCAGATTTTAGTCGCTCAAAATCGTCCTGACGAAGCGTTGGTCGTCGCCGAGCGGGGTCGGGCCCGGGCCTTTGTGTACGCCCGGCACGGGCGTGAACTAATGGGGTGCAAGTCCCCTGTCGGAGAACCAGTGTCCAAATGCTCGAAAATCATAGGAGCCGAGAGACAACAACGACTAGCTTAAGGCAAGGGCGTTCCCGCGAGGGAGGG
>JBCBZT010000123.1:0-4172 GCA_039815185.1 Cyanobacteria bacterium P01_A01_bin.123 | reverse complement strand
CAAGTTGGTAATTTTACCCTCCTGGTGGCAAACTTGGTGGTTTCGGGCTTTGGGTGGAATAGTCACTCTGGCAAGTCTTCAAGGTATTATTTATTGGCGTCTACGAGCAACCCGACAGCGACAACAAGAATTAGAAAAAATTGTTCAAGACAAAACAAAAGCCCTCGCCAAAGCTCACTCAGAAGTTTTAGATCTCAATGTAGATCTTGAACGTCGGGTTGAGAAAAGAACTGAGCAACTCCAGACTGAGATCACTGAACGGAGGCAGATACAAGACAAATTGCTTCATATGGCGTTGCATGATTCGTTGACCCAATTGCCTAATCGAGCCTGGTTAATGGATGCGCTACAAGATGTTCTAGAAAATTGCGCTGCAGATAACGCAGATGAGTTTGCGCTTTTGTTTTTGGATGGCGATCGGTTCAAAACAATCAATGACTCGCTAGGACATCCTGTAGGCGATCAGCTTCTAGTTGCAGTTGCCCAGCGCTTGCGTCAGACTATCCCCTCAAAATATCCTATTGCCAGGTTGGGGGGAGATGAGTTTACAATCCTGGTGCAAGGAGGTGATCCTTTGATCTGTGCTCAAGAGGTTGCCCAGCGTATAACAGCAGCTTGGAGAAAGCCATTTCACCTACAACAACAAACTGTATTCTTTTCTGCCAGTATTGGGATTGTCATCGGCCCCTGTAATTATACAAAACCAGAACAGATATTAAGGGACGCAGATATTGCCATGTATCGTGCGAAGGCAAAGGGAAAAGACAAGTATTTATATTTTGATACTGCGATGCGACAGGATGCTATGGAAATCATGCAAATTGAGCAGGATTTACGTTCAGCCATTGATCGGCAGGATTTACAGGTATACTATCAGCCGATCATCAGCTTACAAACTGATTTAATTGTAGGGTTTGAAGCCTTACTACGTTGGCAACATCCGATCTATGGCTACGTCTCACCTGCCCGATTTATCCCAATTGCAGAAGAAACTGGGCAGATTCATAAACTAGGTCTTTGGGTTCTGCAACAGGCTTGTCAACAAATTGCGAGCTGGCGAGCGGAACTCAACCTACTCCAGCCTAGCTGGGTTAGCGTAAATTTGTCTGCGAAACAATTGGCACAGCCAGACTTAGTTGAGCACATTGATAATATTTTACTTGAAGCTAAAATTCCTGGGTCCGCTCTTAAATTAGAAATTACAGAAACAGGACTGATGGAGAATATTCAGACTGCCAGCCAGCTTTTGTTGAAACTCAAAGAGCGCAAAATTCGCTTTGCTATTGATGACTTTGGTACAGGTTACTCATCTCTGAGTTATCTTCATCAGTTTCCTGTACAAACCCTCAAAATTGACCGCTCCTTTGTACAAGAGTTAGAAAGCAATGGCAAAGCGGAAATCGTGCAGGCAACTATCGTCTTGGCACATAATCTTGACTTAGAAGTCATTGCAGAGGGAATTGAAACCGAGTATCAAAAGCATGTACTTAAAAAGTATGGATGTGAGTTGGGACAGGGCTACTTATTTGCCAAACCCTTAGATGCAGAGAGTGCAACGCGGTATTTACAACATCGCACTCCCTGCATTTAGGTATCAAAATATTAGGGAAATGCACATAAAAAAGCACCCGCCATCCAATAGTAATTGTCCATTTGGGTAAGGTAGGTGATGGATGCCAAACTTTAAGCAAGAGATGTGAAAATTTTCACGGTCTGATGATGACTTTTAGCAGATTAAAAATAAGCAAGAGTCAATTAATTTAAGGGCATTGACTAGGGCTCCTTTTATGAGTTTGCCATTGCCCCAATCTTCTGAGCATATCCCGCAGGCAGGAACTGCTTTTAAGCATCCAGCTAAACATCGCCTTGTTCAAGGTGCTGTTGGTCTCTTGATGTTGAGCCTCCTCACAGGTGGTAGCTATCTTCTCTATCGACAGTTTGTTGTCATACCGCAGCAGCAAGACCAGGCCCAAACGCTGACGGTTGATGTGGAAACGGCCACACTACCGATTACGATCGCGGCCAATGGAACCGTTGAGCCTGAGCAGCTGACAAATGTTAGTCCTAAAACCTCAGACCGTTTAGAAAGCGTGACTGTTGCCGAAGGCGATACGGTGGAAATAGGTCAGGTTTTGGCCTATATGGACAATTCTGATCTGCAGGGTCAGCTGATCCAGGCCCAGGGGCAGCTGGCCTCGGCCCAAGCAAATCTGGCCATGCTGGTGGCTGGCAATCGCCCCCAAGAGATTGCCCAAGCTGAAGCAAATTTAGCCAGTGCCAAAGCCAGCTTAAACCAGGCTGAAGAAGAACTCAATCGCTATGGGGCACTGTATTCCCAAGGGGCGGTCTCTGCGCAAGAAACCACGGCCTATCGCACCGCTCGTGATACGGCTCAGGCTCAGGTAAAAAGCGCACAGCAGGCGCTAAACCTCAGCCAAGCGGGTAACCGTCAAGAAGAGATTGCCCAGGCTGAGGCCGCGGTTACCCAAGCGAAAGGTGCATTAACCACAGTTGAAACTCAGATTGAAGATTCGGTAATTCGGGCTCCTTTTAGCGGCATTGTTACGGCTCGCTATGCTGATCCAGGAGACTTTGTCTCTCCATCTACTGCCGCGAGTGAAACGTCGTCATCGTCGTCATCGTCGATTCTCTCTTTGGCGTTTAATTATCAGGTTGTTGCTAATGTAGCAGAGACTGATATTGCTCAAATTCAAACCGGGCAGCTAGCTAAGATTCAAGCCGATGCCTACCCAGATCAGCAGTTTGAAGGAACCGTAGCCCAGGTTGCAGAGCAAGCAACGGTCAGCTCTAACGTGACTAGTTTTGAGGTGCGGGTCAATCTTTCTGAAGCAGCGCAGCTACAGCCTGGAATGAATGTCGATATTGAATTTCAAGCGGGTGAACTGAGTGATGTGCGGGTGGTGCCAACCGTTGCTGTTGTGCGAGAAGAGCAGGGGGAAGGGGTGTTGGTGCTAACAGCAGAGGGGACACCTCGATTTCAGCCGATTGAAACTGGATTAACAGTCGATGATCAAACGGAGGTGATTGCCGGACTTGAGGGGAATGAAAAAATTGTGTTGAGTGCGGCCCAGGGACTACCTGAAAATCGTCAAAATCGAGGCGGTCCACCTTTGATGCCGGGGGGCGGCTCTGGGAATGGCCCTGGCGGCGGCGCACCGAGAGGAGGTCCTGGTGGTTAAGACTCAAGCACGTTTGGCCCACTCGCCATCAATTCCGCCATCAGTTTCTATGGCAGAGATTTTAACGATGGCGATCGCAGCTCTCTGGAACAACAAATTGCGCACGGGCCTAACCATGCTAGGCGTCATCATTGGCATCACCGCTGTGATTGCGGTAACCTCGGTGGGGCAAGGGGTGCAGTCTGCTACAGAGGCAAATTTGCAGGGTTTGGGCGCAGACCTTTTACAGGTGCGGGCCGGGGCGGCAAATACTGGCAACGTTAGCCAGGGTAGCGGCAGCGCCACCACGCTCACCTGGAGCGATGCCCAGGCAATTGAATCCCAGGTGTTATCCGCTGGCACCGTGACGGCCTATCTGCAGCAAACGACTCAAGTGGTTTATGCCCAAAACAATATGTCTACCACTGTCTTGGGCACGGATACAAATTATGCAGAGGTTAATAACATTACCCTGCAGTCGGGGCGTTTTTTTACATCAGATGAACTGACAGCCGCTCAGCCAGTGGCGATATTGGGGCCGACCGTGGAGGAGGAATTGTTTGGTAGCGATAATTCTATTGGCAAAAGCATTCGCATTCAAGGGCAGCGGTACAGCGTGATTGGAATTGCCAATGAAAAGGGTGCCCAGGGCCGAGAGAATCCTGATGAACAGATCTATGTGCCACTTACGAATATGTCTGCTCGGTTGGTGGGTAACAACGCCCTGAGCGGAATTGCGGTTCAGGGTATTGCGATCAAAGTGACGGAGCAAACCCAGTTAGAAGCGGCTGATTTCCAGATTACAAACTTGTTGCGGGTGCGTCACAATATTTATCCCGCCAGGGGTGATGACGATGATTTTCGGATTGTCAGTGCGGCTGATCTGGTGGAGACACTGACCAGTACGGTGGGTTTGTTTACGGTTATGGTAGTTGCGATCGCAGGCATTTCTTTAGTCGTAGGCGGCATCGGCATTGCCAATATCATGCTGGT
>JBCBZT010000021.1:0-124191 GCA_039815185.1 Cyanobacteria bacterium P01_A01_bin.123 | reverse complement strand
TGGACGTTAAGGTAGGTTTCCTGCTGGCCCGCAAAGCTAGCATCGGGGAGATCCTCTGCCGTGGCACTAGAGCGGACGGCGACATCAATCGCCTGATGCTGACTGTCAGCACAGAGTTTAAGGTAGGCCTGGGTAATAGCGGCTTCAAGCTCAGGAGGGAACGGAGTTTCGAGAATCAAGGATCGAACCTTTTGACCACAGCACCGGAGTGCCTGAATGTCTTCGATATCTAGGTGTGCTAGATGCGATCGCAAGCGTTCTTCCAAGCCTGCCTGCTGAATAAAGTAGCGATAGGCATAAGCGGTGGTTGCAAAGCCTGTGGGAACGCGAACCCCGTGGTGGGTTAGCTGTTGAATCATTTCCCCCAGGGAGGCATTTTTGCCACCGACTAGCGGAATATCTTGAATCCTAACTTGCTCAAATTCAAGAATAAAATCGGTCTGGGTATTGGCTGTATTTGGATTTGTATATGTCGTTTGCACCATAAGAATCCAATCCAAAAAACAAACTTTGGAAGTCTCTTTTATGACCTCCAACTAGCGTTATAAATCAACACTTTGAGGAATTTATGAGGATTAGCGGGCACGTATCATTTCATTAAATTCATTGCCCAACACCAACATTTACCGCCAGTCATGCAACAATTGAAGAGAGTGGACTAAGCCTAATCAAGTGGTTTTGAGCTCAGCTCAGCCAAATGTCGAAAGCATTCCCATCAACAAAGCTTTTGCCTGGGTTACGAAACCGTCAAAAATGAACATGGCTTCTCTTTAAGCCTGATCTCTCTCGAAGTCAAAGCATTTTTCTAGATCTGGATACGATTTCATTGCTGAACAGCGCTGTCGTTTGAGACACGGCTTAGACAAACCGCCACAGCACCAATGCTGAAAGGAGGATGCTATGAAGAATCGCTATTTTGCCGCATTATCTTTGTTGTCAGCTTTGCTACTCGCCAGTTCCGCCCTAGCAGAAGCGCCCCTTGATGATGACACTCGATCTGCCAATGTGCGTCAATTGCTGATCACCAATAGCTGTGCTGGCTGCGATCTGATTGGGGTAGACCTGAGCGGAGCCCATCTCGTTGGGGCCGATTTGCGCGGGGCAGAGCTGACCGGGGCAGATCTCTCTTGGGCCAACCTAGAAGGGGCGGATTTGTCCAAAACCGATCTCACTGGCGCTAACCTAACGGGAGCCTTTTTGACCAACGCTAGCTTGGCCATGGCTGACTTAGACAACGCTAATTTTGCTCAAGCTCAACTCTATTACGTAGACGTTGCAGGCGCATCCATGGAAAATCTCAATCTGGTTGATGCCACAGTCGTCGGCACCCCAATCAGCATTGGTGGCATGGAACCCATAGAGGAGGATGCACTGCCAATTCTCAGACCCGATGAGCTTTGGCCACCAATGCCACCCAGCGAAACGTTTACCCTGCCAAACAAGTAATCGATTTGCCTGTCTAAATTCAGCCCAATGGGTGGAAGACGACAGAACTAATCATGATGATGAGTCTCTGGAATATCGCCTTCAAACGGCTGAACTCCAGTCTCTGGATATTCATCATCACTGGGGCTAAAAATGCGCCCAGCAGCTCCTATGATAGAATCGATCGCCTGCTGAATCGTCTGACCTGTAGAAGTTAGCACCTTTTGCAGTCTAGCCATTACAAATCTCCTTTTCTTGTGCAGAAATAAATCTTGAACCTTGAAAGCTCATCCGGCGGGAAAACTCCCTTCAGCTCGTACCCTACAGAGAGAATTTGAGGATATTGTGAGGGAATTGCCTGGTTAGGGAAAACTATGAATCTGGATGGGGCGGTGCTTCAGTTAGGGACTAAGGCGCGAGATCCCAAACCAAAAAGCCTGCAATCTGGCTGGCTAGCGTGGTCGGATCAAATGGTTTAGTGATCACACCCTTTGCGCCCAATGCATAAAACTGGCGTCGACTGGCAGCCTGCGCTTTGGCGGTTAAGAAAATCACGGGAATGTCTTGGGTCTCTGGCATAATTCGCAACTGTTCTAAGGTGGCGATCCCATCTCGGCCAGGCATCATGGCATCGAGTAATATGGCGTCTGGCTGTTTCCTGATCGCAATATCGAGGCCCTCATCACCAGATGAAGCTGTTAGCATCTGCCATCCGGCTTCCATCATTAAGCCAATCTGGGCGATTCTGTGGATATCTGGCTCGTCGTCAATTAGGAGGATACGTTTACTCGGCACGGTAATTCTCTAAAGTTGAGTTTTCCACAATAATGCCGGCGAGTGGCAGTGCTATTCCCTAATAGGTAGCGTTAAGAAGACTGTGCTGCCTTCACCAATAGTACTTTCAGCCCAAATTTGGCCACCGTGCTGCCGCATGATTTGTTTGCAGATGGCCAGCCCCAGACCGGTTCCCCCCCGCTGTCGTGAGTCTGAGGCATCGACTTGTTGAAAGCGCTCGAATATTATTTCTAATTTATCAGGCGGAATACCTCGCCCTTGGTCTTTGACATAAAGCATGAGATCGGTCTCACGGTTAACGGCGTTCAGCCACACTGTGGAATCGGCGGACGAAAACTTGATGGCGTTGCTGAGTAGGTTGGTCAGCACCTGGGCCATGTGATCAGGATCAGCCCAAATCGTTGCATCTAGGGGCGTTACCAATAGCTGCACGCCGTGGTCGTTAGCCATGGTTTGCATGGCTTGAGCTGCGGGTATCATCAGCTCGGCAACATTACAGGTCTGCATGGCCAAGGTTACCTGGCCTGATTCAATGCGTTCTAAGTCGAGGACATCGTTGATCAGACGGGTGAGCCGTTCTGTATTTTTCAGGGCGATCGCTAAGATTTCTTGTCCCTGAGGCACTAGGGTCCCGAGCCGCTGGGTGGCTAACAGCTTGAGCGAACCGTGAATAGACGTCAGTGGCGTGCGCAGCTCATGCCCCACCACGGAGACAAATTCATCTTTTAGCTGTTCGGTCGCTTTGCGATCGCTGATGTCGTTCGTCAACCCAAAAAATCCCTTGACTTTACCTTGATCGTTTACCTCCGGAATATAAGTTGCCAACAGGTAGCGCGATCGCCCGTCAGGAAGCGTTATTTCCGCTTCAAAACTGACCCGCTGGCCCAACAGCGCCTTGTCGATATGAGGTTGCACTTGAGCGTAGTACTCACTGCCCATCACCTCCCAAACATAGCGCCCTCGCAGATCAGCAATCGGGACTTTAAACCAATCTTCGTAGGTTTGGTTATTGAAGCAATATCGTTGCTCAGTATCGACGTAGCAGATTAGTGCAGGCAGGGCGTTTGTGGTCAGGCGCAGTTGTTCTTCACTGCGCCTGAGGGCCGCCTCAGACTGGCGCTGGTCGGTAATGTCTTTGAGAATGACAGTGAACAACTGGCCGCTCTTGGTTTGCAGCTTTGAGATCGAAGCCGCCGCCGGAAACACTTCACCCGTTTGGCGCCGCCCCAGCACGTCTCGCTGCCGATGAGCCATGGATTGGGAGGTCTGCGAGGAAGCCGCAAAATGACGCACATGCTGCCGATGGATCTGCTGGAATGCTGCGGGTAGCAAAATGTCGAGGGGCTGATGGTGTGCCTCAGCAAAGGTATAGCCAAAGATGCGCTCGGCACCCTGGTTGTAGAGGACGATTCGCTGCTGGCTATCGATCGAAATGATCGCTTCATCGGCATTGTCGAGAATGCCTGCGAGCTTTTGCTGGCTCTCCCGCAGATCGTTTTCGGTTTGGATGCGCTCTTGGATTTCCCGTTCCAGTTGATGATTGGTTTGAATCAGCTGCTGGGCCCGTTGGGCAACTTGAAATTCTAAATTGTGCAGCAGTTGAGCCTGGGAGAGGGCAACCCCCATCTGGTTAGCAAGCTGCTGCATCAGATCGATTTCAAATGCTTCCCACTGGTGGGGCCGATCTCCTTGACTAGCCGTGATCACCCCCCAGAACTGATTACCCACATAAATGGCAACTTCAATGCAGGCGCGAACCCCATATTGCTTGAGGAAGTCGGCGCTGTAGAGCGAACAGGGGGCTGAGTTGAGATCTTGGCAAACACAAACTTGAGGCGTATCGATAGGGGGATGGGCCATCAACGCCAGATCCGACACGACCTGATTCAACAGGGATAATGTCTCATCGGCTGACCGGATCGATTCTTGGATGACGCGGCCCGTTTGGTGGGTATCGCACTTGATTACCACAACGCGATCGCAGGCTAAAAGCTTTCTAACCTCAGTAACAGCCGTCTGGAGAATATCTTCTATCTCCAGGGAGTCCCGAATTTTACGAGTAATTTCACCCAAAAGGTGCCCTTGTCGATACTGGCGGGCTAAGATTTGCTCGGTTTGGCGCTGGCTAGTCACGTCGATGCCTGTGCCAATAACATATTGAACATCGCCAGCCGCGTTCTTTAACGTCGTGTTCGACCAGCTGATCAGCCTGCGCGTCCCATCTTTGCTCACCCAGTAGTTTTCATACTGATTTGCCGATTGCGATTGTGTCAGCTGTTGAAAAACGGCACGCACCGTGGCCTGTTCTTTCGGCGGAATTAGGGCATCCCAAATGAGTTGGCCCTGTACCTCATCAGCGCGATAGCCTGAGACATGCTCACAAGTGCGATTGAATCTGACAATTCTGCCCGCTTGATCCAGTACGGTGACTAACGCACCCACCGTATCTAGCACCGCAGCGATGAAGTCGCGTTCCCGTCTGAGCGCTTCATTGGTCTGCACGAGCTGAGCAGCTTGGATGCCAACCCGTTCTTCTAACACCTGGTTGGCATGGTGTAAGGCCACTTCTAATCGTTGGCGCTCAGCAGTTTCTGATTGCACGGCTTGATTGGCCTGCTGAAGCTGTTGGTTAGCCTGATTTAGCCTGGCAGTTTGAGCCTCGCTCAATTGCTGAAGTTGTTCAACTTCTGCTAGCACCTCAGCGGGTTCGAGAATTTGAAGCAGACTGGTTTGGGTGACGATCCCCAGCAGGTTCCCAACTTCATCTACTATCGGTAGCTGGTGAATTTGGTGCTGCTTCAAGGTCGCCAGCACAGTAAAAATGCTGTGGGCCTGGGAACGCTTGAGGACAATAACGGGTCGGGTCATGACCGCTGAAACCGCGATCGCGTTTAGATCCATCCCTTGCGCGACGAGTTGCACTAAATCTCGCGTTGTAAAGATGCCCAGCAGTTGGTACCCAGCCATAACCAGGGCACAGTTTAAGGCGGTCGAAGACGAATGGAGGGCAATTTCAGAGCGGTGGCAGGTCTGTTCTACCGTCTGGCTCATCTGCTCAACAACAGCCGCGACGGCTGTATCTGGATCAACCGTTAGGGGTTGGGGATCCAGTATCTGCTCAACGCTGAGACGTTGCAAGGCTCGTGGGTAGGCTGCTGACATGTAAGAACTCACTGATCAGACAAGTCTTGATTGATAAGTATTGCGAGCATCCACGCAGATCGTAACGGTCTCGCTATTGAGACGCTCAAAAATGGCGGCAGTTCTTCATAATTAATAAACCGTGTCTACGTTCCGATCCATCATTTTCCCTAAGTTAAAAACTTAAGGTTCCAAATCGGATGTGATTTAGCAGCCGTTCTTCACATCTTCCTCAGATTCTTACCCTAGGCTGAAATTGGAGCAACCTAGGGTCAGCGCTATGGAATTCCTCTATTGTTTTGCCAACGCAAGTCTCACTCAGCGGATATTGTTTTACCTACTGACAACGCTGCGAACCAATCAACGGGCGATCGCGCGATCGCCCGTTGATTGCGCCACCGTTATTTTCTTAAATGATCGCTGGATCTTGCGATTGAAACTGGATCCGGCCTTAGGGATAGAACCCTGTGATGACTGCTGGGCCGTACTTAACGAAAATGGGTTCCCCTATTCTCCATCCCCAATTATGACGCTGGTCTTCAACGATCTCGATGCGGGCTGCAACCCAACCAGTGTCATGAATCGCTATCACATTGCCATTGTGTCCCACGGTATGCCCAATCCTGAAGATGTCCAGTGTTTTCAAGAGCAATTTGTCACCGGGTTAGGGTATCGCCCACCGAGCTTAGTCTAAATCAACGCTACAGAAACGGTTTCAGTGTCAACGCCCTTGCCGAATCACGTCTAGCTGTTCAAATTGCTGATTCTGATGCTCAATTTGGATTGAAAGCGCATCGCAGACCAGTTCACACAGTTCAAAGACAAACGGATTGGCAATCTGATAGTAGGCAGACACGCCCTGTTGTTGACGGGAGACTACGCCAGCCTGAGCCAGCATTTTAAGATGCTTAGAGACATTGGCTTGCCCTAAGCCTGTTGCTTCAATGATTTCAGTAACGTTCTTAGACCCTGCTTTCAACACACAAACGATTTGCAACCGGCTTGCTTCAGACAGCACTTTGAAAAACCCAGCCATCAAACTTAAGGCCACTGGCGATAAATTAGCCACGCGACAATCGTCGTCTAGCTGACTTGATTTTGGCTGACTCGATTTTGGCTGACTCGATTTTTGGGTTGATTCTTTCTGGGTAGTTTTGCTGGGCATTGCATTCAAGGGATTGCGAATACAGGCTAGATTGTCTTAACTCATTATATTACTAAGTAGTTGTTGATAGAGGCTTGCCCCTCAGAAATCCGGCATCCTGGGTTAATCTCAATCCTTTACACGAACCCCACGCGATCAGCGGATGGCGGTCGGATCAATCAAAAATCATCCTTTAGAGTATATGCGTAGATAGTAATATAATATTAGAGTGCTTATTTCTCAAAGAAGACGATAGAGTTTTCCTGCGAATCAAAGGCCAGGTCTGGACTTGGACAAGGTTTATTACTGTGAAAGGAAGTTCAATATTGTGACGTTTACCTGGGTGATGGCGCTAGTGGGAGGTGTCCTGATTGGCATTAGTGCAACACTGCTGCTAGCCTTCAATGGCCGCATTGCTGGGATTAGCGGCATTGTCAATGGTGCAATTGCATTTAAGCTCAGTGAGCTTTGGCGTTGGTTCTTCATCCTCGGCATGGTGTTGGGGGGTGGATGGTATGAGTATGGACTGGCTCCGCAGCCTACTCCCCTATCGACGTTTTCCCCCTGGGCCATGATTGTCGGTGGATTGCTTGTCGGCTTTGGCACCCGGCTGGGTAGTGGGTGTACTAGTGGACATGGCGTTTGTGGTTTGGGGCGATTGTCGTCGCGATCGCTGGTTGCTGTGATTACGTTTTTAGGCACTGCGATGGTGACAGTGTTTGTCATGCGACACGTTATTTGATGTGAATAGAGGATGACTCAATCGTGAAACAGAATGGAGTAGCATTCATCGCAGGGCTGATGTTTGGCCTAGGACTCGGATTGTCGCAGATGATTGATCGCGATCGCGTGCTGGGTTTCTTAGACGTGACCGGGGCTTGGGATCCAACCTTACTGTTTGTGTTGGGTGGCGCCGTCGGGATCACTGTGATCACGTTTCGGTTTGTCCTGCGGCTCCCCCATCCGTGGTTCAGCCAGATGTTCTATTTACCGACTCAGCAGGTCATTAATTGGCCCTTAGTTGTCGGTGCCGCTATCTTCGGAGTGGGCTGGAGCATTGCTGGGTACTGTCCAGGCCCTGGTATTGTAGCCTTGGTCTTAGGCATTTGGAATCCATTGTTGTTTTTGGCCGCATTTTTAATCGGGTCTCTGGCCTGTAAGTGGGTTTTAAACGGGCTAAAGACTGGGACACAATCCCAACGGCAAGTACAGTCTTAGCGAATAGTTTGAGATCGCAGTGGGGAAAGCTGTGATCCCAGAATAGTCAATCTGGACTTTAACAGCGGCTAATATTTCATCCAAATTCAGGGCTGAAGCGGATTCTCCACGCCTGCCTGAGTAGCCACCGTTTTCCATTCTTGAATGAGCGCTGGATTGATGGATAACAGGATACTGAAAAAATTCCTCATGGATATCTCCAGAATGATTATGGATTAAAGAGTTTAATGGGATTAAGGGACTAGCCAATCACGCTAGTGAGTTGTACAGGCGAACCTCCGTTCGCCCCTCCTCGGTAACTGGGATGTTATTTTCACGCCTCTCCCTAAGCGTTTATTCACACAGGCAGGATGCTTGCCTCACCCAGCTCGCATCCGAGCCAGAGCCTGAAACTCTTTAGGTGACAAAGATTTGAACAACTTCAAATTGAAGAGGGTGCGTAACCCCAACTTTTCAAACCAGGGCATCCCCACGCCGTAGCGCATTTTCAGCATGAAATATTCCTCAAAGGCTACTTTCGCCCAAACGACCCAGGGCCCTCGCATCGCATAGGACGATCGCCGCTGCCCAGTCTCTGGATCTGGAATCACAGGCGCAGCAATGTAGGCAATCCCAGTATCGCCAAACTCGGCAAAACAGAGGGCATCCAAGGTCGGACTTTGCAGGGGTGCCTGAATCGCTCCCAAGTCAACCGCAATATTGTGAGCAGCAGCCGTCGCCATTGCCTCCGTCATTTGGCCGCTTTTGGGTAGGCCGATCGGAATCTCTGTCTGAGCGGGTTGCGCTAACTTGACGCTCACCCCAGCTGCATAGATATGGGGAAAGTCGGGATGACGTTGGGTGGGCAATACTGGAATAAACCCCTTCTCATCGCCTAATCCGGGGACATCGTGAACAAACTGAACCCCTCGGAAGGTCGGAAGAACCATGGCGTACTGAAACGGCAGCGTTCGGCCATTGGCCAGCGTTATCTGCTCAGCATCAACCGCCGTAATCCTCATATTGTCGATCACCTCAATGCCCCGCTCCTGCATCAACTTGGCAGTTAGTTCCCGCGCATTTTTCACATCAGACACGCCCAAATGTCCGACATAGGGTTCAGGCGTGACATAGGTGATGGGGACTTGGTCGCGTAGCCCTCGACGACGCAGTTCTTGCTCCGCCATGAGGGCAAACTCATAGGCTGGGCCGAAGCAACCAGCCCCCGGCGCTGCACCAACGACCAATGGACCTGGCTGTTTCAGAAACTGGAGCCATGCCTCCCTTGCTTTGATCGCATGATCGGGTGTGCAAACAGACTGGGTGTATCCATCATGGGGGCCTAAACCTGAAATTTGCTCAAATGCCAGGGAAGCGCCTGTGGCAATCATCGCATAGTCATAGTCAATGATTTTCTCGCCCATTTTGGGGTCTTTGAGGGTAATGCGTCGATTAGCAATATCAAGTGCAGTGACATTGCCACATATCCAGTCCAGTCCATGACGCCGAGTGAGGGTTTGCAAATCGAGCTGGACGTGGGCAAGGGACTTCAGATCCAGGGCGACTTGGATCAGCCCTGGAATAAACGTGAAGTGAGTCTCATTGGAGATCAGCGTCACTGTGCAGTCACGGGGCAGGAGGTGCCGCAGTTCATAGGCCGCAGGCAGGCCTCCTAAACCCGCGCCAATTACCGCGATATTAGGCATTTGTGATCTATCCTCCGAAAAACTTTGTGTGTTGCTTATTCAGATTTCTGTCTTTGCCATTGATGCATAAGCTTTATTGGATGGCGACTCGCTCAAACTAACGCTAACGCCAAGTCTTTCAATATCCTCAAAAAACTGTATTGGCTCGACCCAATTACCCTGGAACCATAACCCTGGGCGTCGAATCTTGCCGTTCAGATATTGCAGTAAGCAGGCCACCGCAGGGATAGCCGTTAAAGCATAAGTATCATCATGGATAAGTCTCATCTGTAGACAGCTGTTTTGCTTATCTTTCATGCCCTTAGCCTCTAATTGCAAAACAGCACCAAAAGGTGGGCGACTAAATTTTCTTAAGCTCCAGAGGAAGAGTCTTCCCATCGGAATTTTGGCGTTTTCACCAAACACTTTGAGCATCGCAAAGGCAATCGGCATAATGACATAGTCAGTCATCCAGTTAAACCCTGAAATATAAAAACCCGCTTCATTCAGGGATGGAATCATATCTGGCAATGGGCGGAGTTCTTCTAAAAACACGGGCAGGCAGTAACGTTCACCAAAGCGATCGCCAAAGTTAAACGTTGGAAACGTTTGCAGATTCATTTTCACCCATTGCTTATTCTTGAATATCAATGGATTGAAATGATTTAATTCATCAATAAACTCAGCAAGGGTCGAATCTGAGAACTGTAGCGTTTGCCAATTGAGTTGAAAGGCCGCACTGATATTAGCAGCTTCCAGCGTATCAAATTTGGGAGCTGCATAGCGTACCATTGCCGCCGGAACCCCCGGATGAAAGCCCCCATCCGTCACAAAACACAGTCCCTTCCCTTCAATTTTCTGCTGTAAAGCGTTGAGCGCAGCTAATTTTTCAGGCGTGGAAAGTTGAACATCCAGATAGTCGACACCTGCCGCAAGAGCGGATTCTGAAATATTACGAACATAATTAATGGTGCTTGACGCGACTACAACGATATTGATATCTGTAAAAGCAGCTTCTAAGGACAGTTTGTTGGCCGCATCTACCTGTTGACTAGAAACGCGATTCGTCTCAAATTCGCAGTTTAATTCATCGGCTGCTCTCTGGGCTCGACTCAAATGTCTTCCCGCAATAACCAGCTGGGCATTGCTTTCCTGGAGCAATAATCTGGCAATCAAAAAACCTGTGTTGCCATATCCTCCCAGGATTAAAATTCTTGGCTGTATTTTCTGATTCATGATTCGTGGGGTGCTAAGAGGCCAAACACTGCACCTGTTGGGTCTGCAAGGACTGCAAATTGACCCACCTTGGGTACATCAGTTGCTTCGATGTAGACGATCGCACCGAGATTTTTTGCCTGGGTGACGGTTGAGTTAACATCGCGGGTTGCGAGATACGTCACCCAGATAGCAGACCCACCGAGCGATCGCGTGATCGCGCCAACCACGTCTGTATTGTCAGCACATTTGAAGTTGGCGTCGCTTCCCATGGGTCCTCTGGTGACATTGCTGGCCTGACAATCAAACAGCTTGCTGTAGAGAATCTTTGCTTGCTCAACGTCTTCCGTGATCAGCTCATCCCGCACAAACGTCCCTCTGGGCGGTGGAAAGTTGTGTGTGGGCACGTGTGGGCAGGTGATGGCACCCTGGGCATCCTGAATCACTGCGCTGCGTCCAACCCCTGGCGTATCAAACGGCTCTCGAACAACTATCGCCCCCAGTACCTCCGCCCTCACAGCTACTGCATCGACATCCTCAACCGAGACATAAGCAACCCAATGAGAAGGCATATCCTGGCCGGAATCGACGAAGCCTCCATGTGCCTCCCCGTTGGACAAAATCAACGGATAGTCAGCCTCACCAGGCTTCCAGACAAAGTCAGCGGCATGCTCAATCTGATACTCCCAACCGAGTAGTTCAGCATAGAAGCGCTTTGCCTTAGTCACGTCATTAGTCAGAAGGTCATGCCAGACAACGGGGCCAACTTCAGTATTTGGCATTGACTATCCATCCTCCGATTCGAAACAGCTAAAGCAGATCAGAAATTTTCAGCTCTTGCCAATTAGACTACTATCTGGTTATATAATGAATCAATGAAAGGCGCAATATCCTTTTTGATTGCGACGTATCTCTTCACAAACAGTTATTACGAGGCAAGATCAAAAGCTTATGTATCACTTCAGCAAAACTTTGTGTGCTTCTTATGAAGAAGCGATCGCCCAAGTTACCCAAGCTCTCAAGGCAGAAGGCTTGGGGATTTTAACTGAGATTGATGTCCAATCAGCGTTCAAACAGAAGCTGGATATCCAGTTTCGTCGCTACACGATTTTGGGAGCCTGCCATCCACGAGTGGCGTATCAGATGCTCCAAACCGACGACAAAGCGGGAGTTCTATACCCCTGTAATGTCGTGGTGCAAGAACACAACGATGGCCGCGTTGAAGTCTCTGCGGTGGATCCGTTAATCATGTTTCTGATGATTCACAGCCCTAGGGCAAAGGAAATTGCCCTGGAGGCGAGTCAGAAAATGCAGGCGGTGATGGATCGATTGCCGAGTGCGGTGCCTGTGGCTGCTTGAACCTTTGAACCCAATATTGGACTGGTGGTGGAACGCTGCCCCAGCTGCAAACAACACCTAATAATGAACATTTGGAGAACAACCCATGGTTAATAACGTTGGCATACTTGATCGGATGATTCGCTTCATGCTGGCCGGTGGACTGCTCTATCTGGGCTTGAGCGTATATTCTGGCTCGGCGCTGGGGATTGGTTTAGATGTGACCGGGGCGATCGCAGCGCTGACTGGCTTATTTGGCTTCTGTGGTCTTTACAGCCTCTTAGGCATTAACACTCATCACAAAGACCAAACCCCGCAAGCCTAGTGTTCAAGAGTCTGGGGGCGATCGCACAGGATTGCCCCAGCGTTATCGGAGGTCAATCAAAATTATGGATCAAGTCGTTTCATTGGAAAGCCCATCGCTGTCACGGCGGCAGTTGCTGAACTTCCTCACGGGTGCTGCCGTAGCAACTACAGTGGGTTCAGCGCTCTATCCCGCCGCTCAATTTCTCATACCACCTGTCGAGGTAAGTGCGGGGGGTGGCAAGCTGGCAAAAGATCAACGGGGTAATCCGATTCCCGCCAGCCAACTTTTAGCTGAACCCCCTGGAACCCGTGCGTTGATCGCCGGACTGGCAGGAGAACCCACCTATCTGATCGTTAAAGACGATGGCACGTTAGACGCCATAGGCCTCGTCAATAATTGCACCCATCTTGGCTGCACCTTTCCCTGGAATCCCATGGATCAGCAGTTTCAATGTCCGTGTCATGGATCGCGCTACACCCCAGATGGCGTTGTCGTACGGGGGCCAGCTAACCTGCCGCTGAAGATTGTGCAGGTGGCCGTGCAGGATGATGCTATTTGGCTGTCTCCCTGGACTGGTGTTGATCCTCGTACGGGCGAATCGCCTTGGTGGGTTTAAACCACATCCGATTTGAACCCCGGAGCCCTTCGTTGAGGGAAAAACGAAGCCCCTAGATGTGGACGAGATTCAATCTCCTACAACCCACCGTCAATTTTCTCCTCTTAGCGGTTGCCCAATGCTCAAATCCTTTGGGCAACCGTTTTTATAACGCTGGCCAGATTGCTTAATGCACCTAGTATCGCTGGGATGCTCAATACACAGGCAATCTGGCTCGCCGTAGCGCACAAAGCTTTGTGGCTACGGCTATATCACCGCATTTAAAGGATTTTTATGCCATCTATTTCATCACTTCAACCCACTGTAATAGAGCTAACCCCCAAAGAATTTTCTCGTCTCCCCAATCCGCCACGACTGATTGATGTTCGCAGTGGGTGGGAATATGCCCTATTTCATGCGCCTAATGCCATCAATCTCAGCTTGCCTCGGATTGTGATGGGACGATTTCCGATAGTGCAAAACTGGGTGCTGCCCAAATGGTTTCGGGCACTATCAAAAACTGAGGCGATCGCGGTCATTTGTCTGACGGCTCACCGTAGTCCTATCGCCGCTCAACAACTCGCACAAGCTGGGTTTACAAAGGTTTTTAACATAAGCGGCGGCATGATGGCGTGGCAAAAAGCAGGGTTACCCATTCGCAAGCGTGGCGCTGCTGCAACCGTTGATTAAGTTATCCCACTCAGTTCCCATCACGCCTAAGGAGGAAAGTGCGTTGTGTTGAAAGCATTAAGCTTCATCCAGAAAAATCTGGTTTGGTCGATTCCTATCTTGATGGTGGCGGGCATCCTCGTCGGGGCCTTGACCAATCCAGCACCGCTAAAAGCCTTGATTATTCCCCTCACCTTTCTCATGGTTTATCCCATGATGGTCAACCTGCAACTTCAAAAAGTGTTGTCGGGGGGAGATTATCGGGTGCAGTTACTCACCCAGCTGATCAATTTTGGCTTAATTCCGTTCTTCGCCTTTGGCATGGGGAAGATATTTTTTGCAGATCAACCCTTAATTGCCCTGGGTCTGCTGCTAGCT
Source organism: Cyanobacteria bacterium P01_A01_bin.123 (assembly GCA_039815185.1). Lineage (GTDB taxonomy): Bacteria > Cyanobacteriota > Cyanobacteriia > Phormidesmidales > Phormidesmidaceae > JBCBZT01. The sequence goes on along the minus strand of JBCBZT010000021.1, from coordinate 110,302 downwards.
TCCCTACTGCCGACTAGCGGCATGACTATTTCCTGGACTGGATTTGCCAGAGGCAACATAAGTGCTGCCATCAAAATGACGGTGATTGGCTTGATTCTGGGTTCATTGGCCACGCCCTTCTATGCCAAATGGTTGATGGGGACGGTCGTGGAAATTCCCTTGGTCAGCATCTTTAGGCAAATCGTGATGATTGTTTTTCTACCCATGATTCTGGGATTTGTCACTCGCATCTCCCTGATTCAACTTGTAGGGGCCGATAAATACCACAAGACGCTCAAGCAAAAGTTTCCGGTTTTTTCAACCCTAGGGGTTTTAGGCATCGTATTTGTGGCCATGGCTCTCAAGGCAAAGGATATTATCGCCAATCCTTTGATACTGATCTCTTTCCTCATTCCTTTGGCTATTTTGTATCTGGGTAATTTTCTCCTCAGCACCTTGATCGGCAAATTTTTCTTCAACCGAGGAGACGCGATCGCGCTGGTTTATGGCACCGTCATGCGGAATCTGTCCATTGCATTAGCGATCGCGATGACTGCCTTTGGTAAAGAACAAGGATCTGAGATTGCCTTGATTATTGCCATGGCTTACATCATTCAGGTACAAGCTGCGGCTTGGTATGTTCGCTTCACCCGCACCATTTTTGGCCCAGTTGCAGACTCATCCGCTCAACAAGAACGGCCGGCTTAAGGCTGTCGCCCCCTTTCACAGGAAAAGTCTTAGAGCTGCGATCGCTGCAATCGATTTAAAATCCGAGTTGGTAATTCTGTCGCCATAGCAGACTTACTGATAAAGTCATCCGCGCCAACATTAAATGCTTGCTGTTGAGTATTGGCATCTTCATGGACGGTTAGAAACAGAACCGGCAACTGCCGCCATTTCTCATCTGCCCGCAGAACTTGGCAAAGTTCTAAACCATTCGCCTCTGGCATTTCCACATCGAGTACTAACAAATGCGGTTGAACCGTCTCCAAGGTACTCCAGAGCTGAGCTGGATTATCTAAGGTTGTGAGTTGAAATCTCCACGGCGATAGGATCGTTTTCAGCAGTTTCAACACCTGGTTATCATCATCAACAATCAAGACCTTAAAGGCTTCGCGGGTCGCCTGTAGTGTCTGTTGTACCACTTCTAATGCCTGTTGGGGCGACATCGAGGCCGGGAGAATTCGATCTGCCCCTTGCTGCACCATCTGTAATCGTTGAAGAAAATCCCGAATGTCTGTCACGATCAGCACTGGAATGTGATGAGAACGTTGCGCGATCGCCTCCAGTAGCGCCATTGACGCATCGAGATTATCGTCATCTAACCATAGCAGCACTCCGTCTGGGATTTGAGTTTGAAGAATGGCATGGGCCTGACTTGGGTTAGGCGCAATCATACTCCGGATACCAACCGCCAAGCTATCAGCCGCCAGCTTTTGGTTGAAGGATTGCGCTGCGCCCACAACCAAGATCTGGGCAGCGCTAGCGGTTGTTGCTGATACAGCTGGGTTGCCAGCTCCACTCGCCAAATTCTGGCGCAGACTTTCTACCAGCGTCGACACGCGAGAGACATGCTGATCATCGAGCGGCGCGTCAAGCCGCAGCAAATGTTCCAGTTCGCGCGCCAAACGTGACCCCTCTGAAAAGCCAAAACAACCCAGAGAACCTGCCAATTTATGTGCCTGGGATCGTCCTGTATGCTGTAGCTCTGCGCTGAGTTGTCCGCCACCGAGCGCCGCCGCCGTTGCTTCCAGCAGATTTAGCCGCGCTTGCATCGTGTCCTGGTTTTCTGCCCAGACTTTAGCAACGGCAGCGTCAATGTCAGATTTAGTAGGTTGTTTGAGGCCTGAGGCAGGCAGGGACTGAGCAGGTGTAGAAGCAGGGTCTAGGGGTTTCAGTCTATATCCCAACCCATATACGGTTTCAATTAAATCTTTGGGCGCTCCGCCAGCCTTAAGCTTTTGGCGCAACCCCTTGATATGGGTTCTCACCGCATCACCACTGGGCGGGTCTTCAAACGACCAAAGATTTTCAATGATGGCATCGAGGCTAAAGACTCGGTTGGTATGGCGCAAAAACAGCTCCAACAGCGCATATTCCTTGGGGGTTGTATGCAGCTGATGTTCCGCGTAGAAAACTTCAAAGGTATCCGGCTGTAAGCTTAAATCGCCCCAACTGAGTACAGTGGTTGAAACATGACTGTCTCGACGCAACAGCGCCCGCACACGAGCACACAACTCATCAAAATCAAAGGGTTTGACGACATAGTCATCCGCCCCAGCGTCTAGGGCTTGAACCTTATCTGTACTGCTATCTTTCGCCGTCAGCATCAAAATAGGGATATCGATGCCTTGCTGGCGGAACTGTTGACACAGCGAAATACCGTCTATATCAGGCAGCAGCATATCTAAGACAATCAGGTCATAAGCAAACAGCGCCAAAAAATCCTGAGCTGTTTCACCATCGACAGCAATGTCCACGGCATAACGTTGCCTGATCAGGCTCTCTGCCAAAATCTCCATCAGCACTTCGTCATCATCGATCAGCAGTATTCGCATCGCTTAACCATGAGACGGGATACTTATGATCAAATAGCTGATTGAGTTTTAGGTCAAGGAAAGGTTGAAGTTTCGATCCAGGTTTGTGCGCAAGTCTGGACTGCAATAACCCCTAATTATTTGACCAGGGGCACGATAGCCTCTGAGGCTAAGCGGCTTCTAACCAGTCATAAATCTGTTCAAGCTGTTCCATCGTCACTAAACCGTACTGCCACAGAATCATCGGCAGTGGGCCAGGATCTTGTTCGCAATGTTTGAGCGCAATCTCGATTGAAGACGCTGATATCGCCAAATCGTCTTGCAAAAAACGAATGAATTGAGAAGAGCGAGTCGTTTTCACGGCATGATCACCTGCTGCTGGCTGGATTGATGCGATTTGCTGATCTGCTCAATCGAGCAGCTTAGAGATGATGAACTGAGTTGCCTAGCTTCCGTTAACAGTTGCCTAGCTTCCATTAATGTAGATACCCCTTTGTCTGTCTAGTCCGATGCAAGGATTGTAAGGGAAGATATGAAGCTTCGAACTGAACTCAGGTTGATGCTCAACACATTGCAAGGTTGCTTGAACGGTAGCGATCAATAGCTATGACTCAGCCCGGATTGTGCCAAGCCAGCGGTATAGACAACCCTTGTACAGCAATCAATTGCAGATCTCTAAATTAGTTTTAACCACTCAAATTGGCCTTTAAAGTTTACCTTCAGTTACATTGGGTCAAGCAACTCGATTGATAGTAGCCTATTCGGCAGCTAAGATCTCAATGCGATCGCCCACTGCAAGTCCCAACTCAGCAGCTCGGCCTCCCCGCAGCTCAATCACCTGATCAATCACCACATCTCGAGGCCCATAAGTAGGGCAGGGTTCTTCGACACAAGGCGGGACATCAGCTTCAATCGCTTGCACCAGCCCATCCCGTAAGAAAACCATGTCGAGATGGATGAACACGTTTTTCATCCAAAACTGAACAGGACGGGGGGTCGTAAATGGAAACAACATGCCTTGATCGGCAGCCAGTTCAGAACGGAACATCAATCCTAAAGCTTGCTGCTGAGGGGTATTGGCTACTTCTAGCTGAATCACAGTAGCACCAATTTCAGCTTGGGCCGTGATCGGCAGATTTTGAGCTAAGGCCGCTAAATCGTCTGTCAAAGTGGGTGTAGAGTCAGGGGTGTCTAGGCTGGTTTCAGCCGGGGTAGAGGGGGTAGACGTGGATAAATCGGGTGGGCTTTGTTCTGCACTCAAATTAGGTGCAGAACAACTGCTCATAAGCAGCAGCGACAAGCTCAAAATCACGCTACGACAAGGGATTTGGTACATTGCAGAGCGGCGTATCATGAAAGCGATCCATCAATTGGCTTAGGTGCCCCAACTATAACAATCACGGCAGTGCTTTGTAAGAAACTACTGTCGGTCTAAAACACGGCTACCCACTTGAAATGGACAATGACGCTACGTTTCTCTTAGAACGTAACCAACCCCGCGCACCGTTTGGATCAAGCGCTTCTCATTTTCGCCGTCAATTTTAAGGCGCAGATAGCGCACGTAGACTTCAATCACGTTGGACTCACCCATGAAGTCATAACCCCAAACATTCTCTAAAATTTGTTCGCGAGTTAACACCTCTTTGGGGTGCTCCATCAAATACTTCAGCAGTTCAAATTCTTTCATGGTCAAACCGATGACGCGTCCCCCACGCAGGGCGGTGCGGTTGGAAATATCTAGGGTGAGTTCACCAAAACGCAGGTTCTCTGCATCTGTTGCGGCAGGTTGTAAATACATATGAACTCGACTGAGAAAATCGTCAGCCCGATAGGGCTTGAGGATATAGTCATCAGCTCCGGCTTCTAAACAGGCAATTCGATCTTCTAACTTTTCTCGCACCATCATTAACAAGAGCGGCGTTCGCGTACCCTGCGATCGCAGTTTGACACACAGATCTAACCCTGATTCCCCCGTTAACATCCGATCAATCACAATCAGCTCAGGTTGGGTGGTCTGAGCTTGGGTGAGGCCAGCATCAGCATCATAGGCCACGATGGCTTCATAACCTGCCTCCCGTAGGTCCATACTGATGGTTTGAGCTAGGGTCGCATTGGCTTCAACCACCAGCACGCAAGGCACTGCATCAGAAGCGGTTAGACTCATAAATGTATTCTGTAAAGTCAGTTCAACTTTAGCGCAACAGCTGTTGTTGAAATTGTAGGGCACTGCGATCGTCAGGAATTTCAGCAGCGAGCTTTTGAACCAAGTGCTGGCAATCAATATCAGGATAATCAGCCAGGGTTTCTTCAATTAAAAAGGTAGCCATGGGGCCAATGTAATGGGCTAGCTCATCTTGGCAGCGTTGCACAAATGCTGAGTTTAGGTTGGATGGGCTCCCCCCGCCTGGGGCTCGACTGTTAGTCGAGCGACTCGCTGTTGAGGGGTGCCGATTGCTAGAAACTTGTCTCGAAACAGCTTGAGAGCCCCTACCTTGAGAGGCTATTGATGCCGTACTCGTAGCAACTTTGGCGGCAGAGTGCAAAAGTCGGCTAGTCAGGTCATGAGCTTGATCGGCATCTGAAAGCTGGGAAGCAAGGGCTTCGACAAAGCCTTGAGGGGTCGCGGCAGGTACTTGCTGTAAAACATCGTCCACGATGATATCAGCCATTGGGCCAATCACCTGGGCAAGTTCTTGGCGACACTGGTTGATAAAATCTGGGCAGTCTGCTAGCAAGGATGCAGCTGGGGGAGTGTGAGAAGCTGCGAATTCAAACATCGGATCGGGATCAACGATCCACATTTGGCTCGGAGAGGCAATGACTGTCGATTCTTCGGCTGACTCTTCAATCGGGGTAGGAATAGCTGCGAGGACTGCTAATACTTCCTGAGCAGACTGATAGCGATCTTTAGGACGCTGGGCTGTTAGCTTTTCTAGCACTGCCTTGAGCAATGGACTCAGCGTCACCAGAGATTGCCAGCGCCACTCTAGGGAGTCACGATCCATCAAATCTCGGGGGTTTTTACCGGTGAGTAACACCAATGCGGTTACCCCCAAGGCATACAGATCACTACAGGGATAACATTGCCCTAAGCGAATTTGCTCGGGTGGTGAGTAGCCAAATTTGCCGACCATTGAGGCGGCTTTATTGCCGGGTTCTTCATCATTGGCTTTAGACCAAATCCGGTTAATCGCATCATTGACTAAGCCAAAGTCAATTAAGACTGGCAGGTTGCGATCGCGGGAGAAAATGATGTTGTCTGGCGAAATATCTCGGTGAATCAGCTCTAACCCATGGAGATATTCCACAACCTGGAGCATCTGCTTCAGCCATTGAGTGACCTCTGGTTCAGAAAACTGCTCGCCTTGCTTGCGGCGGCGACGAAGCAGTTGGGAATAGGTCACACCATCGATATATTCTTGAACGATGAAGAGTCTCTGGGCCTGGGTAAAACAGGCTAAAAACTTAGGAACCTGGGGATGCTGGATCTGATAAAGCGTTTTGGCTTCTCGTTTGAATAAATCTAGTGCTTTTTGTACAGCATTGCCCGATTTCTTCGCGGGCACAAACTCTTTGAGCACACAGAGTTCCCCAAACCGCTGAGTATCTTCTGCTAAATACGATCGCCCAAAACCACCTTGCCCCAGCAACCGTTGAATAATGTAGCGTCCGGCTATTTTGTCACCAGCGGCCATTTGACCTGGCTCAGACGCCTCTGATTTTCTTTCCGGGGGTGGGGGCGGCACCTGAACGGGTTGGATTTGATAGGCAGGGACAGCCTCTTGAATATTTTTGAGGTGGAGGGGTCCTAAAAAAGCAGCATCTAGATTGAGCTGAGATTTAACGACATCGTGAACAATTTGCGAAATGCAAATGGCTCCTGGCTGGGCTTCTGTTTGTAAGCGGGCGGCTATATTGACCCCATTACCCATCACGTCAGACTGACTAAAAAACACGTCTCCCAAATGGATGCCAATGCGGTGTAGTAAAGCCTTGTCGGATGGCAAGGGTTGATTGATCTGGGCCAATTGGCGCTGAATCTCCAACGCACAGCGTACGGCTTGAACAGCACTGGCAAAATACATCAGCAGGCCATCACCCGTGGACTTTAAAACACGCCCTTCTAAACGGCTACAGGACGTTTCCATCAGTTTTAAGTCCCGCTGAATAAGTCGCAGCGTAGATTCTTCATCAATCGACATGCGAGCACTAAATCCCACTGCGTCAGTAACCACAATTGCGGCTAGCGTTCGATGCCCTTGGGTTTGAAGGAAATTAGGCTGTTCCATAAGTCGGGGGGCGACGCGCTGTTGAGGAAAACGCGTTTGAGGCATTAGTGTGGGACAAAAGTCAGTCATCGGTATCTTCACAAGTCTTTATGACTGTTCCAGACGAAGCACCCAAACTCAAGGCGGCGAGCATTGCAGCCCTGAAGCCGCTCAACTGTAAACTATCAATGAATCGGGAGAAACTAGGGAAGATCCGAGAATCGATTGTCAGAACAGGAAGACGAGTGACCGATGCTGCTCTAATTAGTGTGACTGATAAAGCTATAGACTGCTATTTCTAAGTTTATTCGGATTGCATTGCCTCAATCCAATGAACTGTTAACAATTCAACATAGAGAAACTCACAAATCATATCTGATTGGGCAACTGGAGTTTTAACTCATAAAACGATAGCGCTAGCTATGGCTAGGGTTTAAATCACTGAAACTCATGATTTCAGTCAATGGAAATTCCCCATTAAGGTCACATCAACCTTGGGGAAGAAATCACCCAGAAAATATAACGTCAACTGCATGATTGACCTATGCCCCCAACATAGGTGTCACAATGCGCCGCACTTCCTGCTCTTTTCCTGCGGTTTATAACAAACCGTTATCTTCAACTAAACACTCCCGCTCCCCCATTGGACGCCGTCGTCGATTTATATTGACCCGTTCAAACGCGATCGCGTTGGCCTTAATCATCGCCTGTGTCGCAGTCATCGGTGGCCTACACCGCTACGACATGAATCTCTTAACAAAGGCAGGACTCCAGGAAGTCATTGCTCAACTCGGCGCTTGGGGGCCTCTGCTCTACATTGCAGTGCTGGCGCTTTCTGTGGTTGTCAGTCAAATTCCTGGTTTACCAATGGCGTGTGCCGCAGGGGCCGTTTGGGGAACTTGGGTGGGTGGTTTATACACCGTTATGGGCGGATTTTTAGGGGCGATGGTGGCCTATTACTTAGGACATACCTTGGGGAGATCTTCAATTCGAGCGTTAAGTGGCAAAACGATCTACTTTACGACTCATCGTGGCCATCTATTTTTAGGGTGGCTCGTGTTTATCACCCGCCTGCTGCCCGTCGTGTCGTTTGATTTAGTCAGTTATAGTGCTGGCATGGCTCGGTTGTCATTGCCCATCTACATGGGTGCGACCTTGCTGGGGATGACACCTTCGACCCTGCTGATCACCTATCTTGGGGAATCATTTACCCTGTCTATGCCTATCACTATCGCATTTTGGACTCTGTTTTTAGGCGTACTGGTCGGGCTTCCCTGGGGCATCCGGCGCTACAACTGGTTTGGCCTGCGGGATGTGATTCGGATCGACTAGTTTGAGGGGTGAGCGCGATCGCTCAATTTCGACCAACCCCAACCTCAATCCAGCCGTCTGGGCTTCAGTTCGGAGGCGCTGTAGTTTTTGACCTAATGGCTGCTCGCGACTACCCCGACCAATGGCAGCTAATGTCCGGCAACGGGTTACCCAAAAATCACTGCGGGGAAAGGGCTCCACGGCTGCATAGTTTGCTAAAGCTGTCGCGTAATGATCCGCCTGTTCCCAGTCGCAGGCTTCCAAGGATGCTTCCATCGCATCGTAGTAATACCAGAGAAAGTTATGGGAGATGCAACCTTGATGGAGGACATCATTGCCCTCCATTAGAAATTGTTGCCGTTCGCGATCGCTTGTCGCTACCCTTGCTAGCAATCCCAGTACCCGAGGTGAGACAAATCGCATGTCAGTCTCACGACAAATCGCTAAGGCTACTTCTAGAACTGACCTGGCGGCAGCGCGATCGCCCTGCTCAATCAAAACTCGGGCTTGCCGCTGCATGATGTAGGCGCGATAACGGTAGTTGCCCAACCGTTCAGACAACTCAAACGCTTCAGTCAGGGAAGCATGGGCTAACTCAAGCTGCCCCTGTTCGGTTAGAAATTCGCCTTGGGTATCCAGCGCATACATTAACGTTCGGCGTTCGCCAATCTGACGAGCAATGGCAATCGTCTGCTGAATTTCTGTCAGCGCTGTTGTCAGGTCGTGTCGGTAACGGTGCATGACGGCAAGCTGAGCCCGGTTGGCAATTTCAATCTGCCCTAACCCCTGCGCTTGCGCCATCGAGACGCAGCGATCGTAGTAGTTAAAAGCGGTGTGGATTTGGCAACGGGCATAGTAGGCATCGCCCAGATTGCTCATGGCGCGGGCAATCAGTTCCGGTTCATTCACCTGCTGAGCATAGTCGAGCGCCTGGGTATTTTCGCTAAGACACGCATTCAAGTCCCCAGCGGCATAGCAAAAACAGCCGCGTAAATAATGAATCTGGGATAAGGCGCGGGCTGCCTCCAACCCTACCACCTGCTTTTGAGCTTGCTTTAGGGCATCGAGCCCTTCCTGATAACCCCCTAACAAGCGGACACAGGCCGCGACACCAATCCAAGCATCAGCGGTTTCTAGGGGAGTTGTGGCAATTTGCGCGGCTTGTCGATGCAGTGCGATCGCGGCGGGTACATCGTCAGTAGCCCGAATAATCTTGGCCTTGAGTTGAGTCAGGGCATAGCGGGATGCTGGAGATTGGGCCAAAATCAGTCCTCGCTCTGCCAAAGGTAAGGCCCGGTTATAACGAAACTGATTGAGATGATGCTGGGCTGCTGCTTCGTAGGCGGTGACGGCTTGGCTGTCTCCAGCTCGATCTAGGTGAATGGCCCAGAGTTCTAGGTCTTGCTGTTCAAACCAGGTGGCAGCTTGGCGGTGAAAGGTGCGGCGATCGCGCTTTAATAGTGAACCATAAATGCCCTCTCGAATCAGGGCATGGGCAAAGCGATAGCCCGCACTATTGGCCTCAATCAGATGTTGGTTCAACAACTCTGTTAAATCATATTGGCGATCGCTCAACATGTAGCGTAAGGCATCCGGCGAAAATCGACGGCCCAGCACAGACGCGGCCTGCAATGCCTGCTTATCCGCCACCGCTAAACCGTCTACCCGAGTCAGAACCACGCTTTGCACGGTACCCGGCAGAATTTCGCTAACTGCTTCCTCTCCGGCTTGCAGGAGTTGCTCTAAAAACAAGGGGTTGCCCTCGGCCCGCTGAATACAGCTCTCAATAAAAGTCGAAGCGCGCTGGGGATACCGATCAGCTATCGTCGTTGCATTCTCAACTGTCAGGGGATCTAGGGTGAACACTAACGACTCCGCTTTCAGGGGAAGGGAAGCTAGCCACGCTGCATCAATGGGCTCTCCCTCAAGCCGAGACGTCAGTAAGAACAGACAAGGACAGCCAGCCGCCGCCTCGATTAGCCACGGCAGATGGGTCAACGTTGAGTCATCAATCCAGTGCAGATCTTCCATGACCACCAGGCAAGGCTGATGTTGACTCAGCACAGTCAGGAGATGCGCCACCGTGCGAACGATTTCCAACTGGCGGGTTTGATTATCCAGAAGTTCATATAGTGCCTGCAATCGGGGAGGCTGGGGAATATCTAACAATGCATTGAGGTACAACCGCCGCGATTCATCCAAGTCTCCAGCATTAATGGTCTGATCTGCGATCGCCCGTCGCTTTTCCAGGGAATCCCCAACCGATATCGCTAGCAATCCTGCGGTTAACTCTTGCCATAAGTCTCCTGGCCCCCGGCCAAAATCTAAGATTTCAACCTGATGGACTTGAAAGCCATGGGCAATAGCGTACTGACGTAACCGTTGAACCAGAAGCGATTTGCCAATGCCCGCTTCTCCTCTGATGTAGAGGGTCTGCCCCTGCAGAGTCTCTAGGCAGGTTTGCAACATGGCGACAAAGCACTGCTGTTCCCGCTGTCGTCCGACCAGGCGTGAGGGTTCTTGAGTGGGTTGACTGGGATTGAAAGCCACGGCCCGCCAAATTTGGATCGGTTCAGGCAGCCCTTTGATGGAGACATTGCTTTCCGCGATCGCCGCTAGGCCAGGCCCCACAGCCTGCTGGGTAGACTCATCCAAGATAATTTCGCCTGACGTCGCCAACCCTTGCAGTCGAGCCGCCAAATTCACTGCTGGCCCAATCACCGTATATTCTTGATGCACATCACTCCCAGTACGGCTGGCGACAACCTGACCGCTAGCAATACCGATATGTACGGTTACCGTTTGGTCGAACGGTTGACCGAGTTGAGTCACCGCATCACGAACCTCAAAGGCTGCCATAACAGCTCTTCTGGGATCGTCTTTGTGAGCGACAGGCGCACCAAAGATGCCCATCACATTATCGCCAATGTGCTTATCGACCCAGCCCCCAAAGCGATCGATGATGGCATCCACCGCCTGGAAATACTGAGTCAGCAAACCATGGGTAGCTTCAGCACCTAACTGGTGAGAAAGGGCCACAAATCCCGAGATATCGGCAAATAAAACCGTGACTTGGCGATTTTCGCCTGGCAAATCTTGTCGCGGCCTAGGGGATACAGGGACTGCTGCTAAGCTGCGGATAGCCGCCAACAGTTTCTTACGATGGCCTAGCGATTTAACCCCAAGTTCCCTTAAATCGCCATCGGTAAGGGTGAGTAAAACGTCTTGATCAATGTCGTTGCTGTCAAAAGCCTCGACATATTGCTCCAATCCGAGCTGGTGTAGCCAGGTTGCAATAAACACAGGTATCTACCCGCCAGCGTTCTCCTTGACTCTATCAGACCTGCTCCCTAAATCGTCAGCGACTGAGCTACCCTCTCAAGCTCAGTGCAATGATCCCAAAGACTAGAATCACCAGCCCAGAGCCCCGATTCAACCAGCGCATTCTCTGGGGATTGAATTTTGTGCGAAACAAATTGATACCCCAACTCAGCAAAAGCCACCACAGGGCTGATCCCAAAAACACGCCCAAAACGAGCATCCCTGATGAAACATAATCTTGACCTGAACTGGCAATCCCTAAGCCTGCAAAGATCACCACAAAAGAAAAGATGGTTGCCGGGTTGGTCAACGTCAGCACAAAGGTAGAAGCATAGGCACTCAGCAGGGTTGCGCCTTGAGGTGTCTCTGCGGCTTCATTTGCAGGTTGCGATAGGAAGGTTTTGACCCCGAGATAGCATAAAAAAATGCCCCCAATCAGACGCAGCCAAAATGCTTGCGCAACTAGGAACTGCGAGATGAAGGTCAGGCCAAAGCCAGCAATACAGCCATAAACGCCATCAGCTGTGGCCGCACCTAGGCCAGAGACGAGTCCGACGAGTTTGCCGAGGGCAAGCGTACGGCGAATGCAAAGGACGCCAATGGGGCCAACGGGTGCAGCAATAGAAAGACCCAGCAGGATGCCTTTAAGCAAGATGAGTAGAAGCATGGCAAACGATCCCTATTTTGGATTTTAGATTTGCGATTTTGAATTGCAGAAGCCATGTCCCAAGGGGCTTTTAGCACCACTATTGGTAGCCGTCGAAACGCCAAATAGTGGAGTCGTAAAGGGATTTGGGAACATGCTTTGGGTTGAATCAGATCTGGCGCGATTGATGCAGCTTTAAGCCTGGCTATCTGATTCAGGAACGGGCAATGCAGTGGTTTCTTTAAGGGTTGAAAGCGCGATCGCAGTTCGAGTTCTCTGGATACCAGAGAGACTTTTCAGCTCGTCGCTGATGATGCGCTCTAGATCTTGAGTGCTCTGAGCACGGACTTTGAGCAGATAATCGTCATCGCCAGTGATGTGATGACAGGCTTGAATTTCCGGCAGGGCTTCCACTTTGGCAATGAAAGCAGCCCGATGTTGGGGATGTTCTAGGGTGACTGACACAAATGCAGTCAGTGTGTAGCCCAAGCTGACCGGATCCACCACCGTGGCATATCCCTGAATCACCCCTTTATCTTCTAGCCGCCTCACCCGATCGGCAGCGGCAGGGGCTGACAAGCCCAAAACAGAGGCTAATTCAGACCAGGTCATCCGAGCTTGATGCATGAGTTGCTGAAGTACCTTCAGATCCAAAACATCCATGATCAAAAACTTTGCTTTCCAAGGCTATACTTGCACAATCTTATTATAGAAAGCAATAGTCTTAGATCAACTTTTTTTAAATAGGAATGATCTTGATTTTACTTTGCAAAGAAAAATAGGGTTGCCGCTACTCGTGGTTTCGTCAGCCCGTTTGGTCTCTATTTGCGAGTCGATCAATCCAGACTTATCGCGCTGGCCAGATTGCTCAATGCACCGAGTATCGCCAGGATGTTGAGTCTACAAGCAATCTGGCTCGCGGTAGCGTAAAAAGCTTTATGGCTACCGCTATACAAATTCAAAGCAGTAGCGCACTCCCGAGGTGGAATACGCTACTGCTGCGTCTTAGTGATTCCTATCGTGGAATCTACCCCTTAAAATTACCCCTACCGCCCGCGAGGAAACTTCACACTAAAAGTAATCCAACTGGAAACGGTGATTAATCTCTAGCAAGGCATTGGGATAACAGGCAGGCGGGGGCGGAATAGCGGCAGACAGAATGCTGTCAATTGCGGATTGATCGTAGCCTGCATCACCGCTAGGTTGCGACACGGTTAAATCTTCAACCTCGCCATCCTGATCGATGTCGTAGGTGACCACAGCTAGCCAAAACCCTGGAGCAGGGGGTGGGGGAGGTGTCCAGTTGCTGTCTACTAAATCCTCGACTTCTCGACGATAGTTAGCTACGGTGACATCGCAGGATGCCTGAGCCTGAGGCGAATCAGGATCTGGCATAGGCCCAGGAATGTCTGGGAAGAGCACGCCAGGATACAGGCCTTGAAAGCTCTCGCGGAGCTGATCTTGACCGGGCAGGGGGTTGGTGTAATTAGCCATCAACGGGCCAGTGAGGATCGCTGTAAATTCAGCTTGTGTGAGGGGTTGAATGGCTTGCAGTTGTCCTTCTGGGTCAACGGTAACCCGGAGTCCTTCAGTGATCGGTAATGGTGCACAGGAGACAACCGGCGTGCTCTCTTGTTTGAGCGTGCAGCTGGGATAAGACGCTGTGTCAGAATCATGTTTGATCCGCTGATTTAAAGCAGACTGGTCAGTCAGACTGGGATCAACCAGGGTTAATTCCATGCTGCCTTCAAGCACGGTCACGGTAGCGCTGCCTGCCTCGTCAACGGCCAGGGTATAAGTCGTGCCCCTTACGCCTAGAACTGTTTGGTTGGTACAACCCCGACCGGGGCCATTGACTAAAAGTTGTCCCCGGCGCACGCGGACACAATCTTGCCCAACCACTAGGGAGGTATTTTGGGCTAAGCGGCCCACTGCCCCAGTGTTAAACCGGAGCTCAGCACGCGATCGCCCGGTACGTACCTGTTGATTTCGAGTCGCGATCGCGTTGACGGCAGCTTGACGATTCTGGATGTAGACCTGGTTACCATTCAAAATCTCTGTAATTCGAGCCTGGCTAACCGGATTAGTTTGGGCCTGCCCAGATAGACCCGGCACAAGCACGCCACTGCTGCCCAGCAGCAATCCTAGTGCGACCGCAAGAGATCGGCGACAGCGATGGCTGAACTGGCCCACAGAGTTAGCGGATGAAAGCATAGTACTGAGCACGGCACTGACCAATGATAGTGATATTTTATACGAAAATGTAGCTACACAGCGCGATCGCAGTTTCTATCCTTAGATGGAAAGGAGTCCGCACTACGCGCAACATACAAATACATCCTGTTTCTAGCCAAGAAATGGCCCCATCCATGCACTATTCGCGCATCACAAACCTCTTCTGGGAAATTTGTGGTTTCGGCTGTGTTCCTTAAGGCACCCACTATCGTGAAATCCCTCTGTGAAAATAGCAATGGGGGACACAACTGCATCGAATTCTGTGGCGATTAATCTACCCTCTGAACTGTTGCCAGCATTTATAGGTCTACAGGTTGAGTTGAGTCTGTTCCCCCTATAGCTGACTGGATAACTGGCGACCTGCTGACTACCGTCAAGAGGCTTTCTATTCTTAATAAGAAGAGATTAAGGATAGATCTCTGCGTGATTAACATCACAGCGCTATGCGTCTTGAGATTACTGCTGGCAGCGCTTGATGGGTTAATCTGATTGATATCCATTTCTACGTCAAATTAAAAGTATTGATTCAAATCTATCTTTATCAGCTTAAAATAGCCTAATAATCAGCATTTTGGCCCTTGGTAAATTATCTGGATCTAGAGAATAATAGCGATAGTTAAACTTAGCTGTACCTCCAGGTTAGATCTTCACAACGCTTGTCCTCCAAACGATTTTGGTTCAGTTCATAACAAGAGTGATACAGATGTCGTCATCTCCAAATTCGGTTTAGCCATCATGCATTGATCAAAATAACCTCAAGTCATGTAATGCTAAAGCGTTTTTCCTGAAGAGGGATGCGAAGCACCGTATCAGGAACTTAAGTTTGTATAAAAGTGGCCTAACTCAATTCACGTGGTGTCTTTTGTTTGAGCCTTAGCCACAAACCTTATCGCTAGGAACCCTCCTTAAACCACCTCTAACTCATTATTGGGATCGGGTTTATGAATGATGTTGGCTGGATATTAATCTGTTCGGGGCTCGTCTTTTTAATGCAGCCCGGCTTTATGTGTTTAGAGTCTGGTTTGACTCGTACGAAAAACAGCATTAATGTTGCAGTCAAAAACCTGGCCGACTTTGGGATTTCTGGCTTTCTTTTTTGGGGTTTTAGCTTTGGGCTGATGTTTGGCTCCTCATTTTGGGGCTGGCTAGGACTTGATCACTTTCTCTTCCAAGTGGAGCCCAATGCCCCTCGGGTGGCAGCGTTTTTCCTATTTCAGGCGATGTTTTGCAGCACTGCCACCACAATCGTATCGGGCGCAGTGGCTGAACGATTGCAGTTTGCGGCCTATGGCATTATTGCCGTCCTTGTCTCGGGCATTGTTTATCCCATATTTGGTCATTGGGCTTGGAATGGCATTGCCACTGGGGAGGCGATTGGCTGGTTGCGCCAGCTTGGATTTGTGGATTTTTCAGGTGCTACCGTGGTGCACAGCGTGGGAGCGTGGGTAGCTCTCGCTGCCCTGCTAGTCATCGGGCCACGCATAGGGCGATTCACACCCGATGGGCAAGTCCATAAAATTCATGGCTCTAACTTACCCATGTCAGTACTCGGGGCCATGTTGTTGTGGTTCGGCTGGTTAGGCTTTAACGGTGGCAGTACGCTGGCCTTCAATGACCAAATCGCTGGCATCATGGTAAATACAGTCATGTCTGGCGTCGCTGGCATGCTCACCCTAACGGTTATCAACTGGTTTTACACAGGCGTTGCCCAGCCCGAAAGTTTAATCAATGGTTCAATTGCCGGTTTAGTTGCGATTACAGCCTCTAGCCATGTTGTGAGTACCTCTGCTGCGGTCTTGATTGGGGCAGTTGCTGGTCTTGTGGCTCACACTACCATCCGCATTTTGGAGCACTACCGTATCGATGATGCTGTAGATGCGATCGCAGTACACGGCGGCAGCGGCGTCTGGGGGACGTTGGCCGTTGCCCTGTTTGGCCAAAGTGATCTGCTACATACTGGGCTCAATCGTTTCAGTCAGCTGCTGGTTCAGTTGCTGGGTATTAGTGTGTGTTTTGTTTGGGCCTTTGGGGTGGCCTATCTGCTGTTATGGGGCATTAACTCCCGGTTTCCCCTGCGGGTCTCGGCCGAAGCCGAAGATATAGGGCTCAACTACGCCGAACACAAGGCTAAAACGGACGCCTATGAATTGCTCCAAATTATGGATGAGCATTCTCAGCGCAAAGATTTTAGTTTACGGGCTCCGGTCGATCCGTTTACGGAAGTGGGGCACATTGCTACCCGTTATAACCAGGTGATGGACGCCCTTGAAGGCTATGCGAACCAACTTGAAACGTTTAACACCGAGTTGGAAGTGACGGTGGCAACTCGCACCCAGGAACTCGCCCAGGCCAATGCTGAACTCAAACAGCTCGATCGCCTGAAGAATGAATTCTTAGCCAATACGTCCCATGAGTTGCGCACCCCGCTGAATGGCATCATCGGCATTGCCGAGTCATTAATCGGGGGCGTGACAGGATCATTGTCCAAAGCCACCCAAGACAACCTTGCACTGATCGTAGGCAGTGGGCGTCGTCTCTCCAACCTCATTAACGACATCCTAGATTTCTCAACGCTGCGAGCCCACAACCTGACCTTGCGACAGAAGCCAATTCACCTGAGAGGATTAGCAGATATGGTGTTGGCCTTGAGTACGGGGCTGATCGGCCATAAACAACTGCAATTGGTGAATGAGATTCCGGCTGAGTTGCCCCTAGTGCAAGCTGACGAAAATCGCTTGCAGCAGATTCTGCATAACCTGATTGGTAATGCCGTTAAGTTCACGGCGGTGGGCAAGATAGCGGTGACAGCGTCTCCGTTGCCGGATCAGCCCGAAAAAAAAATCATCATTACTGTCTCAGATACCGGCGTGGGCATCCCGTTAGACAAGCGAGAGCGGATTTTTGAATCCTTCGAACAAGCGGATGGTTCGGTGGCACGACAATATGGTGGCACTGGCCTCGGGCTTACGATTACCAAACAATTGGTTGAACTCCACGGCGGCAACATTTGGGTCGAGTCTAGCGTTGACACGGGTTCACAGTTTCATTTCACGCTGCCATTAGCCACACCCGCAGAACTGGCTGCTGTAGATATCCCGGCGACGCCCGAGCCGCTTTATCTTCCCGCTTTAGAGCAGTTGGTTGTCGGTTCACCGGACTCAAATGGGGCCTTGAGTCCGGCTGTCGTAGCGGAGTCGGCAGAGCTCAATCGACGGTTCAAGATTTTGATTGTGGATGATGAGCCTGTGAATTTGCAGGTCTTACGCAATCATTTGTCGCTAGAGAATTACGCGATCGCGCAGGCTGCCAGCGGTGAAGATGTATTTCGCGTCATTAAGCAAGGGTTTCAACCCGACTTGATTTTGTTAGATGTGATGATGCCCAACATGACGGGCTACGAAGTGACACACAAACTGCGAGAGCGGTTCTCTGCCAACGAATTGCCAATTCTAATGCTGACGGCAAAGAACCAGGTGACAGATTTGATTCAAGGTTTAGAAACAGGGGCTAACGACTATCTGGCAAAACCGATTGCCAAGAATGAGCTGTTGGCCCGCATCAAGACGCATCTGCGGCTCTCCCAACTCAACATTGCCTACAGCCGCTTTGTCCCCCACGAATTTTTGCAGCTGCTTGAGAAAGAAAGCATCGTGGATGTGCGCTTGGGAGATCAGACCCAGCAAGATATGTCGGTGTTGTTTGCCGATATTCGCAACTTTACCGCCTTGTCAGAGCAAATGACCCCGGCTGCAAATTTCAAGTTCATTAATACTTATTTGTCTTGCATGGAACCCGCCATTGTGGAGAATGGTGGCTTCATCGACAAGTATGTTGGTGATGCCATTATGGCGCTGTTTCCAGGGGATGCTGATGATGCCGTGCGGAGCGCGATCGCCATGCTGAAAAACCTCCAGGCTTACAATCGCGATCGCGCGGTAAACGGCTATTCCCCAGTGAGCAATGGCATTGGCATCAATTCTGGCCTGATGATGCTTGGTACCGTCGGTGGCCCATCTCACATGGATAGCACGGTGATCAGCGATACGGTTAATCTGGCCGCTCGCATTGAAAAATTGACCAAGCACTATGGTGTGCCGCTGCTAATCTCCCATGAAACTTTGATGCGCCTAAAAGATCCTGATGTTTATGCGTACCGTCTGATTGACCGGGTGTGTGTAAAAGGCAAATCTGAGCCGGTATCAATCTTTGAAATATTTGATGCTGATCCGGTGGCAATTCGAGAGCAAAAGCGGCAGCTCAAAACTACGTTTGAAACGGCACTGACCCAGTTCAATTTGGGGGAATATGGGGCTGCTTTAAAGGGATTTGAGGCTTGTGTACAGGCGCTCCCTGGTGATTTGGTGGC
Organism: Cyanobacteria bacterium P01_A01_bin.123; assembly: GCA_039815185.1. Taxonomy (GTDB): domain Bacteria; phylum Cyanobacteriota; class Cyanobacteriia; order Phormidesmidales; family Phormidesmidaceae; genus JBCBZT01. The sequence continues at coordinate 91,639 of JBCBZT010000021.1, read as the reverse complement.
AGTGCAACATCGCGATCGCTGTCATCAAAAAATTAAAGCCGCGATCGCAACCAGTGCATGGCGGGAGATGTAGCAATATCCTCACTACGCATTCCGGGTGTAAAGCGGCGTGATACGGCGCTTAAAGCTTATTCTCCGCAGTACACGATCAAATCAATTTCCACATCACCGAAACCTGCTAGCCCCATGACGCCAACGGTTGTGCGTCCAGGCAAACGATTCTGTTCAAAATACGATGCATAGATTTCATTGACGGTTTCGTAATAGCGAAAGTCGGTGACAAAAATCCTGACCATGACGACCTTGTCAAACCCAGTCCCGGCATGGGTCAGTACCCGCTTCAGATTTTCCATCACCTGGCGAGTTTGGGCTTCGATTGGCCCTTTGACAACTTCGCCAGTTGTGGGGTCTTCTGCCAACTGCCCAGTCACAAACAAAAAATCTCCCGCCCGAACCGCGTGGGAATAGGGGGCAACGGGGGGAAGTTCGTTTGGAAGGGTAATGAATTCGAGCATTTGGAGTCTCTAGTAATCCAGCTCTTCCTCGTACTCTGTGACTTTCTTCTTCTGAGGAATATTGACGGGTTGTGCCTGGTAAGGTTTTGGATCCTCATCATCCGTCCAGGGGTCATCACTTGGGTCGATATCTGCATCATTGCCATAGTCTGCATAGGCAGGTTGACTTGGCGCCTCACTCCAGTTGTCTGTCTCTTCTGGGTAAGCGAGCTCAGCCCGCTGCGGCTGTATCGGTTCTTGGATGGGGAGAGGTTCTGGTTCGCCCCAGTCATCATCACTCCAACGCTCTTGAATGGGCTGCTGGACAGATGGGGCGCGATCGCGTAGAGGCTCTTGAACCGGCTGTTGTAATCCAGACGGTAGCTGATTTGAAGTCGATACCGGCATGATGTAGTTGTCTGCATCGTCTCGCTCCCACGGCGGACTGCCGATGCCCAAGCGCTCCATAATGCCGACCGAGAGCTGCACCAGTTTCTCTTCAGCACCTTCAAATACAATCAGGCGATCGGGGCCGTGGCTAGCAATCTCTTCAATGGGTAACTCATAGGTGCTAACAACCTGATCAGGGATTTGCGGCAGCCCCAAAGAAGCAATCACTAAAGATTCAATCTTGCCCGTGATCACATCAAACTTGAAGCCTCTGACGCGGCCCAGGGTCTCACCCGACTCGGTGATGACTTCGCAACTGATCAAGTTACTGTAGGCAGCTACATTCACATCGTCTTCAATGGCCATATCGTCATCTACCAAGATGACGTCACCAATCTCACGGATGCTGCTCAGCAACATAATCTGCTGATCGCTGGAGAGCACTCCTGAGAGGACATTTTCTCGTAGTCCCAAGGCCACCACTTCTTCGCGATCCACATCCACCCACATTTGACTCACCACACCCAGGCGCTTGGCCCCATTGCGGGTAATAACCGGGGTTCCAAGTAAATCTGAGCGAAGACGAGTGGTTTGGTCGAAGGTCATATTCGGATCCCGATTTCGGGGTTAATCGAAAAGAAATAATAGTTAAATCTAGATAAGAATATATCTTACCGAGATTTGCGATCTTTAACAGAACTACACAGAGGCACTGGCCTGCAAATCAATGCCCAATACCTGGGTATAAGCGCCCCGAGCCTGGGTAACGCCAATGGTGCGCTGAGCAGACTCAATCATGGGTCGTCGCAAACTCACAACCATAAACTGGGCCTGCTGGGCCTGGTGCTTAATCATCTTAGCTAATCGCTCCACATTTGCCCCATCTAAGAACATGTCGACTTCATCAAAGGCATAAAAGGGCGAGGGCCGATAGCGTTGCAAGGCAAAGATAAAACTCAGCGCTGTGAGAGACTTCTCTCCCCCAGACATGGAAGCCAGGCGGCGTACAGGTTTGCCCTTGGGGTGGGCGACTAAGTTCAGCCCACCGTTGAATGGATCCTGGGGATCGTCGAGTTGCAGGTGGCCATCTCCGTCGGAGAGGGTGGCGAAAATGGATTTGAAGTTTTCATTGACAGCGTCGAAGGCTTCGCGGAAGGCTTGGCAGCGTAGGGTCGTGAAGTTTTCAATCCGCAACAGCAGTTCGGTGCGTTCTTCTTCTAGGGTTTCGAGTTTTTGGGTGAGTTCGCTCAAGCGTTCTTCGGTGCGTTGATATTCTTCTAGGGCCAGCATGTTGACAGGTTCCATGGCTTCTAGGCGGCGTTTTAGCGATTGCAGGGCTTGCCGCAGCTTTTCTAGGGTCATCTCCTCCGGAATTTCGGGGAGCGGGTCGGGGAGTTCAGCCTGCTGGGTTTCAAGCTGGGCTTCTAGCGCGGCCATCTGCTGCCGTCGGTCTTGCTGGGTTTCTTGTAGCTTTTGCTGTTCCCATTCAAGCTGTTGCAGGTTGACTTGGTGCTGTTTGAGTTCCCGTTCTGCGCGATCGCGGTTATTTTTTTCTGCCGCTAAGGTTTGATCCAACTCTGCGATCGCGGCTTGAGTTTGGGTAATTTTTTGGGTCAGGGCCGTTTGCTGCTGATGCAAATCTGCCTGCTGATTAATCTGGGCTTGCTGGGTTTGCCGTCCCGTTTCGAGTTGGGCTTGGGATTGCTGAATTTTCTCTTGCAGTCGTTGCTGCTGGCTTTGCATCGTTTGTAGCCTTTGTCGAGCAGCTTGGAGGGCCTGTTGGTGTTCACTCACTTGAGCTTCCAGGGCGCGAATCTTGACCTGGGCTTGCTGCCACTCACTGTGGGTCTGGGACTGTTCTAAATCAGCTAGCGCCTGCTGTTGCTCGCTCAGTTGGGTTTCTAAAGCAGGAAGCGTCTGAACCAACGACTGGAGACGGGTTTGAGCAGCGGTAAGTTCTTGCTGATACTGCTGGCGCTGCTGTTCAGCTTGGGTTTGGCGTTTGAGCTGTTGCTGGAGTTGGGTTTCAAACTGTTGGCTGTGGAGTTGCAGTTCGCGGTGGTGCTGACGGGCGTCGATTAAGGCTTGGCCCTGGGTCTGGGCTGTTTCAGTCAGGGTAGCGATGGTGCGGGTACAGCGGTCTAAAATCTGGTCGATTTCCTGGAGGCGCTGCCGCAGGGCGATTGCTTCTTGAGATTCGCCTGCCTCCACAGTGCCAAAGTGGAGTCGCCCCTGACGGTTGAGCATGCTACCCCCGGTCATCGCTCCACTGGTTTCTAAAATTTCCCCATCGAGGGTGACCATGCGAAACTGACCCAGGTTTTGACGGGCATCACCCAGGGTTTCAAACACCACAGTACTGCCGAACACATAGGCAAAGACGGTTTGATAAGCGGGTTCGCAGTCGATCAAATTAACGGCATAGTCTACAAAACCACCGGGGCGCTTCCAAGCCTCCAGAGGCTTAAACCGGGGCGGACGGATGGCGTTGAGGGGCAAAAAGGTAGCTCGCCCTGCCCGCCTTTGCTTCAACAGTTGAATGCCGCTGGCAGCAACCCGGTCATCTTCGACCACAAGGTAACCCAGGCGAGAGCCGGCAGCAATTTCTAAGGCCAACTGAAAGCGCGGATCAACCTTGCCGAGTTCGGCCACCAAACCACAGATACCAGGTAAACCCTGATCTAGCAGTACTTTGGTGGCTTGAGTTCCCTGGCTTTCTTGCATCGCTTGAACCTGAGCTTCGAGCTTGTCAAGCTGCCGCTGCTTGTCTCGCTGTTCTTGGATTAGCCGGGTTTGGGTTTGACGCTGGGTGTTAAGTTCGGCTTCGGTCTCTGAGACGGCTTGGGCCAGTTTTTGCACCTGCGCTTGGGCATCTTCTAACCCCGTTGCCGAAAAAGGGCCAAGGCCCGTTTCAGGCATCTCTGCGGCGATCGCGTCTAGGGCTTCAACCTGCTGCTGAATTTGATGCTCAAGCTGGGCAGTGCGCTCTTGCAGGCGCACCTGTTCGGCCCGCTGGGGATCGAGGGTTTGACGTAGGGTTTCAATCTCGTGGCGTAGTTGGGTTTGGGCCTGCACCCAACTTTGAGACGCATCGGCAATCTCACTGGCAGCTTCCCGACTTCGCTCTAGGGTTTGCTGAGCCTCTTGGTAAGCCTGTTGCAGCGCTGTCAATTCTTTCCCTTGCAGCTGGGCCAGTTGCTGATCGAGTTGGTGCAAATCTTGGGTGTGGGTTTGAGTGGCCCGCTGGGTTTCTTGCAACTGTTCTGCTAGGGTGCGGCTGGCTGCCGTTAACTCGCCGTCTTGCCTTTGCAGCTGTCGCAGTTCCGCTTCTTGGGTAGCTAGCTTAGCCTGGAGCGCCAGATGATCGTCTTCGCCTAGGGCTTTAACTTTTGCGTTGAGGATTTCCAGGACTGCCGTAGCCTGCTGAATGGTTTCAGTCAGGGTCTGAATGTTTTCCGTAAACGTAGCTGTCTGGCGATCGCCCGCTGCAATTTGCGCCATTAACCGCTGCACGATTCTCTGCTGTTCTTGCCAAGCCAATACGATTTCCCAAACCGTTTGTTCTTGGAGCTTGGTCTTGAGCTTTTGGTATTTCTCAGCTTTTTGACGGTCTAAGGCCAGTTTTTCCAACTGGGCAATCAGTTCACGCTCGACAATCCGGAAGCGCTCTTCTCGATCTTTGACGGCATCCAACTTTTGTTTAGCCTGGTCAATTTTGCGATCAAAGGCAGCGACCCCAGCCAGTTCGTCAATAATTTCTCGCCGTTCACGCGAGTTCATAGAAATGATGCTAGTGACATCCCCCTGTAGCACAACGTTATAGCCTTCGGGGTAGATCCGAAACCGCTGGAGTTGCTCATGGAGATCGCCCAAGGTGCAGGCTTCGCCGTTGATGTAATAATTTGAGGTGTAGGTACCTTGAGCTGTCACCCGCAATCGTCGGGTCACGCTCCACTCCTTGGGCAAAGGGACAATATTTTCTAGGGTTGCGACACCATGGCCATTCCCGTTGCCGACGCCATTTTCATTTGACCCATGTCCATTTTTGGCATGCCCATTTTGGCTAGCATCTTCCCGAGGCTGATGGCCATTGCCGTTAGTCGGCGCTCCATTCCCGTTTTCACCATAGGCCAAGGGCAATGCATCATCGGCCTCTTCGCGCAGTAACGCCTCACCGACATCACTAATGTCAAACACCACCGTCACACTAGCTTCCACCGTGGAGCGACGGCTGCTTTGATTTTGATTGACCAAATCGGGCAGACGTTCAGCCCGCATCCCCTTAGAGCTAGATAACCCCAAGGCAAACAAGAGCGCATCTAAAATGTTCGATTTGCCGGAACCATTGGGGCCAGAAATGACGGTAAAGCCTGACAGCAACGGTATCCGGGTTGTCCCCCCGAACGATTTGAAGTGAGACAGCTCGACGCTTTTAACGTGCACTGGCTAGCCTAGCCCCATGGGGCATAAGGGTGCATACATATGTACCATTCAAGATAACATTTAAGCTGTATTTCTAGCAAAAAATCCCGGCGATCGCGCTAATTTCCCTCAAATCTTACGGTATCTAAAGAAAATTGGGCCAAAGTGAGACATGCGTATTCAGACTGGAGAATCCATGATTCAGACTCTAAACCAGGGATTCGTGCCTAGCCCTTACCTGCTGTCTTCTGGTGTCTTCAGTGCCCCCTTGGTCTCATTGCTAACCAAGCTTGACTTTGATTCAGGCAATAATTGAGCTTGAGGCTGTTTGTTAGCTGTTTTGTTATGAGTGGGGTTTTGTGTCGTTTACTGCTGCTGAACCGTTGCGTCAACCGGTCATTTTGGGGTTTGATCCAGGTCGAGATAAATGTGGATTAGCGATTATGGGCGTCGATCGTACCCTGTGCTATCGAGCCGTTGTCAACGCTGGAGATGTCTTGAGTCAGGTGCAAGGCTTATGCCAGCAGTTCCCGATTTCGATGGTGGTGATGGGCGACCAAACCACTGCGCCACAATGGCAAAAGCAGATCAGTACCTTGCCCAACGCACCCCGCGTCATTTTGGTAGATGAACGATACAGCAGCCTGGAAGCCCGCGATCGCTACTGGCAACTGCACCCGCCTCAGGGATGGCTACGGCTGCTACCCGAGGGCATGCGAACTCCCCCCTGCCCAATTGATGACATTGTGGCGATGCTATTAATCGAGCGGTATTTGACTCGATTGACGGCGCTCGATTGACTGCGGCAGATTGAAAGATGACCCTACAGCTGGGCACGAATCGTGAAGGAATAATCGCCGCCCGGTTCCAGCTGGTAATCAAATCGCTCTAAAAACCGCCCCAAAGGTTCTTGAATTAAAGCTCTGCCTAAGGACGGCTCGATTTTGAGCTGACCCTTACGAAAGCGCCACTTAAAGTGCCACTCGTAGTCGTTGGCGCGTACTTCTCCCTCGAGGTTACCGTTTTGCCAAGATTGGTGGGTGATTCGAACGTAAGCAGTGGTTTCAGGTAAACGCTTAGTAGGCATCGACAGCGATGGCGAAGGGCAAGCAATAAACGGGACTGGAAACGATCTAAAGCCAATCAGCTTGGCCGTTAACGGCTTGGACTTAATAGCCACCATAACGGGACTGGGCTGACAGATCTACCCCATCTATGGTGAATTGGTGACAGATTTGCCAGCGATTGTCTCTAAATTAAGCCCCCCTCCAGAACCAAGGGGCGTTCAAAAATGCGGTAGCCTAATGAAAAAGCGCACCTCTGTTTTGGCGTCATAGTTTCCCAGCAATGGGTTATGCGTAGATGTAACCGAGGCAGGTTTTGGCGTTTTTGAATTTCGTATTTCTACTCTCATTCGGAAACAGTACGTGCCGAAGGTTGGCATCATCTACAACGATATAAAGCCTGTAGCTTGTCAGGTAGCTGAAGACCTCATCAAGAAATTCAGCGACCACGGTTATCAGGTCTGTATTGCGACAGGGGTCGGTGGACTGTTGGGCTATTCCAGTCCCAATCGACCCGTGTGTCATACCCCGATCGATAGTTTGGTACCGCAGGATTTTGACGACGACATGGCGTTTGCCGTGGTGCTGGGGGGTGACGGTACAGTGCTATCAGCATTTCGGCAGGTGGCCCCGGCTGATATTCCGCTGCTCACGATCAACACAGGACACATGGGCTTTTTAACTGAAGCCTATGTCAATCAGCTGCCTCAAGTGATTGATACCGTCCTCAAAAACCAGTACGAGATTGAAGAACGGGCGATGATGGCAGTGCAGCTTTTCCACAAAGACAGCTTGATGTGGGAGGCGCTGTGTCTCAACGAAATGGTACTGCACCGGGAACCGTTGACCAGCATGTGCCATTTTGAAGTCGCGGTGGGTCGTCATGCCCCGGTGGATATTGCAGCCGATGGGATTATCATTTCAACGCCGACCGGATCAACCGCCTATTCGCTGTCTGCAGGGGGGCCAGTGATTACACCGGGGGTCCCGGTGATGCAGTTGATTCCCATTTGTCCCCATTCCCTGGCCTCTCGTGGCCTGGTGTTTCCCGAATCAGAACCGATTGCCATTGCCTCGGCCAATCCCGACCAACTGGTGATGGTGGTGGATGGCAACGCAGGATGCTACGTTACCCCAGAGGATTTGGTGATTGTCAAGCGATCGCGCTATTCGGCCAAATTCATTCGGTTACACCCCCCTGAATTCTTTAAAGTCTTACGAGAAAAGCTAGGTTGGGGCCTGCCCCATATTGCTAAGCCAACCTCGGTAGAATTACCTTGATGGTCGGCGACTGTGAGTCGACAGGGGCTTGGACGCTTTGATTCGAATCCGGTGAGGGGGGTTCAGGAGTAGTTCAGTAGTGATCAGAGTTACCTTTGTGAAGGACAGAGGGGTATTTGAGGAGAACCATGATGGAGCCAGATACGCTAGCTCAACTCCGAGTCATGAATTTGCCCGTGCATTATGGAGCTGACTACGCGACCTGGCTGTTGGCGCGGCTCCGGCGGGGGCAGGGGAGTCATGTCGTTACCCTCAATGCAGAAATGTCGATGCAGGCAGATCACAATCTGGGGTTGAAGCGGTTGATTCAACAGGCAGAACTGGTGATTCCCGATGGGGCTGGAGTCGTGTTGTATTTTCGCCTCAAAGGGCAACGCCTACATCGCTATCCGGGTATTGAGCTAGCAGCAGATTTGCTCAAGCACTGTTTGCCTCAGGAATCCGTATTTTTCTATGGTGGGGCACCAGGCGTGGCTGAAACAGCCCGCGATCGCTGGCAGACTCAATTGCCCAATCTGACAATTACTGGGGTACAAAATGGCTATCTCAGTGCTGAAGATCAACCTGCTTTTCAGCAGCAGTTGCGCGACCAACAACCGAGTCTGATTTTTGTTGGCTTAGGCGTTCCCCGCCAAGAATTTTGGATCGCCGAACATCGCTCCCTTTGCCCCCATTCCATTTGGGTCGGGGTCGGCGGCAGCTTTGATATTTGGGCCGGGGTTAAACAACGAGCTCCCGCTTGGTTTTGTAACAACAACCTGGAATGGCTCTATCGCCTCTATCAAGAACCCTGGCGCTGGCGACGCATGCTGGCTTTACCAAAGTTTGCCTGGAGAGCCCTGACTTATCCCCAAAAGCCAGAATAGATCATCCACTCTCGCCACATGTAGCTTTAGAATCGCAACAGGAACGCTATCGATAGCGTTCCTGTTGCGATTTATTTGATTTTTGGATTGGAGATTGTTATGTCGCCAATGTCGAGTAGAATGTTGCCTCAGTAACATCAACAAAAAACTTTACAATACTTAATTCTTCCGATGTACCGAACCGTTCCGTTTGCTTAAGTCTTGCCCCATAGGTAGTTCTATGACGTTTGTTGCCCCCCAACCTAACAACAACTTTGCCCAGCTTCCCAGCGATGTTCGGACGCTGTTGCGCGATCGCTTACAGATGGTCACCTCCCATCCTGAAGAAACGTCTTCAACCCCAAAGCCCGTAGACGCCGTCGCTCCAAAGCCCGTAGACGCCGCCGCTCCAAAGTCCGTAGAAGCAGCTGCCACTGCTGCCACCACCGTATCGTTACGCAGCATCAGCAAAACCTATTCAAATGGCGTTCAGGCTTTGACAAACGTCAGCCTGCAGGTGAAGCGGGGTGACTTCTTGTTCGTAACGGGGCCTTCTGGGTCAGGGAAATCAACCTTGCTCAAGCTGCTGTACGGCCAAGAGCGTCCGACTTCTGGGGAAGTAGTCGTAAACGATGTTCAGGTTTCCAATTTATACGGCGATCGCTTGGCCCATCTACGGCGACGTATTGGCGTGGTCTTTCAAGACTACAAACTCATTCCCCGCCGGACAGTATCCGAGAACGTGGCCTTTGTCCTATGGGCTCAGGGCTTCACCCGCAAAGAAATCAACCGTCGCCTCTGGCCAACGCTGAAAATGGTTGGCCTGCAAGGGAAAGCCCAATGTTTCCCAGAGCAGCTGTCTGGGGGCGAGCAGCAACGGGTCAGCATTGCCCGTGCAGTGGTCAGCACACCGCCGCTACTGCTGGCTGATGAACCTACAGGCAATTTAGATTCTGACAACTCAATGCAGGTGATCAAAATTCTGAAGAAGCTCAACTCCATTGGCATCACAGTGATCGTAACCACCCATGATGAACATTTAGTGCGGATGTCCAATCATCCTGTAGTTCAAATCCGCAATGGTAGATTGCATCACGTTCGACGCTAAGAATCTTTCAAGAGCACTACGACAGGTTACTTAAGGGGCAAAGCTATGTCTGTCTAGATGAGATTGGCAGACGCCTAAGGATCTGTGGGTTGATGCAGTACCGAATCCGTACGGTAGGGGACGAGCCCGGAAGGAACCACGGCTGAAGCCAAGCCTAAATGCACTTCCTGATCATCAAAGAAGATTTGAGCACCAAAAGCTTTCAGCACCTTATCTTTTGACACACCTCCCAGAAAAAAAGCTGCGTCTACCCGCACGCCCCAGGCTCTAAGGGTATTAATCACCCGTTCGTGGGCAGGACTGCTACGGGCCGTGACGATGGCGATGCGGACTGGTGAATTTGCCTGATCAAAACTCTGTTGAATCACACTCAGGGTTTTGAGTAGCTTGGCAAATGGCCCTTCCTGGAGGGGTTTGTTGGCATTTTTGCGTTCATTTTCATAAAACGCCTCTAGTCCTTTGCTTTGATAAATCGCCTCTGATTCTTCTGAAAATAAAACGGAATCAGCATCAAAGGCAATGCGGACTTGATCCACAGCCTGGGGAGTGAGATTTGGCGGGTCGTAGAGCAGCGCTGCCGCCACCCCAGCATCAATCGACGCCTGCACATCGGATTTTGATTTTGACAAAAATAAATCCACCGCAAACGCCTCTAAATAGGGGGCTAGCGGTTCACCCCCGCTGAGGGCAGCTCTGGTGATATCAAGGTTGTAGTGCTTAATAGAATTAAAAATCCGCAACCCCGTGTCTGGACTATTGCGCGACATGATAATCACTTCAACCAATCGCTCAGACTGGTGCTGATTGACCGACAACAGCCCCTGAACCAAAGGGAATGCCGTACCTGGCAGCAGAATTTTGTCTTCATGTTCAAGCTGATACTGGATATAAGGCTCTAGCCCTTGTTCGTCATACACTTTGGCTTCTTCTTCCAAATCAAAGAGTGCGCGTGAAGAAATACCGATGACTAAGAGGCGAGATAAGTCAAAGAGGGCCATAGGTTTGCCTTGAATGGTGCCAATTTTAGAGTTTAGAGTTTGGATTAGTGTTGCCTGGTTTCCAGACTATTTAGAGGCTGTATGAAAAGTCGCAAATGTGCTGCATTCGCCCCCTAAATCCCACTTCTGGGAGACTTTGAACTCCAGAACCCTCCAGAATGGGGGGGCAGGGGGGCGGCTCAGGTAACCCTTGATACCTTTAAAGCAACCTCGTTAGGGTTTCAGATCGGTATGCAATGGATTTGATCGGGGCTAAGAATGATTTTGTTTGAAATTTCAGAAAAATAGTGAGCTTGGCAACGTTACCCTAGAAATTAGATCAACCATTTATCACCCAGCAGAACCCGTGCAACAAAGCGAAGTCATCACCCTGCTCTCTAAGCGCGAAATCGAAACCATGCGGCGAGCCTGTCATTTGGCCTCTAAGCTGCTAGATTATCTCACTCCGCTGGTGAAGCCAGGGGTGAGTACGCTAGAACTTGATACCGCAGCGGAACAATGGACGCAGAAACATGGGGCTCGCAGTGCGCCGTTGGGTTATGGCCCCAAGGAAACCCCATTCCCAAAATCGATTTGTACCAGCGTTAATGAAGTGGTGTGTCACGGCATTCCGAATGCTGAGCAAATCTTAAAAGATGGCGACATTATCAACATTGATGTAACGCCCTTCTATGAAGGATTCCACGGGGATACGTCGCGGACGTTTTTAGTCGGTAACCCGTCTCCCCGCGCCAAGAAATTGGTGGAAGTTACTGAAGAAGCAATGTGGCGAGGGATTCGTGAAGTCAAACCCGGGGCTCGGATCGGCGATATTGGCGCAGCCATACAAGCCTATGCAGAGGGGGAAGGGTTTTCAGTCGTGCGCGATTTTGTCGGTCATGGGGTACACCGCACTTTCCACACGGCACCGCAAATTCCTCACTACGGTACCCGAGGTAAGGGCAAGAAACTCCGTAAAGGCATGGTGTTTACCATTGAGCCGATGATCAATGTAGGCACCTATGAAGTTGAGATCATGGGCGACGCCTGGACGGCGTTGACTGCCGACCGCCAGCTATCAGCTCAGTTTGAGCATACCGTTGCAGTCACTGAGAATGGTGTAGATGTTTTAACCCTGTTGCCCGCTCAAGTAGCCGTCTAGGCTCGGTGTGATATTGGGGCATCGTGATATGGGGGTGCATAGTTTAGTGATGCACCCCCAATCAGCCGCGTGATTCTCCGCATTGCCAAAGTCTTTGATATGATTCTGGCAATTATCGGCTGAGGATAGAGCTTATGGCGTGGCTACTGATTGGATTGCTCATTGGACTGGTCGTAGCAGCCTTAATTTACGGGTGGCAACAGCAGCAAAATCGTCGTCAAAAAGCCTTGCTCAGGCAAGCTCAATATAAAAATCAACAACTTTCAAAAAGTCATGATCAGCATTTGGCTTCGGCAACGAAGCGTTTGCGGCAAAACTATGAAGCCCGCCTGACCGAAACCATTGAGCACTATCAAGATCAGCTTGCCCTGCGTAATGCTCAGCTCCAGGAAGAATATGAAGCCCGCATATCTGTTTTGGGGATGAACCATGATGCAGCTAATCCTGCGATCGCAGTTACGGGTTCAGATCAGCTTGCCCAAACTGAGCACCCTCCAGCGTCATTATCTCCTGAGGTTAAAGCGCTTGAGGAAGAGTACAACCAACGGCTCAAAGAAGTTGCCCATCGTCTCCAGAAACTCTATGAAAAGCGCTACGCCAATAAATTGGCGCAAATTCAAGCGAAGCAATCCCAGCTTAAGCAAGACTATAACCAACAGTTGGCTAAAACCATTGAGCATTACCAAGACCAATTTGCCCTACGTCTCGCCGAACTGGAAGCAGAATATGAAACCCGAGTGGATGTGGTCAAACAGTCTCAAGTCGTCGATTGAAAAATGTAGCGAAGCTTGAAGTTATGGGCATTGACAAGGTCAGTCTCGCCTCAACTCTGGCAAACTAGATAGACCGCAGTGTTTGATAGCACTCTGCATTATGCGCTAAGTCGGTAGCCATTAATAGGCGACGCTGTAGTGTCATGGCGCAGCCTGACGTACCCGTTACAAGGCTCAATGCGTTGTCTCGGCTTGATTAACATAGCTTACGGACAATCAGGCTATCTGCCATCGAGCGCTGAGACACATCTGCCATGGAGCGTTGTAGATTTTAGAGGTGACTTATGGCGTTTATCATTGGGTTGATTGTTGGCTGCCTGCTTGCGGCGCTGCTGGTTTATTTCTGGTCGCAGTCCCAAATTGTCGAAAAGAACGAAGCACTGCAACGGAGTCGCACCCGCATTCAACAACTGGAACAAGAACACAACAAACGTCTCCAAGACGCGACGCGCCAGCTCCAGCAGGATTATGACCAACGTTTAACCCAAGGGATTGCAGACGCCCAGGCACAAACGCAGAAAACCCATCACGATGAAGTCTCCACCTTGAAGGCTAGGGCCACTGCTTCCAAGGCTGAAGTTGTGACCTTAAAGGCTGAGGTAACTGCCTCACATGCTGAAGTCATGACCTTAAAGACAGAAATTGAAAGCCTCCAACACCAGGTTGACTCCAATCGTAATGCAGTTATTACCGCTGCACCAGTTGACGCTGCGATCGCCACACCTACTCCCCCCAGTACTGACACTGGTTCGCCAATTAGCGCTGGAGCTGGAGCGGCTCAAGCCAACCCTGACGATATTACTCCTGACGATATTGCTTCAGAGGTTCCGGTTGTTTCTGCAGCTCAGTCAGTCCCTGTTGTAACAACGTCTGCAACATCATTGACCTTGCCTGCATTTTCTCAAATGATGCGTGAGGGCACCGAACCCGATAGTGCCAAACGGCAACAGATTGCTGTCGCCTGCAAAGCCGTCTTAAAGCAACCCTTGCGGGCAGAAACCAAGAAGGCGATGCCATTATTAGCCAAGCTTTGTCAAGATAGTGATCCCGCTGTGAGGCTGTCAGCAGTGGAAGCTTTGGCCGAAACGCGATCGCGTCAGGTGATCCCGTTGCTCAAACGGGCACTGCGTGATTCTGATATGGCGGTGGTTGCAGCGGCCAGTCAGGCAATGGATAAATTTAAGGTCTACCCGAAAGCGGTGGCGACGACCAAGGCGACCAAAAAGAAACTGCCAAAAAATCGTTAATCTTTGGCGTTTCATGCGTCAATGGTGAACGGATAGATAGATTTAGAAACAGGAGTACCTATGACTCGTGCAGTGATGGAAACGGAAAAGGGGACGATTAATCTAGAGCTCTTTGACCAAGATGCGCCCAAAACCGTAGAGAATTTCGTCAAACTCTCGCAGTCAGGCTTTTACGACGGTTTAAATTTTCACCGGGTGATTTCCAATTTTATGGTTCAGGGCGGTTGCCCCGAAGGCTCAGGACGGGGTGGCCCGGGTTACACGATCAAGTGCGAAATCAACCCCAATAAGCATGAGGCCGGAACCCTCTCAATGGCCCATGCTGGGCGCGATACGGGGGGAAGTCAGTTCTTTATTTGCCATGCGCCCCAGCCTCATTTGGACGGGGTACACACGGTGTTTGGTAAAACTGAAGACATGGATGTAGTCAACGCCATTAGCCAAGGCGATAAGATTGTCTCGGTCAAAATTGAGGAGTAGCGCGATCGCCTCCTGAACGCTTTGATATATCCCAGATTCTGCCTGGGATATATCAATTGGACAAGCTCTTGACCTTTGTCACTGGATGAATCAGTATGGGGCGTCATTCAGACAGACTTAAACTCTCCCAAATCAAAGCTTTGGTTGCAGTAGCAGACTATCAAAGCTTTAGTCGGGCTGCGGATGAGTTAGATCTGTCTCAGTCATCTATTAGCCATGCGATCGCTGGTTTAGAAGCAGAACTGGGTATCAGCCTTTTCTTCCGAGGACGACATGGCGCTCAGCTAACGCCTGTGGGCAAACGCATTCTAATTCAAGCGCGGACGATTCTGGCAGCTTTGGATCAGGCGACACAAGAAGCTGATTTGGTGCGTGGGCTTGCCGGTGGCAGTGTGCGGGTGGCGACATTTAGAAGTTTAGCCACGTCTTTTTTACCCCAAGCGATCGCCCAATTTAGCCAGCAGTTTCCGTCCATCACAGTGTCTCTGGTGGAATGTACCTGTCAGGATGAGGTTGAACAAGTACTACAAACCAAACAAGCTGACATTGGGTTGCTCCATTTACCTTCTTCACCAGAATTAGAAACTTGGGAACTGTTTCGGGATGAGTTTTTGGTAATTCTTCCACCTGATTCAAGTCACGCAGGGACTCATCTCAGTTGGGAAGAAATCGCCCAATATCCCATGATTCTTTCCCCAGAGAAAGACTGCTGTGACCGGATGATCATCCAGCATTTTGACCATCACCAACACTCGATTCAAATTGCATCATACGAAGTGCGTGAAGCGTCAACGATTTTGGGCATGGTGAGGCAGGGATTGGGAGGGACTGTGATGCACGGCTATGAAATTGAGTCTTTTGTGAGCGATTTTCAGGTTTTTCCGTTACCCGTGCCCTTAGAGCGCATTAATGGCTGTGCAGTTTTGAAAGACGCTCTGCATTTACCCGCCACATTTACGTTTCTAGAAACACTGAAATCAACTTGCAGAGCCTCTTCAATTTCTGAAGTTACGGGTTGAGTAAAATAAACACATTAGTCTGCTTCAGATTCAAACATGACGCAAACGATCGCAGCTAGACACGTCAAATGTGATTCAAGGTGCTATTCATGTGGTGGTGATTCAACGGCAATTGTGGGTCACAGTCATTGAAGCTAAGAATTCGGAGTTTTCAATCACTAAGGCAATTCCCCAGGCTTTGGCTTATATGCTGGCAACTCCAGATTCGGAGAAGCCAACTTTTGGTCTTATTCTAAACGGCAGCGAGTTTTTATTTCTTAAGCTTGCATCTTATCAGACCCCTCAATATACAACATCTCACTTGTTTTCACTGCTTAACCGCAGCAATGACTTGTATGCTGTGCTGCGTGTGCTAAAGCGCTTGAAAAATTTACTAGAGGCTTGAACTGATTCCAAACATGGCGCTAATCTCCTGCCAACTCAATCGCCCCAATCCGTACAAGAACTTAGGATAAAGTTGGAGCAACCCTTCTACTTCTAGGAGAAAATGGTTAGGCGTATTCTGGGTTTGATCATATTCCTATTGGGGCTAGGTCTCGCAGGTTGGATTTTCTACAACCTTTTCATTGAGAGATTGCCTGAAACCCAAGGGAGGAATCCTTTGCCCGCAATTGTAGTGTCAGCAGCTTTAGTGTTTGTCGGTTATCGATGGATGCGTGGTAAACAGGCTGGTTAATTCAGATTGATGAGGTTGGTGGCAAGAGGGCGAGATTCTGTATGGAAGGACGCGATCGCAGGTTTATTGGCTTGTATTAAAGGACGCGATCGCAGATCGAATCACAGCTCCTCAATGTCCTCAGCAGATAAATCCGTGATTTGGGCAATTTGAGCGATCGCCATACCAGCAGCCTTCATCTGTTTAGCAACCTGCCGAATCCCTTCTTCTCGCCCTTGCTCCAACCCTTGATTTAAGGCCCGCTTAATCGCATTGCGCTGGTCATGGATAAATATCTCCTGATGTTCTAAATCCTCCAACTCCTCCGGTGACAGATTTGCCTGATTGGCAAACTCAAAGGCTTGTCGCAGGGCCGGGACATCGTTCATCTCATCGGGAATTGCTTGCAGTTGTTTAGCATTTTTGAGGAAAAACAACCACCGCTCCATCAGGCTTCTGAGTTGTCCCAGCGACTGTTCAAACTTAGGTAGCTCCACAAATACCAGTTCTAGGTCATAGCTGGAGTAGTCAATTAAAAAATCCTTTTCCTTGAGCACAAAGCAAGAACGATAGCCCTCAAGCTCCTCAAACATGACAAAATCAGTGATGGTCAAGGCAATCACTGGATTGAGCAGGGTGTAGTCATCGCCACTACCCAGCTGAGTGGAATAGGTCTTAGCGGCGTTGTAGAGAATCCGCTTTTCAAAGCCTTCGACATTCAACACCTGCATTTCGATAATCACGCTGGTGCCGTCATTGAGCAGCGCTTTGACATCGAGATAGGTATCTTTCATGCCCCGGATGCGGGGAGCCTGATAGGGATTGAGGATATCTAAGGATTGAACGGTGTCTGTGCCGTCGTAAAGCAGGCCATTGAGAAAACTAATCAACACGGGCTGACTTTGGGGGGAGCCAAAGATCTTCTTGAAGGCAAAGTCAGTTTTGGGGTTGATGAAGGCCATGGGGGCTCTACTGGGAGCGGCAAAGGCAGGGTTATTAGGGAAGTGTGCCTACTTCTAGTTTAGTATTCGACTGAGCTGACGCCGGAGGCTAAAACCTAAGATTGGCCGCATACAGCTTGTCCAATTCCAAAAACGTTTGTAGCAAAACATTAGCCCCAGCCGTACATTGCTCCGGCGACGTATACTCTGCTTCAGAGTGGCTGATACCGTGCTGACTCGGCACAAAAATCATCCCCATATCCGTAATCCGTCCCATCTCCAGGGCATCGTGTCCGGCACGACTCGGTAGCGAACAGTAGCTTAGATTTAACCTTTGGCAGATGCCTTCAATCGTGGTCTGAATTTGAGGGGCAGCAAGGGTGGGTTCAACACAAAGCACAGGATTGATCTGGACAGGCGTGCGATTTTTGGCAGCGATCGCATCGATTTTTGCTTCCAAACGACTCACCATCTCATGCAGGCAGGCTTCAGACAAATCCCGCATGTCTACTGACAACTCGACCCGACCGGGCACAATATTGACGGCATTAGGGAGAACATCTAAATGACCCACCGTCGCGACGGGTTGACTCTTGGGAAAATCATGGGCCAGATCGCGCACTGCCAACACAATTTCAGCGGCGGTCACCAGGGCATCTTGACGCATGTCCATGGGCGTCGTGCCCGCATGGTTAGCCTGCCCGGTGATGGTAATGATTTTGCGCTGCATGCCGACAACGCCCTGCACCACGCCAATTTCTTTTTGGTAGTGCTCTAAGACCGCTCCCTGCTCTACATGCAGTTCAATAAAAGCAGCCATATCAGCCCGCGATCGCTGGGCAGTTGCCAACTCATCCCAATTACCGCCGATTAACTCTAAACAGTCTTGGATCGATTCTCCCGCTTTGGATCGATAGCGTTCTGGATCTTGGGTATAGGCCGTACCCGCGATCGCCTGCGCGCCAATCATCGTATTTTCTTCATCGGTGAAAATAATCACTTCAAGCGGGTGGGTGAGGCGCTGCTGAGTTTGCCGCAGCATTTGCACCGCCTCAATCCCTGCGAGCACCCCCAATACCCCGTCAAATTTGCCGCCCGAAGGGACAGTATCAATGTGCGACCCGGTGGCTAAAGCTGGCGCAGTCGGATCGGTGCCCTCGTAACGTCCAATCAAGTTGCCTGCCGCATCAACATGGACACCCATACCGGCTTCCACCATCCACTGCTGCACCAAATATCGCGCCCGCACAATTTCTGGCGTGAAGGCCAACCGACGAATGCTGCCATTGGGTTGGCGACCAATTTTAGCCAGCCGCTGAATCCGCTCATCCAGACGGTTGTGGTCAATGATTAAAGGTGAAAGTAGCGCAACCATAGCATCCCCAGAAATCAGGCCAACCTAAATTAGGGCGTATTCAACACCCATAGCAGCATCCTGGCATGGACTGCTCAAAAAATCGGATAATCCGGCAACTAAAACCGAATAATTGGGATCTCTGATGACTAAATCAAGTCATTGAGTTGCTGGATCTGCTCATTCTGCTTGCGGGCTTCGATCTCCCGATAGGTAGCGGCAATATCAGTGACCATATCTGCTGCGATCGCTGCCGCTGCTGCCTTTGAAGTGCAGGTTGCATAGCGGTTACGGTAGTCGTCTGATTGATACAGCGTTGTCGTGAGTTCTTTGATCAATTGATCATCAAAAGGGGCTGGCCAGCTTTGAATATCAGGCTCAAAATCTTTAAGCAAAGCCTGCTTGACCCTGCAGCACACAACAGCTTTCATCGGCATAGCGCTGATCGACTTCATAATCTTTCCTTAAGAAAGCAACGATTCAGCAGATTATACCGAGTCTTTGGAATTGACTCAAACGTTAAAAGACTGAACTTATGCGGCTTGAACCAAAGGCAGAATAAACCGTCCGGGGGTTGACGGCAGATTTAGGACAGTGACACTTACCTTGAGTCGGTAAATGCCAGGAGCAGGCAAGACTAATGCAGGTGAGTTTAAGTAAGTTGCTTCTGGCGTGTCATAAACCAGGCTGGCTTTTTGATCCGTCAGCATTGTGGTTTGTTGGGTTTCTAGATGAGATGCCTTGACCTGAATACGATATTGAATCGATTCTGTGGGTAAGTCAGGGTGCTCTAAGTGTTCTAAATCAGTCAGTTGAAACGCCAACTGCAAGTTAAAGGGTTGACCAGACGCGATCGCGCTCGACAAAAAAGGATAACGAGGTTCAACGACTATCATTGATGGGTGAGACGAGATATCCTGGTGCAATGAGAGTTGTGGCAGCTTGACAGTGGCCAAGAGTTTATCGTCCGTTGGTACTGGAGGGATATCCGTAGGGTCTTTCGGTGCGTTGACGTGCGCGATCATCCATTGTTGTAACGCTTCATCGGCTAACCCCTCCCAAGTCTCAGCGTCATCACTTTTCCCGTGGTAAACACGCGTTTCCAGAATTTCTTCCTCATCAGCTTGATGAGCTACCAATTCGACTTGAAATGTCGCCAGCGATCGCCCATTTTCAACCGGAGAATCGTTTTTTAAGAGAGGCAGGGTTTTGGGGCGTACTCCAGTTTGGGCACCGTCCATGTCAGGCATTGCGTTGGCAATACTCGGCGCAGTTGAGTTGGCGGCAGGCCTTTGAGTCGATCCTGTGGCAGACTCAAGGGCTTGTGCCCGATTAATCCAAGCTTTCACGTCTTCTAGAGAGGTGCGATGATTGCGCGCGGTGAGTTGTTCGATCAACGTTTGGGGCTGACAACGGGCTAGGTCTGCAACTGTATCAACGCCCAAGGCATTAAGCCATCGTTGTTTAGCTGGGCCAATACCTCGAATCACCTTAAGTTCCTGGTTTGGATTCGCTGGGTGGAACGGGTATGCGTCTGCGTGAGCCATCATGACACCTCTAGAGAATAAGCTGGCAGGTCGAAGCCTGCCAGCAACCAATCGTTAGCTACTTGACGGCGGCCCTAAGGAGGGCCACCGACGACAGGTTTATTTAGGCTTAGATAGCTTGGTAAACCTGAAGCAAGAACTCTTGGATGTAGCCGTAGCCGAAGACGTGCTGAGCGCACTCGTTCTGGCCAGGGCCAACTTGAGCGGTTGCAGCCAATTCAAACAGGCCGGCATTTAGACCCGCAGCATCAGGGGTAGTGGTGATACTGACGATGTATTCGTACTTGTCCTTCTCAGTCGTGATCGTCTCGGAGAGATCGATTTCAACTGCGTTGCCACCGAAACCTTCGTAGTGGAAGTTAATCTTCACTTCGGTGCCGAGGCACATTAGCAAAGCGGTGAGCGGAGACTGGTTGAAGCGAACTTTCACACTCATGGTGAACTCTTCGTTAGAAGCGATCACATAAGGAGACTGAGCAGGCCCCACTTGCACTGGAGGTAGGGGATTGCCAGCACTGCCTTCAGCGCGCAGGTCATACAACTCAAACCAAGAGGGACCCAAGATGTTCTTGGTGTACAGCTCACTGCTAGATTGCAGAGAGTCAGCTTGAGCGCCGCTTACAGGAATTGCAGGGTTCATAAGTCAATTATCCTTTTCTCGTATTTGGTCTGTGCGGCAAGCCCTAAAAGCCCTCACACATAAGCCTTTAACTCTTTGATATGGGCTTTTTGGCTTGCTACGTTCCCATAATGGCAACCCCAACTCTGAGTCAGCATTACCCCCCTGGGTAATTTCACTGATCGCAGCTTGGGCAGTCGCTAGCGAATCAGATTTGCACGGTTTGCAAGGATTAAGATGAATGCTTTAATATTTTCTTAAGAATTCAAAGGCACGTTATGAAGCCGCGCAACGGCGATTATCCGGTTCGCATGTTCATTCGCCACAAGGCAATATTGAGGCTCCAAGATGCGGCGGCATGGGTTGACATCGGAACACCGATAGATGAAATCCTGTTTAAGGACATCACTGAAACACTATTCAATGCAGATACGAATCCTGAGCTTTATCGATCCTATGCTTCTCGTGAGCAGGCAGCTGAGGTAGAAGATCGGGTTGTCAGCGAAATTGTACAAACGTATCGCCATATCCAATCCCAAATTTCAAACCCTATCGTTCAACGGCTCAACGCACTCATTTGAACCTGAAAAGCATTAACGCTGCCGGATCAAGGCTGAGGGAAATAGCTTGAGCCTCATGGAGGTAATTCAGCGTCCAAAGCACAGCCACTGCCCCCAGATAGCGCGAGGTATAGGTGGGAACCGGGGGTGGAAAGTCTCGATCTTGCGGATGAATCGGCCAGTAGGTTTGGGCCTCCCACTGATGTTCTGTATCGGTTGCAAGGAACCACTACCAATGCCAAATTTGACTCCGTTCAGCTTGGCAAAATAGCATCAAGGTTGAGATGCTTTTCAACCGTATCGGCAAGCTCACTCAGGATGGCTTCTCGCTGCTCTCGATAGTTCGGCACACCCGTGGGTAAAGACCCAAGACCCCGTTGCTGACGCAAATGATTGAGCCAAGCGCGACGCCAAGCCCCATTATCAAAAATGCCGTGCAGATAGGTGCCCCAAATAGACATCGACTCATCGACAACCCCTAAGCTGCGATCGTCAAAAAGAGAATGATAATTCGGCGCGTCAGGATCATCTTTTGTAGAAGATAACTGAGTGCGGCCTTGATGAATTTCATAGCCCACAATGGGGAGCCCTTCTTGAGGATATTGCGACGTCGCGTTGCGCTGACGGGCAACTTTTTGGGTCGTGATCACTGTCCGTAGGGGCAAGAGCCCCAATCCTTTGAAACGCCCCTCATGACCTTCAATCCCCTCCGGATCGGCAAGCAGGTCACCCATGATCTGAAAGCCACCACAAATCCCCATCACGGTTCCACCCGCAGCAGCGTAGTTTTGAATTTCTTCGGCCAAGCCTGAACGCTGGAGGGCAATTAGATCCGCGATCGCAGTTTTGGAGCCGGGCAAAATGATCGCATCAGGATAGCCTAGCCCCTCTCGAGAGCTGACATATTTGACTCGCACCGAAGGTTCAGCTTCGAGCGGGTCAAAATCCGTAAAGTTAGAAATGCGCGGCAAGCGAATCACAGCGACCGTTACCTCACCACTGCCCCGATCAGGTTCACGGGACATCAGTGACAGTGAATCTTCGGCAGGGAAGACCTGATCCATCCAGGGGAGTACCCCCAATACCGGAATCCCAGTACGCTCTTCTAGCCAATCAATGCCTGATTGCAGCAGCTCTCGCTGCCCTCGAAACTTGTTAATCACGATGCCCTTGATTAAGGCTCGTTCATCAGGATCGAGGAGTTCTAAAGTGCCGATAATATGGGCAAAGACACCACCGCGATCAATATCTGCAATCAAAATCGTAGGCGCATCAAGATGTTGGGCAACACGCATGTTGGTCAGGTCACGATGTTTGAGGTTGATTTCTGCGGGACTACCTGCTCCCTCACACACCACTAGGTCAAAGTCTTGACCCAGCCGGGATAGCGCGTCTTGAATCGCTTGCCAACCCACATCAAAGAATTTGTCGTAATACTCAGCCGCATTAGTCCGGCCAATAGCGCGTCCTTTCAACACCACCTGGGATGTCATGTCTCCCTGGGGTTTGAGCAAAATCGGGTTCATTTCCACTTGGGGAGGCACCCCAGCAGCCCAGGCTTGCAGCGCTTGAGCATACCCAATTTCAGCACCAGTCGCGGTGACATAAGCATTCAGCGCCATATTTTGCCCTTTGAAGGGGGCCACTCGCCAGCCGCGACGACTGAAGACTCGGCAAAGGGCAGTCACCAAAAGGGATTTACCCGCATGGGACGTGGTTCCTACCACCATAATTGCCTTCATTAATCGTCCTCCTAATGGGGCTGACTGAGGTATACAAGGGAGAAATCTAAAGTCAAGTTCAAAGGGATTATTTTTTAGGCCGCAAACTTAGCGGGTTTGCCGCGAACTGGGTTGAGCCTGATGATGCAGTCCCAGGTGTTGCCGTGACTTACTGCAACCATCCTGGCCAACGCAACCAACGGCTCAACGAATTATATATTTGATCCCTTACTGGGGGACGAGAATCCGGAAATCCTGTTCCTGTCAACTGAGTGACGACCTGCCGCCCGAGGGGGGTGAGGCGGAAGCTATCGGTTAATCCCTGACCATCGACTTCCCGCCGCAGTAGCCCCACTTCAATCAGCCACAGCAGCTCATTTTCAGCCGCGAGTTCTGATAACGGTCGTTGGGTATAACCGTTGTGAATGCCCTTTGCATCAGCGATCGCGCTGATAGCCACACTCTCTGATCGCATGTCGGTTAGCAGTTTCAATCGAAAAGGGGCACAGCCAATGGCACGACGAGCACGGGCCAGGGTTGCGGGTGAATACTGGATTTGGCTAACGGGGTCAGACGGGGTCGTGGTCATGGGTTGATTACACACTCATACTTACGATTGTAATGAAGTTTTGTGTCAACCTGCGCTTTTAGTTCGATTGCGTAGTTTCTGATACCCCTTGTGGTCTACCCCCTTGATATCTATTGAAGGCATGGGCATGGTGCAGCGTCGGGCAGCAATGCATAATCGATGAGTGTTTGGCCATGACCTAAATCACAATTGAATTTAACTCGGTTTGGCCGTAGAACTATGGAACCCTGATCAGGGAAAGTTACCGGTTCGAGGCCGAATTTGGGTTATTGGCTTCTAGGGTTCCGATTTAGGTAGAAAAGACGTTTCGTCGCCTAAATGTCTGGTCCAAGAGAAGCAGCCAGTGGAAGGTTACTTCACCACCCCCAGCGGCAAGGTAGTATTCTTCAAATACTGGTTACACGGCGGGATAAAAGCCCGGGAGAGCATGGGAGCGCACTGCGCCCACACTCTCCCGGGCTTTTATAATTATCCGCCCACTTATGTTTTGCCTGCTCGTCAAGATTGGAGGATTCGCATCAGCTATGACAGATATGCCAAACACACCAACGCCTTCTGATTCGGACAGGCCCGACTCAACTGAAGCCAATCGTGCCCTCGCCAAAGAAAACCAGCTGCCGATGACGGGTTGGCAACAGGAAGTTTCTCAAGGGTTAGCGTTCGGTCTAGAAGCGGCTGAGAGTATCCGCGATCGCAGCATTTCCACCTTCTCGCGCGGAGAATTGCCCCACTATGCGGGCATCAATACTTTTTTGAAAGCCCCCTATGTTGAAGACGTGCACAAGGTCGGCGAATACGATGTGGCCATCGTGGGCGTACCCCACGACTCAGGCACCACCTATCGACCAGGGACTCGTTTTGGCCCCCAAGGGATTCGCCGCATCTCAGCGCTCTACACGCCCTACAACTTTGAATTGGGGGTGGACTTGCGCGAACAAATCACCCTATGTGATGTGGGAGATATCTTCACCATTCCGGCCAACAACGAAAAGTCGTTTGACCAAATCTCTAAGGGCATTGCCCACATTTTTAGTTCGGGTGCTTTTCCGATCGTGCTGGGCGGTGACCACTCCATTGGTTTCCCCACGGTGCGGGGCATTTGCCGCCACCTGGGGGATAAGAAAGTGGGTATCATCCACTTTGATCGCCATGTGGATACCCAGGAAACTGATCTGGATGAACGGATGCACACTTGCCCTTGGTTCCACGCTACCAACATGGCCAATGCCCCGGCTAAAAACCTGGTGCAGCTTGGTATTGGCGGTTGGCAGGTGCCGCGTCAAGGGGTGAAAGTGTGCCGCGAACGGGCCACCAACATTCTCACCGTCACCGACATTACTGAAATGGGCCTGGATGCCGCCGCCGACTTTGCTATCGCTAAAGCTACCGACGGCACTGATTGTGTGTGGATCAGCTTTGATATCGACTGCATTGACGCTGGCTTTGTCCCCGGCACAGGTTGGCCAGAACCCGGTGGGCTGATGCCTCGCGAAGCCTTGTACTTACTCAAGCGGATTGTGCAGGCAGTGCCCGTGTGCGGCATCGAAGTCGTAGAAGTGTCGCCCCCCTATGATGTCAGCGATATGACGGCGCTGATGGCCACCCGCGTGATTTGCGACACGATGGCCCATTTGGTGCTTTCGGGTCAACTGCCGCGATCGCAGCCCCCCGCCTACATCAACGAAGAAGCCGACATGACCGTTGATTCACCCTGGGAGTAACGCCAGCCATGCACGAAACTGACATGACCAAAGCCTTGATCATCACCGTGCGCGACTGGTGGGAGTCTCAACCCGAGCGGCCCCAGATTGCCAAAATCCACTTGGTCGTCGGGCAGTTCACCTGTGTAGAACCCGTGAGCCTGCAATTTGCCTTTGACGTGCAAACCCAAGGCACGTTTCTCGAAGGGGCAGAACTGGCGATCGCCGAAACACCGCTAATCGCCTTTTGCCATGCTTGCCAGCAAGACTATCGCCCAGTAATTGGCCTGCAATACGCCTGCCCCACCTGCCAAGCCCCCATGGACGACATCCGTTCCGGTCGAGAACTCAAGATCGATCGCATAGAATACACCCCCACTGGAGCCAACACCCCTCACCAAGCCGCCCTTGTCCCCTAACCCTTCTCCCCATCCCCCCTTCTCCCCCTCTCCCTCTCCCTCTCTCCCCATCCCCCTCTCCCCAACGCCATGAGCCCATCCCTCTCCCCTGAAATTGCTTCACTCAAAGCTTCCTTAGAGGCTAAAGGCGTCAAGTATGCCCTGGCCAGCTATGTCGATATTCACGGCATGTGCAAAGCCAAAATGGTTCCGCTTGCCCATCTGGGGCAGATGATGGCAGGGTCAGAACTGTTTACGGGGGCAGCCCTTGATGGCATACCCCAAGAGGTCAGCGATGAAGAAGTGGCGGCGATGCCCGATCCCGACACTGTGACAATTTTGCCGTGGAATTCAGAAGTGGCTTGGTTTGCCAGTGATTTATATCTGTCGGGACAACCGTTTGACGCCTGCTGCCGCACAATCTTGAAGCAAGTGTTGGCCCAAGCCGCAGAGATGGGTTACACCTTCAACCTGGGTATCGAGACTGAGTTTTTTATTCTTAAAGACCATCCGGATGGCAGCTATGGGCCGATCAGCGATCGCGACATTTTGCCCAAAGCCGCTTACGATATCCCTACCCTACTGGACAACTACAAGATTCTAGACAGCATCGTCAGCGCCATGAATGACCTGGGCTGGGATGTGTATTCCTTCGATCATGAAGACGCCCAGGGCCAGTTTGAAACGGACTTCACCTACACCAACGCCCTAACTATGGCTGATCGGCTCACCTTCTTTCGATTGATGGTGAAGGAATTGGCACGGCAGCAGGGGTACTTCGCCTCCTTTATGCCAAAAATTGCCGGGGATAAAACGGGTAGCGGGGCACACTACAACATGTCCTTAGCGGATATGGACAGCGGCAAAAACCTATTTGAAGACCCCGACGATCCGCACGGTTGCAAGCTCTCAAAACTCGGTTATCAGTTTATTGCAGGGGTTCTCCGCCATGCTAAAGCAGTCGTCGCCGTGACCTGTCCTACGGTCAACAGCTATAAGCGACTGGTGCGCCAGGGCAGCATGTCTGGCTTCACTTGGGCTCCGGTATACATCTGCTACGGCAACAACAACCGCACCAACATGCTCCGTATTCCCCTAGCTGGGGGCCGAGTCGAGTGCCGTGCTGCCGACATTTCCACGAATCTTTATCTCGGGGCGGCGCTGATTTTAGCGGCTGGGTTAGAAGGCATTCGCGAAGGGCTCGATCCCGGTGAACCCCACACTGAAAATATGTATCAGTATTCCCTTGATGAATTAGAGACCATGGGGATTGATCTATTGCCCCGCACCTTATCAGAGGCGATCGACGCCTTTGAAGCCGATCCCCTAGCGAAAACAGTCATGGGGCCGCTGATGCACCAAACCTACACCGATTTCAAACGGCAGGAGTGGGAAGAGTACCACACCCATGTTTCAGATTGGGAGATCAAACGCTACCTCAAGTTCTTTTAGAGAAGGAGAGAAATTAAAGATGCATCAAACCTTTGACGCCGCCCTCGGCATTAACCTACTCCACGCAAACCAAGACGGAGCCGATCATAACCGGGCGCACTTTGACGAGTGGCAGATCACCTGCTTCAACCTGATGAGTAGCCCTGGCGCAGGTAAAACGGCACTGTTAGAAAAAACCCTGGCAACCCTCAGCCGAGAGTTCAAAATCGCTGTGATTGAAGGCGACATGACCACAGAACTGGATGCCGATCGCCTGCGGCAATACGGTGTTCCCGTAATCGCCATCAACACCGGACGCGCCTGCCACCTTGACGCCAAGATGGTCGCGGGTGGCATCCACCAACTGAAGCACAATCACAAGCCAGCAGCCCTTGAGCTGGTGCTGGTTGAAAACGTGGGTAACTTAGTCTGCCCTGCCGAATTTGAAGTGGGCGAACATGCCAAAGTTGCGCTACTCAGCGTCACCGAAGGGGAAGACAAACCGCTGAAGTATCCCGTCATGTTTCGGGAAGCTGATGTGCTGCTGATCACCAAAACTGACCTAGCCCCCTATGTCGATGTAGACATCACCAAAATCGAAGCCAACATCCGTCAGGTGAACCCCCAAGTGACGGTGATTCCCGTATCGGCTAAGACAGGGCAGGGATTGGATACGTGGTTTGATTGGGTGCGATCGCAGGTGAGGGTGCCAGTTGAGAATTAGAGTTAGTTAATAGGAGAAGTTAATGAGACGTCGTTCGTTTTTACCAATTTTACTTTCTTTTGTATGTACCCTGCTGATCGCGGTTGGGTGTGGAAGTGAGCCAGCAACAGAGACCCCCAGTCCTGATGAGGCAGCTTCTGCCCTAGAGACTGAAGTAGTGGCCAGTGACGGAGAAGCGATCAAAATGGGCTACAGCAGTTGGGCGGGCTGGTGGCCTTGGGCGATCGCAGAGGAAGAAGGTCTGTTTGAAAAAAATGGGGCCAACGTTGAACTGATTTGGTTTGATGGGTATTTAGCCTCGATGGAAGCGCTGGCCTCAGGACAACTGGATGCCAATTGCCAAACCCTCAATGACACTATTTCCTTTGCAGATGCAGCCGTCAATGGAGAAGTCGCAGTGTTGGTCAACGACAACTCCGCAGGCAATGACAAAATCATCGTCACCGGAGATATCAACAGCGTCGAAGATCTTGCCGGTAAGTCCATTGCCCTAGAAGAAGGCGTCGTCGGGGACTTTTTGCTGAGTCTAGCGCTAGAAGATGCAGGGCTAAGCCGCGATGATGTTGAGATCAAAAACTTAGAGACCGGGGCTGCGGCAACCGCCTTCGCCGCCGAGCAGGTCGATGCCTTCGCAGGTTGGGTGCCTTTCTGGGAAACGGCCTTAAGCCGTGAGGGCAGCAAGGAGCTGGTTAGTTCTGCGGAATATCCAGGGGCAATTCCCGATTTGCTGGTGGTGAGTCATACCCTCCGGGATGAACAGCCCGAGCAAGTGCAGGCTCTTATCAACACCTGGTTTGACATTCTGGCCTTTATGGAAGAAAACACCGAACGGGCCAATGAAATTATGGCGGCACGGGCCAGCGTCAGCGCCGATGAGTTTGGGCTTTACTTAGAAGGAACGCGGTTCTTCACCCTAGAGGAAAATCTAGAAGCCTTCCAAGCGGGGGAAGATATGACGTCTATGCCCTACGCTGCCGAACAAATGGCTGATTTCATGGTAAGCGTCGGCTTCATCCCCGAAGCCCCCGATCTAGAAGCAGTGCTCGATGATCAGTTTGTTCAGGCTTACGCCGAGGCGCAGTAGGCATCAACACGGTTGCGTCGGCATTGACAAGACTCAAAGCCCCCAAACCCGAAACTTTGGGGGCCTCCAAAAACCTTTAGCAACTTTGACAGTCGCCTTCTCTGAATATTTTTTGGCTAAAGAATCATCCCTACCTTTTTCATGTATACGCATTAGCTTGAAGGGGGGGCGAAAGGCAAAGTACAAAAGACGAATTAACGGAGTCTGAACCGTGACTACTGTTTCTAATTCAGTTCAAACCTCAGCTCAAAAATCTCCCAGCCTCAAACCCACTGTGTTTTGGCGGATTGGGGAAGATGTGCCGCGATCGCTGAGCACTATTCTCGTGATTTTATCCGTGGCAATCCCCTTCATGGCTTGGTGGCTCATTGCCAGTCTGGGCTGGGTAGAAGACAAGTTTTTACCTTCTCCAGTACAGGTCGCTCAAGCTTTGGGCAAGCTTTGGAACGATGGCTTTCTGCTCGATGACACTATCGCCAGCTTTTTGCGGGTGGCCGCAGGCTTCTTGTTGGCTGGGCTGGTTTCAGTGCCGATTGGCATTGCCATGGGTGCGTTTGCCAGTCTGCGATCGCTATTTGAACCGATTATCGGCATCGTTCGCTATATGCCAGCGCCTGCCTTTACTCCCCTGTTGATTATCTATCTGGGTCTCGATGAAGCCCCAAAAATTGCGCTAATTTTCATCGGCACTGTGTTCTATAACACGCTGATGATTATGGATGCCGTTAAGTTTGTGCCTAAAGACCTGTTAGAGACGACCTATACCCTGGGGGGACAACGGCGACAGGTGATGTTTCAGGTGATTACGCCTTATGTGTTGCCCAACATCATCGATGCCTTTCGGATCAATATGGCTTCTTCTTGGAATCTGGTGGTTGTCGCCGAACTGGTCGCAGCCGAAACTGGCCTCGGTAGACGCATCTTACTCGCTCAAAAATTCTTCCAAACCGACACAATCTTCGCCTGCCTGATTGTGCTCGGCGTGATTGGCTTCATCATGGATCTGTCGTTGAAATATCTGCTGAAAGAGACTTGCAGATGGGCAGTTGATTGAGATCGTAAGGGAGAAGTATGAGGGGTTAAAACTACTCCTTACATCTGTCCATCTGAGACACACCTACCTTAATCTCAGTCAATCAGTAACTCTCACTCTATATTCAGGTGCCTGAATATATAAGCTCTTATACCTGACATCTCTAAAGAAACTTGAGCCAAGAAGATATCAACTTCAAACAAGAGGAGCAGTGTACTATTTAGAGTGAGCCATCATTAAAATCAGTATGAAGCGAGAATTGACAGCCGAATACTTGCGCATTGAGGCAGCCAAGTTTGCTGAAGTCGAAACTGCATATAACGAACCTACGCTTTATGGCATAACAGACGGTAAAGCAATCGGCACTTATCTTGAGCATAAGTTTACGGCATATTTATCCGAAAGTTATGACTATCAACCAGGTAATTCCGCGTCAGGTATTGATTTCCCTGGTCTCGAAGTTGACATGAAAGTGACAAGTATCAAACAGCCCCAATCTTCTTGCCCATTTAAATCAGCAGCCCAGAAAGTTTTTGGATTAGGATATCATCTTCTAGTATTTGTTTATGAAAAATATGACGACTCTGAAAATAGAACTGGAAGGTTAGATATCAAACACACTGTTTTTGTAGACAAAACTAGAACTGCTGACTTTCAAACTACCACAGGACTACGGGAGATCTTAGATCGAGATGCAAATAAAGATGATATTGTTGCCTTCATATTAGAAAGACATCTTCCTGTTGATGAAATCGGTGCGAATCAACTGGCTGATAGGATTTTAGAGTCGCGTCCAAATCAAGGCTACTTAACAATGTCAAATGCTCTTCAGTGGAGGCTTCAATATCGCCGCGTTATTGATAAGACCGGAAAAACTTCAGGAATACTAAGAGTTCGATAAATGGCAAAGAAATCATTGCTAAAGTGGCAATTTGGTGATTTTCAAACCCCTGAAAATCTTGCCCGAAAAGTAGTTTCGACTTTAAAGCTCAATCACAAAATAAAGCCACAGATTATTATAGAGCCAAGTTGTGGGAAAGGAGCATTTATTCGAGCTGCTCTTGCTGAGTTTAAGAACTCAAGGATCATAGGCTTAGACATAAATAACGAATACATCTTGGATGCTAAATCATCTATTTCTGGATATCCAAACTCAGCCACTGTAACACTCAGAGAATCTGATTTTTTTACTACTGATTGGCAATCTATTATTTCAGAGCATACAGGCTATATTTTGATAATTGGCAATCCACCTTGGGTTACGAGTAGCGAATTGAGTTCTCTCAATAGCAAAAACATTCCTTCAAAATCCAATTTCCAAAATAGACGAGGCATTGATGCAATTACTGGATCAGGGAATTTCGACATTTCAGAATGGATGCTATTGAAACATGCAGAGTGGTTATCAAAGAGAGAAGGAACTATAGCAGTTTTATGCAAATACTCAGTCGCTCGTAAAGTCATGCGTCAAGTCAGAAAGGATTCGGGACATAGATTCGCAGGCTATGTCTATTTAATAGACACAAAGGCTTATTTTGGAGCATCAGTGGAAGCATGCCTTTTTGTACTCTCCACTGACGATGGAAATTATGACTGTGAAGTATACGAAAGCTTAGAGTCAGGAAAGCCATCTTATATCATTGGAGAAAGGGATGGATGGCTTCTAAGCAATACAATTTTATATAAGCAATGGAAACATCTGGCAGGTCAAGATCTAAGATATTTATGGCGTTCTGGTGTCAAACATGATTGTTCCAAAGTCATGGTGCTTGAACAGATTGACAGTTCTCTTTTCTGCAATGGTTTTGGAGAAAAGTATTCTTTAGAGGAAGAGTGTCTATTCCCTCTCCTCAAAAGTTCCGATATCGGCAATAATAGAGTTACGTCTTATCGTAAACTTGTCCTGATTACGCAGAAATCAATTGCTGAAGATACGAGTGTTATCAAAGAAAATTTTCCGAAAACATGGCAATATTTATTAGAACATGATGAATATCTAAAGAACAGAAAAAGTTCAATTTATAAGAACAAGCCGCCATATTCAATTTTTGGCATTGGCTCTTACACTTTTAAGAAATGGAAAATAGCAATATCAGGACTTTACAAGAAATTGAACTTCTGTATCGTTGGCCCATTAGATGAGAAAGCAGTCGTTTTTGACGACACCGTAAATTTCTTGTCTTTTGATACTGAGAAGGAAGCTAAATATATTTTTGAATTGGTTACATCAAGGCCTTCAATTGAGTTCTTAAGTTCTATGATTTTCTGGGATGAGAAAAGGCCAGTAACAATAGATGTGCTGAGACGACTCTCTCTGAAGGCTGTTGCAAAGGAACTTGGGACTTTAGATCAGTATCTTCATTGGGTTGGATCTTCTCAAGTTGAGCATGACGGTCAGTTAGTACTGGGATTAGCGGAGCAGCATGCTCGTTACACAGTATCACTACCCACTTGAATTTCGTCGGTGCAGTGCCTATCTATCACCTAATTACGCGGTATACAAAGTTCGCACGTCATCTCCCTAATTATGTTATTCCTCTGTTCCTCTTATGTAACTCACTTCTCTCTGCTCTATTAAAATCATCCTATGCACCTCGAAATCAACAACCTCCATAAACAATTCCCCACCCGCCAAGGTGCGATCGTTGCCCTCCGGGACATTAATATGCACGTGGAAACAGGAGAATTTGTTTGTGCGGTAGGGGCATCGGGGTCAGGCAAATCAACGCTGCTACGGCTAGTGGCAGGGCTAGATATGCCGACAGGCGGCGAGATTATGGTAGATGGTGAGCGAGTTGTCGGGCCAGGGGCCGATCGGGGCATGGTGTTTCAGGCCTACACCCTCTACCCCTGGATGACAGTGCAAAAGAATGTAGAATTTGGCCTCAAGCTTCAGGGCATAGGGGCAAAGGAACGGCGAGAACAAGCGTCTTACTTTTTAGATGTGGTGGGCCTGACAAAATTTTCGCGGGCGTTACCGAAAGAACTTTCTGGGGGGATGAAGCAGCGGGTCGCGATCGCCCGTGCATTAGCCTCCCAACCCAAGATTTTGCTGATGGATGAACCCTTTGGCGCACTGGATGTGCAAACGAAAGAAACCATGCAGCAGTTTATGCTGGATCTATGGAAGCGAACAGGCATCAGCGTCTTGATGATTACCCATGATGTGGATGAAGCGGTGTTCCTGGCCCAGCGGATTTACGTGTTGACCGCCCATCCTGGTACGATTCAGCAAGAAGTGCTGGTAGATTTGCCCAGCGATCGCACCTATCTGATTCGCCGCGATCGCGTCTTTCAAAGCTATCGCGAAGAAATTATGGACTTGCTGAGAGACCAATCAGAAGCAGCAATTGTGCACTAGCCCGGTAGGACACGATGGACTACGACATCTTTGACCTCGGCAACATTACTCTCCAGTCAGGCAAAATCCTGCCTGATGCTAAACTCGCGTACCAAACCCACGGCAGCCTCAACGCCACCAAAACTAACGCCATTTTGGTGCTGACTTACTACACAGGTACCCACGCCAGCTACGTCCCCACCATCGGCCCCGATCATCCCCTAGATCCCACCCGATACTTCATCCTGGTGGTGAATATGTTTGGCAACGGGGTGTCATCTTCCCCCAGCAATACACCAGCCCCCTACAACGGCAGCAACTTTCCTAACATTACCCTCTACGACAACGTGGTCTGTCAGCATCGACTGATTACCGAAAAATTCGGCATCGAAACCCTGGCTTTGGTCACAGGCTGGTCAATGGGGGCAATGCAGGCATTTCACTGGGGCGCAATCTATCCCCAACAGGTGGAGCGGATTTTGCCTTACTGTGGCGCAGCTAAATGTGCCGCACACAACTGGATTTTTCTCGACGGGGTGAAAGCGGCTCTGCAAACGGATCCGGTCTGGAACGGGGGCAACTACAGCGAACCGCCAACCGCCGGACTCAAAGCCTTTGGCCGCATCTATGCCGGGTGGGCTTATTCTCAGACCTTCTTTCGTGAAAAGCTCTATCAAAAGTTGGGGTTTGACACGATCGAGGAGCTGCTGAAATTCTGGGAAGACGACCACACCACCTGGGATGCCAACGATTTGCTCGCCATGCTGTGGTCTTGGCAACATGCCGACGTCAGCGATAATCCCATCTATGCCAAAGATTTTTATCAAGCCTTAGCCTCGATTCAGGCCAAGGCGATTGTGATGCCAGCGGCGACGGACTTATATTTCACCCCAGCAGACAGTGAAATTGAAGTCAAACGCATGCCCAATGCAGAATTACGGATCATGCCAACCGATTGGGGACACTGTAGCGGTGGGCCAGGGCGAAATCCAGTGGACACGGCATTTATTGACGCTGCGATCGCAGACCTGCTTAACCGATAAGCAGCTTTGCGCGACCGGGTTTCTTGGATCAGGTATTCCACTCGATTTGACTGCCCAACCAGAAACCCGGTTTCTATTGAAGAATATAGGCTTGCAGAATCATGGCAGCAGAGGAGCCTAGAAAGACGGCCCAAAAAATCCATTCAAGGGTGCTGACTTTTTTGAACATGGTGTAAACAGCTCTCTGTTGTATGAGGATTGCAAAGAAAGGATAGGGAGATTGGGAATCAAGGCGGGGCAGTCTGTAGAAAAAAAAGCCGTCCCGTTTAGGTTAGAGCCAATGAAAGTTTTCTCCGCTGCGTTTTTGTCAATTGTTGGGCTGATGCCGCTGCTATCTGCGGTCAGTGCCGACACCAATTTAACAGCAACGGCTGCGGTGACAAGCAATTCTCAAAGCCAAAACGCCCTTCAAGGACAAAACAGCCGTCCTCAGAATCCATTAGTCGTTGCCCAAGCGGAACAGCCCCCCGAAGACCTTTCACAAGTAACGCTAAACGCTTTTTTCTTGCCTTGGCAAGTTGAGCATGCCAATTTTTATCAATCAAATGCGATCTCGATTCACAACAACCCAACCCCAGACGATGGGGATGTAGAGTCACTCTATCGTCAAGCACTCCAACTCGCCGAAGAACTGCTGATCGATAGTCAATACCAAGACTCATGGACAGATGAAAAACTCCAGCAGTTTAGGGAATCCGATTTAGACATTTGGGGCTTAGACCCAAGCTGTATTGCAGAATGCACTTCGCCTGCTTTTGTTGCCAATGTAGAAGACTTCCTGGCGATCGCAGCTAGAACTGAGACCAACGCCGATGATGATTTCTTCAAGTTGGTTCAAGCTTACTATGACTATCCCTATGCGCTTGAGGGGCAACT
Organism: Cyanobacteria bacterium P01_A01_bin.123; assembly: GCA_039815185.1. Taxonomy (GTDB): domain Bacteria; phylum Cyanobacteriota; class Cyanobacteriia; order Phormidesmidales; family Phormidesmidaceae; genus JBCBZT01. The sequence continues at coordinate 56,762 of JBCBZT010000021.1, read as the reverse complement.
GTGGGGATGGCCCACGTTCTTTCAACGCACCTGGGACTACGGGGGGTATAGCCTCCTCGGGGAAGGCAAGCATCTAGAACTGCTGCTCCAAATTGATCAGTATCAGCAACAGCACGAGCAATACATTTTGCAATCGTACCTGACCACCTTTACCCAGCAATTACAGGTCATGCGCCACGCAATCTTGCGGGATATCCTGGTGAGCGCCAATTGCAGTGGGCCAGAGCAGAGTGCGATCGTGGCAGAACTAACTCAAATTTTGGATCAGGTACAGCTCAATTCAACTGAACGAACTGCTCTGCAACAGAGGATTGAAGCGTTTCAAGGGGCATCCTCAGACATTCAGGTGAATTGCCAAGAATTAGGCACTTGCACCTGTGAAGGTGGCTAAGGAAAGACTGGTTCATAACTAGTCCAGCTCAGGATATCGAGTTTTTCTATAGGCAAAACTCCAGGTCTGAACCGATACCCATTCTCCTATCCAAAAACAGCGGTTTGAAGCCTGACCATTGGCTTCAAACCGCTATTGTCGAGCATGGGTTATTAGTTGATAGGTCTATGCTGCTTTAAGCGAAAAGTCTTCAAAACGATGATATTTGGGGGTTAGCCCTGAAGCCAACAAAGCATGAAGGCGCGGAATTTCCGCTGAATCGTAGACGCGAAACTCGTGTTCGAGGGTAGCAGTTTCGTGGCGTACAGCCTGGTTGATGACTAGAGAACCTTTCGGATCAGAGACCGAGCGATGGAACGTCCCGGGAGGAATGCGCAGGATATCGCGGTTGGCTTCTAGACGGATCACATGAAAGGGATGCGCCCAGTCAAAATTGACTAGATAGAAAGTTCGTCCCCCTTGGAGTGCTAAAAGATTGTCTTCTTGTTTGGGATGTAAGTAAAATTGCCAACAACCCGAACTATTATTATTGGGACTTGTAGCTGGCCCATCGTGAAAGACTAAATCACGGGCATTAGAATCAGTGATGGTAATGTCGAAAAATCGCACACTGGGGGTGTCTCTAAACTTTTCGAAGCTCAAGAGTTCAAACATGGCATTGTGAATCTCTGTGGACCGGACGAACAACTTGCTAGCTAACCTAACTTTCCCGTTTTGGTTAATCAAAAACGAGACCGATTCATATCCATGCAGTAACCGAATAGATGTGCTCCATGAACATCTATCAGCTCGAAATCTTGGCAGCAGTTGCCGAGCATAAAAGTTTCTCAGAGGCTGCCTTGGCTCTGGATATTTCGCAGTCAGCCGTCAGTCGAGCGATCGCATCGTTAGAAGCTGAGCTCGGGGTGCCACTGTTAACCCGGGGCAGATTTGGGGCCAGATTAACCCGCGTCGGCGAACGGATCATGACCCATGCTACGGAAATTTTAGCCCTGAGAGAAAATATTGAATATGAGGTCAATCTCGAAAAAGGTCTGTATGGCGGACGGTTACGAATTGCTGCCTTTCGCAGTGCTGCCACTCATCTCTTGCCTCCCCTGATTGCACAATTTTGCAAACGGTTTCCACGGGTCGAAGTCTTGATCACCGAAGCGGATCCAGCCGGGGTTGAGCAGGCTTTACGAGAGGGACAGGTTGATGTCGGGCTAGTGCCCTTACCGCGCTCCGATGAATTTGACACTTGGGAAATTGCCCGGGACGAATACGTTGTGTTATTGACCGATGTCAATGGAAAAACACCCCAATCTTTATCTTGGGAAGAACTCTCTGCCCACGGCTTTATTTTGTTTAATTATGCTGAATGTACAACGGCAGTCCGTAATCACTGGGACGATTGGGGTCAAACCCTGCGCGTTGCCCATGAAGTCAAGGAAGATTCCACCATTGTCAGCATGGTGGCCCAGGGCTTAGGCTCAGCCATCTTACCTCGATTGGCAGCCCTGCCGATTCCGGATGGGGTACAGGTGCGATCGCTGCCCGTTCCGCTCCAGCGAGCAATTGCCGTCGCTACATTGGCCAATACCCCGCGATCGCCTGCGGTGAATGTCTTCCTCGATATGGTGAAACAGCTCAATAGCGATCCAGAGTGTCATTGAACCAGAGTGTCATTGAAAGGGAGTCTGTCTCATTCCCCGCTACCATAAACAAAGACATTCGCAACACACCAAGGAAAATCGATGGTACAAGCGCAAGTTTCCGCTCAAGAACTGTTCCGTGCCGCCTACGAAAATCGCTACACCTGGGACAAAAGCTTTCCAGGCTATACCGCTGAGGTCACCTACAAGCACAATGGCGAAACCTTTACGGGCACTGCCAAAGTGAGTGCAGACATGAAGCCAGAGGTCTCTGGCATCGATGATGAAGACGCAACGAAAGCGATTCACGGTCAACTGTTTGAAGTGTCTATTCATCGCGTTCGTCGCAGCTTTGAAAGCACCCATGGCAGCAACATCTTCACCTATGGGAAAACCGACGAGTCTGGTGAAGTGGAAATTTTAATGGGCGGCAAGGCTGAAGGCGATCGCTACAAGCTTCGCAACAACGAAGTTTCAATGGTGCATCGGCACATCCACGGTATCGTGGTCACCATCCACACCGAAAGCAGCCATGATACTGGAGCAGGCTATCTCTCCCACCGCTACGACTCCGTCTATCACGACCCCAAGACAGGCGAACAAAAGGGCGGCCACAGCACTTTTGAAGATGAGTATGAAAAAGTCGGGGACTACTTTATTCTTAACCGTCGCCTGATCAAAACCGACGGTGACACCCCTGAAACCAATGAGTTCTTGTTCTCCAACATTCAACTGCTGAAGTAGGGTTCTCAAACAACCGTTGCTGCTGAAAACCGAACCAGCGCGAAGGGTAGCCAGAGACCTGGTTCAGCCCCGACCGCTGGTTTTGTGATTTCAGTGAGACAGGCTTGAGCTAGGGGCAGCGTGTCAATTAATCCATGGCAGTTTGGGGTAATCCCCAGCGTCTTAGCACAGTGTCGCTCCAACCCATTGCACAACCAAGAACACCCCACCTGGCCCACATCAATATTGAGCAATTCGTAGCCCAACACAACGCCGCCCTTGAGCACAGGATGATTGCGCTCTAAGGTTTCTAAATACCCAGATTTGCCCGCTGGGGCGAATCCTGCTGGGGGGGGTGCCGGGGTTGCTGCGGCGATAAAGGTTTCGCGAAATTCAGCGGGTAACCCTAGGGCAATCAGACGCAGATTCGAGTCGTTGGGGAAGAATTTTTGTTTGGCTGCGATCGCGTTTTCCAAGTCATAAAATACTCCTGGCCAGCCGTAAACCTGACCAAACTGTTCCGTTGCCCAGGTTCGAGCCATGGCACGGGAGTTAGAATCGAGGGCGATCGCGTCAAATGCCCGTTCCCTTTCTGCCTCGGTATCTCCACACCAGTCAATGGCATAGGTGCCTGGAAACTGTGAACAGAGGCAATTGCTGGCGCTGAGCATAGGCTGGGGTAACAGAGCAGCCTGAACGCTTCCTGCCGCATCAGGCCACTGGGGGCGAGGCGCAGGCCTAATGAGTAAGTAACCTGCACTTACCCAACTCATTGCTTCAGCTTCCCCACCACGGGCCATCGGTTTTTGACAATAGTTTAGGGGTGCATTTTGACGACCATCCATTGCCATCATCAATGATTGCTGGCTAAACACACCCCCCTACTGTTGAACACCCTGATCGACTTACTCAGTTAAGCTGCCGTTGCCAACCCCCGATGACGTAATAGGGCAGCGGTACTCGGCTCTCTTCCCCGGAAGGATTTGAAGACCTCCATTGGGTGGCGGCTACCGCCTAGAGCCAGCACGGTTTCACGGAAACGGTGCCCGGTTTCGACCAAAGCGGTTTCATCTTCGAGACCCGCTTCTTCAAAGGCGGCAAAGGCGTCAGCACTGAGTACCTCAGCCCAGAAATAGCTGTAGTAACCCGCTGCATAGCCCCCCGCAAAAATATGACCAAAGGCACAGAGGAAAGCGTCTTCAGGTAGGGGTTTGAGCACGGTGGTTTTTTCGGCTAGGCGATCGCGCACGTCCCAGATTGACTCATTACCCCCAGATTGATAGCGATGGTGCAATTCGATATCCAGCCAGCCAAAATTGACCTGGCGCAAAATAGCGCTGCCGGTCATAAAGTTGCGGGCCTTGAGAATCTTTTGGTAAATCTCTTCAGGTAAGGGGTCGCCTGTTTCGTAGTGCCGTGCCAGTGTCAGTAGCGTCGCCCGATGGTAGCACCAGTTCTCCATAAACTGACTAGGGAGTTCGACTGCGTCCCATTCGACGTTGTTGATCCCGGCAGCACCGGGATAGTCTACCCGCGTTAGCATGTGGTGCAATCCGTGGCCAAACTCGTGGAACAGGGTTTCAACTTCCCGGAAGGTCATTAAGCTAGGTTTGCCATCCACTGGGGGAGACTGATTGCACACCAGATAGGCCACCGGTAAACGAATGCCGTCGACTAGCTTGCCCCGGTTCAAGCATTCATCCATCCAAGCACCGCCCCGTTTTTCTGCTGGACGGCTGTAAGGGTCGAGGTAAAAATGGGCGATCGCAGCACCCGTCTCATCTTGTACCTGGAAATAGCGTACATCGGCATGCCATACGGGAGCTTCCCCATCGGCAGCTACAATCTTCACGCCAAACAGGCGACTGGCCAACGTGAACAACCCATCGAGCACTTGAGGCAATGGGAAATAGGGCCGCAGTTCTTCGTCGTTGAGGCCATATTTTTCCTCGCGCATCCGCTCTGACCAAAAGGCTATATCCCAATGCTTGAGGTCATCAGCTTCTGGATTACCCTTCGATTGGGCAAAAGCTTTTAGATCGGCTAATTCTTGCTGAGATGCTTCATAGCTTGCACTCCGCAGTTCTTCCATCAGTTGTTCCACCGCTGCGACTGACGGGGCCATTTTGCGGGCCACGCTAAGGTCTGCATATGTCTCGTAGCCCAGCAGGTTGGCTTGCTGATGGCGGAGTTCTAGGGTGCGTTCAATCATTGGATTATTGTCTAGCTCTCCAGACGCCGCCCGGGTGATAAAAGCACGATAGAGTTGCTCTCTGAGATCCCGACGGCGACTGTGCTGCATAAAGGGCACATAGCTCGGGAAGTCGAGGGTGATCCGCCAAGGGCCAGCTTCAGCCGTGGCAGTCTCTTCTCCTGCTTCTCGGGCAGCTTGGGCTGTCAGGGCTAATAGACTGGGGGGGAGGCCGTCTACTTCGTCGCGATCGCGGAGGGTCAAACTAAATGCCTTAGTCGCATCCAACACATGGTTAGAAAATTTAGTTGACAGTTCCGCCAGTTCTTGCTGAATTTTGTTGAACTGCTCTTTGGCAGCCCCTTCGAGACCGACACCAGACAGTTCAGCATCACGAATAGCAGACTCGACAATCCGCTGCTGGGCTGGATCTAAAGTCTGCCAATCGGGGTTCTGGCGAATTTGCTTAAACGCCTCATAAATGGGTTTGCTTTGCCCCATTCGGTTAGAAAACTGCACCAGGGGCGGCTGCACGGTTTCATAGGCTTGGCGTAATTCAGCACTGTTTTTGACACCCATCAAATGGCCGACAATGCCCCAACTCCACCGCAGCCGCTCCTCAATTTGGGTCAGTGGGTCAACCAAATCAGCCCAGGTCGGTGTCACGTTAGACTCCAGTGCACTCAAAGACTGATCAAGCTGTTCGATCAGTTGAGTTATGCCGGACACTACATGCTCGGGCTGAATGGCGTCGAAGGGGGGCAGCCCTTCCCCGATCAGCAAAGGATTTTGGTTGAGGGTCGCAGTTGAACTCATAGAATTATGTTGTGTCGACTTATATTTATCCGTAGTCATTCCGACTTTATGTAATCTAACGCATTTTTCACGATTACGTCCGCACCCAACAGCTTAGATTTCTGGACACAGCAAACGCAACAGCCCTACTGATTCAAAGTGTCGATCAGTGGTCAGCGCTGTCGTAATTCCGATCTGGCTGATCAAGATAAAACGAAACTATATGGCACAAAGCGTCAGTTTTATCCAGCCTCATTACTAACAGCTCAACAGCCCAATGGGCAACATCACATCAACCTCAATTGTTCTCGACAATAGTGATTTATTTTCTTTGTCCGTAGTATGAATGGAGACAAGTTTGGGAGCGTTCATACCCTATATTTATGCAGGTCTCATGGAGCAGCGAGTTACTCCACCTCGTGGCGCGAGTCGGATCGCGATCGCCGATGAAAAGTCTCTCTTCCCAACGCATTATCACAGGCATCTTCTTCTTCTCGCTGACGGTGATTATCGCAGTGTTTGGATATGTTTTGGCAGGTTGGACGCTGCTTGATGCCATCTACATGGTGGTAATTACGATTTTTGGGGTGGGCTACGGGGAGGTCAACCCCCTAGAGAGTATTGCCCTGAAGATTTTCACGATTGTGGTGATTGTGGCGGGTGCATTATCGGTAGCGTATACCGTCTCAGGCTTTGTGCAACTCATTACAGAGGGGGAAATTAGCCGTGCCCTCAATTTCAAACGTATGAATCAAGAAATTGAAAACCTCCAAAATCACGTGATTATCTGCGGCTTTGGTCGTATCGGCCAAATGTTAGCGACTAAACTGAAAGAAGAACAACAGGCGTTTGTGGTGATCGACAATGACCCAGAACGGATTGCCATGGCCCGCGAGCGGGGCTACTTGATGTACCAAGGCAACGCCACCGATGAAATTATCTTGCAAGCGGTTCGGATTGATCGGGCACGGGCACTTGCCACTGTCTTGCCAAGTGATGCCGCTAACGTATTTATTACCCTGACTGCACGGGAGATGAACGCCAATTTAATGCTGCTGGCTCGGGGAGAAATGCCTTCCACCGAGAAAAAGCTCCGTCTCGCTGGGGCTAACCACGTCATTTTGCCCGCTTCTATTGGTGCACTGCGAATGGCTCAACTGATCGCCCATCCCACTGCCGTAGACTTTTTGGCTCAAAGCGACGGCAAAGAAAATCTAAACCAAATGCTCGCAGAGTTAGACATTCAGTTGAATGAACTACGAATTACCCCAGAATCACCGCTGGTGGGCGGCACCGTGGGTGACATTGAAGTCCGGGGCAAGGGCACGTTTATCATTGTGGCGCTGAAGCGAGCCGACGGTTCGGTCACGATCCATCCGGGACGCGATTTGTTTTTGGCCCAGGGGGATACTGTGATTATCATGGGTCACCAAGGCGACATGCCCCAATTTGCAAAGCGCTATGCCATGAAACAAGAAATGCGCTATCGGGGGGCACGACTGCGTTAAGGCTGCTGAATTCAAGCCAAGATGGAGACGGTTACTGCCGCGATCGCGATGTACATGTCATCGTTTTTATCGTTGAGTTCTGCGATCGCCCGACCTGCAACGATCATGCCCCCGTCCTCTAAAGTCAGCGTTTTTTGTCCGAAGGGCAGCACCGCCAACACCTCATCCTGTCTGACGCTTGCAGGAAACGGTACGGCGATTTGTACTTCCACCATCATTTCGTTGGGGTGGTTCAACCCGGCCACCTCCCAAACACCGGGGAGAGCATTGTGCGCGATCGCATTGCGTACCGCCCGCGATGCCGCCACGGTTGGATCTTGGCCATGCTGATCTATGCCCATTCCCATTTCAATAATCAAACGCTTTTTCTGGGTCACGGCTCGATCTGCCCTCTAAGTCGCTTCTGGCACACTGTAGCCTTGAATATTCTCAGGTCTAAACTGACGGATAATGCGGGTGGCTTGCCCAATAATGCTGTCTGTCCCTTTAACGACCACCACATATTTGCCCGCATTGAGGCGGTTGCGATAGGCGATCGCGTCACCGCTACCGATTGCCAGACCAACCCCACCCCCTACGACAAAGCTACCCAATGCTCCAGACGCCGCTCCTAAGCAACCACCAATGATTTGATTACCCAAGGTACCTGCCCAGGGAAAGGTATCCAGGCCTGTGATCAGATTAAAGATAAATCCCGCACCGAAGCCAAAAGGAATTAGCCACAGTGCCATGAGACGCACCTGTTTCCAAGCTTCTTGATTGGGATCGATCAGACCATATTCATCCGCACTCTTATAGCCCTTGCCCAGGATATCGATATTTTCCATGGCAAAATCAGCCGCCTCTAGGGCAGAGTAGGCTGCTTCGGCTTTGATGCGATCGCTGAGAACGGCTACCAGGTAATTCATAAATCGGCAATTGCAAACGTTAACATCGGGGTAATGAGGGTAATTTCCATTATCCTCTTTGGGGCTCCATCCCAGTGCTCCGGATCCAAAAGCTTCCGATTTGAAGTGTAAGGAGAGCGGGTGCCATCAACAACTGCTGATGCTGTTGTGACTTGAAGACTGTGATGCTGCTACCGGAGAAACAACCATGAACTACGCTTTGTTTTCGCGATCGTTAATGAGCCTTGCTCTAATTTTGGCAACCACACTTGCGGCCTGTCAGGGGCAATCTGATTCTGGTCAAACCAGCACCCCAACTGTTGCATCAGACACCCAGACAGAACCAGCCGCGACTTCTAGCGTTGCGGAAACAACTTCTAACATCGAAGCAGAACGCAAGAACGATGCCACCATTACCCAAGTTCAGCAGCCTTCCATTTGGGTAAAGTCCGTCTCTACTCAGACAGAACTCGAAGCCCAAGTTGGGACTGGCTTAATCTTTGGTGACATCCTGCGTACTGAAGCGGATGCCCTAGCAGAAGTTGCCCTGTCAAGCGGACTAGCCTTTCGGCTTGGGGGCAATGCATCGTTGGTGTTGCAACCCGACAACCGCATGGAGTTGTCATCTGGGCAAATCATCGCTTGGGTTGAACCCGGTAAACAGGTACCTACAGAAATCGTCACACCTGCTGGGGTTGCGGGGTTGCGGGGGACAACTATTTTTATTGAAATTTCTGATGAGCCTGAGCCTGAAGTTCACATCTTGGCCTGGGAAGGCACAATTACCTTCACAGTACCAGGAGAAAGCGAATCCCTAGTACTCGAAGGGGGTCAAGGGCTGCGCCTACGAGCAGGAGAGACGGATTTGCCTGCCCTGAGAAATCGCATCGCCAGTTTAAATCGCCGTCAAATTCGACAGCAGCGGCAACAAAGCCGCTTGCTCAACAACTTTGATCGCCCCATCCCGACCCAGCCTCAAATTGATCAGGTGATGGACAGCATCAGTGAATAATTCAATCCTGATGCAAAACTAGATCGATCAGGGCTTGCGATCTATGGGGGCAGCACCTTAGAAAGTCATAGTCTGTCTTATCGGGGTGCTTGAACCTCGAATGCCCAATTCAAAGATGCAATATTCGCCGCTAGCTACCATTTCTACGGAGCGGTTTAGGGCGAAACAGATGGTGGTGATCCGGGTTGTAGAGGCGCGATCGCCCTTGACAACCTGCCAAAGCTGGACTGATCAGATATAGGGTAGTGCGAATTAGATCTTCATTATGGGTCACACTAGCCATGTCAGACAAAGGCACCACTCGAATTTTTTCATCCGGCCAACCAACGCGAAAACAAACCGCCACAGGCGTCTCTGGGGGATAGTGGTCTAGCAGTTGGGTTTGGGCTGCTTCCACATGACGAGCACTGAGATACAGGCAGAGGCTAGCACGATGGGCCGCTAGAGATGCCAATTCTTCGGCTGGGGGGACTTGGGTACGCCCACTCATGCGGGTCAAAATGATCGACTGCACTAGCCCAGGAATGGTAAGTTCTGCCCCTAACTTTGCCGCAGCAGCTTGAAAAGCGCTAATGCCAGGGACGACTTCAAAAGGGATATCTGCCGCCGCTAGCACTTGAATCTGTTCATGGATGGCGCTGTAGAGACTGGGATCGCCCGAATGCAGACGCACTACAGATTGCCCTGATCTGACCCGCTCTATCATCAACGGCAAGATTGCTTCTAGGGTCATATTGGCGGTGCCGACCCGCTCAGCCTCTGGTCGCATGATCGTCAGCAGTTGGGGCGGCACGAGGGAATTAGCATAGAGCACAACATCCGCCTGCATCAGAAGCTTTTGGGCCTTGACCGTGAGTAATTCAGGATCTCCTGGGCCAGCCCCGACGATATACACGGCTGGAGCTAAAGGCGTTTGAGCCGGGGTAACCGGGTGAGATTGGGCAAGGGTCATGGCGATCGCAGGGTATTTTACTTCATCAGCATTTTATATCTTCCCCAGATCAGCGGGCTTCCTTAAAGAGAACTTAAAGCCGGGAAGGAATTCCGGATGGTTGGCCGTCATAACAGGAGTGTGAAGTGGTAGATGCACCCTGATTAAAACCCTGGAGCTTTTCTTTTGAAAGGTTTCTGGGGTTTTTTCTTAATCCACAGTCGATTTGAAAGTTTGGGGTTTATCGCGGTAGCAACAAAGCTTTGTGCGCTACCGCGAGCCAGATTGCATGTGAACTAAGCATCCTGGCGATACTCGGTGCATTAAGCAATCTGACCAGCGCTATAACTCAGCGAAAAACTTGAGCCCCAGATGTGATCAAGATCAGCTAGCTGCCACGACGCCAAGTGTATTTTGCCAGGATGGAGACCAAATCTATCGAGTTGATCGGTTTGCTGAGATAATCTTGCATCCCTGCGTCCAAACAGCGATCGCGATCGCCATCCATCGCTAATGCCGTCGTTGCCACGATCGGAATATCCTGCCAGGAGGGATTTTGGCGAATTTTCTGGGTTAACGCCAGACCATCGAGTTCTGGCAAGTGGATATCCATCAAGATGAGTGTGGGCTGATGGGTTTCGAGCCACTCTAACGCGATTTGCCCATTCAGGGCGTGGAAGGTTTCATAGCCCCAGTACGTGAGCATATGCTCTAGCAGAATCGCGTTGACAGGATGATCTTCAACGATTAACACAGTGCCTTCTATTTGGCCCTGAGGGGTTGCCAACAAGGGGCTGACAGTGGAGTCTGGCTGGTTGGGTCGCAAGGGTCCCCCTTTGGGGCCGGCGTTGGGGCCACTTAGGGGTAAGCAAATGGTGAACCGACTGCCCTGCCCCGATACTGACTCTAAAGACACATCTCCCCCATGCATTGTGGCGAGGCGACGGGTCAAGGCCAGCCCTAATCCCGTCCCTTCATGGCGGCGAGACAGTGAACTATCGAGTTGTTGAAACGGCTGAAAGAGCCCCCCCTGTTGGTCTGAAGGAATACCAATACCTTTATCCCAAACCGTCAGCAGTAGTTGGTGAGCCACCTGACGCACTTCTAAGCCGATCTCAGCCCCTTCATTCGAGAACTTAATGGCATTCGAGAGCAGGTTGAGTAACATCTGGCGCAGTCGCAGTTCATCCCCAATCAGAGGGGGCAAGTTTTCCTCAAGATGCTGATGCACCGTTAGACCCTTAGTCGTGATTTGGGCACTTACCATGGTCAAGGCGTTGTGGCACAAGCTATCAATAATGACTGGAGCCAGCTCCAACGCCATCTGGCCGGCCTCAATTTTGGAGAGATCGAGCACCTCATTAATCAAGGTCAACAAGTGTTCGCCGCTTTGATAAATCTGTTGCACATAGAGCATTTGGCGCTCGTTTAGCGGCCCGAACATCTCTTGTTCTAGAAGAGACGAAAATCCCAAGATCGACGTCATGGGTGTCCGCAGTTCGTGGGACATGTTAGCTAAGAATTGGGACTTCAGCTGATTTGCCCGCTGGAGTTCTAAATTTTTTGAGGCCAGCTCAGCCTTGATGTTTTCGAGTTGGGTGATGTCGCGATAAATAATAGACACTGCGGTCGGTTCCCCAGCTTCGTCACACACAGGCCCGACTGAAACCAATGCCGTGAGGATCTGAGCATCTTGCCGTTGGCAAATGACTTGGCCACTCCAACCCCCTTGTTTGGCCTGCTCAATCAGCCATGGAGATTGGGCTGGATTGGGATATAAACGATTGACGTTGTGATCGAGCAAATTCGTCAAACTGTAGCCAAAAATTCTCTGGGTGGCCTGATTTGCGTAAAGCACGGTACCACTCAAATCGGTGATAATAGCGCTGTCATTAGCCGCATCTAAGGCTTTGGAAAACATTTTGAGCTGTTGCTCAACCCGTTTTCGCTCTGTGATATCACGTCCGATGCCCAAGCCACCGATCAGCTCTCCGTCGCGATACAGGAGGCGGCCATTAACTTCTAAAAAAACGCGATCGCCACTGGCCTGCTCGATCACAAATTCGTAGTCTCTGAGTTCTCCCGTATCGAGTAAATTGGCAAACGCTGTTGCCGTGGCTTCTCGAGATTCTGATGCGACAAAATCGAGATAGTACTTACCGACAATTTCATGCTCAGGATAGCCAAACAGTTGCAAGCCATAATCATTGAGAAAAGCAAATTTTCCCCGCAGATCTAGCGTGTAAACAATATCGTTTGCCGCTTCTACATAGGCCCGGAACAAATCGTCACCGGAATCCTTGGCAGTCAAGACGGCAGGTTTTAGATCTGCTGGCGGAGACAGATCTGCTGTGTCAGGCTCAATGGGAGCGTTCGCTGTCAGCTCAAGTTCAGGGGTAGAACTAACCACCCGCGCTACCCCAGTGAATCCCCCAAATTTACCCTGGAGCAACAAGCGTCGACTATTGACCTGAACTAGGACAGCGTTCCCCGAGCGAGTGCACAGCTGGAAGGACTCATTAATCAACTCACCCCGACCGATCAGTCGGGCAAACGCTTGTCCTGCCCTCAAGCGCATTTTGGGCATCACAATATCTAGAAAATGGAGGCCCAAAACCTCCTCGACGGTATAGCCTAAAAGCTCAGCCCCATAGGTATTGATATAAGTGATGACACCTTTGATGTCCACGATGTAGACGAGATCGGTCAGGCTATCAAGACAGGCCTGAAATATTGATTCCTCAAAGACTGGGGAAGTAGGCACAGACTGAAACTGCTGAGTAAAGCGGGAAGGCATCATGTTGGGCAAGCAAAGGGAGAGAGGGTTTGGCTTACAAAGCCCGTTTCACTAGGAGATTTGTGTTTAACCCACAATAATGGCCAGCGGTCAAAGCCAGTGATGAAGGTATGGAGTTGTTCTACCTTCTTCGAGCTTAAGCGTTGCTATCCAGCAAAAAACGATGGCTTTTTTAGCTCAAGCATGGGTGGGGCTGATGATTGCCTAGCGTTAGCATTCCCCTGACACACCGACCCTAAACTCTGAATGCTGCATCCACAGCTGAAAATCGTGTGTGCCCCATCGCTCGCTTAGGGATAAGTCTAGCCTGAACTACCCTTTATTCGGTTCAGGGGTGACCGGGTTAATCATGACATGGGTCTCTAGTGTGCCAGTCAGGCCACCGTTGGGTAGCCAGCCTGATCAATCACTTGACTGACCTGATGGGCTTACCCAATCTTGGAGGTCAGCGACACGTTGACTGGAGTATTGCTCGCAGCGATGGCAACGGGTGCACTTAGGGGTGACCTCGTCTCTATCAGGTGATCAAGCAGGCCCTGACGCGCCGCGATCGCGGCTTTGAGGTCAGGCTTATGCTGGAGGGCACAGTTATAGGCGGCGATCGCCGCCTTGAAGTTTTGCAACTGCGCCAGCAACTGGCCCCGTTGATACCAGGCCCAGTGATTATGGGGGTGAATTCGCACCACTTGACCATAGGCAATGGCGGCTTGTTGGAGGCGATTGAGCTTGGCCAACACCTCAGCTAACTTAAACCAAGCAACATGGTCATCGGGTTGTTGCTTGGTGACCTGGTTATAGGACAGTGCCGCTTCTGGTAATCGGGATAATTTTTCTAGGGCCATACCTCGCATAAACCAGGTCGAAGTATCGTGGGGATTGGCTTTGAGGTTGTGATTGCAAGCGTCGATGGCAGCATCGTAATGCTGAAGCTGATAGAGTTGTTCAACCCGCTTCAAGCGCAGCAAAATCCGTTTGCGACTGGTTTGAGCCATCTGGAAATTGGGCTGCAGCTGAATCGCCCGATCCTCAGCTGCGATCGCATCTTCAAAGCGCTCTAGCTTTTCTAACAGCTGCGCCCGATCGTGCCATACCCAATAGTTGTCAGGGTGTAAGTGCGATGCCTCTTCATAGGCAGCTAAAGCTGCCTCATACTGGCCCAAATATTGTAGTGCAGTACCCTTTTTGGCCCAAGCTAAATAGTCATCAGGTTGCAACTGAGTCACCTGAGTGTAGGCATAAACCGCAGCTTCAAACTCTTTGAGATTTTCCAGGGCAATCCCTTGTTTGAACCACACCATAGGATTTTGGGTATCTACCGCGATGACTTGGTTGTAACAGTCCACGGCTTCACGATAACGCTCTTGGCTGAGCAGTTCTTCTCCCTGCTCAAGCCAGACCCAGTGGTTGCTTGAACTGATAGAGACGGAGGAGTTTGGCACAACGGCCTGCTCTGGATGGGTGGGTACCAACTCAAAGATGAGCGTCTCTTCAGCAGACTTTAAAAGCGGCAATAGGGCAGCGCTTGCTTCCGTTGCCGAGGGATAACGCTGGCGAAAGTCATAGCGCACCATCGTCTCAATAATTTCTGCAAAGGCATCGCTGACGTTGGCAAATTCTCTCCATCGAATTTCACTGGTTTTTGGATCTTTGCGCAGCCGCTTGGGTTCAATCCCAGTCAATGCCTGAATCGCTAACATGCCCACGGCGTAGATATCACTACTTAGGCAAGGCTGGCCAGCCAGTTGCTCGTTGGGCATATAGCCCATAGAACCAATCGCAATCGTAATGCTCACTTGTCCATCTGTTTCTACAGGCTGGGTATTCACCTGTTTGACAGACCCAAAATCGATCAGCACTAGGCGTTGATCACTGTGGCGCAAGATCAAATTGGAAGGTTTGAGATCGCGATGAATCACCTGGTGCTGGTGAACAAAACTTAAGGTGTTGAGTAAGCCTTCAATCAAATTCAAGGTTTGGGACTCTTCCCAACGTTGCCCTAGTTTTAATAAACTACTCAGCACCGTTCCGGCAACGAATTCCTGAACCAGATAAAATTGCTCATTTTCTTCAAAGTGAGCCATCAGCCGCGGGATCTGATCGTGGCTACCCAGTCGATAGAGCGCTTCAGCTTCAGCATCAAACAATCGCCGAGCCGATTCCATAGAGATCCCGTCAACCTTGCGGAGCTTTAGCTGTTTAACAACGCATCGTGGATTACCGGGCAAATGCCAATCTTCGGCCAGATAGGTTTGACCAAATCCACCCCCCCCGAGATGGGAGAGAAGTTTATAGCGACCACCTAATGTTGTTTGGTTCAACATGCTTCTTTTAATAAGTAGTAGATGTCGACCTACACTGACTAAACTGCTTGCGTTATCGGCTGATAGGATCAGAATGACTGCTCTTTACAAAACCGTTAACGTATTAACAAAAACCTTACCTAACCTTTGTATTTTGAAGATAACTAGCAGCTTACATGAGCAGTTCATAAAGCTATAGAAGAAACTCCTGGTAGCTGAGTAAGTTGAATCACTGAAATTATGATGATCCTCAAAACTCAACGATGCAAGCTCATTTCGGATGTATGAAGCAATCTTTATGGAAAACTGCTGATCTGGTTCAATCAATTTTCACTGTGTTCATATTGTATCCATAATTTCAATGAATTTCTGAAGCCGAAGTTCAGTGAAATCATCGAATTGTCAGGGTCAAATCTCAGCCTTTTGAACACAGTAGATACATGATTCTGATGGTGCTCGACTAGATCGATCAACAGTTTTGGAACCGTGATCCCTAATCGGCTGGCACAGGCCTAGCCTATGACTTAAATACCATTCATCGTAGGCTAAATGCTTTAAAGGCTATCTGAGATGCAAACCTTGCAGAGGTAGAGGCAAACCTAATGCATAAGTATTTAATCTTATTGATTCAGTTGGCCACGATTAGGTTCCCACGGATAGATGCCACTGGCTGACGGCGGGTGCTGTTTGAGCCAAAAGCTTGCCCTGGGCAATGACGTAGTGTGCTGGGGGCCGTCGCAGTAGGGCATCGTAGCGATCGCGGGCATCCAGCACGATCAAATTCGCGGGTTTGCCTTCGCAAATACCATAGTGATCCGATAAGTTTAGCGTCTGGGCTGCGTGGGTCGTCACCATGTCATAGCAGGCATTGATTTCATCCCGTCCGGTCATCTGACAAAGATGCAATGCCATCCAGGCAACCTCCAACATATTGCCTGTGCCCAAGCTGTACCAAGGATCTTGAATACAATCATGGCCCAGGCTAACGTTTTGACCGACCTGCCAAAGTTCTTTGACGCGAGTCACGCCGCGCCGTTTGGGATAGCTATCGGTTCGCCCCTGGAGGGTAATGTTGATCAGCGGGTTGGCGATAAAGTTAATCGCTGTGCGTTGGATAAATCCCATCAGCTTCAGCGCGTAGGCATTGTTGTAAGACCCAAAAGCGGTGGTATGGCTGGCGGTTACCCGTGATCCCAAACCGCTGCGAATGGCGCAGGCTACGACCACCTCTAAAAATCGAGCCTGATCATCATCAATTTCATCGCAGTGAATATCAATCAGGCGGTCGTATTTCTGGGCTAGTTCAAAAATCCGGTGAACCGAGCGCACGCCATCTTCGCGGGTGAGTTCATAGTGGGGGATCCCCCCGACCGCGTCAGCCCCCATTTCCAAGGCGGTTTCGAGGAGTGTCTCGTTTTGTGCGCCACCGTACACCCCGTCTTGGGGAAAGGCAACCACCTGCAGTGTGAGCCAGTCTTTTACAGCTTCTCGTACTGCCAGTAACCCCTTTAAGGCAACCAAATTTTGTTCACTCACATCGGCATGACTGCGTACAAACAGTACCCCTTGGGTGGCCTGCTGCTTTAGGGCTGCGATCGCCCGCTGTTTGACATCCTCTGGGGTAAGTTGTTGCTTGCGATCGCGCCAGATGTCGATCCCTTCAAACAGGGTGCCGCTGGTGTTCCATCGCGGTTCACCAGCCGTGAGCACGGAGTCTAGGTGAATGTGGGATTCAATGAAGGGAGGACTCACTAACTGCTCATGAACGTTGAGTTCAAATGGTGCTTGGAGCGTGAGCTGGGGGGCGATCGCCACGATTTTGTCTTGCTCGATGGCAATATCGACTGGGGGCTCAGCAAGATTGGCATCGAGCAAGCGACACTGACGCAAAATCAGAGTAGGCGAAAGAGAACTCATACCAACGCAACCCCTCCACGAGAAGAATAAACCGCAACCGTGACTGAATATCTAAGACTGCCTATCTAAGCAGGTTTAGAACACGGAGCATGCTCCCCATCATACAGACAGTTACGGGCGGACAGTTACGAGGCTCAGTCGGCTTTGATGGCCCGTGCCAAAACAACCGTACCGATGACTGAAATGCTTGCGCTTCTCAGGGTTTGAGCCGCAGCTTGCACAGTAGATCCAGTGGTATAAATGTCATCTAGCAGTAACACAGGTCGTTGAGGGGGGTGCCGTTGCCAGCGATCGCACAGTTGAAAGGCCCCGGCTAGATTTTGCTGACGGGCTGAGGCGGATAGCCCAAACTGGGCTTCCGTTGCGCGACATCGAGATAGCCCCTGCTCAGCTAAGGGTAACTGGATGCGTTGGCAAAAGGCCCGCGCTAAGAGCGCCGCTTGATTGTAGCCTCGTTCTTGAGCGCGAGCGGGATGCAGCGGCACCGGCACGACGATGGGTGGTGAACATAAATTTCGACTCAAGGATTGGGTGCGCCAGCTTTTGGCCATCCGATTGCCCAAATCATCAGCGAGCTGGGGATGATTGTGATATTTCAACGCCGCGATCGCCTGACGCAGCTTTCCCTCATATCTCCCCCAAGCAAACAGAGGCAGACTCCCCCGCCAAGTTGCTGCCGGTTTAGCCAAGGCGCACTGTTGCAGTTGCTGCTCACAGGTTGCACACAAAGTCCTTGAAATTGGGCGATCGCAACCCGGGCAGGGTGCTGTCAAAAACAGCTGCAAAATTGGTTTGAACGGAGACCAATGCTTTGACCCCATGAGATTCCCTTTGAGAAGATAATAGGTATAGATGTTAAGAACAGAACAAAACTATTGGGTGGTTACCTAACTGGGCTGGCTACCTAACTCAAACATGGCAGGATTAGCGCTGACTTGGGCCTAGTGCTCCACCAACTTGATTTTGACAGGAGATGGCTTTATCCCTTACCCCTTAAGCCTTACCCTTGACTCACATCAAAGTGGTTAACGGCCTGTCAGATTTAGCTTGGCCAACTCCTAGCTTTATCATTGCCTGCTTGAACCGATTGAGTGACAGTAAATACATCACTCGCCATCACCCTTGTGTCCGACTCTTGCAATATGGCTCAATTTCGCTCCCTGCATCAGCTTCTCCCGCGTGATCGAGTTTGGGCCGGGGACAAAGCATTAGCTTTGAACCGACTGATGGCTGCCAACCTGCCAATTCTGCCGGGTTGGGTGATTTCGGCTGAGCAGTTGAGTCAATTCTTGGCTACGCTCAAGCACCCTGATCCGCTGTTTCGGGATTTTCCGAGTTCATCACTGAGACTGGATGTCTCTAATCCTTGGCAACTACAACAGGTGGCCCAGCGGATTCAGCAAGCGATTCTGCAAGCCGATTTCCCCCTTAATCTTGAGCCGATTAGCCGCCAGATCCAAACCCCTGCCGCCATTTTGCGCCCCTCATTCAGCGTTCTAGGAAACATGAATCCCTTGTTAGAACAACAAGTCTCAGGGCTGTTAGGGGCTGTAGTGTGTTGGCAACAGCCGACTGCCTTGCAGCAGGGGGTGCAGGCACTCTGGGCAAAGCTTTTTAGTGCGAAAAGTTTGCTCTATTGGCAGCGCTCGCCCGTTGCCTTACAAAACGTCCGCTTAGCCGTTATGATTCAGCCCCTATCGGCGGCGATCGCGGCTGGCGTGGCTACAGTCACTTCTGAGATGACTGAAGTTAAGGTTGTGATGGGCCTAGGGCAGGCCCTTACCCGAGGTGAAGCTGTCCCCACGCGATACACATTCCAAGGTTCAACCCTCCAGGCTCATACTGCTGGGCATCAAACCTTGGCTTGGCAAGGTGCTCATAGTTCTGATGCTGGCGTTGCTGACTCCAGTCAGCCCTTGGCAACGACGATCAACGCTGTAACCCAGGCACAGGACTTAGCCTATCTCACCCCAACAAGCTTGCACACCGCGACGACGCCAACGCTCACGCCTGATCAGCTCACAATGCTGCGGGACGCTTTGCAGACTGCTGCCAAGACCTTGGGTAAACCCATTACCGTGGAATGGCTATTTGCCCTAGACAAGGCGACAGAAATAGGAACTCACCCCACTCAGCTCTATCTAACCCAGGGATACCTCAACTCTGTCGGCTTGCAGCGGCAAACCTTCATCCCCATAAAGCCTGAAATTCCTACCGTTACTTTAGCCCAGGGCCTCGGGGTGGCGCCTGGCTCCGTGATTGCCCCAGCCGTGGTACTCACAGATAACAATTTGCCAGTGATTCCCTTGCCCCTCGGGCGGATTGTTGTTGCCAAATCGATCCAACCCGACTGGATTACCTATCTCAAAGGCAGTGCTGGCTTAATTGCAGAACGGGGTGGATTCACCTCCCATGCCGCGATTTTAGCAAGAGAATTGGGGATTCCTGCCGTTGTGGGTGTGCCCCAGGCAACGGATGTGATTGTGACCGGGAAGACGATTTTACTCGATGCCGATCGCGGTGCGATTTATCCCGCCGATCGTGCCCAATTGTCTAAAGCCACTGACTCAAAGCGCCTCAGGCATGCTGCCGATCCCCGTTCGAGTCAATTTCCCCCTGTGCCATTGACGACACAACTGATGGTCACGGTGAGTCAGATTGAGACCTTGGCGCAAAACATCCATCGTCTTCCGATTGATGGGGTTGGCTTAATTAGGGCAGAACTGCTGCTGTTGCCTCATTTAGATGGCTATCATCCACAAGCTTGGCTAACCCGGCGCGATCATCCCCAAGGGACAGCCTTTGACCATCGTGCCGAACTGACCAACCGCCTCAGCCAGCTATTGATTGATATTGCCCGCAAGTTTTCACCACGCCCCGTGCGCTATCGGGCTTTAGATTTGCGCCCCCATGAGTTCCAACAGCTCAAGGGCAATCCCACCCCGTCCACTAATCCTGCCTTAGACATTCGGGGCACTTTTAGTATCCAGCAACACCCGGATTTATTTGATTTGGAACTAGAGGCTTTGGCCGCAGCTCAGCAGGCCGGATGCACCAACCTACAGCTGATACTGCCCTTTGTCCGCACTGTGGAGGAGTTTCAATTCTGCCGCCAGCGGGTGGAAAAGGCTCGACTCTTTCAAGCTTCACAGTTTCAGCTGTGGATCATGGCAGAAGTCCCGTCAGTGCTATTTTTACTATCCGATTATGTGGCTGCGGGTGCCCAAGGGATTGCTATTGGCAGCAACGATTTAATTCAATTGATGTTGGGTATTGATCGAGACCAACCGGCCTTTGCCGATTTATTTAATCAAGGCCATCCTGCAGTGATGGGCGCGATCGCCCAAATCATCCGCACGGCAAGACAAGCGGGTGTGCCCACAACCTTATGTGGTGCGATGCCCAGTCGTAATCCCAGGCTGATTCAAGACCTGGTTCAGTGGGGAATCACCGCGCTTTCCGTCGATTTCCAATCTTTGAGAGAGACCGCTTGGGCGATCGCTGATGCTGAACACAATCTGGTTAGCAAGCGTCAGCGGGAAAGGCCGCGTCAGGGATAGGGTGCAAGCGCGTCAGGGGTAAAACGGATTTTGGATGATGAACCGAAAGAGGTCAACGGCCTACTCCTCCTGACCAAATGTTAAATTCTCTAATCGCTGCCCTGGCGGGAGATCGATAAAAACGCGATCGCCTAAGGTGACGCCTTCGATGATCTGAATTTCGTCTCCAGCTTGGGATCCGAGGGTCACCGGACGGAAGCTGATGCGGTTTTGCTCACCGGGGACAATCACACCGGGTTGACCGTTTTGAGTAATGATGGCGACGGTGGGGATGACGATAGCAGCTTCGATAGCATCACCGATAAAGGCGACGTCAACATTCATGTTAGATAAGAGCTTGTCTGTACCTGTAGTTAGATCAATACGGACTTGAAACAGGGTGACGTTTTGCTGTTCGATCGCTTCAGGAGCGATGAGATGCACTTTGCCATTAAAGGTGTCATCGGGGAAGGCATCCGCTTGGATTTCGACCGCCTGACCCGGTTGGATTTGATCAATATCGGCTTCGGGGACTTCGGCCACCACTTCTAAGCCGTCAGCCAGCGCTACAATCGCGGTGGATGTCGCCGAAGTCGCTTCAGACGCAGTGGTTGTTGGGGTTACAAAAGCGCCAAGGGTGGCAAACTTTTGAGTGACAATGCCAGAGAAAGGGGCTCGAATAATGGTGTCTTCAATCCGGACTTGGATCGCGTCGATTTGGGCCTGAGCTTGATCCACGCGAGCGGCAGCAGCAGCGATCTCAGTATCTTCGGGTTGCGATCGCAGATCGGCCAGTCTTTCTTGAGCTTCAAGCAGACGCGATTCTGCCTGATCGACCCCAGCTATAGCACTGCGGCTCTCATTGACAAATCCATCGAGTTCGTTTTCTGAAATAGCACCCCGTAAGGCCATATCTTGATTGCGTGCAAGCCGTTGATCGGCCAAGGCTAAGCGGGCTTCAGCATCGCGGAGTTGAGCCGCCGCCGCATCAACAGCTGCAGCAGCCTGAGCGATTTCTTCAGGACGGTTGCCATCTTGCACATCTTGCAGCTGGGCTTGAGCCTCAGCCAGACTCGCCCTACCCTGCTGTAGCTCGGCCTGCAGATCATCATTGTCCATGCGGGCAATAATCTGTCCCTGAACGACGGCATCCCCCTGTTCCACATAGAGTTCTACGACAATCCCGGCGTTTTTGGGGCTAAGGTTAACGGTTTGGATGGGCTGCACCGTGCCGCTAGCGGTGACCCGCACCTTCAGGGCCGCTTCTGTCGCTTCAACGGTGTAGTCGTTGACGTCATAGGCTGAAAATCGATTACGCAGGGTTAGGGGAATAATGGCCGCGATCGCCACCAGGCCAATCAGAATACCGCCGATCAGCCACGGCAGGGGACGTTTGAAAAATTTAATGAGAGGGAACTTCATGGATGAGGCGATGGATTGTCAAGGGTAGCCTGAGAAGACAATAGAAGCGTGCGATGACTCAGTCTGAGGCGCACATCCGACTCCTCTACTATGCTGGCTTTTGGCAAAATTGACAGCACTTGCTGGCAGCTAGACCACAAACTGCTTACACTTTTCTACAGGGGAATCTGCCTCGCCCTGGAGGGGACAAGTGTGTTGGATACACTCAGCGCAATTGACAACGCTAGGGGACAACAATTCGTGTGCGCCATAGATGCTAACGCCCTGGCAGAGGTAGCCCTGCAACTCTAAATCCGACAAGCGATCGCAAATTAAAATTGCCCCTTCACTGTGAAAGGCATTGCGGGCTTGATTCACCAGTCGCAGCGTTTCGCGAAAGTTAAGGCTAGCCGCCTGAATCACCACTGGCAGCATCCGAATTTCACTCTTAAAGCAGGGTGGGGCTTCCTGGGGGTAAAAGTCTCGGTATTGCAAGCTGAACGTACCGTCTGCAAAGTGCCGTGACCTAAACCAACGCTGAAAGGGGCGATTAAACCTGCCCTGGTCGTCTGAACCGTACCACCAGGATTTGTACCACCCTTGGTGAGGCAAATGCAGAATGGTCGAGATTTGCTGCGAGTCGAATCCGGCGTGGGTCAGCAGCGCGATCGCTTGAGAAAGAGGCACGTTCTGAGCCAAATTTTTTAACTCAGATTGGAACTGGGTAATCTGGGCGTAAGCGCGGTGATCAAAGGCTGACGCTGGTGGCCTATCGCCATAGGATCCAACGCCAACTGGAGGCGCATGTTGGGCTAGTACACAGTGAATGAGCTCGTAGTGTACGACCCCATCTAGGGTGACATCGCTGCTGCCTTCTATGGGCACACCGATATTGGCCGACACTGTACCAATTTGGTGAGATTCAACCACACTGGGTCTGCTCTCGGTGAGCAGCGATCGCAGGCGGGTTCCATCGGCGATCGCCAAAGCAATTTGCATCTGGTCTCGCAAGGTTTCAACAGCACCCTTTGGGGCAGTCCCCATGGTGTCTGCCCTCAGCGATTCTGTGGAAGCCAATGCGAAATCAGACATAGGCGTTTGATACTACAGCCCAACCTCTGATCTCGTTTTAACGGAGAGGCCCCCTACTGAACCAAACTCGATCACCAAACTTAGCAATCTGTCGGAAAACGCAAAAAAGCGGACAGCAATCGCCATCCGCCTCTTGCTCGCCGGAGCAAGGTGTTATCTCAAACCCATAGAAGCATTCCAAAGCAGTGACATCGGAGCGTCCTCTAAACGAAACGCTCCGATGCAAATTAGATCTACTTCTCAGGTTCAGAGAATTCTGCATCAATCACATCTTCGCCACCTTCGCTGGCTGCTGCATCCGTGGTCGGGTCAGCCCCGGGTGCAGCACCTTCAGCTCCAGGTTCACCCCCTGCCTGCTGGTAGATGTTGCTGCTAATGGTATACAGGGTCTGTTGCAGCTCGGTGGTGAGGCTCTTGATCTTTTCGAAGTCTTCGCTGTTGAGGGCTTCTCGCAGATCTTTCACCTGGCTTTCAACTTTAGATTTCTCGTCGTCAGAAACCTTATCCCCAATTTCGCCCATTTGCTTTTCAGCTTGGTAGCAGAGGGAATCGGCTTGGTTCTTCAGATCGATATTTTCGCGCCGTGCTTTATCCACTTCAGCGTTGCTCTCAGCGTCTTTAACCATGCGCTCGACTTCGGTATCAGAGAGCGTAGAGGCACCAGTAATGCTGATGGATTGCTCCTTGCCAGTGCCCTTGTCTTTCGCCGTCACGTTCAAAATCCCGTTGGCGTCGATATCAAAGATCACTTCAATTTGGGGCACACCACGAGGAGCTGGGGGAATGCCGTCGAGTCGGAAAGTCCCCAGACTCTTGTTGTCATTGGACATTTCCCGCTCACCCTGGAGCACGTGAATTTCTACATTAGTTTGGCTATCCACGGCAGTTGAGAACACCTCAGACTTCTTGGTGGGTACCGTGGTGTTGCGAGGAATTAGCTTAGTCATCACACCCCCTAAGGTTTCTACACCCAGGGACAACGGTGTGACGTCGAGCAGCAAGATGTCTTTAACTTCCCCAGCCAGAACGCCAGCCTGAATCGCGGCACCGACTGCAACCACTTCATCGGGGTTAACGCTTTGATTGGGATCTTTGCCCAAGACGCGTTTCACCAGCTCTTGCACTGCGGGAATCCGGGTTGATCCCCCAACTAGCACCACTTCGTCGATGGCACTCTTGTCAATTTTGGCGTCTTTAACCGCGTTTTCCACCGGAATGCGACAACGCTCAATCAAGTCATCAGCCAGCTCTTCAAACTTAGCGCGGGTGAGAACCGTGTCTAAGTGCTTAGGGCCGTCTTGAGTCGCAGTGATGAAGGGCAGGTTGATTTCAGCTTGGGTGGCGCTGGAGAGCTCGATTTTAGCTTTCTCAGCGGCTTCGGTGAGGCGCTGGAGGGCCTGCTTATCTTTGCGCAGATCCATGCCCTCTTGTTTTTGGAACTCTTGGGCCAGATAATCTACGATTTTCTTATCGAAGTCGTCACCACCCAGGTGAGTGTCTCCAGAGGTGGAGAGTACTTCAAATACGCCATCGCCCACTTCCAGCACAGAGACGTCGAAGGTACCCCCCCCAAGGTCGAAGACCAAAATGGTTTCGTTGCTCTTTTTATCGAGGCCATAGGCTAGGGATGCAGCCGTCGGTTCATTGATGATGCGGAGAACTTCAACCCCGGCAATTTTGCCTGCGTCTTTGGTAGCTTGACGCTGGGAGTCGTTGAAATAGGCGGGAACTGTAATCACCGCTTGGGTGATCGTTTCGCCAATGTACTTGCTGGCATCTTCAATCAGTTTGCGCAAAACTTGGGCCGAAATCTCCTCTGGGGCAAACTGCTTATCCGCGTTTGAAGATTCGATGCGGACGTTGCCGCCAGAATTCAGGACGCCATAGGCAACCTCGGTGGCCTCATTGGTAACCTCATCAAAGCGACGACCAATGAAGCGCTTGACAGAGTAAAAGGTGTTAACAGGGTTCATCACCGCCTGACGTTTAGCGATTTGCCCCACGAGGCGATCGCCGTTTTTCGCATAGGCGACGACAGACGGCGTTGTTCGAAATCCTTCAGCGTTAGCGATAACGGTGGGCTTGCCCCCTTCCATTACCGCAACACAGGAATTGGTTGTTCCTAAGTCAATCCCAACCACTTTTGCCATATTTTTGTTTGCTCCGGCTTGACAGCTATTTATATAGTGCTAACCAGCTTCGATTCTCTGAAGGGGGGGTTACCGAACCTGGGCAGTCCGGACGGGGGTTATAGGGGGCGTGAGTTCCCACTCAATTCTCCAACTCGATCAGCACAACAGCAGACCGGGCATGGGTGTCATAGGTGCTAGTGCTGACCCTGGTCGCGATCGCGACGGGTTGAAAGTCCTTAGGTGAGGGTAAAGCTGTATCTACCAGGCAATGCCAGCGCTTGCTTTGTTTTGAAGGGGGAAGTTGAAAGGTTAGGGGTTCCCAATAGGAATTGAACATGATGTGCAGTCGCTCTTGTTGTCCGTAACCCAGGGTATAAGCCAGCGTGTGAGAGTAATCGTTCAAATCAGGGGCATGTAGTTTAACCCCATGCCACTCGATGTAAGGCAGTTGAGGATCAGCACCGATGTGAAGAATGTACTCGTGGCGAAAGACATCATGGCTTTGGATAAACTCAATCAGCCCTTGGGTAAAGCGCAGCAGCCCTGCATTTTTGGCAAGCAAGTCCCAGTCGAACCAGCTCAGCTCATTATCTTGGCAATAGGCGTTATTATTGCCCCCCTGCGATCGCCGCACTTCATCCCCCATCAGCAACATGGGTGTCCCCTGGGACATGAGCAAAATGGTTAAAAAGTTTTTGATTTGCTGTTGCCGCAGGTACTCGATGTTGGCATCATCCGTGGGGCCTTCGATCCCACAATTCCAACTGTGATTATCATTGCTGCCGTCGCGATTATCCTCTCGATTGGCTTCGTTGTGTTTGTCATTGAACGACACCACATCATTGAGGGTGAAACCGTCATGGCAGGTAATGAAGTTGATGCTGCGATTGGGTTCACGATCGGGTTTGTGGTAGATGTCAGGACTGGCCATAATTCGAGCGGCTAGCTTGCTCACCATGTCCTTATTGGCTTTGACAAACTGCCGTACTTCATCACGATAAGGGCCGTTCCATTCTGCAAAGCGATCGCCGATAAACGTCCCTACTTGATACAGCCCTGCTGCGTCCCAGGCCTCAGCGATAATTTTCGTGCCAGCCAAAATCGGGTCAGATTCGATCACCCAAAGAATCGGTGGATCCTCCATAGGACGACCTGTACGACTACGGGACAATACTGAGGCCAAATCAAACCGAAACCCATCAACGTGCATTTCAGCCACCCAGTAGCGCAACGAATCTAAGATTAAGCGGCCAGCAATTTCATGGTTAGCCTTGAGCGTATTGCCGCAACCGCTGTAATTGCTGTACTGAGAGGGATTATCAGCTTCCAGCATATAGTAAGCCTGGTTGTCTAAACCCTTAAAAGATAGGGTTGGCCCTCGATGATCGCCCTCAGCAGTATGGTTGAAAACCACATCTAAAATTACTTCAATGCCAGCCCGGTGCAAGGCCTTGACCATGTCGCGAAATTCGTCGAGGGGGCCAGTCGGGTCTTTGCGTGAACTGTAGCCAATATGAGGAGCAAAAAACGAAATCGGACTGTAGCCCCAATAGTTGGTCAAACCGGGGGGCGCTTCTTGATCATCAAATTGATGAATGGGCAGTAGTTCAACGGCGGTGATACCCAAATCTTTGAGGTAAGGAATTTTTTCAATCAGCCCGGCATAGGTTCCCCGCCGGTGGGGAGCAACCCCAGAGTTCGGATTGCGGGTAAACCCACCCACATGCAGTTCATAAATCACACTGTCTGCGTAGGGAATTTCTAGAGGGCTGTCGTCTTCCCAGTTGTAATCACTGGATTCAACGACCACCCCACGCAGGGCATGGGCACAGTTGTCGCCGGGAGAGATAGCGGCTTGGCGATCGTAACTTTCCCAACCCACCACAGCGCAGGCATAGGGGTCGAGTAGTACTTTACTACTATCGAAAAGCAACCCCTGGGACGGATTGAATTCACCGTAGGCCCGGTAAGCATACACCTGCCCTGCGCCGATCCGCTCCACAAAGACATGCCAGTAGTAGAAAGTGCGATGCTCTTTTGAATTGAGGGCAATCACCTGATACGGCATAGCAACTTCGGCCTCTTCAAACAAGAGGAGTTCCAACGCCTCAGCCTGTTTTGAGAAAATGCAAAAGTTGACACCGTTGGGATAAACTGTTGCGCCTAAAGGATGACTTTTCCCCGGTTGGATTGAGTATTCTCCCATCACAGTCACCCCGTATAGAAAATTGCCTGGTCGTCATTATCGTCCAGCATCTTACTGGGTAGAGAGCCGTCTCAAGATCAACCCCCGCTGCCAAAAAACGGAAAACTTGCCGTTCTTTTTCAAGTAACAGGTTGGCCAAAGATCAGGTGTAGTTAGATTTGATATCATCCTGTCTCTCTAAGCAGTAGCCAGCGACACGACAAGGCATTTTCCAGGAAAAATAACTCGCATGTTAGGGATAGATATCCCTCTATAGTGAATGCTTTTGTTACGTTAAAGGCGCAGTTTGAGGAGAAGGACAGAGATGGCTGAGAAAAGTTCGTCGAAATCATGTCTAGGGTTGGGGCTATCAGTTTTGATTCTGGGCGCGATCGTCGTCATTACACTCTTCTCCTACGGGACCTCTCGCTACGGCTGGAAAATTTATTTAGAAATCTTTTGTCATTTCCAAGTTCAATATTTTCTGCTTTCCCTAATTTTGATGGGGATTTTGATACTGCTGAGACGTAGGTTTTTGATTTTATTAGGATTCTTTTTTTGCGCGCTTTTATCAGCTCAGATTCTTCCTTGGTATCTCCCGCCAGCACAATTATCTTCAGGGGCTCGATTAGAATCAGCTTTGCGGGTATTGATTGCCAATGTCAATACCCAGAATAAAAGCTACGACAAAGTCATAAATTTAGTTAGATCTGAAACGCCTGATTTAGCAATTTTTATGGAAGTAGACGATGCCTGGAAAAGTCAGCTAGATACTCTAAGCGATCTACTGCCTCATTCTTCTGGGCAAACTAATCCCTATAACTTGGGAATTTTGGTCTATAGCAATTTAGAACTTGGCAATCCAACAATAGAATTCTTTGGAACTGAAAATAACGCTAGCGTAGTCACTCAAATAACCGTGGCAGAACAGTCAGTTAACCTACTCGCCACTCACCCACTACCCCCCGCAAAATCTAGTTTTTTTCAGGCGCGTAATCGACAACTCGATCTGGTCAGCCAATACATAGAAACGCTAGAGGGGCCAGTGATTCTTGCCGGTGATCTCAACACCACAATGTGGTCGCCCTATTACAAACGCCTTGTCAATAAAACCAGGCTAAACAATGCCCGTGACGATTTTGGGATTTTGCCCACCTGGCCAACTAAAGGCACTTATCATCGCATCCCGGGTTGGCTAACATCGCTGTTTTTAATTCCCATCGATCACTGTCTAATCAGCTCTGAGCTAGACACGACGAATATTTATACGGGGGCTGATACTGGATCGGATCATCGGCCCTTAATCGTCGATTTGCGTTTTGCCAGTTGATTCGGTAAATCTCTGCTTAAGAACAGATAATTATAAAGTTATTGTAAAATTTACGTGTAGTTCTTCATAGGACATTGCGATGATTCGTTATTTATGGTGTGTTTTACCCATTTTGGCAATTTCGCTTCCTGGAACGGTTGCCCGTGCTGATGATCCTGCTAGTGTGCCTAGCCCTTGCTGGATGATTGATCAAACGGGTCAAATTGTAGATTTAGAAGAATTTTGTATTGATAGCGAACCTCCCGAATCCAGCACGAATGCAGAAGCAGAAGCGACTGAGGAAGACCCAGAGGTCATTATTTTGATTGACGGCTCCAATCGCGGTACCATCCCCCAGGTTCCATCTGGTGCTTCACCTGAAACGACACCGGATTCTGAAGGTGCTGATCCGGAAGAAGCTGATCCTGAAGAAGCTGATCCTGAAGAGACTGACCCTGAAGCGGTTGATCCTACAACGCCTGAAACACCGACCGTGCCCGGAGCAACGCCGCCCGAAACACCGACCGTACCTGAAGCGACACCGCCCGAAACACCAACCGTACCTGAAGCGACGCCGTCTGGTATACCGACAGACGGAGACACTCCAGATGCTGTTGAACCAAATGATTCAGGGGATAGCGAATCGGAAGAGGCACCTGATGACACTGGGGAGACATCTGAGGCGGAATAGATGCTTGGTGATAGGCCTGACAGCTAGAGGATGAGACTTGCTAGCGCCGGTCTTCACGTTGTCCCTACTCCCTTTGTTCTGCCCCTGACTTGGCTCAGTGAGTGGAATCAGGGAGGATTAGGTTCAAGGTACTAGGATCAGCTTGCCGATGTGTTTCCCTTGCTCCATGTAGCTGTGGGCAGCTTGCACCTCTGCCAGCGAAAACTGCGCGGCAACTGGCAGTTGGTAAGTCCCGTTGCTGACATTCGTCAGAATGTGGGCATATGCAGATTGCTCTTGATCGCTGCCTGACACAGCGTTTAGGAGCCAGCCTCGGATTGAAGCCAGTTTGCGAATCAGTGGGGTGACATCGACGGTATCGGGTTGGCCGAGCAATCCATAGACCCACAGGGTGCCCCCTTGAGCCAAAAGGCGAATTTCGGTGTTGAGAAATGCACCAGCCGCCACTGGGTCGAAAATAATGTCTACACCTTTGCCCTGGGTGAGTTTCTTGACACTGCGCCACCAATTGGGATCACGGGTCACAATCAAATGATCGAACTGGGCAGCCATCATTTTTTCTAAGGTTTCAACCTTTTCAGGGCGGGTGGTGGTACCGATGGTAATACCGCCATAGTGCTTAACGATTTGTGAGGCCGCGATCGCAACACTGCTGCTTGCCGCTGGCAACAGCACCGTCTGCCCCGGTTGCAAATGCTGCTGACCAATCAAACAGCCCCAGGCGGTCAAAAACGGTAACCACAAGGCCCCAATCAACTCATCGGGGATGCCATCTGGTACGGGAATCGTTTTGCTAGCATGCACCACAAAGTGAGATTGATAGGTACCGTTACCCAAACCCTGAGACGATGGGGCATCCAAACTGAGGATGATGCGTTGCCCCAAAGTTCGCTCATCTACTCCAGTGCCTATCTGCTCAATGACGCCCCCCGCCTCAATCCCTGGCGTAAACGGAGGATTGCCCGAGATCAAACGATATTCCCCCCGCCGCGCCATTAAATCAGCTTGATTCATGCCAATACTGGTGAGGCGGACCACCACTTCGTGGGCAGAGGGTTGAGGAATGGCATGGTTCACCAAGCAGAGATGCTCCACGCCTCCGAAGGCGTTGACAACGACTTTTTGGGCCATATCCATAGGTTCTAATGCTAATGTTTCACACCACAATCATCCCAATCAAATGGCACTATCCCGTAGTCATTGGTGAAAATTCCTGCTTGAATAAGAACAAGATAATAAAGTTTTATTACGAGAGGAGAGCATATGTACATCGTGCAAATTGCTTCTGAGTGTGCGCCTGTGATTAAAGCAGGAGGGCTCGGAGATGTGGTGTATGGCCTTAGCCGCGACTTAGAACAGCGAGGTCACACCGTTGAGTTAATTCTGCCGATGTATGACTGCATGCGCTACGACCAAATCTGGGGACTGCACGATGCCTATCGCGATTTGTGGGTGCCCTGGAAAGGCGATCGGATCCACTGCTCAGTATTTTGTGGTTGGGTGCATGGGCAACTATGTTTTTTCATTCAGCCCCACTCTGCCGAGAACTATTTCAACCGAGGCCTTTATTACGGCGGGTCAGATGACAACATGCGCTTTGCTTTCTTTAGCAAGGCGGCGCTCGAATTTTTGTTGCAGTCTAATAAGCGCCCAGATGTGATTCACTGCCATGACTGGCAAACTGGGCTAGTCCCCGTGATGCTGTATGAAATATATCGCTTCCACGGTATGGAAAATCAACGAGTCGCTTACACCATCCACAACTTTAAGCATCAGGGGACGGGTGGGTCTGAAATCCTTTGGGCCACTGGCCTCAACAACGAGCCTTACTACTTCAGTTATGAAAAACTGCGTGATAACTTCAATCCCTTCGCGATTAACTTTATGAAAGGGGGGATTGTCTATTCCAACCATATCAATACGGTTTCGCCCCACCACGCTTGGGAAGCGCGGTATTCCGGTGTGAGCTACGGTTTGGGCCATACCCTAGAGCTATACCACTACAAATTTGCTGGCATTCTCAACGGCATCGACTACGACACCTGGAACCCCAAAAGCGATCGCTTTATTGCCGAACACTACACGGCCGAAGACTTTCACCTAAAAGCTAAGAATAAAAAGGCATTGCGAGAACGGCTCTTGATGAGCGACCAAGGCGATAAACCCCTAGTGGCTTTCATCGGCCGTCTGGATGATCAAAAAGGAGTCCACTTAGTTCACCATGCGTTGTATTACGCACTCAGTCGTAATGCTCAGTTTGTGCTGCTGGGTTCCGCCACAGAAACCGGCATTAACAGTTGGTTCTGGCATGAAAAGAATTACTTAAATGACAACCCTGATTGTCATCTTGAACTGAGCTTTAACGAAGAACTCGCCCATTTGATCTATGCTGCAGCTGACATGATTGTGGTGCCCAGCAACTACGAACCCTGTGGATTGACCCAAGTGATTGGCTTACGCTATGGAACTGTCCCCATTGTGCGTGGCGTAGGTGGCTTGATTAACACCGTCTTCGATCGCGATTACGATAAAGACCACGACCCTGAAGCACGCAATGGTTATGTTTTCTTCCAAAGCGATTTCCCCGCGCTGGAGTCGGCTATGGATCGGGCAATTGGCCTTTATCGCTTCTACCCCGAAGATTTTGAAAAGTTAGCGCTACAGGGCATGGCCTATGACTATTCTTGGCAGGATCCAGGCGAGCAATATGTTGACGTCTATGAACACATTCGCCATAAGTAGTCATCCTTGAATTGACGACAATTGCTGCCACGACCGGGGACGCGCTGCTGTGCGTCCTCAATTGTTATTGTTGTAGATGCGCAAAACCTCACTAATCTGAAACTTGGCTACTGCGACGACCCAGTTCGTAAACCGCACTACCCATGCAGGCAATAATGCCGACACTAATCGACCAGCTTTGCCCCATACCCACCTCCAATCCCCAATGGAGCAAAATCCCGCAGATGCCAAAGGGAATGATGCTGAATAGGGAGGCATAAAAGGCATTTTGCGATTCTCTGGCTTTACGAGTCCGTTCAAATTCTTGTTGAGAAATGTAAAGCGATCGCTCCGCAAAGTTAAACCAGCGATTTAGCTGGGTGATCAGCCAATTAGCGACTGGGGAAAGCCCAAGATAGAGTGCCAACGCCCAAAGTGCTGCCCCCGCGATCGCTGCTGGGTCAAGGTGAATACTAAAGGGGAGCATGTCAGTCAACATAAGGCGTAGGCCATTCTTAAAAATCTCTTCCTTGTTTTTAACAGATTGTTTAACTTTTGTAATTGGTCGGTGCTGACTGCCCCTCCCCCCCTGAGATCACCCCATACTCAATTCCCTGTCAGGAGTGTGGATTATTAACAAAGGCGCTCAGCGATCCGAAATGCCTGGCACATGAGATTACAGCTAAATGCCTAAATCAGCGTTTTTATGAGGTGTAGCGGCATAAATCAAGCTTAAAAAGCTTTGAATGCTGCAAATCCAGCAGATTGAACTCACCGTGACAATAGAAATGATTTAATGGAAGTAATTTAAATATTTTGTTTAGAAAGGAAACATTCCTGAGGAAAAATTGGATTTGTTGAAGCAGGTTGAACACCTGATCCAAACAGGCTTTCGCTCGGAAGGTCGTATAGATTTTTTATTCTAGTTAGCCACAATCTGCTGAGGTTTGCGGTCTACTAACCAGAGCCTAGGTATCCCCACGGACAAAAATTTACGCATTTTAGATGTCTTTATTACTCTTACCAACCAATGCGGACTTCATCACTACTCTGCTGGGTACAAAGCAGCCTGAGCAGTCTTCCAGTGTTGGCCCGTCTGCTGACTCCCCACGTATTACAACTCGCCATTACCGTAGCACTCATTCAAGGGTTAGGTTCCAGGGCTGCTAATTCCAGCGGTGGCAGCGATAGTATCAGTCTGTTAGTAGGGCTTTTAGGGGTAGGTAGCTTAGGCTTACTACAAGGCTTTTGGATTGCAGGCAGTCTGCGTCGTCTTAGCGACCTAGCCCATCACCTGATTCCCCAAAGGCAGGGAAACCCCTCTGCGCTTTTGCACCGTCTTAGATTCAGCGAAATACAGAATTTGCAAATGGCACTGACCATGCTGGCAAATCAACGCAATGATCGTTTAAAGGATGACCATTTATTCCAGGTCTTCAGGCGTGATGATGCAACTCGGCTCGTTGCTAACTTATTTGACCAAAGTGTCATCGGGATGACCTGGACAGATGTTTCTGGTCAGTACCTATGCGTTAATGATGCTTTTTGCAATTTACTGGGCTATACCAAAGCAGAATTACAGCATCGACGGTGGCAACAATTAACCCACCCTGATGATCTGGGCACTGATCTGCACATGATGGGCCTCATGCATGCAGGGGAAATCAATGCCTTTTCCATAGAAAAACGCTTCTTGCGCAAAGATGGGCAAACCCAGTGGACTTGCATTCATGTGACCCAGATTCATGATCAGGCAGGCAATATTGAAAGCTATGGGGTGATTGTTCAAGATATTAGCGATCGCAAGCGGGCTGAAACTGCTTTGAAGCAACAAGCAGAAGGGGAACGCTTGATTACACAGGTGACTCGCCGCATGTGCGAATCGACCAATGGGATAGAAATTATCCAGATTGCTGTGGATGAGGCTCGGCAACTGCTTAAGACCGACCGGGTGATGATTTATCGGTTTGAAACCGCTGGAGCAGGTGCGGTAATCGTTGAATCGGTAGCAGGCGGGTGGCCTAAAATCCTGGACAAAGACCGCCAAGATTTCTGTTTAGATACGCCAGAATACGCCGATGCCAAGCACCAAGGGCAGGTTCAAGCGGTTGCCGATATTTTGAATGCTGAGCTCGATCATGATTATGTCACCTGGCTACGCCAGTACGAAGTCCGGGCCAATCTCACGATACCCATTTTGCAGGGGGGGGAGCGGTGGGGGTTGCTATTAGCTCAACATTGCGCCGGGCCGCGTCAATGGTGTAGCCAAGAGATTGATTGGCTCCAGCAGATTGCTAGCCAGATGGCGATCGCGGTGCAAAAGCAGCAGCTTTACACCCAAATGCAGCATCAGC
This sequence comes from Cyanobacteria bacterium P01_A01_bin.123, assembly GCA_039815185.1. Classification (GTDB taxonomy): domain Bacteria; phylum Cyanobacteriota; class Cyanobacteriia; order Phormidesmidales; family Phormidesmidaceae; genus JBCBZT01. Next base: position 22,252 of record JBCBZT010000021.1, on the reverse strand, counting down.
TTCAGCGAGAGCAAGCCATTACCAAAGTGATTAGGGCAATCGGGCGATCGCTAGACTTATCCGCCGTGTTTGCGACAGCAGTGGCTGAAATTGCGCTGCTGTTGCAGGTTGATCGGGTTAGCATTGCGCGATACCTCTCTGAAGAAAAGCTCTGGCGCAGTCTAGCTACCCACAGCACCAGCGATCAGTTACCCAGTGACGCAGCCCCAGAAATTCCAGATGAAGCCAATGCTGTTGCAGCTCAGCTCAAACAACTGCAAGTCGTTCAAATTGCTGATGCAGTGCGGCAGTGTCAAGACCCGATTAATCAAGCCTTGGCCGAGCAATTCCCAGGTGCCTGGTTGCTAGTGCCTATTGCCATTGACGGGTGCATTTGGGGAGCATTAAGCGCTATCAAAATTAATTTTCCTGAACCCTGGAAAGAGTCAGACGTTGAGATTGCGCGGACGATGGCTGACCAACTCGCGATCGCGATTCAACAGTCCCAGCTTTATCTACAGGTGCAGAAAACCAATGAAACCCTGAAACACTTGGCGATTATGGATGGCCTGACCCAAATTGCCAATCGTCGCTATTTCAACGATCAGCTGACCCAAGAGTGGCAGCGTATGTTGCGGCAACAACAACCCCTCTCGCTGATCATGTGCGATGTGGATGCCTTCAAACCCTATAACGATACCTATGGACACCAAGCTGGCGATGCTTGTTTGCAAAATATCGCGGCAACCCTACAGCAGGTCGTGAAACGGCCTAGCGATCTGATTGCCCGCTATGGCGGCGAGGAATTTGCGGTCGTCCTGCCAACAACTCATTTGGACGGCGCCATTCAAGTCGCAGAATCGATTCGCAGTGCCATTGAAAAGCTACAGGTTCCCCATCGGACTTCTCCCGCCGCCCCTTATGTCACCGTTAGTTTAGGGGTCACAAGCAGGATCCCAAAATCTAATTTTTCAGTAGATAAGCTAATTCAATTGGCTGATCAAGCCCTTTATTTGGCTAAATCCGCAGGGCGAAACTGTTATCGCGTGAATCCGAGCCCGTCGCGATATATAGAACAATAAGGATCACAGCACTGATGGCTTGAATACAAAGATGCCTTCGGATTCTGTTTAAGATATACCCCTGAGTGAATGTCCAGATTTTGGTGCGATCGCCTGTAATGTCAAACTCTTCTCTATCTGCTCGGCCATTATCCCCCGATACGCCTCCAGCTATGGCTAAGACGGCGAGCAATCGCCTGATCCGACCTATTGGCGCTTATGCACTCCAGGGCATCGCTTTTCAGGAGAATCGACTGCTGGGGCTAGACTTGATTCGGGGTTATTTACTCGATATCGACCCTGCGAGTGATGACGCTACGATTGTCAACCATAGCCACATTGACCATTACGTAGACGCGACAGGTCTTGCCCTGTGGGAAGACACCGTTTGGATTACCCGCAACCAAGAGATTTTGCGTTGTCCCTTGCAAAATCCTCTGCCAACACCTTTTTCGCAACTGCCCTACACGGCTGATGGGGTTGCAGTTTGGCAGTCTACTATTTATGTCACCTGCCAAAAAGCCGGGGCAATCCTGGTGTTCAACAGCGATACGGGACGGCGCATCACTAAATTCCCAGCCCCCGGCATTGGGGTCGAAAATATTACAGTCTGGGGAGATTATCTCTGGGTCTGTGACCAAACTGAACAAACGGTATACTGCCTCGATCGAGCCACAGGCGAGGTGCTGATGAGTGCGCTCACCCCCTTTGCTTCACCAACGGGGATCGCAGTACTGCCTGAAACAACCCCGACAGTTGGGACAGTTTGGTTGGCTTATGCCAACGAAGAACCCTATATTCGCGACAATCCCAATGCGGTCGATCCATTTGAGCTCACCTTTCGCGATCGCACCTTCATTGCCCCCCTCCATTTTCGCTATCACGCCGATGCAGGCTATGTGCTCTCCAACCGCTATCGGATTGAGATGGCTTATGTCGAAGAGATTTCTCCCCTTGATGCCATCCAACTACACAACGTTGAATGGCGAATGGCGTTGCCTGCCGACACCGATCGGCAAACACTCACATACGTAGAACCTGTCGGGGTTCCCTTTCGAGAAGAACAGGTTAATGGTCGGCGGACAGTCGTATTCCACTTTGACGAACTCAATCCCCATGAAAGCCATTTGTTGGGCTGGAAAGCCCAAATCGAAGTGGGTGGTATTAAATATCAACTCTCTCCCCGCCAGGTTGAAGGGGTATCTCCCCTCTCCGCCGACTATCAACAGCGTTACTTGATCGACGACGATGAACTGGCCATGGATAACCCCACTATCCAAGCTGCTGCAAAAGTTGCTGTAGGCCGCGAAACCAATCTGCTGCGAAAGGTGCTGAGCATTCGCAATTATGTGTATGATCGCCTCTCCTACGGCATTCGGCCCCACATCGATACACCAGATGTCGTGCTCGAACGGGGGATTGGCTCCTGTGGAGAATACGTTGGTCTGCTACTTGCCCTCTGTCGATTGAACGGCATCGCCTGCCGCACTGTCGGACGCTATAAATGCCCGCCCCATGCCGATCACATTGGCTTGCTCCTAGAACCTGATTTCAACCACGTGTGGATTGAGTTTTTTGTCCCGGGGTATGGCTGGTTACCGATGGAGTCCAATGTTGATGATGTGGTGGAGGGTGGCCCTTACCCCACTCGTTTTTTTATGGGATTGCCCTGGTATCACGTAGAAATGGGTAAAGAAGTCACCTTTGAGAAGGTTCAGACCGCTGAGGGCGACCCAGAGGTGAAACTGGGGGAGTTAGCCATCAACCATGTCCGCTTCAAAATTTTAGAAGCCTTGCCGCTAGATGCATTGCAACCTTAATTGCAGATACATCCATTCACTTTGCTGCCCCAAGAGAATGGCCTGACAGTACGGGCGATTATCAGACGCATTGTTAAGAGCATTGAGTCTGTTTGCGACGTTCTAGACAGATCGACACCGTGGCTTACAGCCACACAAAGCGGATTGACACTGCGAACCTCATCATAATTTCGTATTGGTTGCTACATTATAAAATTTTGCTGCTATTATCCGGATCCTGAGGAAACGTTGAAATCACGGGAATTCTGAGAGAATCAACTATCAAAAACGACTCAGTTCCTGAAGATCATGGATCATCTCCGTCTGAGGCGCACGGTTCAGTGCGCCAATTCGATCGCGCTTGGATTTTTTTTCGCGCCTGCCATTGCGCTGGCCAACCCCTCCCCTGATATTGGAGCCCCAGTTTCCCAGCCCATCTCCCAATCCAATCCAACCCACCCGCTACACTCATCCCGCTACCGGGTGAACTATCAAAACAGTGGCAGTGGATATACCGGATACGGCAGTCTTGAAGGCTTATTTCCCCTCATGCAAACCCCCGATGGGGCTCTCTCATTTATTGAAGGTCGTGTCTTGCTCGACAACGACGCCAGCCTTGGGGGTAATGTGGTTTTTGGCCATCGCGTGTTTGATCCGGCCAATCAATACTGGCTGGGGGGCTATGTGGCTGTTGATATTCGCAACGCTAACAGTGGCAATACCTTTTATCAGTTAGGATTAGGCGCTGAGTTGCTCGGTGACGGTTGGGATGCCCACGCCAATGTTTATTTACCGGTGGGTGATAATAGTCGTTTGAACGGCACCCCACAGTTTCAAGGTAATGCGCTATTGGTGCCGATCCAAGCGGCGATGACGGGTGCTGATATCGGTGTCGGCGCTGAACTGTTGCGGTTTGAAAACGGCGGAGGACTGCGGGCCAGTGGAGACTTGTATGTCTACACTGCCCATAATATCGCCGATACGATTGGGGGACGGGTGGAACTCACCCTCCAGCCTGCCCCTTACCTGACGACTGGGTTAGGCTTACAGCACGACAGCTTATTTGGTACGAGTGTTTTATTTCAAGTAGGGATTGATCTAAACCCACACTCCCCCGCGTCACAGGACTCACCTGCAACCGTCTGGGCACGAGGCAATGAATCGGTTCATCGCCAGGGGGCGATTGTGTTGGTCGAACAAACCCAAGTCGCCACCGATCCAGCCACAGGCAACGCCTATGTGTTTCGCCATGTGGATCCCCATACCGGATCAGCTATAGGCAGTAACGGTGCCGTTGAAACACCTCGCAACACAGTTGCCAACACGGTAGGCATCGCCAACAGTGGCGACATCGTTTATGTACAAACGGGCCATGCAGGTGGTGGATTTACTATTCCGGACGGGGTACAAGTCCTTTCCGTGGGGCCAGTTCAAACCGTCGATACTCAGTTTGGGCGTGTGCAATTGCCGGATTCTGGGGTAGGCACGTTGCCCCAGCTGGCCGGGACAGTAACGATGGGCAACCAAACGCGCCTATCAGGGTTTGAGATTGCTGCTTCAGCAGGCAGCGGCATTGAGGCCAACAACGTGACTGATGTAGCAATTCAATTCAATCAGATTACTAGTGCACAAAACTTCGGCGTTTTTGTAGGTGCAGATACTGGTGGCACCTCTGGCAATATCGTGATTGAACACAACACAATTGAGAACGTGACAAACTATGACGGCATTTTTGTGGGTGCCTCAGCGGGCAGTACGCTCAGCGATGTCACGATTCAAAATAATGAGATCAATACAGTGGGCAGAGATGGCATTGGCATTGGTGCCCACGGCAATAGTGAACTCACCCAGGCGATTGTGACCCAAAATCAAATCACCGCCACCGGACGATTTGGCATTGGCATTGGGGTTGATACCCTCTCGGCCCCGAACCTGCTCACGCCTGGTAGTGGTTCAACGGTTGCAAATGCAGTGATTACCCACAACACCATTACCAGCGCAGGTACTGCAGCCACACCACCCGCTGCCAGCATTGGCGTGGCAACTCAGTCGGACAGCAGCCAGGTGTGCTTCGAACTATCTGGCAATACCAGCGCCATGCCACCTTCTTTGGGGGTGCCGTTCAGCAATGATTTGGATCTATATTTGCTCAATCGGTTCGATGCTACGACAGCTATTCCAGGGAATTTCCAAATTGTCGGGCGGTCTAACCTAGATACCCTAAATACCAATACCTTTGATGTGATCAACATGTTTAGCAATGCAGCTGCATTGCCGGATGCAACACTGGATGACACAAATTCCACTAGCGTGTCGAGTTGTTCATAGTGGCTAGCTCGGCAGTGAGATAGTCGATAAACTGACGGGCTGTGCGTCCCGAGCGACCGTTGCGGCGAGTAGCCCACTGGAGCGATCGATATTCCAGGTCTTCTGGCGAGATATTAAGCTGGGCTTGGGCTGCCAGGTGACGCACAATTTCCAGATAAGTAGATTGGTCAGCGGGTTCAAAGGTGAGGGTGAGGCCAAAGCGATCGCTAAACGAGAGTTTTTCTTGAACCGTATCCCAGTTGTGGATTTCGTCGGCATCGCTGGGGCGGGGGCGATCGCCAAAGAATTCCCGAATCAAATGCCGTCGATTAGAAGTGGCATAAACCACCACATTTTGTGGGCGCGCTGTAACGCTTCCTTCTAACACCACTTTTAGGGCTTTGAAGGCTTCATCATCTTCCTCAAAAGACAAATCATCTACAAAGATGATGAATTTTTGCGGGACAGACCGCAGCTGTTCAACAATGTGTGGCAAATGGTACAAATCGGCTTTGGTGACTTCGATCAGACGCAAACCGCGATCGCCATAGTGATTTGCCAATGCCTTAACCAAAGACGACTTACCAGAACCGCGACTGCCATAAAGCAAGACGTGGAGCGCCGTAAACCCGGACAGTAAAAATTCAGTATTTTGAATCAGTGTCTGCTTTGGCAAAGCGTAACCCACCAGTTGATCAAGTCGGCTTTCATCCGGGTGGGCAATACCCACGAGTTTGCCTTGTTGCCAGCGGAGGACGCGATAGTCTGCAAAGAGCCCGATGCCTTTCTGTTGATAATAGTCCGCCAGTTCTGCTAAGCCCGTACTCCAATCGGGTAGTGATGGGAAAGCAACGGGTGCTTGAATCGTATCGGCATCCCACACGACGGGCGTTTCAGGCATCTGTGCGGCTTGACGAACCCAGATACTCAACTGGTTGCCTTGGCAAAGATACAACTGCTGGAGGGCTTGCAAGTCATGGCGCACCGCATTAACCAGGGCTGGGGGAAGCGCCTCTAGGGATGACTGTTGAATCTGATGCGTGAACCCATTCTCAGCCCGCAAAATCTGCTGAATCAGATGACTCTGCCAGGTTTGTTGAGCATTAGCCAAAGTCTTAAACCACCGACCATAGGCGCGGAGGATGACCTCAGACTCACCCGCTTCAAGGACACCCAGCAGGTGCAGAAATGCTTGACTGGGCGGGGTGTCTAAAACAGCCTGATAAATCAGTAAACTCGCCGCCTGGCGGCGGTAATGCCCGAGGGTGTCGAGCACAATGGGGTCAAGATAGCCCATGCTAAAAACGCAGTTGAATGTAACAAATCCCAATCATTTGCAGCAATGCCATCGAGAACCTGGGAGGATAAACCCAGTTCAATCATGTCCGATCTGAAGACTGGAATTTTCACCCTGAGGGAAAAACACCAGATCTGGACATGGCCAAGGTGTAATTCAAGCGTGTTGCAATCATGAGTTTAGGCATTTTAGCTGCAATCGCCTATGGTTTATTAGCCATAGTGGGCGGCATCATTGGTTTTGCCCAAGCGAGTAGTAAAGTTTCTCTGATTTCCGGACTAGTGAGTGGCCTATTGCTACTGGTCGGAGCACTTTTAGCGAGTCAAGGCAACCCCGCTGGTGTGATCCTTAGCCTGGTTGTGACTGCGCTCTTGATCGTGGTATTCATTATCCGCCTGATTAAAACCCGCAAAGCCATGCCCGCCGCCTTGATGATTGTGGCAGGTCTGGTGGCTTTGGTGCCGATGGTGATGACCGCTAACCGCGTTTAAGCATGACCTAGGGTGAACTGAAGCTATATTGGGCATCGGGTTGCGCTGGGCTGACTGCGCCGCTAAATTCTCGGATCTCGCCTTGCACCAAAACTCTTAAGGAAAAGTCCACTGCGCGGCTAGCGTTGGGGCTAGCAGGCTGCTCAACGCCGTCACACAGAGCATAGAGATTAACAATCACGGTATATTCTCCTGGCGGTGCTTCCCCATCGGGCCAGAAGATGTTTTCTACGGGATTGCTCATGATGTCAAAGCAAAAGGCGTTGGCATCAACATCCAAAGCGCCACCAGAAGCTACCCTAGGGTTAAAATAGCCAATAGTATCCCCAGCAGGATCCACAACTGCCAAATCCAAATCGTCGAATCCTGACCAATCTAGCGTGACCTGGATATCTCCGGTAGATAAGGTCGGACGCGGTAGCAACCCACTCTCTAAATCTGACTCACCACAGAGGGCTGATAGGTCAAAGACCTGCCCCGTTTCGTTTTCTACGAAGCAAACGCCCTGAACTTGAGCCTCAGCCGTTTGATGAGCGGTAGTGAAGACCCCGATACAGGCGATCGCAGACAGTAAGGGGATCAAAGCGCTTTGCACAGTTAAGAAAGGTGAGAGTTTCGTCATATCCGGTTTAGTTTCAGAAATAGATTGCGTTCGATCTGGATCTTTGATTAGGGATGCCAGGATCGTAATTTCAGGGGAGGCATTTTCGTGGTCGAGTTTATCCAGTCGCTTGCTGATCAAAACCCATCGTTGATGTGGTTATTGATCAGTTTGGGGTTCCTATCTATTAGCCTAGTGGCTCACCGTCCCTTGTTACTCGCCATGGGCGGAGCAGGGGTTGGCACCTCGATTATCTCCCTTAGCATGCCCGTTTTGAGTCAACAATTTCTCGTTTGGGGTCTTTTATCGATCGCGCTCGCCTTATTGCTCAGAAATTTCGTCCCCAACCCCTCACCCGCCCTAAAACATGATGCGACGGCCCAGGTTGCTACCTCGATTTTGCCCCAAGAAATGGGTAAGGTTCTCTACGAGGGGGCGTTGTGGAACGCTCGTTGCCAAATCAGCGACGTCTATCTTGCAGAGGGAGACACTGTCAGCGTGGTTGCCCGCCAAGGCAACACGTTAATTGTTACGCCAATCCTGGCCCAATTTGACACGCTAGATAAGCCCCAAGACTAGACTATTCGATATAGTAAGTAATCCAGTTTTACATTGGGGCAGAGCCCCCGGAGCACACCAGGTATGGGGCCTTCTTCAATTTTCGGCATTTTGGCGTTCGTTGTCATTGGCTACACGGTTGGCTCTGTGCGCATTATCAAACAAGGTAATGAAGCCTTAGTCGAGCGGCTAGGCCGCTATCAGCGTAAACTCAGACCCGGCTTAAATTTTGTGATCCCCGTGCTGGATAGCATTGTGTTAGAAGACACCGTACGGGAGCAAATTCTGGATACTGAACCCCAATCGGCAATCACCACGGACAATGTGCCCTTAAATGTTGATGCAGTCGTATATTGGAAAATTCTAGATTTAGAACGCACTTACTACGCCATCGAAGATGTCGAAAACGGCATTCAAGAACTGGTGACGACAACCCTACGTTCCGCCATTGGTAAGATGAAGCTGGAGGAAACCTTCTCCTCCCGTGATGAATTAAATAAAACTCTGCTGGATCAACTCGATGAAGCCACTGAACCCTGGGGCGTGAAGGTAACCCGGGTGGAAGTCCAAAAAATTGATCCCCCCAAGGAAGTGAAAGACTCCATGCAGCTACAGCAAGCCGCAGAGATCAAAAAACGCGCCGCGATTTCTGAAGCTGAGGGGGAAAAGCAAGCCGCTATCACCCGCGCGGAAGGGACAGTCAGATCGATGCAGTTATTGTCCCAATCCTTGCAAGATCCAGGTAGCCGACGTCAAATTTTGCAGTTTTTGCTGGCCCAGCAGTATGTGGAGGCAAACCAAAAACTCGGGGAAAGCAACAACTCAAAAGTGGTCTTTATGGATCCAAAGTTCCTTTCAGAAGGGCTCGTGGAATTAATGAACGACATGCCCGAAATCAACCGTGGCTCCTCGAATGGTGGGGAGTCTTAGCAAATTACCATGACACCCCTTCCCGCTTCTGGGTTCAATGCTGAACCGTCTTCTCCGCCGAATCTCGCTCAAGCAGTCGCGCAATCTAAAGTCTTGCCTTTACTCGGTCAATCCCAAGCTGCTTTAGTTGATTGGGTGCAAACCCAGGGGCAACCGGCTTATCGTGGCAAGCAATTGCACCAGTGGCTCTATCATAAGGGGGCGCGATCGCTAGCTGAGATTACCGTCTTCCCAAAACAGTGGCGTTCACAGGTAGCGACCGTTGAGATTGGTCGTTCAAGCCTGCACCTGCGTTCTCAAGCGCCAGATGGGGCGGTTAAGTTTTTGCTCAAGTTAGCCGATGGCCAAATTATCGAAACCGTCGGCATCCCTAGCGATCGCCGACTCACGGTATGCGTGTCTTCCCAGGTGGGGTGCCCGATGGCTTGTGATTTTTGCGCCACGGGCAAGGGGGGCTTTGTCCGCAATTTAGCCACCCATGAAATTGTGGATCAAGTTTTGACCGTGCAGGAAGACTTTCAGCAACGGGTCAGCAATATTGTGTTTATGGGCATGGGTGAACCGTTACTGAATACGGATGCAGTGGTAGCCGCGGTGCGATCGCTCAATCAAGATGTGGGGATTGGCCAGCGCAATATAACCGTATCCACGGTAGGGATTCCGGGGCGCATCCGACGACTGGCTGACTATGGCTTGCAGGTGACTTTGGCAGTGAGTTTGCATGCCTCTAATCAGGTCTTGCGCGAGAAACTCATCCCTAGCGCGACCCCGTATCCGCTCAAGGCATTGCTGGGTGAATGTCGAGACTATGTTCGCCTGACGGGGCGACGGGTGACCTTTGAGTACATCCTGCTGGCCCAACTCAATGATGAACCCGATCACGCGATGGAACTGGCCCAACATCTGCGCGGATTTCAAAGCCATGTGAACTTAATTCCCTATAATCCGATTGCTGAAGTCGATTACCAGCGCCCCTCTGAACAGCGGGTGCAGCAGTTCATGGATGTATTGCAACAAGAACACATTGCAGTCAGCATCCGATATTCACGCGGCTTAGAAAAAGATGCGGCTTGCGGCCAACTCCGGGCGTCACAAGCATCGTAATTGGGTTCTGTATCGTGACCCGAGTGGGGTTTGATGGCGGTAGGCTCAAACACACTCAGCTTTTCAAGCATATGTAGAGAATTGCTGCCGGATATGGGGCTAAGCCTATTTGCTCATGGAGCAATCACCGCCATCGCGATGACCCTACCTAAGGGCAGGTAAACCAGGTGCGTAGGCCTCGATCACTTTACCTGTGTTTGAACAGGTAATCATCAAGTAATCGCAACGAGGGCACTGAGTCCTGATGATGGAATCGCTGGATAGATAGTGTCTCTCTGCAGCCGAATGGCCGCAATTTGGACAGTGCAGGCTATGGGTCATTGTCATGGGTGAACTCCAGTCATATACGGATATAAATCAATCAGCAACTTAAAACAGCGCTAACTTGAACAGACAGTTTGTTAAACACAATGAACAAAAAACAAATTCTATATATTTGTTCACTTGATGCAAAGTTATCAAATGTTGCTTAACGAATATATCTATTATGTCAACTTTCCCGTGGAGCAGCAAACTATATCACTACTGATAAAAATGCTGGGATCGCCTTTTTTGAGAGCGATCCCAGCGCTGGAGTAACTGATTTAGGTAGGGTTTTAGCGGGTTCTCGTCTTGAACACTTACAGGCTTGTCCAGACCCTAAAATTTATATTAAAATGCCCAAAAATCGCTCAGCGCGGGGATTTGATCTATTGCAACGAATTAATTTTTAAAACTTTATCAAAGCGCTGTCTTAAGGGAGGTTTTTGATCTGCAAATTGGAAGATTTTCTGGAAATTTATGATGGACGAGACGTTTAGTATTTTTAGCTACAGTATTAGCTCCATCTTCCAAAAAGATGGCGGCCCGACACCTTAAGGCTTTGGAATCACTTCAGAAATGACTAAGGCGTGATTTTCTCAACCCACTTATGGCTGGGGATGAAAATAATCATAAATTTGTTGGGCCAGTTGGGGGCCGATGCCAGCGACGGTGGTTAATTGCTCTGGGGATGCTTCACGAATGTAGTCAATCGATCGAAACGTCGACAGCAGTTGTTTTTGACGATGATGTCCTAGGCCTGGAATGTCAGAGAGGCGCGATCGCCGCATGCGATCGCTACGTTTTTTGCGGTGAAAACTGACGGCAAAGCGATGGGCCTCGTCCCGCAGACGTCGCAAGAGTTGGACGCCGGGTTGCTCTGCTTCAGTTGTCAGGGGAATCGATTCCCCCGGCAGAAAGATTTCTTCGCGCTGTTTTGCTAAACTCACCACCCGCACTTCTGGAAGCAAGTTCATCTCTCGCAGTTCCGCCACCACGGCTGAAAGCTGGCCTTTGCCACCATCGATCATCACCACATCAGGCCAGTCTGGGTTACCCACCCGTTCCACCGAAGCATCGGTTGCGTAGCGTCGAAAGCGACGGCGAATGACTTCAGCCATACTGGCGAAGTCGTCAGAATGGCCGCTGTGTACAGTGGGATTTTTGATTTTGTAATGGCGATAATGTTGCTTAGCGGGCAAACCATCCACAAACACGACCTGAGAGCCCACCGCATCTGAACCCTGAATATGGGAAATGTCGTAGCCTTCAATCCGGTGGGGCAAATCGGGTAAGTCTAAAATTTCTGCCAGATCTTGCATGGCTTGGGCATTGCGATCGGCAAAGCGCTGAGTTCGCGCCAGTTCATACTGAGCGTTGCGTTCGACCATCTCTACCAGTTCTGCCTTAGTCTGGCGTTGGGGCATTTCTATAGAGACTTTGCGGCCTCTACGTTGGCTGAGATACTCCAGCAAAATATCAGCCTGGGGCAAGTCGTGCTGCACCAAAATTTCTGAGGGAATTTCAACATCATCGACGGTGGGATAGTGCTCTTCTAATACCCGTTGCAAAATTGCGCCGGGTTCCCCGGACTGAGCATCAGCTAAAAACCCTAATCTTCCTACCAAGCGCCCTGCACGAATTTGGAATAGCTGAATGGATGCATGTTGATCGTCAGCGGAGAGCGCGATCGCGTCTCGAGAAACCGTATCGTCAGAGAGGGCCGTTTTTTGGTTGGCAGTTAAGGATTGAATGCCTCGAATTTGATCCCTCAGTTGGGCAGCCTGTTCAAAATTGAGCTTTTCGGCAGCCGTCGCCATTTGCTGGGTCAAAATATCCACCAGTTCTTTAGTGCGCCCCTGAAACACCATCACCACCCGCTGCATGGTTTTGTGGTAATCTTCTGGGCTAATCAGCTGTTGACACACCCCTGGACAACGACCAATGTCGTAATTGAGGCAGGGACGATCTTTGAATAAAGGTTGGGGGCGCTGCCGCACTGGAAAGATTCGTTTGGCCAAATGTAGGGTACGGCGCAGCAAGCCTGTGTCGACATAGGGGCCATAGTAGCGATCGCGTTTGTTATTTTTCCGCCGCTTACGGGTAATAAAGATACGCGGATAGTCTTCTGACCAGGTAATACAGAGATAGGGATATTTTTTATCATCTTTGAGCAGCACATTGAAGTGGGGCTGATGCTGCTTGATCAGATTGGCCTCTAGGGCTAAAGCTTCGGCTTCGGTGTCGGTGACGATGAACTCAATGTCCATCACCTGCATCACCATGATCGTAATTCGGGGAGTGTGGTGGTAGTGATCGCGGAAGTAAGACCGCACTCGCGATCGCAGACTTTTAGATTTACCGATGTACAGGATTTGGTCGCTGGCATCCCGCATAAAATAAACTCCCGGCTCTTGGGGAATTTCTTTTAACCGGGACGCCAATCTGTCGGCATCTTTAACCAGGGGCAGTGGGGTTGAGCCCAACGGTTCAGACAATGGCGCGCTCAATCGTTTCTTTAGCCACAACGATCAACACCTTTAGAATAGCGAGAAATCTTTTGCACTGAAACGGTCGGGTTGAATGATCCCAGATTATAGATTGGCGTTAGTGTGCCAATTTATTCGCCCCTAATGGCGGTCATGTTTGGCAGGGTTGAACGGGTCAACCCTGCCAAACCAAGCCAGACAGCTGAGTAAAACTACACTTGGGCCAAATGCCGATGGACAAACTGCACGCAGATAGACCCTTCACCCACCCCAGAGGCCACCCGCTTAATCGACCCGTGCCGCACATCACCCACTGCAAAAATGCCGGGTACGCTAGTTTCAAGCAAAAAGCGATCGCGCGCTAGAGGCCAAGACGTTTCCTCTGGCACGTCTGGTCCGGTGCAGATAAACCCCCGCTCATCTCGCTGCACGGTGCCATCAAGCCAGCCTGTGCTCGGGGTCGCACCAATGAAAATGAATAGGGAATTGGTTTTAAAGATTTTGACCTCGTCCTTTTGAGAATCTTTGACCAGAATTGTTTCGAGGCGATCGCCCCCTTTGGCCTCTATCACACTATGAAAGGGCAAAACTTCAATATTTTCAGTGCCGTCAATTTGATCAATCAGGTACTGAGACATGCTCTTGGTCAACGACTCGCCCCGCACTAAGATGCGCACTTTGCTCGCATATTTGGCAAAATACATGGCCGCCTGGCCGGCTGAATTGGCCCCACCCACGACATACACATCTTCATCCTGACAAGCGGCTGCCTCGGTTTGGGCTGCGCCATAATACACCCCTGCTCCGGTGAACTGCTCAACACCCGGCACCGTTAATCTCCGCCAAGCAACACCCATCGCTAAGATCAGCGCATGGCAGCTGATCTCACTGCCGTCTGAAAGGGTAATGATCCGGTAGTTATCTTCTAGACGAATCGCCTTGACTTCCTGAGGGGTGAGAATCTCCACGCCAAAACGCTTGGCTTGGGTGACCGCACGGCGAGCCAGATCGGCCCCGCTCAACCCCACCGGAAAGCCCAAGTAATTTTCAATGCGAGAGCTGGTGCCGGCCTGTCCACCGGGAGCCTCACGTTCGATCATCACCGTGCGTAAGCCTTCTGAAGCACCATACACAGCTGCCGCCAACCCTGCAGGGCCACCGCCTACAATCACTAAGTCGTAAAACGGTTTGGTCGCCTCGGTCTGCATCCCCACTTGCTGGGCCAGTTGAGCCGTGCTGGGTTTGATCAATTTCTCACCATTAGGCAACAGCACAAGCGGTAAGCAAGGATTATCTTTTTCACCCGCATAGGTCACGAGTTGCTGGGCTTCTGGTTCCCGCTCAATATCGAGCCAACGATAAGGAACCTGGTTGCGGGCCAGGAAATCTCGTAAATCATGGGAGACAGGAGACCAGCGATCGCTGATTACCTTTACCCCTTGAAACTCAGGCTTGAATGTCGCCTGCCAATCGCGAATGAGATCATCGAGTACCGGATAAAGCTTTTCCTCGGGCGGATCCCAGGGTTTGAGCAGGTAATAGTCGAGTTGAGCGGTGTTAATCGCATCGATCGCGGCATTGGTGTCAGCATAGGCCGTCAGCAGGGCGCGTTTGGCCCGAGGGAAAATCTCGCTGGCCTGTTCCAAAAACTCAACGCCACTCATCTCTGGCATCCGCTGGTCTGCCAAAAACAACGCTACGGTGTCACCCCGCAACTTGAGCTGCTGTACTGCATCCAGAGCGGTTGCACCAGAATCAGCGCGGACAATGCGGAAGCGATCGCCATATTGTTTGCGCAGATCGCGGGCGATCGCTTGGAGCACCGCTGGGTCATCATCGATCGTCAGAATGACTGGCTTATCCATAGGGGGCTTGATCAGAAAACATGAGAATCAATTCTGGCATTCTCTCAAATGCCGCCGAAAATCGCAGTATTCGACTGGACTCTTCTAAAACACGATTAGACCTCAAAATACATCGTAAAACTGGGCCATCACTAGATAGATTCTAATGCTTTGCCTGTCGATGGCTCAATCCAACTATCTACCGCAAAAAATGGTATGACTGATGAGCAATGCGACAAACAAACCGTCATCGATTTCTTCGATAGCAGCAATCGTTACGACAATGAACACACGATTCAGCGAGCCCTTCTATTAAGCTTAGTGCCCCTGCAGTGCTTACCAGTCAACAGGTGCTAGTCTAGCAACGAGAACGGGCCTGATCGCGATCGCGAAGCGCTGATTTATCAGTGCCCAGCGGCTACACCAGTTGACCCAGATGGATAATTCGTGAGCGGAGATTGCTTCCCAGGCATGATCAAACAAGCTGCCCAAAAAATTGCAGAATTAGGACTGCAAAATATTGAGCTTATTGCAGCAGATGCAGAGCATGTCAACTTTAAAGGTGAGCGTTTTGACGCTGTCTTTTACGCATCAGCCGTCATCTACCTAATAAATGTTCCTACAGCCTTGAAGAACTGACACCGTTGACTGAAAAAGGAAAGGGCTACTATATTCTCGGGTCGGTTTAAGCCATCTTGTAAAACACTATGGAAGATCAAAATTGATGCTTAGAATAGCATTCGACTCCTCAATATTAATAAACTAATAGGGATACTTAAAAAGGGATATGGAATAAAAACCTAGCCTATCTTATTGTGGATCATGAGTGATACTTGATTGCACCTCTGGTGCATCAATCTTTGGATCGTTTACTTTTGTCCACTAGCCGACTCTGGCAACGCGTCACTCTAGTAGACTCAGACTACACACACTACAGTAGAGGTTCTGCCTGATGTATGTGGTTACAAACCGCAATCTTCAACCCAACGAAAGGCCGGAAAGACGCTTCGGACCTTCCTTCAATCAATTAGGCCCAAATGAATTGAGACTGGCGGAGGCCAATAAGGTTAATGGTAATTGGCAAGTCAATATCTTAGAGGATCGAATGGCCTATGGCGGACAAGAGATGTGGGCCAGTGAAGCTGCTTTTCTGACTGCGCAGCAGCGTATGCGTGAAATAGACACCAACTGCGTCTTCTTGGTTCATGGATTTAATACAGACTTTGATGATGCCTTAGAAAGTGCCTACCGCATCCAGCAGATCTATCGGGTTGAAGTTGTCTTATTCACCTGGCCGTCGAATGGTGGGGGAATTAGTGGTGTCGCCAGTTATCGAGATGATAAGCGGGACGCGGCGCTGTCAGTTAATGCCCTTGATCGCTGTTTCGAGAAGTTGACTCACTATTTTGACAAATACGCGGAGCAGTGCACACAAAAGTTTAGTTTGGCAACCCATAGTATGGGCAACTATTTGTTGAAGCATCTACTAAAGTCATCAGTTTATCAGGGTGAGACGCTGCTTTTTGATAATATTGTGATGCTAGCAGCTGATGTCAACAATCATGATCATGCCCAATGGGTTGATCGAATTCAATATCGCAACCGACTTTTTATCACTATCAATGAAGATGATTCAGCTCTTTTTGCATCGAGAGCCAAAACTGGAGAGCAACAAAGAGCCCGTTTAGGCCATTGGCTCCGAAATCTAACGGCTAAAAATGCAACTTATTTAGATTTCACAGATGCTCAGTTTATTCGAGCACATCACAACTATTTCTCGGATGAAAGTGCACTTCAAAATTCCAGAATCAGAGAACTTTTCCAAGTCGCATTTAATGGTGGCAAAGCAGAGCAGGGGCTCTTATTTGATGTCGGAACTAAAACTTATAAAGTGCCATAAGTTAACAGCTAACCCATAGTGGGAAGCGATCCCCAACATAGAACTTAAAATTCAGGCATCAGAATGAAATCATTCTGATGCCTGAATGCCTTGCCAGCCTATTTTTCAACTCAAATCTACTTTTTATCTAGCATGGTTGCGAATATAGCGTCGGCCAGATTGCTTAATGCACCGGGTATCGCTAAAGTGCTGAGTCTACAGGCAATCTGGCTCGCAGTAGCGCACAAAGCTTTGTGGCTACTGCCATATATCATTCGCGATCGCGGTGCCCAATAAAATCAAACCACAGCCCAATATCATTGATATCGTGATCGCTTCTTGGATCGCGATCGCCCCCCAAAGCATGGCGAATAAGGGGATCAGATAGGTAACCGTCAATGCCTTGGTTGATCCGACGTTTTGAATCAGCCTGAAGAAAAGAATGTAAGCCAGGGCAGTTGACACCACAGCCAGGGCAATCACAGACAGCCCAACCGTTAGCGATGGCGTTTGCTGCGGCACTGTAAACGGCAGAGCAGGCAAAATGACCAATGCTGCCCCGAGCTGACTGCCGGTTGTGACAACCAGGGAGGGCACACCCACTAGATTTTGTTTGATATAGGGGGCCGCGATCGCATACATAAAAGCCCCCGATAACCCCGCTAAGACCGCCAAAAAAAAGTTTGGTGCGGGTGCAATACCCTTCCATCCCACTAAAATCGCCACTCCCACAAATCCCAAAATGAAGCCCACCATGCGAGTGACGGTGAGTCTCTCTTTCAACCAAACCGCAGCGACAATGGTGCCAAACAGGGGGGCTGTAGCATTCAAAGTGGACGTAAACCCAGCGGGTAGTGAGACAGACGCAAACGCCAAGAGCAAAAATGGAATCGCAGAATTGATGCAGCCGACGATCAACAGGGGCTTTAAGTATTGCCGCATCTGCTGCAACAGCTTCAGTCGCGCCAAAATCGGCAGCAATACTAACCCTGCTATCAACACCCGGAACTCAATTAACCAAACTGGCCCTAATACGGGGGCTGCAATCCGCATAAATAAAAACGAGCCTCCCCACAACGCAGCAAGCAATAACAGCTCAGCGACATCTGAGAGTTTCATAAGTCATCCTGGATAAAATCAATTGAATCAAGTCAGACCTGTCGATCTAAGAAAACGCACAGGTCAACCGATTTACTCAAACAGCGCCAACGAAGTTTGCCGGGGTTGAGAAACTTGGGAGCTGCCCCCACCCTGCTCGTGCTCAAGCAACCACTGCTTGCGATTGATCCCACCTGCGTAGCCCGTTAACTTACCGTTAGCGGCAATCACCCGATGACAAGGCACAATGATTGAGATCGGATTCCGGCCATTCGCAGCTCCCACGGCACGAGAGGCAGAGGGGTTCCCGGTCATCTCGGCTAGAGTGCCGTAGGAAATAGTTTCGCCAAAGGGAATTTGATGTAAAAGCTGCCAAACCCGTTTTTGAAAATCAGTCCCTTCAGGCTCCAGGGAGAGATCAAACTCTTGCCGTTCATGGGCGAAGTATTCGGCAAGCTGGGCCTGGACTTGCACAAAGGGTTCAACGTCTCCCGCCTTGCACCAGACTTCGGTCTGCTGAGGGAAGTGTTTTTGCCCCTGGATATAGAGTCCGGTTAGCGATCGACCATTGGCCGTCATCATTAACAGACCTAGGGGACTATCCATCCATTTGTAATAAATCATCCCGCTTCCTCCAAAGATTTCCAAAGGTGCATGGCGGCATAGGCTCGCCAGGGTCGCCATGCTTCTGCAATCCGCAAAACTTGAGTCGGTTTTTCAACCGCTAAGGCCCGTCGCAGCCACAAATCACTGTGGGGAAACGCGTCGGGATAGGCCAGCACTCGCATGGCAATGTACTGGGCGGTCCAATCGCCAATACCAGGAAAGGTCTTGAGATGGGCGATCGTGGTTTCAATATCTGAATAGGTATTGAGCTGTAAGTCTCCGTGGGTAATGGCTTGGGCGATTGCCAGAATTGATGCCGCCCGCTTTGGCAAAATGCCGAGTTCAGCCAAGCCTTGCGGCGCGAGTGGCGCAAGTTGGGCCGGGGTGGGTGTTAGGTGCGTGAGGCCGGCTATGGGGGTTTGGAGCGGCGTGCCAAACTGTTTCACTAGCCTTGTCATCAGGGTTGATGCCGCTTTGACACTGACCTGTTGACCCAGAATTGCCCGCACCGCTACTTCAAACCCATTAAACGCACCGGGCACCCTCAACCCCGGAAAAGAGACGGCCATTTCCCCCAAATGATCGGCAATCTGCACCGGATCAGCCGGGAGATCAAACAGGGCTTTGACGCGGGTGAGTACAGGCAGAATCGCTGCGACTAATGAAGCGGAGAGTTCCACTTGCAGCTTGTTTTGCTTGGGGATGGGCGACACCTGAATCCAGCCTTGATATTTGCCGAGCTGGACGGTGCGCTGGTAGCGATTGTTTGCGATTAGCTCTACTCCTGCGATCGCCCGACTTTGCAAAAACCCCAGCATCGCCTGCCAATCTAAGGGCGGACGATAGGCCAATTCACACCGCAGGGTATCTTGGGGCAAATTGGTCGCTTTGCGTAGAGCCGTTGGGTTGAGCCGATAGCGCTTTTGAAATAACGCATTGAACCGCCTCACGCTTGAAAAGCCACTGGCGAAGGCCACATCGGCAATGGATAAATTGCTATCGGTCAGCAGTCGTTTTGCTAGCAGCAACCGCTGAGTTTGGGCCAGTTGAATCGGCGATACGCCAAATTCTTGCTGGAGGACGCGGCGCAAATGGCGATCGCTAATGCCTAGGGAATCGGCTAATTCGCTTACCGATTGTTCAGTCAAGGCCCCATCTTCAATCTGACTCACTGCCGCTGCCGCTAAGCGACTGACGGCATCAATCTTGGCTTGCCCTGGGGCTAATTCAGGTCGACAGCGCAAACAGGGACGATATCCCGCTTGTTCAGCGGCAGCGGCACTGGGATAGAAGGTGCAGTTCTCACGACGCGGGTGTTTGACGGTACAGACATTACGGCAGTAGATGTGCGTACTGGAGACCCCGACAAAGAAGATACCGTCGAAGCGCCGATCTCGACTCAAGATTGCTTGATAGTATTGGTCGTCGGTCAGCATAGTCTTACGCTGAGTGGAATATCCTCAGGATAGAAGCAGTGCGATCGGTTGTCTCGCCATTTTCGGACATGAGATTTAACACATGCGATCATCGTGTCCATAGACCTGAGATGCAGCCCGCGATCGAACACAACTGATGTAGGTTACCAAAACCCACTCTAAAATAAAGCTAGAAACGAGGGCCGTTGCGAGGAAATGGCGGCAGGGCTTCTCCCATGGGCAACTCGGTAGATCACCTCAAATAATTTCTCGAACTTTGATGGTTACCCTACAGCTCGGACAAATCAGAGTACCCCCCGGTCAATGTGTCGAACTTCAAAACGTTGACTGGCAAGGACTTGAGTCAATTTTGGCGGAATTGGGAGAAAATCGAAATACCCGAATTGCTTACAACAACAAGACGTTATCTATCGTGACCCCACAGTTCAGGCATGAAAAGACGAAAGTTGTTTTGGGAGATTTAGTCAAAGTTCTTCTAGATGAATTGGGCATAGATTACGATGCATCGGGTTCGACTACTTTAAAGCGTCAAGATTTGGGTAAAGGGGTTGAACCGGATGATTCGTTTTATATTCAAAATTTTCCTCAAGTGCTTCACAAAGATCGGCTCGATCTGAGTGTTGATCCTCCCCCTGACTTAGCCATTGAAATTGACCTAAGCTCTAAAACACAAATTGAAGTTTACGAAGCACTCGGCATTCCCGAGCTGTGGCGTTATGACAACGGCCACTTACGAATTGATGTCTTACAAGCTGGTGAATATGTCAAATCAGATGTAAGTCCAACGTTTCGAGGTTGGCCAATTGCTGATTTAGCCGCACAGTGCATAGCGCGTGCTCGTGAAGTGGGACAAGGACAAGCCATTCGAGAATTTCGACAGTGGGTTCGCGAGCAGAAAATAGGGTGACAGATTTCGATATCAGGCACTAGATTGAAGGATGGAGTCAGCCATCAAGCCTCATCAGAAAGAGCTATCTTCTTATGTAGTGGGTGCGTTGGGTTACTCGGCGAGAAGGCAAAGCCTACATGCTTCAACCCAACCTATGCGATGGGCGATCGCACTGAGTGAGCAAGGATTTAAACCTATCTATACTTGCTAGATTTAGAAATGCTTTATGCACTATCAACAGAGCTCTTTAAACACTTAAATGGAAATGAATAAAGACACCTAATGACAAATCAAAATCATGAAAAATATTTTTCTACGCAGAAAATTGTATATTTATGCTCGAACTATCTGCCTGATTGCATCCTTATCTATTTTTTCTGGCTGTTCGTGGGTATCAAGTTTTTATATAATTAACAATTCTGACGATGACATAATGATTTCATATCGTGTGTCGAGATATATTTCGTCTAAGCCTACAGACAACATCGATTTCTCTGATTGCTTTGAAACATCTGCTAGAAGTGCATCTTACATCCTTGAAAATGTTAGGAAAGCTTCTGAGCTCAGGCCAGCTTCATCTGACTGGAGACAGCTAAATTCAAATGAATACTTTTGCGATGTTGAGGAGCGAGTAGTCAACTTTAGAATTGCCCCTCAAACGGCGGTGGAAATACATTGGGAAGTCAACTATTTAGGACATGAGAAAGAAAGTGAGCGAGCTATGGAATCAGGTCGTGTACATCGCCTTAGAATTGAACCTTTGAGACTAGAAGGTAGTCAAGGCTCAATCGTTTATGAGGGTGATCAGGCTATCAAAGCTTTCAAGGAAAAAAGTAACACTAAATATGTACTTGAGTATAATTAAAGCCGCATTTCTTGTTGATTTGATCAATAGAATTACACCTGCAAGGCTCAAAATTGGGTAATGCTATAGTGCGATCGCCCCTCGCCGTAGGTCGGGTTGAGGGATGAAACCTGACACAAAAATGAACTTACTCCCCCCAATAATCGAGCGAAAAGTCATTTGTTTATCCGCACCCCAATCTTCATCATAAGTGCCCTCTCTAGCATATTGACAACAATTTGAGTGTAGCTAATGTTGAAAAAGGAGGCGTTAAAGTAAGTGTTCCCAGACAGATCGATGCGTCGCGACGCATCCCACAAAGCGGGCGATCGCATTTCAGTGCGATCGCGCTTATCGCTATCCTAGGATGGACTCAGCGGCATCAAGGTTTAGGTTTCAGCCTCTAGCGTTTCAAAGTCTTATGGTGATTGTCTCGCCCTCAGTTGGCATGTAGATGTCTTGACGAATCGCCTCCGGTAACACTTGCATCGCTGCTTTCAAGCTCTCTCGGGTTGTGAAGCAGTGATCTAGCGCCTGCATATGAACGCATATGATCTTGGCTTTAGCGTTGTTCTGTTTGGCTAGCTGAAAAAATTGGAGCGCTTGAGCTTCGTTCATCATGAGCGGATCGGGTGCGATCGCTTCGATCACCGCCCCGCCCGTGTGCGCAATCACAATATCCGGCTTATATTCCTTCAAAATCGCTTCGACTTCACCCGTCTCATCCAGTATTGTGTCGC
>JBCBZT010000096.1:0-15196 GCA_039815185.1 Cyanobacteria bacterium P01_A01_bin.123 | reverse complement strand
CGCTATTACCCAGGCCTACCTTAAACTCTGTGCTGACAGTCAGCATCAGGCGATTGATGTCGCCGTCCGCTCTAGTGCCACGGCAGAGGATCTCCCCGATGCTAGCTTTGCGGGCCAGCAGGAAACCTACCTTAACGTCCACGGCATTAAAAGTGTCCTGGAATCCTGTCACAAGTGTTTTGCCTCGTTGTTCACCGACCGAGCTATTTCCTATCGCACCCTCAAAGGCTTCGACCACTTTACCGTAGCCCTATCGGTTGGGGTACAGCGGATGGTGCGCTCCGATTTAGCGACTTCTGGGGTGATGTTTTCCATCGATACTGAAACTGGATTCAGGCATGCTGCCCTGGTGACGGCTGCCTACGGCTTAGGGGAGAACGTGGTGCAAGGGGCCGTGAACCCCGATGAGTATCTCGTGTTTAAACCCACCCTCAAACAGGGTTACCGTCCCATTTTGAAAAAGCACTTGGGCAGCAAAGAAATCAAGATGGTCTACGACGTGGGGGGGAGCAAGCTGACCAAAAATGTACCCGTCTCCGAAGCCGATCGCCAACACTACGCCCTCAGCGACGATGAAATTCTCACCCTAGCCCGCTGGGCCTGCATCATCGAAGACCATTATTCTCAGGTGCGGAACACCTACACTCCAATGGATATCGAATGGGCTAAGGACGGTCTAACTGGCGAGTTATTTATTGTCCAGGCTCGACCAGAAACTGTGCAGTCCCAGAAGTCGGCCTCAATATTGCGCAGCTATCACCTCCAGGTCAACGTTGAAACCCTAACCCCGCTCGTTACCGGACAAGCCGTTGGGGAGATGATGGGTCAGGGTGAAGCGCGGGTGATTCATTCTGTGCAGCATATTGCTGACTTTCGACCTGGCCAGGTATTGATTACCCAGCGTACTGACCCCGACTGGGAACCGATTATGAAGCGCGCCAGTGCCATCGTCACTGATCAAGGCGGGCGCACTTGCCATGCCGCTATCATCGCCCGCGAGATGGGGATTCCAGCCATTGTAGGTTGTGGTAATGCTACGACTGTGATCGATACAGGGCGTCCCGTGACGGTCACCTGCGCGGAAGGTGAAGTGGGTAAAGTTTACGGTGGTTTGCTGCCGTTTGTTGAGGAAGAAACTGCCATTGACGATTTGCCGCAGACGCGTACGCAGATGCTGATGAATATCGGCAATCCGGAAGAAGCGTTTCGCCTGGCTCAAATTCCCTGCGACGGCGTAGGCTTGGCACGGCTGGAGTTTATTATTGCTAACCATATTAAGGTGCATCCTCTGGCCTTACTCCACTTTGATCAACTCAAAGACAGTCAAGTTAAACAGGCCATTGCAGCGCTAACGGCGCTCTATCTCTACAAACCTGACTACTTTGTCGAACAGCTGGCCCACGGCATCGGCACTATCGCTGCCGCCTTTTATCCCAAGCCCGTAGTGATTCGGCTCTCCGATTTCAAGAGCAACGAGTATGCCAACTTGCTCGGTGGAAAAGCGTTTGAGCCCGTAGAAGAAAATCCGATGATCGGCTGGCGGGGGGCTTCTCGCTACACCGATGCTCGCTACCGGGATGCCTTTGCCCTGGAATGCCAAGCCCTAAAACAGGTGCGCAATGAGATGGGGTTGACCAATGTGATTCCCATGGTGCCCTTCTGCCGTACCCCGGAGGAAGGCCGTCGGGTACTGGGGGAAATGGCCAGCCACGGGCTGGTGCGTGGCGAAGATGGCCTGCAAGTCTACGTCATGTGCGAGATCCCTAACAATGTGATCTTGGCCGCAGAATTCAGCCAAGTCTTCGACGGTTTCTCGATTGGCTCTAATGACTTGACCCAGCTCACCCTAGGGCTAGACCGCGATTCGGCTTTGGTGGCCCATCTGTTTGATGAGCGTAGTGGGGGTGTGAAGGCGATGATTCGCACAGCGATTGAACGCGTGAAGCAGTGTCAGCGCAAAATCGGCATCTGTGGCCAGGCCCCCAGTGACTACCCCGAATTTGCCCAGTTTTTAGTTCAGCAAGGTATTGATTCCATCAGTCTCAACCCAGACTCTGTGCTGAAAACCACGCTCTCGGTAGCGGCGATGGAGCAAAGCCTTGCCGACTCTACAGGAGGTGCCCATCATGCTAAATAGGATTTTGGTTGCTATTGATCAATCAGTCGCCAGCCAACGGGCGTTTGACGCAGCTCTAGAACTTGCGAAAGCGCTCGGAGCCGAGCTAATCCTGATTCATACATTGGATGTGTTTGATCCGGCTAGTCCTGAGCGGCCTACGATGCCAGTCGGCAGCTACTCAATGGGCTTGGATGACATTTTGCGAAAAAACTACGATCGCCAATGGGCTGAGTTTGTCCAACATTATGATGCACTGCTCAAACAGAAAACCGAAGCGGCGATACATCAAGGGATTGCGGCCACCTTTGAACAACCCTATGGCCGCCCAGGGCCGGCCATCTGCAAAACCGCTGAAACCGATCAAATTGACCTGATTGTGATTGGTAGCCACGGTCGCACTGGGCTGAGAGAGGTGTTGTTGGGCAGTGTTAGCAATCATGTTTTGCACCATGCCCCTTGCTCAGTCATGGTCGTTCACCCTGATGATCGCGACGATCACGCCTTGCCCAGGGAGCGCTCAGAACTCAACGCTATAGCGATGTCTTGATGCACATTCGGACAAACTCTTGGTCTTGATTGAATGCTAGGACGTTTAATTTTTTCAAGGAATACGTAACGCAAGTGCCTTGAACGGAAACTCGTTAACTAAGGAAACCATGATGTTCAACAAAATTCTCATCGCCCTTGATCTGGATGATATCCATGCCGATCTATTCGACAAAGCAGTGACGTTGGCCCGAGCTACGGGGGCAAATCTGATGCTGCTCAGTGTGCTGACGCCAGAAGGGGATGGTAGCTTAGCCCTACCGGCCTATTCTGGATTGGCTTATTACCCGTTAGAACTCAACGAAAGCGTTTGGAATAATTACCAGCAACGTCGCCGGGAATACGAAGCAAAAGGGCTGAAGTTGCTCCGCGACTATACTGACCAGGCGATGTCTGTAGGAGTGCACACTGAGTTCACTCAGGTTTTTGATAGTCCAGGGCGTGCTATCTGCGATTTAGCCAAAACTTGGCAGGCTGACTTGGTCATGGTGGGAAGCCATGGCCGCACGGGTCTAAGCGAGATGTTTCTGGGTAGCGTTAGCAACTATGTCATGCACCATGCTCCTTGTTCGGTGCTGGTTGTCCATGGGCAAACGAAGCCTGAGACGGCAAATCAAGCCTCTGATTTAGCCGCTGTAGAAGGATAGTGGCAGTTTTTCCCATAGGAAGACCCTGTGATGGTAAGCATTTTGGAGATTTTGGGCGCGATCGCAGCCATTCTGTTAGCCATCCATGCCGTCTCGGTCTGGCAGTTCAAACGGTTTATCCATCGCCAAATTCAGGCTCTCGCTGCCCCTGTAAACCAAACTGACAGCCCCATTCGCTCGCTGCCCAAGATCGTGACGGATTTCGCAGCGCGATCGCGTCCTGAGCCCCTAGCTAAAATGACCCGTATTCACCAGGTCGGCAAGATGCGTTTTCAGCCCGATAGTGCTTGGATTCCGTTTACGGCTGATCAGTATTTTGCAATGCTGCAACCGGGGTTTGTTTGGCATGCCCGGTTTGGGTTGCCGATGCCAACCACTGTGATCGATAGCTATGTAGAGGGGCATGGACATTTAGAAGCACGACTGCTGGGCTCTATTCCGGTAGCCAAAGCCACTGGCCCCGATGCTGATCGGGGAGAACTCATGCGCTATCTGGCCGAGCTTGCCTGTTGCCCAGCAGCCCTCATGGGCAACTTGGCTTTAGACTGGCGGCAGCTAGATCAGCAGACTGTAGAAGTCTCTGGGGGTCAGGGGCAAGCCCGCGTTAGTGTGCGTTTAGCGTTTGATGCGGCTGGCGATATGGTGGGAGCTTTTGCCTCTAATCGCCCGCGTAGCGTTGGCGATCGCGTTGAATATAGCCCCTGGCGCGGTATTTGGTTTGACTATCAAACCTTGTTTGGTCACCGTATTCCTACACGCGGTGAGGTGAGTTGGGAGCTAGACACTGGCCTGTTTACCTATTGGCAAGCTCAAATTACGGCGATCGCAACCGTCCCTTAACTCGTTTAATTTGGCAGCATTCAATCCCTAAAATTCTCAAGAAAAATAAACATTGCTTAATAGAAGTGTGAAAATAAAATTTAGAAACCTTAAGCTACTTCATAAGGAGTAATTTTCGACGTTGAGTTGAAATGTTTCGAGCTTAGGGTTCCAGTTTTCATGCCGACTCACACCGCTTCTGCTAGGCAGCCCACGTTGGCTGACAACATTGACGTTCAACCGTTGCAGGTGTCGTCCGAAGTCTCCATCGCGGCGGTCATTGCTCAAATTGGCCGAGCTAGAGAGGCTTGTGAGCAGGTCAGCAATACCGCGATCGCACCTGGTACTCATAAAAGAGAGCCTCAAGATCAAGAGTCGCTGCTGAATACAAACTACGTTGTCGTCGTTGTCGATGACGACCAACTGGTTGGCTTGCTGACCTCTCAAGATTTGGTCTGCTGCCTAGCTTTGGAAATTGATTTGGCTAAGACCCAAGTGCGTACTGTCATGGGGCCACCGCCACCGCAGATCAGGGTAGATGCGTCCCTAGAGGCTGCCTATCAACTGATGCGACAGTATCGGGTACGGCAACTCGCGGTGTGTGATGCCCAGCAACAACTGCTGGGGTTGGTCACCCAGGGGGCTCTCCTGCGATCGCTGCACCACCCGCTAACCCATGTCCCGTCGCCTGAGTTGGGATTGGGCGATCGCCCACATCTCCCAGATCAATCTCCAGCAGAGCGTCTCCGCATTCAAAACCGCCAGCAGTCAGCAGTGGCATCCTTGGGGCAGCGGGCGATCGCGGTCAAAGACATTGACAAGTTCATGGCGGTTGCGGTTCGACTCGTTGCCCGTATTCTCAAGGCGGAGTACTGCCAAATTTTAGAACTCCTGCCTGGCCGAGACGCGCTGCGGCTGCGAGCCGCAGTAGGCGCACAGTTAGGGCACATGGGGCAGACCATTTTTGCGGCTGGGCCTAACTCCCAGGCTGGTTACACCCTGCTCAGCCCAGCACCTGTGATTGTCGAAGATTGGGCCACAGAAACTCGCTTTGACAACCCCGATCTGCCCCTTAACCCTGGGCCCCTCAATCATAGAATCGTCAGCGGCATGAGCGTGATCATTCCCAATCGCACCCGGTCATTTGGCGTGCTGGGTGTGCACACGACTCGCCATCGACGCTTTAGTGCTGATGATGTCCACTTCCTGCAGGCGATCGCCAACATCTTGGCACTGGTGATTGAGCGTCAAACGAGCGAGCGGGCCAATCAGTTCCAATCGCATTTACTCTCCCATATCACCGATGCAGTGATTGCGACTGACGTCGATCACCGCATCACCTACTGGAATCGGGCCGCAGAACAGCGCTACGGTCTAGATGCGCAAGCGGTTTGTGGCAGTCGGGTTGCAGACTGCTTTGACTGTCGCTGGCTGACTCCGACTGATGAACAGGTGATGCAAACGGCAATTGCGACTCAAGGTTGTTGGCGAGGCAAGCAGATCCATCGCCTCCAGAACGGGGCAGAGCACTTGGTTGAAGTCACCATCAGCGCGTTGTCAGACGAGCAAGGCAACCCCGCTGGACTGCTAACCACCATTCGCACCATCAGCGATGACAATCAATCAGAAGTTGCGCTGCATAATAGTGAAATTGCCCTGCACCATAGTGAAGCTGCACTCCATCACAGTGAAGTCAGGCTGAGTCTCATTACCGATGCTCTGCCCGCCTGCATCTCCTATATCGACGCAGATCTACGCTACCGCTTTGTCAATAAGACCTACGAAACCTGGTTTGCGCTTGATCGCCAAGCTATTTATGGCCAATATCTTTGGGAGGTGATTGGTGAGGCTGCCTATGAGAAAGCCAAACCCCAGATCGATCGCGTCTTTAGGGGAAAGCGCGTCACCTATGAGATGGTCGTCCCTTATGCCCAGGAGACTCGTCATATCAGCGGCACTCTGATTCCAGATATTGGCCCAAATTCTAAGGTCAGGGGCTACTACGCACTGATTATTGATATCAGTGACTATAAGCGTACCGAGGCCTACCTGCGTCAGAACGAAGCAGCCCTCACCAAAGCCCAAGAAATTGCTCACATTGGTAGTTGGGAATTTGACCTCACGACCCAAACCCTAGCCTGCTCCACCGAGATGTTTCGGCTGTTCGGTCTTGACTCAACTGCGCCGCCACCGACACTAGCCCAAATCGCTCAGTTTTTTACCCCAGGAGACTGGGCCCAAGTCCAGCAGTCGGTTCAGCAGCTGATTGCAACCGGAGAACCCCAGCCCTTTGAAGGGTGCATTGTGCGACCCGGCGGCGAACTACGGCACCTAGAAGGCAGCAGCGAGGCAATTAAAAATGCCCAGGGTAGGGTTGTTAAGCTGCTGGGCACAGCCATGGATGTGACGGAGCGTCAACAACGCCAAGATCAGCTCCAGCTTTTAGAAGCCGTTATTTTCAATACGAATGACGCCGTACTGATCACTGAGGCTGACCCGATTGATCTGCCAGGGCCAAGGATCATTTATGCTAATCCGGCGTTCACGGCGATGACTGGCTACACGAACGCCGAAATCATGGGCCAAACACCGCGCCTACTCCAGGGATCCAACACCGATCGCGCTGTGCTCAAGCAGATCCGCACTGCCCTCAGAACTCACCAAAAAATCCGCGTAGAGTTGCTCAATTATCGTAAAGACGGCAGCGAATTTTGGGTTGAACTGGGCCTCATGCCGATTACGAATACTGCTGGGCAGGCGACCCATTTTGTCGCGATCCAGCGAGATATCAGTGAACGGAAACGGAATCAGCAAAAGCTCCAAGAGCAAGCAGAGCTGATCGACATTGCCACCGATGCTTTTTTAGTGCGCGATCTAGACAGTCGTTTGCTCTTTTGGAGCCGGGGGGCCGAACGCATCTACGGCTGGGGTGCTGAAGAAGCTTTAGGACAAAACGTCGATCGACTGCTCAACTCAGACCTTCACCAGGTGCAAGCTGCCTGGCAAGCTGTTTTACATCACGGAGAATGGCAGGGGGAACTCTCAAAATCTACCCAAACCCAAGAAGCCCGCATCATCGAGAGTCGCTGGACCCTAGTGCGCGACCCTGCTGGCAATCCTAAGGCGGTACTCTCTGTAGACACCGATATCACCGAACGCAAACAGTTGGAAACCCAGTTTCTGCGTGCCCAGCGTTTAGAGAGTCTGGGTACCCTAGCCAGCGGCATCGCCCATGATCTCAATAACATCTTGACGCCGATCTTGGGCATTGCTCAGATTTTGCCCCTCCAACTCAAAGACGCAAAACCATCAGTTCTCGAGTTGCTCACCATCTTGAGGACAACGGCCAAACGGGGCGCTGCGCTATCCAAACAGATTTTGACGTTTGCCCAGGGAGCTGATAGCGAGTTCAAGGCGCTCAACTTGAACTACATCATTCGAGAGGTCAAGCAGTTTGCCCAAAAGACCTTCCCAAAATCGATTACGATTCGCGTCAACGTCCCTAAAGATCTATGGATGCTGATGGGAGATGCAACCCATCTCTACCAAGTCCTGATGAATCTCTGCGTCAATGCCCGAGATGCCATGCCCCAGGGCGGAGACCTGTCGCTATCGGCCCAAAATCTCTGGCTGAATGAGGCGCATCTCGATCTAGACCCTGGCCCTTATGTGGTGGTCGAGGTTGCTGATGCTGGGATCGGCATTGCCCCCGAACGCTTAGAGCAGATTTTTGATCCGTTTTTTACGACTAAAGATCCTGGGAAAGGCACTGGACTGGGCCTGTTTACCGTCGCCAAGATCATTAAGGGCCACTGTGGCCAGATCCAAGTGACTAGTCAAGAGAATCAGGGGACTCGCTTTACGATATACCTGCCAGCTGCCCCAATAGAATTATCCCCTGCAGAGTCTGAGCCCCATCTGCGGGTCGGAGCCGGAGAGCTGATTTTAGTGATAGATGATGAGGCCCAAATTCGCCAAGTCACCCAAGATTTGTTGGAAACCTACCACTACCGAGTGTTAACAGCCCGTGATGGGCCTGAGGCGATCGCCCTATACAAAGCCCACGCCGCTGAAATTGACGGGGTGTTAATAGATATACACATGCCCAAGATGTCAGGGGCGATCGCCCTAGAAGCCTTGCAACGCATTAACCCCCAGCTCAAAGTTGTAGTGACCAGTGGGGTCATGTCTAACGAGCAGCTCGTTATCCGAGAGAGTCTCAACGTTCAAGCCTTTTTACCCAAACCCTATTCAGTCGAAGATTTGTTGGAAGCAATGCATACTGCCCTTCAGGCATGAGCCAGACAGCTTTCTAAGGGACAGGGTGTGCAACTGGTAGAGCCTATCGCATAGTGCCATCGCGTCAGACGATGCGACCTTCTTCGACCATCGTCAACGCTTGAGGCTTGCATTGTTTCGTGCTAGCAATGATGCCCTGTGCACCTTCCAGTACTAAATCGGTGACGTATCCACCCTGCTGGCGCTGGGCTTCTTGGACGCTATCGAAAGGGCCAAAGTAATAAGTGCAGCGGGGGGCTGCTGTACAAACTTCGACCCACCAGGGAGATGGGGAATCGAAACGAAAGGGTGACATCATGACCATGTCTCCAGCGGTTAAGAACAGTGCCCCCAGAATAAACAATTGAGAATAAAGAAGTTGTGAGGGTGTCATCAGTTCTTCGAGATACCCACCGCAAAAATTAGCTGCCTCTCAACCTTATCCTCATAAGTTCACCAAATTGTTGTCGTAGCCTCACAGTAGACGGTCTTGATCAGCTTGGGACTTAACCTCCTCCACATTCGGATTCATGGCTTTTCTTGAAGCTAAAACCTCAAGTTTTTAGATCGAATGTGGTGTGTATCCCAAAGTGCTGTTTCAAGAACGGTAAACATCATTATTTTCAGCTATCTGGAGGTAAACCCCATGGCGATTGTGCATTGGCGACCTTTTCATGACCTTAAGCACTGGGAGCCGTTTGGTGACATTGATACGCTTAGAAAGGAAATGGACACCCTATTTGAACGGTTTAATACAGGCTTGGGTCGGGAAACAAGTGGGCTAGCGTTTGTGCCGTCAGCAGAAATTAATGAAACGGATACTGAAATCTATCTAAAGCTAGAAGTCCCCGGTATGAGCGCGGAGGATTTGGATATTGAAGTGACCGATGGTGCAGTGGCTATTACTGGCGAACGCCAGTCTAAGACTCAGTCAGAAGAAGAGAATACGTTACGCTCTGAATTCTATTACGGCAAATTTGAACGATTCATTCCATTGCCGCATCGAATTAGGCAAGACGGTGTAACCGCTGAATACAAAGATGGCATCTTGAATCTGACGCTACCTAAATCTGAGGAAGAAAAGGGAAAAGTTATTAAGGTTAAAGTCTCTTGATTGGGGTGGTGACCCGATCAAATTGTTGCCAATGGTTTTACTTGCCAGGGAGGTTGATTATGCTAACCGTCAGAGAAATTATGTCTAGACCCGTAGTCGTGATTCGCGGTTCGGCCACCGTTGAACATGCGATTTGGCTGATGCGGGCTAAACGAGTGCGATCGCTGATTGTTGAAAAGTCCCACGATAATGACACCTACGGCATTGTCACCGAGCGAGACATTGTGTCTAAGGTCATTGCCCATGGGGCAAACCCTGCGCTTGTCCGCATTAGCCGCATTATGCGTCAACCCTGTATTCGGGTGCCTGTTAGCGCCACAGTGCAGGAAGCAGCACAAATCCTTACGGATGCTGGGATACACCGAGCCCCGGTGATTGAGCAAAATCAGCTCTTGGGCATTGTCTCCATCACCGACATTTTGACCAAGGGTAGCCTCGTGACGCCACCACAAGATGAGCTTTACCAACGCATCCAAGAGGCATTACAACATGCCCACATTATTGATGATGAAGACGCGCAGATGCAGCAGGAATGCGACATCGCCTGGCAAGTGTTTGAAGAGATGCGTTTGGGCTATCCTGCCCCTGCGTAGATGTGCGATCGCTTGACAAGGCTGCGATCGCGCCCTGAGAGCTATTGAGCAGTGTTCACAACCTATCGACGACCATCGTTGATGAGCCAAGGTTCTGCCTGAAATCAGTGATATGGGCAGTTCTGTTAGATTCCTAACTGCCAACGCCTGGCTCAGCTAGAACCTTTCGACTGAGCTGGATATCCTGTTTGTATACCGATTGACCTGTCATTAACGCCACGACAGCCATGCCATTACTAATCACCCCAGGCACACTTGGATAACCTGCACTCGCACCCACCAAAAAGAGATTCGGCAGCTCTGTGCGATAGCCAATTCGCCTCAGTCCTACCTGACTTGGAATCAAATTAGCACCGTAAATATTGCCTTCCGGTTGCCCCAAGTAATACTCACTGGTGGTGGGTGTTCCATAGAGTTTCATGCGGATATAGGAATCGATATCGGGAATCAAGTCTCGAACACTTTTCATGACCGATTGATATACGTTACGCTTTTTCGTCTTGTAAGCCTGGCGATCGCTTTGATAGAGCTGTTTAAAGGGTTGATAGGGACAAACTGTGGCAATCTCAAGGACATGGTGTCCCGCTGGTGCCATCCCCGGCTCCGTAGACTTTAAGGTAGGACAAGATAAGAAAACCCAGGGGTGATTTAAGTTGCCTTCTAGCTGTTGTTGATAAGCCTGATTGAGATTTCCCATTGGATAGTACCAGATATTCCAATTGCCGATGTCATAGTGGGTTGGGTCAAATTGGCGATCTAGACCGAGATAAATATTGAAAGCGCTCATTGAGTATTCGTAATCAGTTAAGCGGTGTTTTTCTTGAGAGCTTAAAGCGTGATTCTGATGCATCAGTGTTACAGTTAGCTTCGGGTCTAAATCGCTGATGTAGGCCTTTTTAGCTTCATAAGTGATGCCTCCGGCAATCACAAATTGAACCGAACGATTACGAACTTCAATATGCTCTACAGGGCTAGATAGCTGAACCAGACCGCCACCGGCTGTAATCGCTTCAACGACAGTGTCTACCAAATGCTTGAAGTGATGCTTGGGATAGTAGGCTCCTTCGGCATAGTCTGACACTAAACTACTATGGGTCATCAGGGCGATATCTTTGGGTGGTAGTGCATAATCACCACTTTGTCCGGCTAACAAATCTTGCAGTTTGGCAGACAATCCGACCTGATCGTAAAGACTCTGAAGCGTCCGCATCCGGTTTGAAAATAGATGCCAATATTTGGGCAACTTTAGCCAATCAGACCATTTTGTGTCGTACCAATGTACTTCTTCACCGAGGTCTACCATGGCTTGGTGTAAATGCTTGATCTCGTCACAGTAGCGATTAATCGCGTCTGCTTCATCAGAAAAAGTGGCCAAAAGGCGATCGCGAAAGGTTTCCCAACCTAGAGGAATTCGAAAATCTACGTCAGGTGTGATCACGCGATCAATACAATCTGGATCGAGGGAATTAAACGGAACATCTCTTTCAATAAAGTTGAGGAACTGATCGACAACCTGACCCTTGCCACATTGGTAAATGTAATGAACATCTGCACAGAAAGAATAATCTCCGTAATCAAATGTGTGACAACATCCACCCGGTAAATAATGCTGCTCTAAAACGGCGACTCGATTACCTTGACGGGTGAGGCAAGCTGCAGCCGATAACCCACCCAACCCTGCACCTAAAACGACATAATCGAAGTTTTCCATCATCAACTCCTGTTTGCTTGCATCAAACCTCAATCGAAACCAGCTTCAACCCCAGCCTAAGTCGCAAACATGAGGAACTTATGTCAATTTAAAGCGGTTTTTCTCCCATCTTTTTCCAAGGGCTCATATTTTCCCCATGTTCTCTGCCTATATTTAAGTGTGTAAACAGCAACAAAAACTAAACCAAAAAGCTCTCCATAATTCACCCTATCCAACAGTTCCAAGCACTGCCCAGGGAAAAGTCATCCTCTCAATGCAAGGACAAGACTATGAGCTATACACGCATCGCGATAACAAAATTCGGAGGCCCAGAGGTACTCCAGTTGATCGAAGAAGCAACCTTGCCAGAACCTGAGGTTGGTGCAGTACGTGTCAAAGTTTTGGCGACCAGCGCCGCTTTCACCGATGTGATGATTCGTAAGGGCAAATATCCCGGTGTGAAGGCGAAACCCCCCTTTTCGCTGGGCTACGACATGATTGGTGTGGTGGATAAGCTGGGGCAGGGTTCAATCCGATTTAAGGTCGGACAGCGAGTTGCAGACCTGACTGTAATTGGTTCATATTCTGAATATATCTGCCTACCCGAAACCCATTTGACGCCTGTCCCAGACGAGCTCGATCCAGCAGAGGCAGTCAGCCTGATTCTGTCTTACATGACGTCTTATCAGATGCTGCATCGGGTGGCTAAAGTTAAGCCAGGCCAGCGCATCTTGATTCACGGGGCGGGTGGCGCAGTTGGAACGGCGATGCTGCAGCTAGGCAAATTGCTGGGTTTGGAAATGTTCGGTACAGATGCTCAGGCCAAACATCAGCTGATTTCCAGCTTGGGCGCAACGCCGATTGACTATCGCAGGGAGGACTTTGTTGAGCATTTACGTCTCCTGACAGGCAGAGGCGTTGACGCTGTTTTTGATCCGCTGGGTGGAGACAGCTTACAGCGCTCGTTCAGGCTGCTTAAATCTGGTGGGATATTAGTGGCCTATGGTTTCCAAAATGCGGTGTTGGGCAAAGGTGGCAGCATCCCCCTTGATTTCCTGCGGCTTAAACTTTGGGATAGTCTGCCAAATAGGCGTTCGACAACGTTTTACTCAATTGGCGCATGGCGTCAGCAGCATCCAGATTGGTTCTCTGAGGACTTGACCCAGCTATTTAATTTGCTGGCACAGGGCAAAATCAAGCCAGTCATTGCAGCGCGGATGCCGCTGGCTGAGGTCAGGCGTGCCCATGAGCTGATTGAGCAAGGTGGGGTGCGGGGCAAGATTGTGCTGATGGTACCTAACCCTGCTATTGAGACTGAAACCCAGGCTGTCTTATCTAAACCCCATCTGCTTTGAACCCTTGAGTTTTGGGGTAGAAAACTATGAATCTGTCTGTGACCGAGAATTAGAAGCGTTGGCTAGCGCGGTGAAAGAGCCGTGAAGTATAGCCGTAGCGTACAAAGCTTTGTGACTACGGCGAGCCAGATTGCTTTTGTACTGAGTCTCCCAGCGATACTCGGTGCATTAAGCAATCTGGCCAGCGCTATCAATGTCGGATCTGAGACTGAATGGTATAACCAGATACGATTTCCTCACAACTTCCTTACTGCTGACCTCTATCTTAAGGAGAAGGAGGGAGATGTTTCCTTCTCTACTGTTGTTTGGATCGAGTTATGGTTACCACACTTC
Organism: Cyanobacteria bacterium P01_A01_bin.123; assembly: GCA_039815185.1. Classification (GTDB taxonomy): domain Bacteria; phylum Cyanobacteriota; class Cyanobacteriia; order Phormidesmidales; family Phormidesmidaceae; genus JBCBZT01. The sequence continues at coordinate 1,702 of JBCBZT010000096.1, read as the reverse complement.
AAAAAAAGATCTATACCCTTGAGATGCTCCGCGATGAAGCTCGGGAGTTGGTGTATCAAGGGGTTGTCGATCGCCAACAGCCGATCTATACCTTGTGCCGCTACATTCCTGAGCGTGAGTGGGTGTGCATTGAAATCGATTTAGCGGAAAACGAATTTTTGCTGCGCGATCGCATTATTGATCTGCTCGGCCAAGAACGTTGGGAAGAAGACTGAGCAAGCGGCTAATCTAGTCGTCGGTCTGGGATAATGTTGGGGGCTTCATGGGAGTGATAGGCTAGCATCAGTTTCCGATGACTTAATTCAAGTGTAGGCAGCAACTTTAAGGATGCTATGGGCCTTAATGCCTCGTAGATGGATAAAACCGCTGCAATCCGTTAGAGGTTGGCGCAATTGGCGCGATCGCGCTTGGAAATACACGGGTAGAAGGTGTATGTAGAGATAGTGGGAGGATTATTAAAGGCGATCGCGGCGTGACTGAGGGTGGCTGTGGCTAATGAAGCGCATGTAGCTAAGCTGAAAGAAGGGGTTAAGGTTTGGAACCAATGGCTTCAGGATAATGCTGGTGTGAAACCTGATCTGAGGAATATCATCCTCAGGAAAGCTGACCTCAGCGGCGTTAATTTCTGGGGCGCGAACCTCAGCCGAGCTGACCTTAGCGGTGCTAACTTTTGGGGAGCCGACCTTAGAGGCGTTGATCTTAGTGATGCCAACCTTAGGGGTGCGAACCTCAGCGATGCCAATCTCAAGGGCGCGAACCTCAGCCGAGCCAATCTGAGGGAAGCTAATCTCAGAGATGCCTATCTTTGGGGATCTAACCTCAACGGGATTGACCTCAGCGCCACTGATCTCAGCGGCGCTAAACTCAGTCATTCAAATCTCAGTGGGGCTAACTGCAGTGGGGCCAATTTCCGCAATACCCGCCTCCACAAATCCAACCTCAGTGCTGCCGACCTCAGTTATGCAGACCTGAGTCATTCAGACCTCAGCGAGGCCAGTCTCACCATAATTCAAGCCCTAGGTACAAATTTTCAAGGGGCAGTCTTAACGGGAGCTTGTGTAGAAGACTGGAAGATCAACGGAGACACAAACCTTGAAGGTATTATCTGTGAATACGTCTACCTTAAAAAAGTTCAGAAGTAACGATACCCCCTGACAGGTACTTTGAACCCTCAAGCTTTCCCAACAAGCCCAAGCCGCAATTGGTCTCATCATCAGAGAAAGACTCGATTGAAACGCCTTCGCCTATCCCTTCAAGTAAGCGGGCTTGCAAGGCCGACATGAGGATTTTCAGTCCCCATTGAGGCGAGGACTGGCTTCTGGCTTAGCGTGAGGGTATGCAGACCCACTGTGCAACTATAGCGGTGTGCAAAAGAGGGTGCGATTCTCTTTAAGGGGTGGCGTTGCGCCATCGCGGCAAATGATGCAAGCATATGATAAACATCAGACCTGTTGCCTGAGCGTTTTTGATGCCAGATTCTGAACGTCTACTCGAATTCGCTAACCAATTGTTTGCCACTCATACGGGCAAGGCGCTGAGTGACGTGCAAATGCATGTGCTGTCGGAGGCGTTGGTTACTGGGTTTAGGCCCAAAACCTATGATCAGATTGCGGCTGAAATAGGCTATTCCAATACATATATAAAAACCGTTGTTGCCCGTGACCTGTGGAAATCATTTTCAGAAATCGCTAGGAGACGGGTG
>JBCBZT010000040.1:0-72069 GCA_039815185.1 Cyanobacteria bacterium P01_A01_bin.123 | reverse complement strand
GGATTTCCCAAGAGCATCTACCGCTTTATCTCGGCTTCTTTGAGTTTGTACATAATGTACGAAGCCGGGGCAAAGCCTTGCTTGGTAATCTGTTAGAAACCGTACTGGCTTAGCTCCTCAAAACCCAGATTGAGCCAACTTGAAACGCATTTGGTCTTAGGCGAACGGATTAGCTGTCTCCTTCTTCCCCAAGCTGAACCAAGTGAATATGCTTATATCCCAGTTTGATCTGGAACTCATCTCCCGGTTTCAAACCCATCTCTTCAGTATAAGAATTACCTAGCACTATCTGACCATTTTTGTGGACACTTGTTCGATAGGAAGCTTCCCGTCCTCGCCCATCCAAATTCTTTGATTTGGGATCTAGCTGAATTCCTTTAGCTGCCAGGAGGGCGTCATAAAAGTCAGAAAGGTTGATGCGCGCTTGATCGTCTTTGGTAATGGTGTAATAGCCACAAGCTTTAGCCATCTCTCGCTTCGGAAGATGGGAAAACTCTTGGATCTTTTTTAGCAGCGCTTTTCCAGTAATTGGAGTGGGTTTATCTGTCATAATTTAAGTCTTTCTTTGTGCCTCTTATTGCAGAAAAAGCTTGTATTGCATCAAATCCTACATTATTTTTGACAAAATTCAACCCGAATCTTTAGGATAAATTGAGATTGAGATGGCAAAGTACGAGCTTTGAAACCTTTATATGTCAATGGTTACAGCCTTAGCATATGTTTTTGTCCCGTTGCTCCTCAAATCTGAGAAACGTCTAAATCAAAGCCTAAAATAATAGGATTTCAAATTAGTTGGAGCTTCAGCCGTTTCGTTAGCTTCATCATCTTGTTTCAATCCCTGAGAGGGTTTCAGCTTCGTTGGAGCCCCGTTTACCCCAAACTATGGTCAAGTTCGCTTCGTTTCAATCCCTGAGAGGGTTTCAGCTTCGTTGGAGCATTAAGTCGATGCTCGAAAGTCGTTTTTATGGGGGTTTCAATCCCTTAGAGGGTTTCAGTTTAGTTGGAGCGCTATTTCATAAAGTTGCCAGCGGTCATCTCCAGGTTTCAATCCCTGAGAGGGTTTCAGTTTAGTTGGAGCCAACGGAGAATGGATGGGTGCCGTAAAGGCATCTGTTTCAATCCCTGAGAGGGTTTCAGTTTAGTTGGAGCTTGGTTATGTTGAGGAGTCTAACAACAGGTTCCTAGTTTCAATCCCTTAGAGGGTTTCAGTTTAGTTGGAGCCATCCTGATCCCAGTAGGCGTCTACCTCGTAATCGTTTCAATCCCTTAGAGGGTTTCAGTTTAGTTGGAGCTTTGTCAATTTGGCTCATCAACATGATCAAAAGGTTTCAATCCCTTAGAGGATTTCAGTTTAGTTGGAGCCCTGGGACTTCTTCGTATTTCATAAACTGCTCTTTGTTTCAATCCCTTAGAGGGTTTCAGTTTAGTTGGAGCCTAGTCCTGGTGCTGCACCGCAAACTCCTAAGTCTGTTTCAATCCCTTAGAGGGTTTCAGTTTAGTTGGAGCTGCTAGCTACGATTGGCGGCGTGGTTCTGGTGATGTTTCAATCCCTGAGAGGGTTTCAGTTTAGTTGGAGCCCCCGACCCTGACCCCGACCCTGACCCCGTTTCAATCCCTTAGAGGGTTTCAGTTTAGTTGGAGCAGAATAACCTTCCTGTGCAAAGTAGAAAGGAACTGTTTCAATCCCTTAGAGGGTTTCAGTTTAGTTGGAGCGGGGTCGAGAGGCAAGTCGAGATTTGCGAAAGGCTTGTTTCAAGCCCTTAGAGGGTTTCAGTTTAGTTGGAGCCTTTGCTGATTGCCTCAGACCTCGTATCTGCATTGTTTCAATCCCTTAGAGGGTTTCAGTTTAGTTGGAGCAATTTCAACTGAAATTGATCCTTTGTTTTGTTTAGTTTCAATCCCTTAGAGGGTTTCAGTTTAGTTGGAGCGACCTTTCTAGGGGGTGCTCGGCCAGTCCCCTATGTTTCAATCCCTTAGAGGGTTTCAGTTTAGTTGGAGCGTGTGTCCCCCGGCCAAGCTGCTATCGTTAGGGTTTCAATCCCTTAGAGGGTTTCAGTTTAGTTGGAGCCCCCCCGAATCTGAGCAAGCCGCAACTCATTCCTAGTTTCAATCCCTTAGAGGGTTTCAGTTTAGTTGGAGCCTGTGCAAATAGTAAGCGGCGAAGCAGATTCGCCATGTGTTTCAATCCCTGAGAGGGTTTCAGTTTAGTTGGAGCGGGGTCAGGACTCTACTGATCGATGGAGATCCGCGTTTCAATCCCTGAGAGGGTTTCAGGACCTCGAAGAACTCACTCAAACTTTCTGCACCCACACCACGCTTGATCCCAAACACGTAGATCGCGGCTACCACCAGACGCTGTAACCAATCGCCGCCAGCACCGGTATCCCAAAACGGCGACTCTGGATGTTGATGACGCTGCTTCAATGCTTGCTGATGTCGGTGGACACTACTTTTGGGAATGCCTGTTGCCCTCGCGAGCTCCCGAACGGTTTGTTCCTTTTGCGGCGTAATGGCCAATGCAATCGCTTGGCGACGTTGACGTATAGTGAGCATCGTATCCTCGAATTTGCTAATGAGGATACGATACGTGCCCTAGCGATTGATCGCAGGGCTTTTTCTCATGCGGGCCCTTTTGTCCCGCTTTAGGTCGATAGCCGCCAAACTTATGGAATTGCCCTCTGATTTCGGGTTTTTGGCTGTAGCAACTCGCTTATGGCACTTCGTAGCAGCTTCGCTTCAGTCACCCCTATATGGTAGAAGATTAGATGTTTTGCTTCCTCGTACAAGCCCCTAAACCCGCAATAATGGGGGCTTTAAGTCTAGTCTCCCCCAGGATTGGGGGACGGAAGGGGGCCTCGGTATCTGAAACATAATTGGGACAACCTATATGTTTGTTTTATCGGCGTTCAGTCGCCACTGGCAACGCCGCTGCCTTGGCACTGAGCCTGAAGTCCAAGGTGAAAATGTTGGATCAAGGCTTGAATGTCTTGGTTGTCTGGTTCCAGTGCTAGCAGTTCTTCGAGAATGGGTAAAGCGCTCGAAAACTCATCCAAAAGACAGTGGCATAGGGCGATCTGAAACAGCGTGGCTGTGGTTTTGCCGTAGATCATGAGCGACTTCTCGAAGTAGAGAATGGCTTCTGAATAAAAGGTTAGTGCAATCAGAAGCTTCCCCAAACAGAAGGCGAGGTCTTCTGATTCGCCGAGGGGATAGTAAGTATCCCAGATGCGGGGGATGGCGAAGAAGAGATTCCAGCGTTGATTGTCAGTCAAGGTGGGTAAGATCTCAAACAGCCGAGCCGACATCTGTAAAAAAATGCGGGCATCGTAGCCGCTGAGTCTGATCACGCCCATGATGTCGCGGTAGGTGAGGGTGGCGAAATGGGGTTCGATCAGTTTTTTGAGGCTGAAGTAGTCGTCGGGGCCATAGTCATTGACGAAGCGTTCGTATGCCTGCAGGGTTTCTTGATAGGTAGACCCATCGGCCAACAAGAGCAAACAACCGAGGTCTAGGCTAGCTTGCTGATGACGAGGAAAGAGGGCAAGCCCTCCTTGCTGAGTGCAGCATTGGGCGAAGGCGTGATAGTTGACAGTGAGCGAAAAGCTGCCGTGGGTTGCCAACATTGGGGGTGGGTGGTGGTCTAAGTTGGTGCTGTGGTGTTCGCCTTTATCGGCTGACAATAAAACCAGACCCCGACGCGAGAGCTGCCGCAAGCGTTCTAGACAGCGAATGCCGATGTGGGGAAACAAGAGATGGGTGTCTACGAGCTGCTGGCGATAGGTCTCTAATAGGTCGTTGAGGTTAGGCTCGTGGGCATAAATGGGGGGCTTTGCGTCTTCGTAATCGTATTGCAGGGTCAGGGCGTCGATTAGATCGGCGGTGTCTAAGTCTGAGGGGTCACTGTCGGTGGTGAGGCTGATCAGCGCGTGGGAGAGGGTTTGATCTTTGACCCAAAAAAGATCTTGGGGAATGGTGTCAAAAAAGTAGTTGGCGATCGCGATTAAAGGCTGGGCCAGAGATTGGGGCTCTAGGGTGATGCCTGCGGTGTAGAGAGACAGCTCGCGACTGTGTTCGACATCGAACAGGGCAAAATCGAGCCAGTCTTTATCAAGATAGGGTTGCAGGCGGGGATGAGCTTGCCAAAAGGTGAGGTTGGCCTCGGTGAAGTCGCTGAGGATGTAGCAGAAAGGGGGCAGGGGGATGGCGCTGTGCTCATAGTAAGTTTCAAAATACTTGAAAAAGTGATAGCAGAGTCTTCCGTGTCCGGCACCGAGTTCGAGTAGGTAAACGGTTTCTGTGTGTTGCCCGCGTAGGGATAGATCTCGCAAAAAGGCGAACACTAATTCGGCATAGGTTTTGCCGACGATGGGGTTGCTGGTGATGTAGTGGGGCACTGCACCCGTGCGCCAAGCATTGATGCCTGCTTGAGTGAAATAGTCGCGTTGAAGCTGCCAAATTAGACTTTGGGAGAAGGGTTGTTGTTGTTCGAGGAGGTGCATGGAGCGAGACAGTTTCTATTTATTGATGGAACTAAGATTTCCCTTTCTTTCATCTTTTTAATCTTTCTGGCCTGCTTTGTCTTCTAGTTTCTAATCTGGCCTTTCTTCCTTATCTTATAACCAAGTTCCACCACCTCGCTTTCTCACTCCTAAACGATCAAATGCAGCTTTTATAGCGTGTTCAGTTACGCCAAACATAATTGCCAATTTTCTAGGATTTTTCGTATGACTAACAGCTGCTTCGATAGCTTTATCATCTACAAACCTTAGCGGTACAAATTTACCCATGGGCAGTCCTGCTTGCTCCATGGCTCTAGGATCGGGAAGATAGTGGCCAGAATTATTAGTCCAGAACAGCAATCTCCCAGCCCTGAAAAATGCTTCTCCAGCGTATTCAACATCATCATTCTTAGCTAGGTGCTCATGACCATGTTTACCAAAGATTAATTCCTCATCACATGGTTTAACGAATGCATATTTTCCCCTTGCTAAAGCATATGTTCTTGTCTTGTGGTCAGACAGAATATTTGTATGGTATAGACCATCTTCTCCGAGAGTTATTGTTCTTGGGCCTGCTTTATGATCTCTCTGAAGATCACCATGTTTCGTCGTCTCAAATCCATAAGTGTCATCATCATATTGTACAAAGTTCTTCTGGTCGATACTATCTAAGCTTTCGACAATTTCTTTGTTGTCAATTGCGGTAAAGAGGGACTCAAAAAATGCTTCTAGACTTGCATGGGTTGTGTCAGCATTGAATTGTCTTAATATGACAGCTTTTAATTGCGGCCAAATTTTACGATCTAGAGGATTGCCTGCAATTTGTTTAACCAGTCCATCTATTTGAGATTCGTCGTCGATTCTTTGATATCCTTTAATGTCTAAAAATCTCTGGATGGTCACATTCGATGTATTCTTTTGTCTATAACTATGGGTTTGCAACTGAGTTGACTTTCCTAAGTTATATATCCCTCTAACATCATCTATTGAGTAACCCGCAAGGGGTTCAATTCCTGTTTTAAGCGCATCGGATAATCGGGTCTTATTGGTGTGTGTGGCTGCTGCTGTGTGAGTCCCGTTCGTTTCGCCTTTCGTCTGAATCTCGCGATCAGCCTCCGATGCCGATGTCATTTCTGCTGCTGACCTTGGCGAGAGCAGCGATGACTTTCTCTGCACCGCCGCCCCATTCTGCTGCATCACATGGGTCAACTCATGGGCAATCAGCGACTGACCCCCTCGACTCCCCGGTTCATAGGCCCCCCGCCGAAAGAACACATCCTGCCCCGTCGTAAATGCCTTCGCCTGAATCGCTTGATTCAACTAATCGGCGGCGGCGTCAGTGTGAACCTTCACTCCGCTAAAATCTGCCCCCATGGCACCTTCAACTTTTGCCCTCAACCCCGTTTCTAAAGCAGATCCTCCCCCTTTGGCCGCGTTTAAATCTGATTCAAAATCAGCCTGAATCTGGCTGGGAGGCGTTTGCGGCAGCACTAAGGGTTGCGCCACATGGGCGGGGATGCCGAGGGGCTCATGGGTGATGTCACGCCCAACTTGCGGCTCTGCACCGGGTGCTAACTGGGGGGATAAAGGCGCTGTAGTCTCAGTGGGGTAGCGCTGCAGCGGGTCACGGGGTGCATTTTGCGGTAAGCCAAGAGGGGTATCCACTTGGGGAGTATTGATCCGCTGTACCACATCTTGAGCGACGCGATCTGCTTCTTGTTCGTACTGGTCATTGGGTTCGCCAAGGGTCAGCTTGGCCTGCAGCGGTTGCCCCATCGCCGAAACTGGCGGATCTGAACTTGCAAACGATTCAGCTTTCGTTAAGTCAAACCCCTGACTCCCAGAGTTAGATGTCTCTGTTTGCGGCGACGCTGGCTGATCTTGGGGCGGGCTCGACTGAAGCGGGCGTGGTTTTAACCACTTGTGGGCAGAGAGTCTTGATCGATCTGGAGCTGGGTTGTGGTCATGCTGGTGAGTGCCCATGGCCTAATCCTTTCAACTTCCCCTTTCAAGGTAGATGTGAGTCATCCATCGATGCATGGGGCGCAAGTCCTAATGTGTTATGGGTTTCAGGCCCTAACTTAGGCATAGGACTTCAGTCTTAAGCCTGGGGTATCGGCAATCAGAAGAGATGATTCCGACAAAACAAATATCTCAATAATCTCGTGGGGCAAGACCATCACAGCATCAAGTGCTTGGTCAAGCCGGGATTGGGCTTTGGCTCATGCCATCCGGCGCAACGTAGACTCCAAGGCTATGAGGCGATAGCCATGATTCGGAAAGGTCAAAAGCTGATTAAATTGAGGCTATAAGGAAACCTCGCACTATCCATAGGGTGTCACTATGTCTCTTTTCTCATTCACCGGCAAACGCCCCGACAATTTAGGCGTCAAGGAAGGAAAGCTCTTAGCCTGTCCTTCAACACCAAATTGCGTTAACAGTCAGACTGACCCTAGTGACCAGGAGCACTTTATTACACCCATTGCTAATTCAGATTCGCCGTCAGAGGCGATGGCGAAACTCAAAGCCATCATTGAAGGGATGGAGCGCTCTACAATTATTGAAGCCACCGATACCTATCTCTGGGCAATGTTTACGAGTAAGCTGATGGGCTTTGGTGATGATTTAGAATTCTACGCTGACCCTAATGCTGGAGTAATTCAGGTGCGGTGTGCCGCCCGTTTGGGTCGTTCAGATCTCGGTGCCAATCGCAAACGGGTTGAAGCCATTCGAGAGCAATTTCAAGCCACACCTTAAATCAAAACGCTCAACAGGCCTTGCCAGCCAAAGAAAGCCACCATTCCCAAAACAATCGTCAACAACAAATTGCGAGTGAACCCGCAGACGATACCCGCCGCGATCGCGCCCACGAGTCGAGCATTCAGATAGCTCAAGTGAAGCGCCCCCTCACTGAGCAACACTTCAGGAACCACAATCGCCGTCAGCACGACAGGGGGCACATAGCGCAGGGCATTTAGCAGTGGGGGCGACAGCTTGATGCGGCTGCTGGCCCCAAACATGATGTAGCGAATCGAAAAGGTGGCGATCGCCATACCCGCAATCATTAGAACTTCATTCATTATCAGTGCTCCCAAGATTCAGAACCCGTTCGCTGTAAACGCCTGCCAAAATCCCAGCGATCGCAGCCACCATCAACCCCAACTTATGGGGCAGAGGATTGGCAAGCAGCGCTACCGAGCCTGCCACCACTACTGCCATCCCCATGGGCTTAGTCTTCACGTAAAGGATGGTCATGCCAAGGAAAGTAACCGACATGGCAAAATCGAGACCCCACTCAGCCGCGTTGGGGATGAGCTGTCCGACCGTGATTCCGAGCAAGGTACTAAGCTGCCAGTTGATATACATGGCCAGTGCTGCACCCAGGTAGTACCAGTGCTTAAACGGGGAGCGATCGCGGGCCTCATAGCGTCGAATCACGATCGCAAACGCCTCATCCGTCAGCAAAAACCCCAGAATTACCTTCCATCGCTGCGACAACGCCTTCACGTGGGGTACGAGACTGACCGAATAGAGTAAATGCCGCAGATTAACGACAAATGCGGTCAGCACAATCAGTAGCCAACCCGTACCCGCCGCAATCATACCCGCCGCAATAAACTGGGACGAGCCTGCAAAAACAATTGCCGACATGGCCAGCGTGCCCCCCACGGAGAGGCCATTGCTGGAGGCTAAGGTACCAAAGATAATGCCAAATGGAATTGCACCCACAATCAGGGGAAAGATGTCCCGTGCCCCTGCCAAAAATTCAGATCTCGGAGAGACAGGGCGCGATCGCGCTGAAGAGGTGTGACGGAAAGAATGGGCGTCCGACATAAAATAGGCTTGATTGCGACATGCCATCAGCGTATCTGGAGAGGCATCGTCAAATCTTGTACGTTTTTGCACCCCCGCACATATTGCCCCGGCGTTATCCCCAGCATTTTTTTGAAATGGCGATGTAGATGACTTTGATCGGTAAATCCAGTGGCTAATGCCGCATCAATGATCGACGAACCTGCTGCTAAAAGCCGCTTGGCCTCATGTACTCGGACATGATTGAGGTAAGCGTGGGGGGGCAATCCCATCTGTTTCCGAAAGGTTCTGAGCAATCGTAGCGGCGTCAGCTCGACCAGGTTTGCTAATTCATCAAGGGAAATATTGGTGGTGTAGTGGGCCATCAAATAGTCCCGTATCCGCTGAACTGCGCGGTATTCTTTTCCGATTGACTTGACCAAGGGGCGATCGCTGGCATAGTTCCGAACCAAATTTGCCATCCCCCAAAGAAAGCGAGACTCTCGTTCCAAAGATGAGGGCGAAGTTTCAAGGGTGCGATGGAGGGTAGCCAGTCGCTGATTCAGACGCTTATCGTGAATCACAGGTGAGGCAAAATAGGGAATCGCACTCGGGCGCTCTGCCAGCTCCCCCGCCGCCTGCTGTAACCAATCGATCGCAGGCAACAAGGTGCGATAGGTCCACCCTGTTTCGAGCACAGCATGTCCAGTGTGCATTTCGCCCGGATGGGTCACCACCACACTTCCAGGTGGGGCAATATAGGTTTCTCCGCGATAGTCAAACGCCATTGCCCCTGCCTCTACGATGGCGATGCCAAATCCTTCGTGGGCATGGCGCGAGAAAGTATAGGTGATATAAGTCGCGTGCAGCATCTCTAAGTCTTGCAGCACAGGGTCACGCCAAAACTTGACGTGTTCTTTAGCAGCAGGCTGACGACTCATAGAGGCAATAGAAATACATTTGATCTCCCTAGTTTAAAGAGGTGGAGCGATCGCTGTCTTGTACGTTTTTGCAACCCAATCAATTGGCTAAAATCCTGGGGGATCTTAAAAATTCCTGACTCAGGTTTATCGCCGTAGCGACAAAGCCTTGTCGCTACGGCGAGCCAGATTGTTTGTGGGCTGAGCATCCCAGCGATACCCGGTGCATTAAGCAATCTGGTCAGCACTATACTTGCGGGCGGCAAGCTTTATTAGCGTTAAGCTGCATATCATATGACTTTCAAAGACTTCAAAGTTAATCCTGCGAGACTGGGGTAACCCCGCATTTCATATTCCAAGTTAGGAGAGTTGAATGAGCTATCTCGAAACCACAGCCCAGTTTTACAGCGACGTTGCCGAAGATCCGATGGTAGGGCTCTGCTGTGTGCAAAGCACCCCATTACAATTACCTGGGTTAACCGTGCCCAAGCTGATGCAAGACATGAATTATGGCTGTGGTACGACAGTCCACCCAGCTGAGCTATCGGGCGAGCCTACGATACTTTATGTTGGGGTTGGCGGTGGTCTTGAGGCACTGCAATTTGCCTATTTTTCGCGGCGACCTGGTGCTGTGATTGCCGTTGATCCAGTCGAGGCGATGCGAACTGCAGCTCACCGCAACTTAAAGGCCGCTGCAGAAAAGAATGATTGGTTTGACCCCAGCTTTATCGATATCCGCGATGGCGATGCGTTTAATCTGCCACTGCCAGACAGCTCTGTAGATGTCATGGCTCAAAACTGTCTATTTAACATTTTTGAGCCTGCAGACTTAGCCCTTGCCCTCAAAGAAGCCTACCGAGTGATCAAACCAGGGGGTCGTCTGATCATGAGTGATCCCATTGCTACCCGCCCCATGCCACAACATCTCCAGCAAGATGAGCGGTTGCGAGCCTTGTGTCTATCGGGAGCGCTGACTTATGAAGACTATACGCAAGCCTTGATCGATGTTGGCTTCGGCCAAGTTGAAATTCGAGCTCGTCGACCCTATCGTTTATTAGACTCACTCACCTACAACCTTGATCAAGCACTATTGCTAGAGAGCTTAGATTCGGTCTCATTCAAGGTGCCGATCCCCGATGATGGAGCCTGCATTTTTACAGGTAAAACCGCGATTTATGGGGGGGGTAACGACTACATCGATGACAACGCCGGACACATCATGCAGCGGGGCACTCCCTTAGCGGTATGTGACAAAACGGCTGCCAAATTAGCGGCTACATTCCCCAATGAGATTGTCATCACCCCGTCCACCTGGTTCTACGACGGGGGGGGCTGCTGCTAGAAGCCCTAATCAACTTCACTCACGCGCCACAGTTTCAACACGTCCGTCATCTTGCGGACTTGGTTGAATGTCCGCTCTAACTGGGCGTGATCGCGCACGTCAATGCCTAACCCGATTTCAGCGGTTTGCCCGGGGAAGGTTTTGACATTGGCGTTGTGAACATTGATTCCTAAATCTGACAAGTGGAACAGAATATCCTTTAAAACCCCGACTCGATCAATGACCTCAACCTTGATTTGTACAGGATAGGTTGGGAGTCTCCCACCATTAGTATCCACAAAGTTCCAACTAACGGGGATCAACCGCTCACCAGGCACCTGCTCCACATTAGGGCAGCGCTGGCGATGGATGCTGATGCCCCGACTTCCTAAAGATACTGCACCAATAATGGGTTCTCCAGGCAGCGGGTTACAGCATCCAGCCATATGGTGCAAGAGCCCTTCAACGCCTAAAATCGGTGCATCAGAATTAGGCGTAGTGGGACGAGGCGGCGCAGTGATGGCTGAGGCTAAAAGGACTTCGTCACTCTCGCGATCATGGTCTGTGGGAATCGTGGATTCGATGGGCTGCTGGGCTTTTACGGCTTCACGCAGACGGTTAACGACAAGATTGAGCGTCACTTCGCCGTATCCTAGTCCGGCTAACAAATCGTCAACGGTGGGGTAGTTGCAACGCTCAGCAGTCGCTTGAGCAGGTTCAGACTTGAGTAGGGATTCAAAACCGTTTTTACCCAGCGCCTTCTCAAGCATGGCTCGACCCCGGGCAACGTTTTCATCTCTATGAGAGCGTTTATACCACTGGCGAATCCGGTTGCGGGCCCCGGCGGTTCTCACAAAGTTGAGCCAGTCGAGGCTGGGATGGCCGTTCTTCTGGGTGATGATTTCAACAATGTCGCCGTTTTGCAGTTGGGTGTCTAGCGTGACAATGCGACCGTTCACCTTGGCACCCGCACAGTGATTGCCCACCTCAGTATGGATACGATAGGCAAAATCGACTGGGGTCGAACCGTGGGGTAAAGGAATCAAGTCGCCGTTGGGCGTGAAGACATAAACCTCTTCGTCGAACAGGTTGCCTTTGACATCTTCAAGAAATTCGCGGGCATCTTTAAGATCACTTTGCCATTCTAGAAGTTGCCGCAACCAGGTAAATTTTTCGTCGTCTGCGGTTAGGCGGGTATTGCTAGAGTTGCCAGCTTCCTTATATTTCCAGTGGGCCGCAATCCCATATTCAGCAATGTGGTGCATCTCCAGGGTACGAATCTGTACTTCAATCGGTCTGCCGTGGTGCCCAATCACCACCGTATGAAGCGACTGGTAGCGATTAGGTTTGGGTAAGCCGATGTAATCTTTGAATCGACCCGGAATGGGGCGAAAGGCATCGTGAACCACAGCCAATGCCCGGTAGCATTCTTCGTTGTTGCTCACGATTAGCCGAATGGCGGCAACGTCATAGATTTCGTTGAAGTCTTTTTGCTGTCGCTGCATCTTGCGATAGATGCCGTACAAATGCTTGGGGCGGCTGCTGACTTCCACACAGTGAACCCCCAAATTCGCCAAGCGATCGCGTAGGGTTTCAGCCACCTGTTTGAGCCGATCTTCTCGATCGGTGCGTTTCTCAGACACATGTTCTTGCATCTGGCGATAGGCATCGGGTTCGAGATATTTAAACGAGATATCTTCGAGCTCCCACTTGAACCGTCCGATCCCCAAACGATTGGCTAGCGGGGCAAAAATTTCCAGGGTTTCGCGGGCAATGCGGGTTTGTTTCACAGGGGCGAGATGCTCTAACGTCCGCATGTTGTGCAGGCGGTCAGCCAGCTTCACCACAATCACTCGAATGTCTTGAGCCATGGCTAAAAACATTCGCCGGAAATTTTCCGCCTGTCGCTCAGTTTTGCTGTGAAAATTGAACTTTGACAGCTTGGTGACCCCCTCCACCAGCTGCCGCACCTCTTCGCCAAAGTTAGCTTCGATCTCTTCTGGCGTGACATCTGTATCCTCAACAACATCGTGGAGAAAACCAGCCGCAATCATGGCGCTATCGCCCCCTAAATCCCGTAGTAGCCCCGCCACTGCAACGGGATGACAGATATAGGGTTCCCCTGACGCCCGATATTGTCCCTGATGAAGTTTGTAGGCAAACTCAAAGGCACGGCAAACTAAGGCGCTTCTACAGCGCGCATCATCACAGTCAACAGCTGGATCAATGGATTCACCATTGACAACTTGTTGCTGGCTGACAATACAGGACTCTAACCAGTCGGGTAGAGTACAGTCGGTGGGGATAGTCGGTGCGATTGCGACAGGGGTCATAGGGAGTAACGCCATAGAAGTTATCGGGCGATCATAAGCATTCAAGTGGGCTGACAGATATGAAAAACTGCCCCTGCCCCACCATCTCGGCAACTCACCTGGGTTAGCGCCGGATTGCGGGAAGGAACTTATGGAAAGACAGTGTATCACCCCATCAATCTGAGGTCTAAAAGCACTGCTCTGTGGGTTTGAAGTTAATTCACAACAGCTCTGAAGACAATTCAACGTTGCAAAACTGATTGCAACTCTGTCGATACTTTAGAAATTGAGGTTATTTACAATAATAAACAAACCTGGAGCCGCTGTCTTTCTTTATTGGATTTCTAGGAAGATTAAATGTTCCTGCTAACTTCTGGAGGCAAAGCTTGGGGTTCACGTAAACTAGAAATTTTGCTAGCTAATCAGGCAGTTCCAGCCCGGTGAGAAGGATAAAATACACGCCAGCAGGTTTAGGTAATCTTTTAATGTTGTCGCCTGATAATCAACGGATCTTCACAGAGTTTGCGAACCAGCTCGATCGCATCACGCAAATGGCGACCCAGGCAAATCCAGACTGTGCAGCCTTACAGGGAGTCTTCTTGACCTATCAACAACAGTTCCAGCAGCAAATTATGCCACTCCAGCCAGAAGGCTTAGCTGTTGAAGCCAGCCAACAGTTGCAACGCTGCCAAACTGAGATGAATCGATTGATGCGTTTACTGGGTAATGATGTCAGTTTCTTGCGAGCGGCCCGTCAAACAGCTACACAGCAACAACGACAAGCTCAAATTCGCCAACGGATTGAGCAATTGAAAGGGCTATGTCAACTGGTGTTGCCTGCATGAGATTCACTTCGCCCAGACATTGACCAGACATTGGTTTAATCAATGGTTTAATCATTAAAGGCGAAAAAGGAGCGTGGGATTGGTGCAGTGCCCAAAACAAAGTGATATATCCTTAGCAGACGGGCAATTACCAGAAGGCCCCAAGGGGTATAGCTGTCCCGAATGTGAAGGCTTTTGGCTATCCCCAGAGCACTATACTGAGTGGCAAGCTGCGGTGAACCCAGCGGATTCGAAACCCACAATCCGGATATTGCCCAGCACATTAGAGGTAGCGTTTTCTCCCTCTCGATTGGATAATCGCGCGGCCCTTTGCCCCAATTGCAAGCATTATTTAGCCCGCAGTCGGGTCGCCTTGAAAAATACAGCTTTCTATGTAGAACGCTGCCCCAACTGTTGGGGGATGTGGTGCGATCGCGGTGAATGGCAAATCCTCCAGCTTTTAGGGTTTCACACCCACTTAGAAGCATTATTTTCCAGCGACTGGCAAGCCCATCTACGCGAACTTGAACAGGGCGAACGGGAGCGTCAAGCCACGATTGAAAAGCTGGGAGAAGACCTGGCCAAAAAAGTATTTGACCTGGCTGACCAACTTGAACATCATCCCAATGGCGACTATGGCGTAGCCTATTTGATGCGTCGTTTTGATGGGGAATAGATCCCGCATAGACCCAACGATGACCCAACCCTTGTTTGCTATCGAAGCATTACGCGTTGCCTATCCAGGGCAGACGCTCTGGGCTGTTGATGGGGTGTCTTTGACGCTCCAAGCAGGGGAGCGGTTGGGGCTGGTCGGAGAATCAGGCTGTGGCAAATCAACCCTGGGGCGTGCTGCTCTGCGATTGATGCCGTCTCAAACCAAAATTGAAGGCGCGGCCCAGTTTGAAGGAGACGCCATTTTTGAGTTCTCCCCAAAACGCTTGAGACGGTTTCGCGGGGAAGCGGTGTCCCTGATATTTCAGGATCCGATGACCCGGCTCGATCCGCTCATGACCATTGGCGAGCATTGCGTAGAAACCCTGCTGGCCCATGAATCAGGATTATCACGTCAGGCGGCTAAAGCGCGGGCGATCGCGACCCTAGCCGCTGTCAACATTCCAGCAGAACGGTGGAGCCAGTATCCCCATGAGTTTAGCGGTGGCATGCGCCAGCGGGTTGCGATCGCGTTGGCGCTGTTACTCAATCCCAAGCTGATTGTGGCCGATGAGCCAACGACGAGCCTGGATGTGACCGTGTCAGCCCAGATTTTGCAGGAACTGACTCGGCTGTGTGCAGAACGGCAGATGGCGCTGATCTTGATTTCCCATGATTTGGCGTTGGTGGCAGAATACTGCGATCGGGTGGCGGTGATGTACCAAGGGAAAGTGGTCGAAATCGGATCGACTGAAACGGTTTTGCAGACTCCCAAGCACGACTATACGCGATCGCTGCTAGAATCCGCTCTGCAGATTCAGGCAGTCGATGAAGCTCCTCCGGTTCCAGACGTCCAAACAGTCCAACACCCTTTGCTGCGTCTTAACGACGTCAAAAAACACTACACCCTAGAGCAAAACCCTTTGGCCCGTTGGTTTGGAGGCAAACCCAATGAAACCATCAAAGCCGTAGACAGCGTGTCTTTCGAGGTGATGCCCGGGGAAATTTTGGGTCTCGTCGGTGAATCAGGCTGCGGCAAAAGCACGCTGTCGCGCACCATCTTGCAGCTAGTGCCGCCTACCTCAGGGCAAATTGAATTTCTGGGTGAGGACCTGACTGGCCTTTCACGGCGGGAAATGCTGCAAAAGCGGCGAGAAATTCAGATGGTGTTTCAAGATCCCCATGCCTGTCTTAACCCGATGATGACGGTGGGACGGGGCATTGCCGATCCCTTGCTGATCCACGGTTTGACGACGCTGGCTGATGCCAAAATTAAGGTTCACACCATGTTAAAGCTGGTGGGGCTCACCCCTACCGAAGACTATTATCAGCGTTTTCCGGGCGATCTGTCTGGGGGGCAGCAACAGCGGGTCGCGATCGCCCGCGCTTTAATCACCCAACCTAAACTGCTGATCTGTGATGAACCGGTCAGCATGCTCGACGCCAGCATTCAAGCCCAAGTGTTGCAGCTGATGCTCGATCTCAAAACCGAATTTGATCTAACTTATCTATTTATTACCCATGACCTGTGGGTAGCCCGCTACCTCTGCAATCGGATCGCAGTCATGCAGGCGGGCAAAATCGTTGAAATCGGCCCCACCGAAACGCTATTTACCCAACCCAGCCATCCCTACACCCGCACCCTACTCCAAGCTGCCCCGTTGCTCACCCGTGCTGCCCCATGACCCAGTCCTTACCTGTTCCCATCGTGTCCCCGACCTGGCTGGCTAACGGACTAGCCGATCCCGAGACTGCTAAACGACTGGTCATTGTGGACTGTCGCTTTGCCTTGTCTGACCCAGCGCTGGGACAGCGTCAATACGCTGAAGGTCATTTACCGGATGCTCATTACCTAGATCTCAACCGCGATCTTTCTAGCCCGGTACAGCCCCACGGCGGACGACACCCGCTACCGGATTTAGCTGCGTTTCAAACCAAACTGCGATCGCTGGGGATCAATGCTGACCCGCCGTCTTGGGTGATTGCTTACGACGATTCTCGCTTTGCCTTTGCCTCACGACTGTGGTGGTTGCTGAACTACCTGGGTCACACTCATGTGGCAGTGCTGGATGGCGGTATCCAAGGCTGGACGGCAGCAGGATTTGCGTTAACGGATGCAGTCCCTGAAGCTGGTTCAGGCAATTTTGTCGGTCGGCCCCAACCCAATCGGATCGTCGATATTGAGACCGTCAAAGCCCGCAAAGATCGGGCCGATACGGTGCTAATCGATTCGCGATCGCCGGAGCGCTACCGTGGTGAACAAGAACCGATTGATCCGATTGCAGGCAGTATCCCCGGTGCGGTCAACTATTTTTGGAAAGGCGTGAGTAACGAAGCGGGCAAACTGCGATCGCCCAATGACCTGCAACAGCACTGGACAACTCTAGAATCGGCAGATGAGGTGATTGTCTATTGCGGTTCTGGCGTGACTGCTTGCGTGAACTTGCTGTCGCAGCAGGTAGCCGGATTGCCGATGGCTAAGCTTTACGTGGGGGGATGGAGCGACTGGTGTTCCTATCAAACGGAAACACAATGACATCTCCCAATCCAAAATTATGTAGGGCCGCTGCTTCATACATTACGATTGCGTCTGGATCAACTGGCGATCGCGCTATAAATAAATGCAGCATTCGTGCCGCCGCCCTGACCAACCGCGATCTGAATATTGAGGTGAGCCATGCTTTCTAGATAACGGGCTGTGTAAAGCGGCCCGGTATCAAGCGGGGCGTAACCGATATCTTTGGCCAGCGTAATAACTGTTTGTTTGGCCCCCTCGTTATCCCCAGCGATAAAAGCGGTGATCGGCTGTCCATACCCCACTGATTTCCCCATCGCATCGGCAAAGATGGTGTTGAATGCTTTAACGATGTACGCCTCTGGCAACAAGCGACTGACCGCTTCACCCGCTGAATTTTCTTGGCCGAGTAGTTTTGGCGACCAATCATCGTTGAGTGGATTAGTGCTGTCGATAATAATTTTGCCCTTTGTCACGTCTGCCAGCTCGGGTAATACCTTGGCACAGGCGTTGAAAGGAATTGCCAGCGCGACTGCGTCTGCCAAATCAGCAGCAGCTTTGAAAGAGGCAGAAGGATAGGGCAGTTCCTGGGCAGGGGTAGACCGTAAACCGATGATGACCTCATGGCCCGCTTTATTAAACAGCTCAGCAAATTTTTGGCCGACGTTGCCAAATCCTAAAATTGCGATTTTCATCAGTCACCTCCCAATGCAGTCTGATGTCATGCACTATAGCCATGACGGTATCTGATGTAAACTAGGTACCTAGAGGTAACTACCATGGTTGACGATCGAAATACAGAGCTGAGGCCCAATGTTTATGCGGCGATCTGCCCATCTAGAGAAGTTTTGGCGCTGATTGGCGAAAAGTGGGTGTCGCTAATTATTGGAGCACTAGATGATCAAGTGATGCGCTTTGGTGAATTGAAGCGTGTCTGTGAAGGCATTTCGCAAAAAATGCTGACCCAGACTTTACGGAAACTGGAGCGGGATGGGTTGGTGATCCGAACGTTGTATGCAGATACGCTGCCGCTAAAGGTGGAATATCGACTGAGTGAGCTGGGAAAAAGTGTGGTGCCTATTGTTCAAGCTGCCAAGTTATGGGCGGAAAAAAACTTGCATCAGATTGAGAAAAATCGGGTGATTTATGACATGAAGTAAGTCATCGTACCTCTATCCCCTCATCCTCTTTGCCGATATAGCACTGATTGGTGCGTGATTGTCAGACCGCGATCGCACCTTGGAAAACTATAGACTTCTATTCGGAATCATCTGTTTTTGAGATGAAGTCCGATAGAGTTAAGGGATTATATCTATGAAAAGATTTAAAGTAAATCTTCATGCCCTATTAGGCAGCAGTCTTCTATCAGTTCTAACCCTTGGAACGAGTGTTGAAGAGGTTGCTGCTCAACCTAATCCCGATACATTGATGCGTTTTGCCGATTGGTGTGAGCATAAAATAGACCTGACCCCAGGTGCTCGCCATATCGTTGAGGCATTGTTGTGGACAGCAGGCACGCAAGACTGCGATCGCGCTGATGAAATCCTGAGTGACTTAACCGAGTTCAATCTTTCAGGGAGTCACATTGTAGATTTGCAGCCCCTATCAACGTTGCCTAATTTGACCAAGATTCGAATCGATGGGGGTCAAATTGTGGATTTACGCCCCCTAGCCCAATTAACGAATCTAACGGGATTTGCCATTGATAACAATCAGGTCGTAGATGTAGCCCCCCTCACTGGACTGACGAATCTAACCTGGCTGCACCTAAATAACAATCAAATTGTGAATGTGCAACCGCTAGCAACACTCAACAATTTAGAGCAGCTTGTGCTCACTGGAAATCAGATTGTAGATGTGGAGCCCTTAGCTGTACTCAGTAATCTCACCTGGCTAAGCGTCGATGATAATCAAGTTGTAGACGTATCGCCATTAGCAGCACTAGAAAAGCTTGAACGCCTTTATCTGAGTTTCAATCAAATTGAGAACATACAGTCTTTAGGCCCGTTAGTAAATTTAGAATGGCTTTATCTAGACCACAATCAAATCTCAGATATCCAGACCCTAGCCCTGCTAGAAAATTTAGCATGGCTAGACCTCAGCGATAATCAAATCGTGGATATACAACCGCTATCAACCTTGACTCAGCTGGGATGGCTTGCCTCTGGCAACAACCAAATCATAGACGTGCAATCGCTATCAACCTTGAACAATCTTAGATGGCTGAGCCTTAGTGATAACCAAATCGTAGATGTACAGCCATTAGCAGACTTAACCAATCTGAAACAGCTTTACCTCAACGATAATCAAATTGTGGACGTGCAGCCATTATCGACACTCAATAACTTGGAACGACTATTTCTAAGCAATAATCAAATCGAAGATATACAGCCGCTATCAGAATTGCAGCGCTTGACTTTTCTTGATGTTGCTGGCAATCCGCTGCGCGATCGCACTTGCCCTGTTCAACCGGAGACAATTTGTCAATTTGAATCCCAACAGGGTGAAGATGGCAATGTCGACTAAATTTACTGAACTGTAGTGATATGGTGCAACCTAAATTCTCAAAACAAAACGGGTTGCTGCTACTGGTTGGCATTTTCTGGGCAGCGATCACGGGTGTGTTTTTCTCTCTGCCTGAATTGTCTGGGTTAATTGGCTTAGGCGGGTTAGCGATCGCTATTTTCTATGCGGGTATGGTTTGTCTATTTCAAAGACCCATCATATATCTAAGCATTGGCATCACGTGTTTGCTGGCAATTATCTTTCCGAGCCCAGAGAGTCTTTTGGTTAATTATGGCGTGGGGATGACCGTATCCATTAACTTTTTGATTTTTGGAAACTTAGGAATCACGCTGTTGAAATTGATGACTGTCCGACAAGCCTTTATCAGACTAGCCGGGTTATTTGCCGGGGCGTTAGGTTTGGGCTGGTCAATAGCCGTTCTTTTCGGATGAAGACAGTCACAGGGGGTAAACTCAGGGGCAAATCGTATTTGATTTTCCTGATCATTACTCCCTGGGCGTGCCTATAGTGCGCATTTAATTATTGCTCGTCATGCCCTACGTACTGCGATTAACCAAGTCCGTATAAAGCATCCCTACAATCCAGTTCACCACCATCTTTGTCAAACACCAACCAGTTGGCATCCAGGCCTTTTGGGCTATACAGCACCGTACGCTAATGAATTGCTGTAAGTTTTCTCTCATGACTTTGAATCAGCCCTGCATAGAGGCGGGCTCATCCGGTATTTAATGGTGCATTTGCTCAAAGCAACGCACCCTACTTCTCAGAGAAAGCGTATCCTTGCTGCTTCGTGTTGAATGCCTATTTACAAGACTTTTGAACTTCCTCAACAAAACGTGCAGACTAAACTTCACAAGTACTGATTTGTGAAAAGGAGAATGTTTTTTCTGGCTAACGAATAAGAATGACGGCATGGGAGATGTCCCCTGTGCGACTTCAGGGTGAATTTTAAAGTTGCCCAATTGCCATTCACGCGCCAGCCGACCGTTTCACAAAACGCATACCAAATTTCGTTATCTGGATATGTACCATCGATTGTAGCTCCGCAGGCAATATAGATTTGCTTCTGCACACTAAAGCCAAACTTACCTCTACTATATTTCACCCACAGTCTGTCAATAGTTAGCAAATCCTTGCAAGGAAAGTTGAGAAATGCGTCTCTAGACGAGTTTCCATCTAAAACTTGATTCATTACTTTGTAAGTTTCTTTATCGGCTTCTTGCCATTGACCTGCTTTTAGCAAGTTTCGTAATTTTGTATAGTCGATGCCTTGTTCAGAAATAAGATCATCACCCGTTGAATCATGTGGATTTTGCTCTTCCCGAATAGAAGAAGCATACACTTCTCTTCTTGCTGACTGAGATACAGTTGTTGGGTTACATTTCGCGAGTCTGGATGCAAGAGAAAAGAATCCACTATTAAATCGAAATCCTCCCCAAAAAGTATTAACCCCAAATCCTAAACCGGGGAGATGTCCCTTTGGTGCTTTTATCGTGAACTTCATAGCAATCCACTCATTAACCTTAAGCCAACCAACCTTGGTGCAAAACGCATACCAAACTTTATCGCCTGGGCGATTCTCATCAGTCTTCGCACCGCAGGTGACATAGATTTCCTGCTGTACACTAAAGCCGAACTTGCCATCACTGTATTTCACCCAAAGTCGATCAATGGTTAGCAAATCCTTACAGGAAAATTTAATCAGTGCATGATGAGACCAATTTCCGTCCAAAACTTGATTCATTACTTCGTAAGTTTCTTCATCGGCTTCTTGCCATTGACCTGCTTTTAGCAAGTTTCGTAATTTTGTATAGTCGATGCCTTGTTCAGAACTGAGATCATCATCACAAGTCTGAATACAAGAGAAGAGATACACTCCCCAACATACCCCGTAATACCCTGCCAATTCCCTCAACGCTCCAGGGAGATGACCTTCTGGTGCTTTTGTTGAGTATTTCGCGTTAACCCATTTTCTATTCTTACGCCAGCCAACTTGTTCGCAAAAAGCGTACCAGATCTTATCACCTGGGTATTTCCCGTTGAGGTTAGCACCGCAATCGGCATAGATTTTTTTCTGTACACTAAAGCCGAATTTATCGTCGCTATATTTCGCCCAAAGCCGATCAATCATCAGCAAATCTTTACAGGGGAAGTTAAGCAATGCTTCTCTAGACCAGTCTTCATTCAAAACTTGATCCATGATTTGATAAGTTTCTCGATCGGCATCTTTCCACTGCCCTACTTTTAGCAAGTCTCGTAATTTGGTGTAATCAACGCCTTTCTCAGAACTGAGATCATCCTCTGTTAAATTCCCTGTAGATTGCGGTTCTTGAACAGAGACAGTAGATACTTTTTGCTCTACTGGCTGAGATATTTCAGGAGACACCTCCTCCCTTATCTGCTGAGGCACAACTACTGCCTCTATCGCTCGAACATCCTCATCCCGCAATCGCAACATTGCCTGAAACCGCTTCAATTCATTGAGGGTAAATTCATCAAACTGTCCTCCAAACTCTTCTAACGCTTCTGCCAAAGCCTCTTTGTATTCTTGAAGACTTGCCTGATACTTTTTGAAGGGCTCTAATACCGTATCTTGAATCGCTTTAGCTTCCTCAGCCGAAAGTCCCAGTTCCTCCTGTCGCCTTTTGAGGATGCGCTTGCCAATTCCTGAAATTTTGCCATTCTGCACACGGCGCTCTACCTCTTTGCGATACTCCAACTTGGGATCACCCATGGGGGCGTTGGCCAAGTGAATCTTATAGCCCTCCTTCACCGCATAAATTTCTGGCGTCATGGCTGGGGCTGCTTCAGCCACCTTGCGGCGGGCATACTCGTGCAGCTCATCGATAGAGATATGGCCATCCTCATTGGCATCCGCCGCCCCGGTTTGAATCCCTTCAATGAGATAGCGGGTATAAATCGACAGATCTTCGCCTTCCTGCTCAAACGAATATTGCACCGAACTAGAAGAGGCCAACACTGCCCGACCTTCGCCGCCGAGTTGGGCTTTGAGATCTACCTTGCCATCATCCTTAGCCGCCATCCCCTCGGCAAAAGCGCCGCTAAAGCAGCTATCTAAAATGACAATCTGCCGTTTTGAACGGCTATTCGTCATTTGTTCATGGACAAAGCTAGCTCGAACTGCGCTAGTCGGGCGGAGTTCTCCTCGCTGGGTCTTATAGGTTTCACGTGTCGTCAGGAAAAGCTTGCCTTGATCATTTTTGACACCATGCCCTGAGAAAAAGAGCAGGATTAGATCGTTTTTCTGGCGATTCGCAAACAGATCATAGATGGCATCTTCCATCTGCTGTCTTTGCGGATTGGGCAACACAGTAATATCCGTCTCAGCAAAGCCACCCATCTCTGGATGCACCAAGACCTGTTGCAGTGCTTCGATATCTTTGAGGGCACCGGGCAACGGGGTCAAACCCGGTTCGTATTCACTCACCCCAATCAGCAGTGCAACCTTTTTCATCCGCGACGAAATTCAAAATCTAGACTCCACCCCATCTTACTGACGGTTTATCCGAATTTCCCCAAGTTTTAAGGACGCGGATTGACTCAATGGAGAAAATCGTGACGCTGCTGAAAGGGTTGCTGCGCACACCAGTTGAACTGATCCTTCCTAGCCCTCCTTAAAAAAAGGAGGGAACCGGATTAAAGTCCCTTTGTATTGTTGAAGGTGTGGCAGACCGTCTCCCCCTTGGTTCATGAAACCGGAAAAAAGCTTGGGTCGCCACACCTGTTCAATTCTAGTAACTCGAACAATCGCCTGGGCTTCGAGCCCGTATCTAGCAAGGAAGAGAGGGTTGATTGGGTTCATTATTGGGGAAGCATCATGACTCAAACCCAATGTTGGGTAGGCATCGACGTTTGCAAACGCACCTTGGACACTCACATTCGTCCCAGCGGTCGGCTGCTACAGCATGCTAATACCGAGGTTGGAATCGCTCAACTCGTTGCTGAGCTGTCATCACTGCCTGTCGAGCGGGTAGTTTTAGAGGCCACTGGGGGGCTGGAACTGGTCGCCACAGTTCAACTCAGTCAAGCAGGGTTGCCTGTCGCTGTGGTTAATCCCCGTCAGGTGAGAGACTTCGCTAGGGCGACGGGGCAACTGGCTAAGACGGATACCATAGACGCTGCCATTCTGGCTCACTTTGCGGCAGTGATTCAGCCCGAAGTCAGGCCGTTAGCGTCTGAGGAAACCCGTCAGTTGAGTGAATTAGTCACACGACGCCATCAGCTGGTCGAGATGATTACCGCTGAGAAAAATCGACGGGCCGTTATGCAGGGAGCTGTCAGAGACCAGATCAACCGCCATATTGATTGGCTTCAGGAACAACTCAAAGAACTCGACGAGCAACTCCAGCAAACCATTCGGCAAACTCCCCTATGGTGCCAGCAGGCCAAGTTGTTGCAGAGCGTTCCTGGTGTAGGAGATGTCCTATCCGCGACGTTGCTAGCGGAGTTACCTGAATTGGGACAGTTAAGCACAAAGCAGATTGCAGCTTTAGTTGGTCTGGCCCCGCTCAATCGAGATAGTGGGCAGTTTCGGGGGCGGCGGATGATTTGGGGCGGTCGGGCACGAGTGAGAACAGCACTTTACATGCCGACACTGGTGGCGACACGGCATAATCCGGTGATCAAAGCGTTCTATGAACGTTTACTGGCACAAGGCAAACAGAAAAAAGTGGCATTGACCGCTTGTATGCGAAAACTATTGATCATCTTGAATGCGATCGCTAAAAGCGGTCAGCCATGGCAACCTCAACGGCAAGGGGGACTTGACAGCTAAGACAATCGCTTTTTTTAGGGGGATTTAGGGTAGAGTTAATTCTCTCACAGAAGAAAATCCAATTAGCAGTTTTTTGGAAGGGAATTCAACGCTATCCAGGCCCCCCTAGCCCCCCAATCCTGGGGGGAAAGACTCAAAGCCCCCAATTTTGGGGGTTTGGGGGCCTCACAAACCTTTAATGACTTTGACAGTCGCTTTCTATCAGAATAGTTTTTGCCTCAAGAATAATCCCTAGGGATTTAGGGGGATCGAGCAAAACTTTAGCGTCTCATATGAGGTGTGTAGTTAGAGCATTGTTAAAGAGAGATGCCGCAGATGGTGAGACTTTCTGATCTCCAACCCTCAAACACAGATCGCGTTATCTTCAAGCTACAAATCTTGTATGACTCCTGAAAGTTCTGCATTAGCCCCTAGCCCCCCAATCCTGTGGGGAACAAGACTCAAAGCCCCAAATTTTGGGGGTTTGGGGACCTCAAAAACTTCAAACTGCTCAGATCACCTTTCATGCCCATGTCTCCCACCCTGATCATCGGTAGCGGCATTGGTGGCCTCGTCGCCGGAGCGCTGCTCGCTCGCTACGGTCATCGCGTCATTATTTGCGAAAGCCACTCCGTCGCGGGTGGGGCCGCCCATGAATTTTCGCGGGGTGGGTTTCGGTTTGATTCGGGGCCGTCGTTTTACTGTGGATTGAGCGATCGCGGGTCGCTCAATCCCCTCCGTCAAGTGCTAGATGTACTGGAAGAATCCGTAGACGCGATCGCTTACGATCCCCTCGGTCACTACCATTTCCCAGAAGGGACGCTGCCGATTTATGGTGATGTGGAGCGCTACCGCAACGCGATCGCCCAGTTCACCCCCACAGGGGCAGCAGAACTCAAAGGTCTTGAAGCCAAGCTGCTCAATCTCTACGACGGTCTAAAAGATATTCCCACGTTGGCACTGCGGGCCGATTTAGGACTGATTCCGACGCTGTTGAGACGCTACGGTTGGCCGCTCTTGAAGCTATTGCCCAAAACCAGAGCGCTGCAAGGCTCAGTCGGTGATTTGATGGATCAAACCGTGCAAGATCCTTTCGTGCGGCGGTTAATTGATTTGGAGTGCTTTTTGCTTTCTGGCCTCGACGCCCACGGCACGGTTGCTCCAGAAGTGGCCTTCATGTTTGGGGAACGCACCCACTCGGTGATTGACTATCCAGTCGAGGGGAGTGGTGCAATTGTGGACGCCCTGGTACGGGGGCTCAAAAAGTATGGCGGCGAACTGCGACTCAACGCCCACGTAGACAAGATTTTGGTGTCCCAGGGGCAAGCCGTGGGCGTGCGGCTGAAAACGGGTGAAGTGATTGACGCTGCCAGGGTAATTTCTAACGCAACGGTGTGGGATACGTTCACTCACCTGCTGGCTCCGGAGGATTTACCCCAGCCCTATCGCCAACAGTTGCTGCAAACCCAAGCGGTTGACAGCTTTATGCATTTGCATTTGGGCATCCGGGCAGAGGGGTTAGATGATCTGACGATTCATCATGTGGTGGTGCACCAAAGCGAGCGCGACATTACTGCCCCAGGCAACACCTGCATGATTTCTATTCCTTCAGTGCTAGCCCCCAACCTGGCCCCAGCGGGGCACCACGTGATCCATGCCTACACCTTAGAACCCTGGGAAGGTTGGCAGCGTGATGAAGGCTATGCTGAGCGCAAACAGGTTCGAGCTGAACCGCTCTACCAGGCCATTGAAAAAGTCATCCCTGACCTGCGCGATCGCATTGTGGTTAACTTAATTGGCACACCGCTGACTCACCAACGCTATCTGCGTCGCTATCAAGGCACCTACGGCCCAGCTATCCCGGCTGGGGAGGGGATGTTTCCCAGTTGTCACACCCCAATTCGGGGGCTTTACAGGGTAGGGGATAGTACGATACCCGGGATTGGGGTTCCCGCAGTGGCGGCCTCGGGCATTCTCTGTGCCAACACGTTGGTGTCGTCTTCGCAAACGGCAGTGCTGTTAGACAAATTGGCGTCTCGGGTAGGGGCGGAGGCATCCGATTGAGACGGATTGGCTGACTGGATGACTTCTTTGGCCTGCTGTGCCGCAAGCGTTGCAGTCTCTTCAGCCAACAGGAGATTTAAATCTGGAGCCGATTCTGAAGCCGTGGGTTGGAGGGCACAAGCGGCTTCGTGATTGGCAGTGACTTGGGGGGCCAAGCCTTGAGGGGCCGAGACGGTGAGCGCATCAATGGGTCGAACCTGGAGGCGATCGCTAAAGCGATATTGCCCTGCCATGGCAGGCGTTGTTTCCGGCTCGGTCGCCAGGGTAGTTTCGGGAACTTGAGCGGCGATCGCTGGGGAACCCTGGGGCTTCGCCGATAGGCTATCAGCAGCCTGCCTTGAAGGGACTGCATTGAGCTGTGATGGGGTTGCTGCCGCGATCGCTTGGCCAGAAAATTGCGGTTGTTTTGAACCCGTCTCAGGTTGATGAACGGGATAGCCCGTCGCCTGGGGGGCTTGTAAGGCAGCAGCGCTGGGGCTAGTGGGATAGTTCCGGGGGTTCGGATTATGATCAATCGGATAGCCCGTCGCCTGGGGAGTCTGTAAGGCAGCAGCACTCGGGGGAGTGGAATAGTTCCGAACGCCAGGATTGACGTTGTTGACATGGACATGGACGGGGGGAGCTGGCAAAACCAGGGGCGGGGACGGCAGTGCTGAGAGCGTAACCGTAGGTGCAACCGTCGGTGCTGCAAAGGGTTGCGCTTGACCCGCTAGAGCCGGGTTAGCGTAATTGCCCCCTAGAGTCCCCAAATTACCCTGGCTTAGCCGATCTGAACGGGTTTGCGCGATAGAGGCATTAATCTGAGCCGTCAGCTGACTCAAACCCATGCGCCTGGATCGCCCCAAACCAATTTGGCTCGAAGAGCTGGTCGTGGTTTCGCTTAACCGTGACCTAGCCTGGCTTAGATCTTGGGAGAGTTGTGTTTCCGGTAATGCGACCGTCCCTTGAGGGGTTAAGGATGCGGTCTCAAAGTCAAACCTGGACGCGGTTTCTTCAGCATCGGTGGATTCGAGATCTTCAATCGGTCGGGTAGAGCCATCGGCTTGCTGACGATAAGCGGCAAAAGCTGCAAGGGTGGTCAAAAGTGCGATCGCAGGGGTTCGCATCGTCTCAAAAGCGCTGGAAGAACTGGGTTTAGACACGGCTTTACCTTATAAACCTAGCTAGATATACACAGCCCATTGAGGGGATCCGCATGAATTCTCCAGCATCTCTGCTATGCTTCCACGGTTACACCCCGCCAAAACGCAACGTGATCCTTAATGTTTGCCGCTGCTGATTTGGGGTCTGGGTAATACCAAGCGGCGTCTGGATTAGTTTTGCCGTTGACGACTAATGTGTAATAGCTGGACGTCCCTTTCCAGGGACAGCTGGTTTGTTTTTCACTGGGGGTGAAATATTCTGACTTAATCGAGTCCGGTGGAAAATACTGGTTGCCTTCGACCACTTCACAGCGATCGCTTTCGGCCACAACTACCCCGTTCCAAATCGCTTTTGGCATTTTGAGTTCGCCTCCAGATTAGGTAAAACCGACTTAACAGACCTATGGGTACCATAAGTAATTACTAGTGTAAGCCAGAAACCTACGGCATCCTTTGCTTTGCGAGGTCGACCAGTCCAGATTGTGTCCTTAGCCGCTGCCCCAGACGGTAATCTGTTTATAGGCTTCAAATAGCTGCGGTAGTCTCGGCTAACCGCGTGATGCAAACCCATACTTTATGGAGTAAGTCTCATGGGTCTCTCTGGCACTTTCCCCCTGACGCCACAAGAACAAGCCAACCTCAATCAAGCTGTTGACTACGGTGCAGCTCAGTCAGTATCAGAGATTTGGGCGATCGCGGCTCAGCGCTTTGGCAGCGTTACCGCCCTTTACGATCCCCACAGCGACCCCCAGATCACGCTCACGTTTGCCGAGTTGCACCGCCAGATTCAACAATTTGCCGCTGGTCTGCAATCCTTAGGGATTCAACGCGGCGATCGCGTCGCCTTATTTTCAGATAACAATCCCTATTGGTTAATCGCTGACCAGGGCATCATGATGACGGGTGCCACCAACGCCGTGCGCGGCTCCCAAGCCGAGCGGGAAGAGCTGCTTTACATTCTCTCCCATAGCGATAGCGTGGCGATGATTGTGCAAGATCAAGCCACCTTAAATAAACTCGCCGATGGCTTAGGGGATATCCCGTTGCGGTTCGTCGTCCTACTTTCAGACGAAACGCCCCAGGGAGAACTACCCTATAAACTCCTGAGATTCTCTGACGTCATGGCTTCGGGAGACGCGGCTACCCTACAACCCGTTTCCCACAATCGCAGTGCCGTGGCCACGCTAATGTACACCTCCGGTACCTCCGGCAGACCCAAGGGGGTAATGCTGACCCACGATAACCTGCTCTCCCAGGTGGCGGGGGCTTGTTCGGTCGTGGCCTTCACGCCGGGGCAAAAGGTGTTGAGCATCTTGCCCATTTGGCACTGCTACGAACGCACCTTTGAATATTTCGTTCTTTCCCAAGGCTGCACCCAGATCTACACCAATATTCGCTTCGTCAAAAAGGATCTGAAAGACTTTCAACCCAATTACATGGTGGGCGTGCCCCGTCTGTGGGAGTCAATTTATGAAGGGGTGCAAAAGCAGTTCCGCGAGCAGCCTCAAAAAAAGCAATCCTTAATCAACTTCTTTTTCACCCAGAGCCATCGCTACCTCTACGCCAAACGCACCTGGCAGGGGCTGGATTTAGAAAACCTGGAACCCTCCCTGGGGCAAAAACTGCTGGCCGGACTAACGCTCCCGTTTCTTTGGCCACTGCACCGTTTGGGTGATGCCATCGTTTACAAAAAAGTGCGGGCAGGCACCGGGGGCAACATCGACTTTGTGGTCAGCGGCGGCGGCTCTATTGCCGAGCATCTAGAAGATTTTTATGAAATCGTTGGCATTCCCATTTTAGGCGGCTATGGCCTCACCGAGACTGCCCCCATTACCCATGTGCGACGCCCTTGGCGCAACCTGCGCGGGGCCGATGGTCAACCCCTACCCAACACCGAAACTCGGATCGTCGATTTGGAGAGTCGTCAAGGGTTGCCTGCGGGCCAGCAAGGGTTGGTCTTGCTTCGGGGGATTCAGGTGATGCAGGGATATTATAAAAATCCAGAAGCCACTGCCAAGGCCATTGATCCAGAGGGCTGGTTTGACACGGGGGATTTAGGCAAGGTCACCCGTTGGGGCGATTTGATTATCACGGGTCGAGCCAAAGACACCATCGTGTTGACCAACGGCGAAAACATTGAACCCTTGCCGATTGAAAATGCCTGCATTCGCAGCACCTACATTGATCAAATCATGCTGGTGGGGCAAGACCAAAAGGTGCTAGGAGCGCTGATTGTACCCAACCTAGAGGCGCTAGAACAGTGGGCGATCGCTCAAGGGTATACGACCCTCGCCTTGCCCAATCAAACCGAGGATGGGTCGCATAATGCCCTCGCCCTGTCCAGTGAACCGGTGCAGAAGCTGATCAAACAAGAACTCAATCGAGAAATCAAAGGCCGACCTGGATATCGTCCAGACGATCGGGTTGGGCAATTCCAGTTGCTGAGTGAGCCATTCACCATCGAGAATGGCATGATGACTCAAACCCTGAAGGTACGCCGCCCCATCGTGGCGGAGCACTATCGCGGTATGATTGACGCGATGTTTTCTTAACTAACGTTTGCTTAGCTTTACGGTTTTGTGAACGTTTTGCCAAGTTGGCTAAAAACAATCGCGACCGTGTCGCCCTATGCAAGCCTAGAACAGGCCATGAAAACCTTGGCCCATCCAGATCCGCTATTTTCCCTGTTGGGACGTAATCCTGCTTCCTAGTCAAGGTTTCAGGGCGGGTGTGGTTTAATCATCAGCCAGCGCACTTAGGAAATTTTTCACCCAGCTAGTTCTATGGATGTCTCCCAATCTCATTTGTTGCTGAAGCGGGTTGTCAATATCAAAGCGATTGTCACCCCCCTTTGGAAAGAAGAAGCCCAAAAGCAAATGCAAAACCAGCTGAACCAGATTGACAGCAAGCTGCAGCAGTTGGAAATGCAAGGGCAACGGATGGTCTCCGAAATCCAGAAGCAAAATACTAATCCCGATGATGCGGGGGTGGGCCAGCAAATCAGCAGCGTCCAGGGCAAGCTCAACCAAGATAAGAGCAAGCTGCTCCAGCAAAAGAACCAAATTTTGCAGCAGTTGCAGCAGGTGCAAACCCTAGAACTCGATAAAGAGGTCAGCCAAGGCCAAGTCGAAAGTTTCTTTCGGCTAGCTACAGGGGACAACCTGATCAAAAAGATGCAGGTTGAGATTTTGCTGCGGGATGGTGTGGTCGAAGAAATTCGCGGCGAATTGTAAGCCCAATAGATGGTTTAACCCCGATCCGATTGGAAACCTTGAGTAGGGGTATCAGGCCTGACGCCCCTACCGGAAAAACGATTGATCTGATCTGGACGAGGTTTATATCCCGCTGTCGGGCTAAAATTAGGCGTTGGCCGTTAAACTTGACTGAGTTTATCTGCCTGATTGTCGTTGTGATTGCTGTCTAGAAAGTCGCTCCATGATTCGTGAAGTCTTCATGCCTGCCCTGAGTTCCACCATGACTGAGGGAAAGATTGTCTCCTGGGTCAAGTCACCGGGGGACAAGGTTGATAAAGGCGAAACGGTGGTGATTGTCGAATCTGATAAGGCCGATATGGACGTGGAGTCCTTCTATGAAGGCTATCTGGCGACCATCGTCGTTGCCGCCGGGGATGTGGCAAATGTAGGTAGCGCGATCGCGCTATTAGCCGAAACCGAAGCCGAGATTGCCGACGCCCAAGCCCAAGGCGCATCTGCTGCTTCTGCCCCCCCTGCTGCCGTTGCTCCCTCCCCCGCCGCTGCTCCCCCTACCTCCCCTCCCCCTGCCCCGGTCACCCAAAATGGAGCCGCGAAGCGAACCAGCGATCGCGTCATCGTCTCTCCCCGAGCCCGCAAGCTGGCTAAAACCCTCAAGGTAGATCTCAGCGGCGTTCAAGGCTCTGGCCCCCACGGACGCATCGTCGCTCAAGACATTGAACTTGCCGCAGGCAAAACACCCACGCCCAAAGCGGCTCCGATGGTGACTCCCCCGCCAGTACCCGCTGCGCCTCCGGTACCCGCCGCAGTTTCAGCGCCAACCCCAGCTCCGGCCGTTCCCGGGCAACTGACGCCATTCAACACCCTGCAAAAATCAGTGGTGAAAAACATGGTGGCCAGTTTGGCGGTCCCTTCTTACCGTGTGGGATACACGATCACGACCGATGCCCTTGATGCTCTCTACAAGCAGATCAAGTCAAAAGGGGTAACCATGACTGGGCTGCTCGCTAAGGCCGTCGCCGTCACCCTACAAAAGCATCCCTTGATCAATGCCTATTATGTTGAACAGGGCATCCAGTATCGCGGTAGCATCAACATCGCAGTGGCCGTGGCCATGCCTGATGGCGGGTTAATCACGCCAGTGCTGCGCGGCGCAGATCAGATGGACATTTATTCGCTGTCGCGGTCTTGGAAAGATTTAGTTGCCCGCTCCCGGTCGAAGCAGTTGCAGCCTGAAGAGTATAACTCTGGCACGTTCACCCTATCAAACCTAGGCATGTTTGGGGTCGATCGCTTTGATGCCATTTTAATGCCGGGGCAGGGGGCAATTTTGGCCATTGGCGGGGCCAGTCCCCAAGTGGTTGCCACTGAGGATGGCCTGATGGGCGTGAAGCGGCAAATGACGGTCAACATCACCTGTGATCACCGCATTATTTATGGTGCCGATGCAGCTGCCTTTTTGAAAGATTTGGCCCAATTGATTGAAACCAATCCTCAATCTTTGACACTCTAAATTAACCTACTCAGTGCGATCGCATCCCTAGATCAATCGCTTTGGTTCAATCCTGTCAGCACCCCCGCCTTGCCCGAGGGGCAGTGGTGATGTTAACCGGGAGGCTGATGGCTCAAGGTGACGCAGATAACTGTCTCCCAGCAGCACTGGTGGGCAGTTAGTTGATGGCATGCTCAAGCGAGATATCGGCTGGCACGCGATCGCAGTAAGTTGGGCGTCGATCCGAAGACGTTAGCGGAGGGGCTAATTTTGGCCCTATCTGGTCTAGTGCTATAGAATGCCGCCATGTTTGACGCAATCTGCAAGTTTTTAATAGATTAATTCAGCAAATTTTGCGGAGTGAAATCATGCAAGAGTCCGTAATTTATCAAGATATTCTTCGAAAGGGAGAACAGAGAGGAGAGCAGAGAGGACGACAAGAAGGACGGCAGGAAGAAGGGCGATCGCTGGTTCTCCGTCTGTTAACCCGCAAATTTGGAGAACTGCCGCAAGAGCTGCGATGGCCCCTTAGGGCCGGTCTCTGACCATCGCGAGTCGAGCAGTTATCTTTAGTACAGTTGGAGGCGTTGGGGGAGGCACTGTTGGACTTTATGACATGCCAAGATCTGATTATTTGGCTGGAGAATCACTTGTAGTCTTTAAGGACAAAGGTTTGCGGTCCATCTGGGTATGGTGCTGCGCCAGCAATAGTTTTGTTCGCCGACCCAGACTAATTTAACCTGATCGTTATCAAAGCTTTCAAACTCCAGGCGATATCGATACCCGCCAACGGAGTCGTCGGCTAATCCTTCATTGGTGAGGTTAATTACCAAGTAATCGCCCTGGTACCCTTCGTTGGTGACGACCGTGGGCTGTTCACCTTCGCCCAGGTCGGTGCGGCCAAAGGTGCGCATGGCGATCGCTTCTGCATTGGGGCCAATCACAGGTAGCTCTGAGAAAAGCGTGTCTAGGGAAATGGTGCGGTACTGGTTGCGGATAGCGGTTTGTTCGTCGGTTTGGTCTGCTTCTGCAACCGTTTGCTGTGTGTCTGAATCTACAGGGTTGGCCTGAGCCGCTTGATCATCAGTTTGGTCTGTTTCGGCAACCGCTTGAACTGTTGCTGATGGAGTTGGTTTGCTGATGGATGAGGTGCGGGGGGTGCAGTGGGTGGTGGCTACTGCGAGTGCGCCAACGGTAACCAGGGTCAAAAATCTTTGCTGCATAGGTTTTATTTGCTCTTAAACGTCATTCGAGTGATGACTGCCTACTATCCTTTCACTGAAAATAATGGGGTTTCCAGGAAAATACGCCATTTTTCTTGTATGAGAGAATGCGCCATTTTTTGATTGGGCTGCGAGTTTTCTTGGGACGTAAATCTATGAATAAGCTGCTTAAATCTTGGGTTCACGGTGCTGCGATCGCGATGGTGATGGGGTTGAATATGGTTTGGGCGATCGCCCCTGCATTGGCCGAAACTGCCCGCGATCGCCCACCCCAAAATCAACATGACCCTGAGATTGTTGCCTCGTTTATCGAGGGTTGTGTTGCTGGGTTACTGGAAAATGGCGTGCCTGAAGGACTGGATTCTGAGCAATATGAAAGTCTGGTAACAGACCTATGCGGCTGTATGATTTGGGAGATTCAGGATCGCTATACGCAAGAAGAGGCGGATGTTTTGAGTGATGCGTTGGAGCGTAATGAAGAGTGGGCAAATGATGTCTTGGTTGAGGTGGTTAATGCCTGTATGCCGGGGTAGAGGTTTGGCGTTCAGAACTATTGGCTAATTCCTTGTTGGGCTTTTTCAAGTTCTGTTTGAACCACTGCCCTATCGGATGCGTTATTGGGTTCGAGTTCTAATGCCCGTCTGAAGTCAGCTATGGCTTCATCAAAGTGTCCCATGAAACGATAGGTTTTGCCCCGATCAGCGATCGCCCAAAAATCTTCCGCATTCTCTTCGAGGATACCATTGGTAATTTCGAGCGCACGGTCAAAATCAGCAAGGGCATCTTGGTCACTTCCTATTTGGAGATAGGTTGCGCCACGGTTGGCGATCGCATAGGCATTATTCCCATTGATTTCAATAGCATGATTGAAGTCAGCCAATGCCTCTTCATAGTGTCCCAATTGGTAATAAGCTTCCCCTCGACCTGCGATCGCATAGGTATCACTTTCATCCAACTCAATGACGCGATTGAAATCGGCAACGGCACCCCGGAAATCCCCTTGAGATAAGAGAAAATTAGCGCGACTGTAATAGGCAGATGAATTTGCAGGGTTGAGTTCGATGGCGCGAGTGTAAGCAGTAATGGCCCCTGCTATGTCCCCCAAGGAAAAGAGGAAATTGGCCTGTTCGTAATAGATAGACGGATCTACGGGGTTGCTGTCAACGGATGGCCCTTGGGTTGAAAGTGCAGTAGCCTGATCAAAATCGGCACTAGCTCCCTCAAAATCTTCCAGCTCTCGGCGTAAACTGGCACGCTCATAATAGAGGTCTGGCTCCTGAGAATTGAGTGCGATCGCTTGGTCAAGCACAGCAATGGCTTCCTCAATATTCCCTAGCTGTTGGCGCAGATTGGCGGCCTCAATATAGACCAATGGATTCTGAGGATTGAGTGCGATCGCTTGGTCAAGCACAGCCAAAGCCCCAGCTTCATCTCCTAGCTGTCGGCGTAAATTGGCGCTCTCGAAATAGAAGTTTGGATTTTGGGGATTGAGGGCGATCGCTTGCTCAAGAATAGCCAGGGCCCCAGCTTCATCTCCTAGCACTTGGCGTAGATTGGCGGCTTCAATATAGAAGTATGGATCTGGGAGATTGAGTGCGATCGCTTGGTCAATAACAGCAATGGCGCCCTCTATATCCCCTCGCTGTCGGCGTAAATTGGCATTCTCGAAATAGAAGTTTGAATTTTGGGGATTGAGGGTGATGGCTTGGTCAAGAATAGCCAGAGCTCCGGCTTCATCTCCTAGCTCTCGGCGTAGACTTGCGATCTCGAAATACAAGTCAGGCTCTTGAGGATTGAGAGCAATCACTTGGTCAAGATCGGCGAGAGCGCCCTCAATATTTCCCGACGCTCGGCGAGCATTGGCGCGATCGCGATAAATGAATGCAATTTGAGAATTGAGGGCAATGGCTCGGTCAAAATCGGCAAGAGCACCGTCAACATCACCAGTCAGCAGATGGAAATCGCCTCGTGCATAGTAGGCTAGGGCATCTTGGGGATTGTGCTCGATGGCTTGGGTCAGTTCTGCTAGGGCCAATTCTGGACCTCTAAGCTCTAGGAGCATATCGTTTCGCTCATAATAAAAGCTGTTGGTTGGGGGTGCTAATTCGACCGCGCGGTTGTAATCAGCAATAGTTGCCTCTGTATCCCCCTGGGACTGGAAAGCACGGGCACGCTCGATGTAGATGGATGGGTCTGCTGCATCTTCTGAATTAAGCTCAATTGCAAGACCAAAATCGGCAATGGCACCGTCTATATCCCTCCGCCGAAGACGTGCATTGGCGCGATCGCGATAGATAAACGTATAGTCGGCATTGAGTGCGAGAGCGCGAGTATAGTCGGCAATGGTCTCATCAGCATTGAATTCGATCGTACCTTCAGGATTAGCAATATCAACGGGAACATCGAAATTACCCATACCACCCAGGAACGTGAGAAAATTTGCTCTCGCATAGTAGACCAGGGAATTTTTGGGATTTTGCTCAATGGCTTGGGTGAGCTCGGCAATCGCCCCTTCTTGCCCCCTGAGAGATAAGAGCGTTTCATTCCGCTGGCGAAAGAAAGCGTCATTTTGGGGAGCCCGTTCGGTAGCTGCAATGTAATCGGCAAGGGCCGACTCAAAATTTCCCTGGGCTGTGAAAGCATTGCCACGTTCGTAATAAGCGATTGCCGATTCATTGTTGAGGCCAACTGCTTCGCTAAAGTCGCTTATAGCTGCTTCCCAGTTGGATTGGCGTCCGTAAGCAATGCCACGCAAAACATGCGAAATATATTGCTGTTCTGGTGACGGAGAGGGACTGATGGTCTCACTGAGGGCCGAATTCAAATGCCCAATAGCATCTGAATAGCTTTGTGTGATCAAGGCAGAAAAACCTCGATAATGCCATACCCCTGTTGCTGTTTTTCCATCAGCATACAGCTCGATTAGGTCGATGCTAACTGTAATGACTGTTGCATCACTCTCATTTAAATTTAATGTATTTCTTAACCGATTTGTTGGCAAACGATCACGGTTGTCACGCTCTGAACTATTCTCATTATCGTTTGAATCTCCGCCCACAGTACCTGCAAAACTGGCCCCAAGCGAAACATTTGCACCCCCTGCCCAGACTTCGATTAAGCTATCAAGGGTTTCTCTTAGGTTAGCAATTGTTCGGTCGTCTTGTACTAGACTGACTGCCGTATTATGGGCCTCAATTGCCTGAATAAACTGACCGTTGCTTGCTAAAGCATTGCCTCGGTTCATATGGGCTAGATGGTAATCTGAGTTAATAGCAATGGCCCTATCATAGGCCGCGATCGCCTCTTCCCAGTTCTTCTGATCTGCTAAGGTGTTGCCTCGTCCAAAGTGAGCAATAGAATTGCGCTCGTCAATGGCAATGACGTCATCAAAATCTTGAAGCGCTAGATCATAGTTGTCGTTTTGCCGATGGAACTCACCACGCACAATTAAGACAGTAGAGTTTCTCGGATTCCCCGCTGATTGATTATTCTCTAAAATCTCGTCAAGTTGTGCGATTGCCTCAGCACGCTCTTCCGCCCCCTTGCCGGCAAATGCCATCACCGCTTCGGTCATCGGAATCACATCCTCTAAATTGAGACCCAGTAGTATAGCTCTATCGCTAGCCTCATCAGCTGCTCTCTGCGCTTTCTCAGCCTTAGCTTGGGCTTCATCAGCTGCTCTTTTCGCTTCATCAGCCTCCTTCTGCGCTTGATCGGCTGCGGCTTGGGCTTGATCGGCATTGCGCTGTGCCCTATCCGCCTCGCTTTGGGCCGCTGTCAGGTCTGCCTCCGCAGACGCTAAGGCTCCTTTTGTTGCCTGTAAGTCATCATCGGTTTCGGCCAATTGTTCTCTGGCATCTGTTATTTCCTTGTCAATCTTTTGATAATCTGCGCGTAGATCCTGATTTTCATCTCGCATTTTCGTAGCGTCAGCATAGGCATCGTTCCTGTCGGCATAAGCCTTGTCCCTTTCGGCAACAGCCTCGTTCCTGTCGGCATAAGCCTTGTTCCTTTGGGCAACCTGTTGCCCTGTCAAAACCGATGCGCCAGCCGCCCACACTGCCATAAAACAAATTACGCCCACACCTATTTTCGTCGCCCGACGAGTAAACCGTTGCGCTTGGCTCAGTTCATGTCTGGCGCTGTCTAGATCACGATCAACCTGATGGAGACGTTGATTCCGTTCTGAAAGCTGTTGATTGGTTTGATTGAGATCAGCTCTGCTTTGCTCTAGCTCTTGCCGCAACCCCAGCTTTTGGCTTTCAACCAAATACTGATAATCCTGCTTGCTCAAACTCCGCGATTCGGCCCACTCCAACGCCGCCTCCAGCTTTTCACCATGCAGCAGATGGTCATCGGCCTGTCGGTCGCTTTGCAACCAAGCCTCAATCTCCTCACTGTAGGGACGCAGATTCGCCAGTGCCGACTTGACCCAAGCTTCAGACAAGATCGCGGCATAAATCGGCGTGTGGGGGTATAGCCTGCGATCGCGCTCCACCACCACCCCAGAAAGCCGCAAATCCATCTGCTCACGGCTGCTGTCAGCCGGAACCGCCTCACCGGATAAAATCTGCTGATATAGCCCCAGCCGTTGGCCCTGGGTCGCTTCATTGCTCAACAAGCGATCGCGGATCGTCTTCAAATGCTCCGGATCGTCCTGGGCTTCCCAATTGTCAATAATGCGGGTTTGCACCAGTTGACCAATCGCTTCCTTTTCCTGATCTGATGAAATAAACGGCAGCGATCGCGCCAAGCAACAGAGCTTTTGAGTCAAGAAGGGTTGTCCACTCGTCCAATGCAAAATTGCCTCAAGTACAGCATTGGGGCGGTCGGCATTGCTCTGGAGCCCCGGAATTAGCGGTTGAGCCTCATCACACTTAAAGCCACAAAGAGAAATCCCGTGACCAATATTAAA
Organism: Cyanobacteria bacterium P01_A01_bin.123; assembly: GCA_039815185.1. Lineage (GTDB taxonomy): Bacteria > Cyanobacteriota > Cyanobacteriia > Phormidesmidales > Phormidesmidaceae > JBCBZT01. The sequence continues at coordinate 33,887 of JBCBZT010000040.1, read as the reverse complement.
GGGTGTCCGCAGCTTGTCTTGCATCAAATCGGCAGGGGTAGCCACACCGAGAAAGCAGAAAGTGAGGCGATGATAGGCAGGGTTATCCGCCCGCTGGTTATAGCAGTTGCGAATCAGCGTAAAAAAGTCGTCTGGGGCGAAAGGCAGACTGAGAATGGTGTCGATTTCGTCGATGAAGATTGCGATCGGCTGAGCCAGGGCCGTCAGCAAAACCGTTTCAATAAATTCACTAAACCGCTGGACTGAAGAAAGTTCATCCCGCTCGCGCCACCACTGGCGGAGGTTAACTTGGCTGCTCAGATGAAAGCTGCTCCAGAGTTTGCGCACGATTCCGGCATACCATTGGTCAGCGGTGATGTTGGCCCCCCCGCCAATCTGGGTCAGATCAAGGGCCGCACAGGCCACACCGTCGTCGGCTAAACGCTGCATCACCTGCACCCGCAGACTCGATTTGCCCATCTGCCGCGAGTTCAGCACATAGCAAAACTCGCCTGCTTTTAGCTGCTCATACAGGTCATCATCCGCCTGTCGCTTCACATAGCTCGGTGCATCGGCGGGCAAACTGCCCCCCACCTGGTAGTCGTAGTTCATGCTCCCCTCGGTAGACTTGAATCGCTAATTGGGCAAAACGCTTCAAAATCCTGATGGCGGCGAAAATCATCGCCATCTCCTTTTACATTTATCGCTTTACATTCAAGCGATCGCCAAAATATTGCCGATACAAATCACACCGGGGCATTACCTCGTTCCCTTGCAAATGCACAATGCCCATACTGTGTAATTGAAACGCCTGGACAGGTTCCAACCGAACTGGGCTAGCCGAGGCAATCACCCGCTTAGCCGCCTCGGCCATCTCTGGCCGCTGTTCTAAATTCCACCAATGGCGACGCAGATGATCCCCGTAGGGGCCAGCCTCGGTGGGGGCAACGCTCAGCAGCTGATCTAGCGTGGTTTCTTGGCGGGCCACCTGATACAACGCCACCCGTACCAGATAGGGATGGCCCCCCACCATCGCCATTAACCGTGCTACGTCTGCTTCACCCCAGCTCAGTCCATGTCGTTGGGCCAGATCCAGCACTTGGGCCGGGGTAAACTCTTGCAACTCAATCGGCAGCCCCACATTAAACGGCGACTGATTGATATCCATCGGGATATAAACTTCCGTGGAATGTACCACCACCAGTCGCAGTTTCTTCCATAGCTCATTGGTTTTTGATGACTCATGCCAGGCCCGCAGCAATCCCATGAAATCCGCTGCGATATTGGGATGCTCAAACACCATGTCCACTTCATCTAGCCCCAGCACTAAGGGCTTAGAAATTTCGGGCAACAGATATTCTTCAAAGTAGGCCGTACAGTTATCCTTAACCCCAAAAATTTCATCCCAATAGTCAGCGAGCTTATTGGGTAAGCGCAAGCGCCGCCCCACGCTGGCGCAAAACCACTTCAGAAATTTATCTAAATCGGCAAAAATCGCCGCATCCGCCAGTTGAAAACTTAGGGGTATGGTCAGGCATTGGTTTTCGTTGGCATGCCGCAAAATCCGCGACATCAGAGAGGTCTTGCCCATCTGCCGAGACGCCTTAATGCGAATCAATGCCCCTGGCTTCAACACCGTTTCATAACAGTTCGCTTCTGTGGGGGGCCGTTCTACGTAATAAAGGGATAACAAATCCACCTGACCCCCCGGTAATTCCGGTGGGGCAACGGGTACTGGGGGGCTATCGGGATGCTCCGTTAGCGGTTCTGAAGCAGTGGCTGGTTCTACAGGATCAGCTATTTTGCCTTCAGCCAGGATGGTCAAAATCTCCTGCAAAATCTGGGGCGTATCACCGGGAGAGTGCCATTCCCGCTGCTGAATCGAATCAAGATACCCTTGCAGGTCATAATTGAGCGCGACATTGAGCGGGAAGTTAACTCGAATGGGCAGTAACCCTGGTTTTCTAGAACCACGAGTTTCCCGTAATTTTTTCGCCCGTCGTACCTCCTTGGTCACCATTTCGCTAATGGCCGATTGGGGTGACAGCAACAGTAAAAAATAATCACACTGCTCTAATTCCTGGTTAATGCGCTGTGGCCAGTTATCTCCCAAGCGAATACTTTCTGCGGCCATAAACACCTCGTGGCCCGCAGCTTTAAGCTCTTGATAAAACGTTTCCGCCAAATCTCGATCGGGGGATTCATCGCGGTAGCCAATGAAAACTTTTGCCGCTTGAGTCGGTGCTGTTTGGGTTGGGACAGGCTGATCGGGATGGTGAACGAGGGCGATCGCGCTACCCATGCCCGCATGGATCACCTCTTGTCCGCTGTTTCGCAGTTCCCGGTCTACAAAGCCAAACAAATCATTGCTGGTCACCGTACCCTGCACCGCATTCTCTGCCGACAATCCCTTCAGGACTGCAGTGGTAAAGATCCCATGGTCTTTGCCCTCTCTAGCCCGCTCAAAATCCCGACAGGCCGCGATCAGACAGGAATTTTGCTTACGGCTGAGGGTGGTCTGGGTGGGTTCTAGCAGTTTTTGCTGTTCCTCCAGCAGTGCCCCGGCATAGCAGCAGTCCATCAATACCACCAGACTGCTCAGTTCGGACTGGCTAATGAGTTTGTTGAGGGAGTCAAATGGAATCCCGTTCTGACCGTCTTTTGTGGCATTAGAAGGGGCCAGATAGCCTTCCTCGTCCCCAGTTAACGAATCAGAGACGCGGAAGCCATGCCCCGCAAAATAAAGCACTACATCCTGATATTTTGCCCGTTCCAGAAAAAAGGACTTGAGTTCTTTGCTGAGTCCAGATCGCGTGAGGGGTTTATCTGGGGCGATCGCCCACTGATTTTCTCCTACCAGTTTTCTGGGCAGTCGCGTTACCTGATACTGCTGCTGCTCCAACAGTTGAGCCACCGCCTCTGCATCGTTTGCCGCACTTTTTAGATTGCTAAAGTTGTCGTACCGATCGATCCCAATTACAAGTGCGTACTTTGCCATGACCCTGATGTTGAAACAATCTAAGCCTTAGCCACACCCGAACCCACAGCTTTTCCTTAAACTGCAAACAAGTTTTTCAATGGAGTGGGGTTGGGGTATCAAGTGGACCCATCTTAAACTGGGCAACCCAAGACTTTATCCCTTCGCTGCATTGTCAGGGAACTTACACTTGACCTGAACCTTGAAAGATCCTTTAGCAGATCCTTCAGCCAAAATCGGCATACCCGCCTTTCCAGAAATCTTAAGGTTGAACTCTAGGTTCATTTCTTCAATTTCAGCCAAACCAAAGTTAATAAAAGCACCCACGGCATACCTGGCATAACCGCGAATGGTTTGGTGCACCTTTTTCATATCAATCGTAGGCAAACTGATGTCGCGGTAGTCACCCTCTTCATCCGTTTCGACGGCTGCAAGTGCCCCCGGTTCAATATAGAACTCGTACTCCTCGCCGTTATCCTTAACCACAAACTTTTGAATCTCTGACATACAGAATCCTTTGAGTTAAACAATCTGCATTACTTCTGATCAGTTACCTCTGATCAGTCACCGCAGCGTAAGCCCCTAGCCCAATCAACGTACAGCCTGAAGTGATCCGCTGCCCCTGTCTTAGTCGCCAACTGGCCTGCAGCCTTTGTCTAATCAGTTCTGCAAACACCACGCTTCCATAGTACCGTTGTCTCGACAATCGCTACATTGCTTCGTCTATTGCAACCTGAGAATGCGCGATCGCGCTCGTTTTTTTGTAGTCAATAGCATCGTCACGATTCGATTTAGGCATGACTGCTCGTTACCCATGTCGCTGTTGCGGCTATCAGACCCTGACCCAACCGCCCCCTGGCACCTGGGAAATTTGCCCCGTCTGTTTTTGGGAAGATGCCCCTGACGAGTGGGAATGGAGCTCTAACCAGATGTCAGTGAGGCAAGCGCAGCGGAACTTCCTTAGTTTGGGAGCTTGTGAGCCTGACTGGCGTGATGATGTGCGATCGCCAACTGCTGAAGAAACGAGACCTCCAGGCTGGAAAACCATAGATTATCAAGAAGAAGACCGTAAAACAGCCTTGATTCAAACGATTACGGACGCATTTTCAAACGTCCTGCGGGAGGATGGTGTTTCGCTTCACCAAGCCCGAGTCATTGACGACTATGGGAGCCCTGAAGAAGAAGCCCAGGCTCGTCTGCTCGACACCGATACCCATTGGTGGGAAGTGCCAGATGAATGGATTGCCGAGTTCTATGAAATTCTCAATTTTGTCGATCCCAAGGGATTTCGGTACTATCTCCCGGCCTATATGATTTGGGTGCTGAAGCACTACGACACTACCGAGTCAAACACGGTTGATTCCACAATTTACAGCTTCTTTACCTATAAGAGTTCAAAGGATTGGAAACAGCAATATTTTGATCTGTTGGATGAAGCTCAATCCAAGGCCGCCTGCCAATTCTTGAGACATGTGGTTTGGTTGGGGGATGATCAGATGGATGCCAAAATAGCTCAAGAGGCGCTGGGGCAATACTGGGGCCAATTTTGCGATTAGAGCCGCTCAGTTTTCTGCCCTCAGCGATCGCGATCTCATGGCTAAAACAATCGATGATGAAGCCTGGTCAGCTTTTCTAGCCTTGAGCGATTGGAGAGGATAGCCGCAAACTTAGGTTAAGCTCAGTATCTTTTGAGTGCAGATCAACTTTGGATTTAAGTAAAATTTCCTAGAGACCGTTCGATCACGCTTTAAGTAGAATCGACGCAATAATATAGACCTTGCCCAAGTCCAGGCTTGGCGTTTTGTCTACAGGGAAACTCCCAATTCTGAGCTGCACTAGGGTTAGATCAATCATTCCTGTAGGTATTGTCACAGCAATGCAGCAGGATTTATAGTGCTATAGCCTTTGAGATTACATAGGTTAGCCTTGAATCAGTAGCAGGTTTGAGAATATTGCTCGATTAACTATCTTGTTGAAAGTTGTACTCCTCCATGGTTCTCAAGCAACTGCTTTCACTGTATTCAAGGCTAAAGATCCGGGCTAAAATCACAGTCCCTTTCGTCGTTTCCTTCACGATTCTGTGGTTATCTGGCACGTCGTTTCTGGGGTATTACTCCTCTAGAAAGCTCCGAATTGAGCAGACAGAGCGCCTTGAGGGGCTGACTGTACTCGTGGCTGAAAACTTTGAGCAAGAACTGTTTCAGCTCAAGTCCAGTCAAAATAGTGTGAATGAATTGCGATTGCAAAAGCAACTCAGCAGTCAGCTTTTATCTAAAGTTGCCGAAAAGCTCGAAGTAGAGCTAGTTGCCCTCAGCGAAGATGCAGTTGTTGCCCACAGCTTTGCCGACGTCTCAACAGCCGATTTAGAAAACGTCCAGCCGAATAACCCAGCCACGATTAAAATTGGCAAAAATCGTTACTTTCAGGCAAGCCTGCCCCTAGAAAGTGCCAACGGGGAACAAGTGACTATCTTAGTCTTGCGCGATCGCGCTACGTTTGCAGCCTCTCTACTGACGATCCGGACGACTGTGGGGGGAATCTCTCTTTTAGGAATTGGGATTGCCGCCTTCGTCGGTTATTGGGTGGGCGATCGCATTGCGCGGCCGATTCGAGGCCTAGCCGAAGCGGCTAATCAGGTGTCTCAAGAAGCTAATTTTGGGGTCCGAGTTGCTGCGGTGACTCAAGATGAGTTGGGGACACTGGCGCGATCGCTCAACCAACTAATTGAGTGGTCGGGGTATTACACCCATGAACTTGAATTGGCTGCCCAAACGTTAGATCAGCGGGTTCAAGAACGCACCCAAGAACTTGAATCGGCTGTACAAGAGCTCAAGGAAACTCAACTACAGCTGATCCAAACGGAAAAGATGTCTAGCTTGGGCCAAATGGTTGCTGGGATTGCGCACGAAATTAATAACCCGGTGGGCTTTATTCAGGGGAATGCGTTCCACCTCAGGGGTTATTTTGATGATCTATGCAACCTGGTACAAAAGTATCAGGTGTCGTATACGCCCACCCCAGCCATTGCAGAAACGATCGAAGACATTGATTTGGAGTTTCTTTTAGAAGACACCCACAAGGTTATCAACTCCATTGAAATTGGGTCTAAACGGGTCAAAGACATCGTGATTGCATTACGCAATTTTTCACGGCTAGACGAATCTGCGATCAAAGATGTTGATATTCATGAGGGCCTAGAGAGCACCCTACTGATCTTGCACCATCGCCTCAACCAGAACGTTGAAGTCGCTAAAGCGTATGGTGAATTACCGCTTGTACGCTGTTATCCCGCGCAGTTAAACCAGGTGTTTACCAATATCGTGGCCAATGCCATTGATGCGATGGATGAGGTTAACTGCGAGCCCAAAAAACTGACGATTACAACTCGGGCGATTGCCGATGGGCAAGTGCAAGTGTCTTTTCGGGATACGGGTGCTGGCATCACGGCTAAAATGAAGCAAAAGATCTTTGACCCCTTCTTTACGACCAAAGCTGTGGGCAAGGGGACTGGGCTCGGTTTAGGGATTTGTTATCAAATTATTCAGAAACATTTTGGGCACATTGAAGTTGTGTCAGAGGCTGGTCAGGGTGCCGAATTTATTGTGACGTTGCCCATCTGCGTCCTATCCGAATCGTGAACCTGTGTTGACCTAACTTTTAGTCACGAAATACATCGGAACTACGGTGATTTTTCCAGGGTTGGCAATTTCCAAAAACAGATGATGGCATTGCAGACGCAACTCGCTCAATGGCTCAAATCAAGGCGTTATGTCCCTCGACTGCGATCGCGGTGGCAATGGGGCTCGATCGCCCTGATGGCTTTTTTTGTCATATCCCTGGCGGGACTGACGACTGTGGGCCAATCGTCACGTACGCCTATCAGTTTGCTGGTTCGAGCCGTCGAAGCCGAACAGTTAACGCTGCTTGAAGCCGCCTTTGAAGCCGAGAACCCGGATATTGATGTCCAGTTGATGCGGGGGCCAAACGCTACCAATGACGTAGAAAACCTCTACACCACCTCTTTTTTGTTGGGCGACTCTCCCTACGACCTGGTCTATGCCGATGTGATCTGGGTTGCCAAACTTGCCGCTGCGGGGTGGCTGATTGACCTATCGGACTATGCTGCGCAGGTTGACCTGACCGCTTTCTTAGCAGCAGACATCCAAGCAAGCACCTACCAAGACGGTCTTTACCGGATCCCCTTCCGTTCTGATATGGGTATGTTGTATTACCGCGAAGATATTTTGAACCAGTTGGGGTTGGAGCCGCCTAACACTTTTGACGAATTAATTGACGCGGCTAAGCAAGCCCAGACCGAAACCGATGTGAAATGGGGCTTTACGTGGCAAGGAGCCCAGTATGAAGGGTTGATTTGCGACTACTTAGAAGTCTTAGCCGGTAACGGCGGCTTTTGGGTCGACCCTGAGACTAATGAAGTGGGTCTGGATTACCCCGAAGCCGTTGAAGCTGTGATGTTTCTCAAACGCACGATCGACGAGGGGATTACGCCTGCTGGGGTCACCAACTACGTGGAAGAAGATGCCCTACGCCCATTTAAAAATGGCGATGCTGTCTTTTTACGCAACTGGCCCTATGTCTGGGCCGAAGCGAACAAGGCGGAGTCTCAGGTACAGGGCAAGATTCAACTCAAACCCATGGTTCACGCTGAGGGCAAACAACCCGCAGCTACGCTAGGAGGCTGGGGATTGGGGATCTCAAAAACAGCATCCAACCCTGAGGCTGCCTGGCGAGTGGTTGAGTATTTCACCAGTGAAGCGGCTCAGAAGCAGTTTGTGATGGCATATGCCTACGTTCCCAGTCGTCGAGCCTTATTTACCGACCCTGATGTGTTGGCCAAATATCCGCATTACCGCGAACTCCTGCAGGTGGCAGAACAAACTGTGCCCCGTCCGCCGGTCGGGCAGTATGCCCAAGCATCCGATATTCTACAGCGCTATTTGAGTGCCGTGATTACCAATCAAATGAGGCCTTTAGATGCGCTTAAAGCGGCAGCCGGGGAGACCCGTCGCTTGCTAGGCCCTGAGCTTTCCCTAGATCAAGTTGCAGATCAGGTTGCCGCACAAGTGCCAAACTAGGCCCAAGCGCAGATTTAGCCAGGAGATCTACCATGCCCCAAAGGACAATCCGTAGTCGAGAAATTCGGACGGGTTGGTTGTTGACCTTACCTGCCGTGCTGGTTTTAGCGCTGGTCTATGCCTATCCAATTTTGCGGGCCTTTGCGCTGAGTCTGTTCACCCAAAACCTCAGCACAAATCTCATGCCGGCGTTCACTGGGCTCGACAATTATGTCCGCATGGCTTTAGATGGGCGCTTTTGGAGCAGCATTTGGAATACGGCTATCTTTACGGGGGTGTCTTTAGTGGCCGAGTTGATTCTAGGCATGGTCATCGCCCTAGTGCTTAACCAATCCTTTCGCGGTCGAGGTACCATTCGCACCGTCGCGATTTTACCTTGGGCTTTACCCACTGCCCTGATTGCGCTAGTTTGGCGCTGGATTTTTAACGATCAATTTGGCGTCTGGAACGACATTTTGCTGAACGGGCTGCATCTGATTCAGACCCCAGTCAACTGGCTGGGGGAACCGACAGCCGCCATGCTGGCGGTGATGGCTGCAGATGTTTGGAAGACCACGTCATTTGTGGCGATTTTGCTGCTAGCGGGGCTCCAGTCTATTCCCCAAGATCTATATGAAGCCCACGCGATTGATGGGGCTGGCCCTTGGCAAAGTTTCCGGCAGATTACGCTGCCGCTGCTAATGCCGCAGATTGTGATTGCCATGTTGTTTCGCTTTGCCCAAGCTTTCGGCATTTTTGACCTGATTCAGGTGATGACCGGGGGTGGCCCCGGGGGGGCAACGGAGATGATCTCCCTGTATGTCTACGCGACGGTGATGCGTTACCTTGACTTTGGCTACGGGGCCGCATTAGTGGTGATGACCTTTTTGATTTTGATTATTGTCGTCGCGATCGCAGGCTATTACCTGGCTAAAGTCCGTAACGCTACAGGGTTTGAGCAGCCATGACCCGAATCCAACCGCCTACCCCCTTATCCCCCCCGACTCCGCACACGTATAGCCGGGTTTCCTGGATGCGACTTTTGCTCTGGGTCGGTGTGATTTTTATCTTTTTCTTTAGCCTGGGGCCACCCCTGTGGGAGCTGTTAACCTCGATTAAAACCACAGCGGCAATTACGGCAGATCAGGTTATTTATCTGCCGGCGTGGGCCCAACTTACCCTAGATCACTACCTCAAACTCCTGATCAAAGATCGGTTTTATGTCTACATCATCAACAGTGCTTTAGTAGCAGTGATTTCTACCCTACTGTGCATCGGCATTGGTTCCCCAGCCGCCTATGCCCTAGCCCGACTTAAAATTCCTGGAGAACAGGTGGTATTGACTGGGGTATTAGTCGTCACCCTATTTCCCTATATTTTGCTGTTTTTGGGACTGCTCGAACTGGTGCAGTTAACGGGATTAGCCAATAACTACCTGGCGTTGATCATCCCCTACACCGCCATTAACCTACCCCTGACCATTTTGGTGATGCGGAGCTTCTTTCAGCAGTTACCCAGAGAGCTCGAAGATTCAGCCAAAATCGATGGCTACACTACCCTACAAATGCTGTGGCAGATCGTGCTCCCCACAACCCTACCAGCCCTAATTACTACCGGCATTTTGACCTTCATCTTCGCCTGGAACGAATATATCTTTGCCCTCAGCTTCATCACCCGCGACGCCATGAAAACCATTCCAGTCGCCGCCGCCCAACTGGGTAGCACCACCACCTTCGAAGTCCCCCACGGCCCCCTAGCTGCTGCAACAGTGCTTGGAACATTACCCCTGGTTTTATTAGTCCTGTTCTGCCAACGCAAAATTGTCCAAGGCTTAACCGCTGGATCAGTCAAAGGCTAAACCCATGCCAACCTTAGAACTCAGGAACTTAACTAAATCCTACAGCTCAGACATCATGCCTGTGAAAAGGCTCAGCTTAAGCGTTAAAGACGGCGAGTTCCTGACCCTGGTAGGCCCCTCTGGGTGCGGTAAATCAACAATTTTGCGGTTAATTGCAGGTTTAGAGCCACCCACCGAAGGTCATGTGATGATCGGTGGGTGGAATATGAATCCTCTGCCGCCAGGCGATCGCAATGTTGCTATGGTGTTTCAGTCTTACGCCCTTTATCCCCACATGACCGTATACGAGAACCTAGCTTCGGGGTTGAAGCTACGAGACATTCCCGCCGGAGAAGTGCAAAAGCGGGTGCAGGAAACGTCGCGGCTACTCAGCATTGATCAGCTATTAGATCGCCGCCCTGCGAAGCTCTCAGGGGGACAGCGGCAGCGGGTGGCTTTGGGGCGGGCGCTAGTGCGTAGTCCCGATGTATTTTTGCTCGATGAACCCTTAAGTAACCTAGACGCTTTATTGCGGGAGCAGGTCCGAGCTGAACTGAAGCAGATCTTTGCGGCGCAAAAGTCTCCCGTGGTGTATGTCACCCATGACCAAACTGAGGCGATGACGCTCTCCAGCCAGGTAGCCGTGCTCTATGACGGCTATCTGCAACAGCTTGATACCCCCAATAATATCTACAACACCCCGACCAACAAATTTGTTGCCGGGTTTATTGGCAGTCCCCAGATGAACCTGTGGACACTCCCCTGCCAAAACAACCATGCCTTAATGGGGGAGTTCAAAATTCCCATGCCCTGCAATGCCTCTACCTTTGGTGAGATCCAATTGGGGATCCGTCCAGAACATATTCGCATCGCCCAAACCGACGATGTGATGACAGTGCGGGGTCGGGTCTTTTTAGTTGAAAACCTAGGCCTGGGCTATTTAATCAGCGTACAGGTTCAGGGCACCCAGGACATTACCCTGCGGGCATTGCTGCCCAGCGATGCCAGTTGGAATCAAGCGGACATCCACCTGGCCTTGCCCAGGCATCGACTGCATTGGTTTAGTACTGATCAATCAGCAATGCGGATTGAAGGGGAAGGGTGAGAATAGCTTAGGTGAGAATAACTTAGATTAGATTCAGTAAACTTCCTCGACAGTCAATTGGCGCAAGTTAAGAATGGCGGTAACGTTGATCAATGCTGTTATTTATCCTGCGATCGCGACCCATGATAGAGGATTCTACTACCCACGTTTATCCCGTTTTATGGCGAGACGAGCATGTCTGGCTGATTAATCAAAACCAACTGCCCCAAAACTACACCCTAGTTTCTATTAGTCGCTGCGATGACATGGTGACGGCGATTAACTCGTTGATCGTGCGCGGTGCGCCAGCCATTGGTGTAGCAGCGGCCTACGGGGTTTATTTAGGGGCAAGGGAAATCCAAATTAGCGATCGCGATGCTTTTTTAGAACGATTGGAAGCGGTCGCCGAACAACTCAAAGACACCCGCCCAGACAAAGCCAACCTCAGCTGGGCGGTAGACAATATGTTGACCACAGCTCAGCGCACCCCGGGTACGGTTGAAGACATTCGGCAAACCCTACTCGCGACTGCTCAAAAGCTCCAAGCGGACGACTTGAAAACTTGTTATGCCATTGGCAAGCATGGCTTAGAGGCGCTACCGGAGACCCCAGCTAAACTACGACTCTACACCCACTGCAACCATGGTGCGCTGGCCACCTCTGGTTATGGCACTTCCCTTGGGGTTGTCCGTTCTGCCTGGCAGCATGAGCGGTTAGATCGGGTCTATGCTGGCGAAACCCGGCCCAGGTTACAGGGATCTCGTCTCACGGCTTGGGAATGTATTCAAGAAAGCATTCCTGTAACGATTGTGACCGATAGCATGGCGGCCCACTGCATGAAGCAGGGATTGATTGATGCCGTTTTAGTCGGAGCCGATCGCATTGCCGCAAACGGCGACACCGTGAATAAAATTGGCACCTACAGCTTAGCCCTCGCGGCCAAAGCCCATAGCGTTCCTTTCTTTGTAGCAGCACCTTTGTCCACGGTAGATATGTCCCTGCCAGATGGCTTCAAAGTGGCTATTCAAGAAAACGCTGCTGCCGATATCTATCAGATTGGGGAGACCATTACCAGCCCAGCCGGAGCAGAATTTTACAATCCCTCTTCAGATGTCACCCCAGCTGAGTTAATCACGGCTATCGTCACTGAACGAGGCGCGATCGCCCCTCATGAGCTTGCCACCTTAACCCATAACTGATCGTTTAAGTTGAACGTCGTTGGGCTTACCGACTCACGATCAGGTTGATTTTATGTAGCTTGAATGGCTATTGCCATAAAGTGTATAGAGGCGTTCTGTTTCTTTAAGGGGGCAAGTATGTCATATTCAAACTCGACCGCTGGTATTGAAACTGTTGATGCACTACTGCAGGCCTATGCCAAAGGGCGACGGGATTTCTCAGGTGTCGCACTCACCACGGCAAGCCTGAGCGCAGCCGACTTGAAGGGTGCTGACTTGAGCTACGCTGATTTTGCAGAGGCTGATCTGAGTCAGGCGAATCTACGCGGCGTTGACCTCAGCTATGCAGTCTTGCGCGGGGCCAATTTGACATCAGCCAATTTGCGCGGTGCGATGCTGATTGGTACTGATTTGCGCGAAGCAAATTTAGCTGGAACAACGTTGGCTGAGGCTGATTATGACCCAGTAGAAACCCATTTTCCTAAAGACTTTGATCCGGCTGCTGCGGGTATGAAAAGCGATCGCCAATAAAGCAAAACAAACTGCTAGGATACCTGATACTGTTTTAGCGATCAGCCATCCCGTGACCCAAGCGCCTTCTAAACCCCAAAACAGCACCGAAAAACAGTTCTTTAAGCCTTACATCAAGGCTTATTTTGACCGTATGGCTCCAGAGCTCGACCGCTGGAGCCAACGCAACCGCTACTACTACGAAGATTTAGCCCAACTGCACCAATTCTTGATTCCGCCGGGCAGTCGGGTGCTAGAGGTGGGCTGCGGCACAGGTGATTTGCTGCAAGCCGTCGCCCCTGAGCTCGGGGTCGGCATTGATTTTGCGCCGGCGGTTGTTGAGATCGCTCGCGATAAGCATCCCCAAATTGCCTTCTATTGCCTGGAAGCAGAAACCCTCACCCCGGATGCCCTGGCCCCGACCCACCAGCGCTTTGACTACATTTTGCTTTCAGATGTGTTGGGGTACCTAGAAGATATCCAAACCACCCTAGAACGGTTGCAGCCCTTTTGCCATCCCGGTACCCGGCTGATATTGACCTTTCACAACTACCTGTGGGAACCCGTGCTGCGGATAGCCGAAGCCATCGGCCAACGGCGACCCCAACCCATCCAAAGTTGGCTCTCCATGGACGATGTCGCCAACCTACTGTCGGTGACAGGGTATCTGCCGCTAAAGCGAGGACGGCGGTTTTTGATGCCGAAACGCATCCCTGGGGCTTCGTTTTTGATTAATCGCTATTTGGGTCCGTTACCCCTGATCAAGCACCTGTGTTTGACCAATTTTGTAGTGGCAAGACCCGACTCAAGTAGGTTGCCCCTGCCTGAACAACCCCTCCAACAACTTCCAAAACAGCCGACTTGTTCAGTGGTCATTCCAGCCCGGAATGAAGCCGGAAATATTCGCGATGCGATCGCCCGCTTACCCCAACTGGGTCGCCACACAGAAGTCATCTTTGTCGAAGGCCACTCGAAAGACGAAACCTGGGCCGAAATTCAGTCCCTGATAGCAACCTATCAAGGGCCATTCACCCTGAAAGCCGCTCAGCAAACGGGTAAGGGCAAGGCCGACGCCGTGCGTCTAGGGTTTGCCCAAGCCTCAGGCGATATTTTGCTGATTTTAGATGCTGATCTGACCGTCGCCCCAGAAGATCTATCCCATTTCGTTAAGGTGATTACCTCTGGACGAGGGGAATTTGTCAACGGGTCACGGCTGGTCTATCCGCGATCGCGCGCCGCGATGCCCTGGCTCAACACGTTTGCCAACAAGATATTTGCGCTACTGTTTTCTTTTTTGCTGGAGCAGCCCCTTAAAGATACCCTTTGTGGTACCAAGGTGCTTACCCGTCGAGACTACGAGCGGATTGCAGCAGGGCGACACTATTTTGGTGATTTTGATCCCTTTGGTGATTTTGATTTGTTGTTCGGTGCTGCCAAACTGAACTTACACATTGTAGAGGTGCCCATTCGCTACCAGTCTCGCACCTACGGCGAATCCAACATTGCCCATGTGAAAGAAGGCATCATTCTGTTGAAAATGTGCCTGTATGCATCTCGCAAGCTGAAGTTTATTTAGGGGGTTGAGACCGACGCTTCTTCAGCGATCGCAGCCGAGCCGTTAATGCTCCCGAGTCCACGGCTTTACCCCCATAGCGCCACTGCACATAGGCCCGAGTAATGGTATCAACCTGTTGGATACGCTCACTATTGTGGCCTTGGCCCCAATGCTGGTTCAAGGCTTGGAGGTATTCAAAGGGCGTCTGGGTGGCAGATTTAGGCACCCCTTGTTGGGCTAACCAAGCCAACATTTGCTGATATAAACGCTCGGGAGGCGGGAGTTGCTGTAACCAACGCTGCCGTCGCCAGCTGCGCCAGCCTTGTCTTAGCAACCACATCCCAAATCCTAGGCCAATGCCCACTGCTAAGGCCAGCAATGCGCCAATCCAACCCCGTCTGAGCAACCCAGATACCCAGGCTACGAGTCGCAAGCCTTGAGCCCCCACCCAGCTAAACACACCATTGAGCAACCCCACCATAGGGGAAGGTAACCAGCCCGCCACCCAGTTCCAAAACTTGCGTAGCAGGCTGAAGGTCTGGTAGTCCTCAATGCTGGGGGGCAATAACTCATGGCCTGGAATCGGGTCAAAGGCAAACCAGCCATATCTGGGAAAGTACACCTCGGTCATGGCATAGGCGTCGGTGTTTTTGACCACATAAAATCCGGTGAAGGGGTTAAATTCACCCGGCGCAAACCCCGCCACTAACCGAGATGGAATGCCAATAGAACGCAGCATCACCGTCAGTGCTGTGGAAAAATGATCGGGATAGCCCCCTTCATACTTGAATAAGAAAGCTTCTACTAGATCTTCATTCTGGTCAAAGAAAGGGAGTTCTGGCTGCAGGGCATATTGCTGCTTGAGGGTCTGGGCTAAATACAGCGCCTTTTCGTAGGGATCGGTTAACACCCGAGGAGATGTAGCCAGCAAATCCTCGGTTTGTTGACGGATGCGATCGCGGCGATCTGCTGGAATTTGCAGATAATGGCGAGTAATCTCCTCAGGATAGTTGGTTTCGGCGTCCCGTAACACACTGCGATCGCGGTATGGCACCTCAGAAATCACCGTGTAGGTCAACCCTTCTCCTAAGGGTAAGGGGGCTCGCAGAGCACCCTCAGGATCAAAGGCAATCTCTGTAGAAGGGAAATAAATTTCTTGGGGTCGATACAGGGCCGGAATTAAATTGGGCAAGTCTGCAACCAGGGTGTAGGTCTGAATCACCTCGCGATCGCGGTTGAACCAGGGAATTCGAGGCACTAGCGTTTGAAAGGAAATGTTAGAGCGATTGAGCGTAATCGCCTCATCATTGCGCGAGACTTCCCATCCCTGCCCTGTGTAGTGGTCAAAAGCCATCACTCGCCAAAACCCTTCCGCCTGCGATCGCACCCGCATCACCACCTGGGGTGTCAGGGTACCTCGCAGGTTTTGATTGATGCGTTGGTTAAAGCCGTAATAAAAGGTGTCATCAAACTCCCCTGGCCCCTGCCCCGCAGTTTGAGTGCCCCCCTGGATGTCGCCTCCTGATCCCGAATTTTCTTCCCCATCACCGTCATTGCCGCCGTTCAAATAGCCAGGGTTAATCACCAGGCTGCTATTAAACTCGCCGTCAAAATCCACGGTCGAGCTCATTGGGAAGTTGCGAATTTGATAACCCGGCAGGCGCGGCAGCAAGGCAAAAATTGTTAACCCCAGGGCTAAGGTCACAGCCAGCATCGCCCCTAACTGCCGGGGTGATAGATTAGCTGATAAATTACGCCAGCCTCGCCCCAATAGCCCCAACCGAGATCGATAATCTAATGCCAACACGGGTATCGCCACCGCCAAAAACAGCAGCAGCAAGGGGCCGAAGGCCAGGGTTTGGCTGATGGTGCCCGCGACCCCTAGCAAGACTAGACCAATCATCATGGAATAGCCCAAATCTTTGCGCCGGGGTAGGTCAAAGCTGTGCAGCACTTGGAGCTGAACTAGCAACTCCGCCAGCACAATCCGGGTATCTCCCGGTTGCCCAATCAATCGACTAAAAAAAAAGGCCAGGGCTAACAACATGCCCAGCGCAATGCCAAATTTGGTGGCAATGTTGCGACGGTGTCGGCGTCGCCAACTCCAGTAGGCCCCCAAAGCACTCAGGGGAATCGCTGCCAAATTGAGCCAAGACGTAACAGTAACCCCAGCTGCCGCCACCGCTAGGGAGCAGATGCCAAGGGTCACCAAAGTTTGGACTAAAACCCGCAGTAGAACAGAGTCTTCTGGGGCTATTGGGGGAGCAGGTGCAAGGCGCTGACGCAGCGAGCGCTGCCAGGCCTTGCTACTCCCCGATAGGGATTTACCAGAGGTCATGGGTAGAACTTGCGAAAACCAGGCTCTTTCCCATGCTAGCTGGCTTAGTTCTGATCTGAGTCAGAAACTACCTGGAGATTAAACCGCAGCGGCTCTTGCTCAGCGCCCGTTAGCTTAATTTGCAAGGTATAGGCTTGTGACGGTTGGGGATCGCTAATGCCCAAGTTAAGATAGCCAGCACCGGATCGTTGAGCCGCTGCCGCAACTTCTTGGCCTTGGAGCTGCACCGTACCGCCCAGGGGTAAATGAACCCGCAAATCCACCTGCTTTTGTTGGGAGTCAGGGGTGTAAGTCGCCTCAACCTGGAGCAGACCATGGGCCGTTACCCAGGTGCACATCCGCTGAGGCTGCTCAGCCGAGAGAGAAATACTCAAGTTAGCAAGGATCTCCTGGGCTGCCAGCATCGACAGGGCAATTTGCTGTTGGGGGTTGGCACCCTCGTAGTCTGTAGACAGGCTAGCCATTGGGGCTGATGTCACCGTGGACCGGTGAGTCCCGGCGTTAGCCAACACCATATCAGCCATTAGATTTAAGGTTTGCGGCTGATCAGGAAACAGCGATTCTACAGCTTTGATCAGCTTTAGCCCCTGTTGTAGAGGGGTGGCTGCGATCGCTTGGCAGCGACTCAGCAAAGCGGTCAAAACAGTATCGGGTAGCGTTGTGGGTAAATTTAGCGATCGCAACTGAGCCATCCACACCGTTTCCGGTGTAGATAAGACAGGCAGGTCTATGGGGTACTCTTGAACTTCACTTTCCCAGGGGAATAAGGGGGGACGGCGCTCAATTTCCGTCTGGAGTTTGCGTTTCAACAACGCTTGAAATCGATCTTGCACAGCGGGTATGTCTCCCAAATCAAAGAATGAATATGTCTTCGCAACTAAATCAGGCCCCACCACTTCCGGGGGCAATGAACTAAGTTCTTCGGAATTCAGTGGATCCCATCCGGATGACCCATAATCAGCAGCCCCTTCTTCGCGGGCATCCACTGCTGGCGCTTCGTTGGCCTGAGAACTTTTCCCTGATGGTGAACTCGCACTGCTACCTGATGGTTTAGAGATGGATGAGCCTGGCTCCTCTAGGAGCCATAGGAGTAAGCTCTGAATCATTTCTGAGTCACTATTCATAGGGGGATTCTCCCAGTCCGGACGGTTCCCAAATTTAAGGATTACGAATTTCCCAAGCTTGTTCTAATAACTGTGACCACTGCTTGTTCAGTTGGGTCGAGGTTAAACCCATAATGCGAGCAATCTCTCGATCGGCTACCCCCTGCTTCTTTAGATCTAGCATTTTGCCTTGTTTTTGATTGATCGTTGCTTGCAAATCTTCCCACTGTTGGGAGGTTAGCCCTAGGTTGCGTTCTAAATCCACCTCTAACCATTCGTGCACTAATTCCCAATGGTGACTCAGAGCAAATCGCAGCAGATGATATTTGAACCGTTGCTGTAGATAATCTCGCTCACGGGGAGTCAGATCGAGTAAGGCTTCAATGTCTTGGGTCGGCAAATCTAGCAAACGTAGGGTGAAGTATTCAGCACAGTCTTCTTGTTTGCGTTCTTTCAAGTAGGCCAGCAGTTCTTCCACGACTCGCCCCCGCAAAGAATCTTCCGGCAATTCATTGCTTTGGGCCACCAATTGCTCCCGCAGCCGTTGACTAGGCGTTTGAGTGGGATCACCTTCAGAATTAGGGCTTTCGGTAGCTTGCTCAATATCCACCAATGTTTCTGGGGGCTGTTGTTTTGAGAAAGTCTGCGCCCGCAAAATAATCAACTGCTGACTCCGTCGCCGCGGTAGCGGAATACGACGTTTACCATAGCGTTCAGTAAAGGCCATGTATTCGGCCAATTCCAGCAGGGTACGCGGTTGATAGGTCGCCTCAAGCTGGTTCTCTCGCCTAAAAGCATTGATCGCTTCGACGTAGAATCCCTGCAAAAAATCCTCAATTAACGTCAGCCGAGCCTGGTAGCTGGCCTGCACTTGGGGTGGAGAAATGTATCGATAGACGATGGCACTCAGCGTGCTGTGGAGTTCAACCCGACCCCGCCGAGATCCCAACTCGTAATATTTCAAACACTGATCTAAGCGATGCTTGGCTAGGGTCATTCCCCAGCTTTCAATATCGCCTGAATCTTGAATTCGCTGGCTTTCTCGACAAATGCGCAGCACTTCCTGAGTCAAACGTTCGGCTACTTCCTGATAGTTCCGTTCAGCCGAACGGGTGGACTGCTTAAATTCGCTGCACAAAAACGGGAAAATTTCCTCCACGCCTCGGACGATCCTTACCCTGATGGTGATTGATCCCTAAAACACTAACACATCGTTCCAGAGATGGGTGAAATCAGTTTAGACTGGGAGCGATTCCCCATGATTGTTCAAAATTGCCCGCGGGATATTTATCATTCTTTATTACTTCTAATCACGCTAGCGACATATGGACATTGATCAGCAAATTCAAGCGTTAATTGATGATGCTCCCCCAGATGGCATTACAGGCCAAGCGGTTGAGGCGATTGGTCCCACTCTCAAAGCGATCGCGGCCCAGCTTCAGCACCTGCAATATTACGTGCTGCAAACCTTAGATCGGGGCTGGGTAATGACGACCCTCAACAACCGCAACCAGCCCAAGACGCGTAAGAATGTGATCTATGCCTATCCCACCCTTAAAGACGTCGCCCTTGGCCCCCACTCGATAAAAGACCCCCAGGTGATGGGAGTCCCCATGCCAGTGACCCACATCTTGTTTCAAATGCTGTCGATCAAAAGTGTTGATAGCCTCATCTTTGTAGAAATTCCAGGTAGCCTCAAACGTAATGTGGAAGTCCGTCGAGAAGATATTCAAGCCCTGATGCAAAACCAGCTGCGTCAAGCGCAGGGAGCCAATAGTGCTCCGCCGGATATTGCCTGAGGGAGCTTTGATCTAGACACTGCCTATAATTGTTCCTTGCAACCATCGTTAGTAGATTCATGGCATCAGACGATCTCCGCGCAGACCGCCTCAAGAAGGTAGAGCAACTCAGGCAGTTGGGGCTTAATCCCTATGGCTACCGCTGGGAGTCGACCCACACTGCAGCTCAGCTCCAGGAAAAGTTTGCTGATTTGCCCAGTGGAGAGGGGGTTGATTTTGCCGTTGCGATCGCGGGTCGAATTTTGGCCCGCCGCGTCTTTGGCAAGCTGGCCTTTTTCAGCATTCAAGATGAAACGGGAAGCATTCAACTTTATCTCGATAAGAAAACCATTCAAGCGGGCATGGCTGAGCAAGATGCCGAGGCCTTCAGCCACCTGAAACAGCTCACCGACGTCGGCGATTTCATTGGCGTCCAAGGCACCCTCAAACGCACCGATAAGGGGGAACTTTCTGTAAACGTCAGCCAGTACACCCTGCTGACTAAAGCCTTGCTCCCCTTACCCGATAAATGGCATGGCCTCACAGATGTCGAAAAACGTTATCGCCAGCGCTACGTAGATTTAATCGTTAACCCGGAGGTGCGCGAAACCTTCCGCCGTCGGGCCTTGATTACCGCTGCCTTTCGTCGCTACCTCGATCAACAGGGCTTCATCGAAATTGAAACCCCCGTGCTCCAAGGGGAAGCTGGGGGTGCAGAAGCACGCCCCTTCATCACCCATCACAACACGCTGGAGATGGATCTCTACCTGCGCATTGCCACCGAATTGCACCTAAAGCGATTAATTGTGGGTGGTTTTGAAAAAGTATTTGAGCTAGGGCGGATCTTTCGCAACGAGGGCATTTCCACCCGCCACAACCCTGAATTTACCACGGTCGAGATTTACCAGGCCTACGCCGATTACACCGACATGATGGCCCTCACCGAAGCCTTGATCACCACTGCAGCCCAAAAAGTATTGGGTACGCTAGAGATTCAGTATGGCGAAGCCGTTGTCAATCTCACCCCCCCCTGGCGACGGATTACCATGAACGCAGCAGTCCAAGAAAAAACGGGACTGGACTTCAGCCAGTTTGACCAACTTGAAGCGGCCCAGACAGCAGCACAACAAGCTGGGATTTCAGGGGTTACCGACTGCACTAGCATTGGCCAGATACTCAATCAAGCCTTTGAGCAAACCGTCGAAGACACTCTGATTCAGCCCACCTTCATTCTCGACTATCCCGTAGAAGTTTCGCCCTTGGCCAAGCCCCACCGCGATAAGCCCGGAATAGTCGAACGATTTGAACTTTTCATCGTCGGACGAGAAACGGCCAATAGCTTCTCCGAGTTGACTGACCCCATCGATCAACGCCAACGCTTCGAAGCCCAAGCTGAGAAGAAAGCTGCCGGAGATTTAGAAGCCCATAGTGTCGATGAGGATTTCATCACAGCACTAGAGTATGGCATGCCCCCCACAGGCGGGTTGGGCATCGGCATCGATCGCCTGGTGATGTTGTTGACGAACTCCCCCAGCATCCGTGATGTGATTGCTTTTCCACTGTTGCGGGCCGAATCCGATACCCATTCTCAAATCGACATCGAATCATAACGGACTGCCCTGTTTTGAAGCCGGGTTTAGACGCTACAGTATTGGGAGCATCTAAAGCAAATTTTGAGTATTCACTAGCTCCCAGGTAAAGTTCCTTCAAACTCGATAGCTGGGTACTCTTAAGGTGTGGGCACTCTAGGCCCCGCCGGCCTTCGTTAGCCACTGATTCTTGAGTTTTCTCTCCGCTGAGCAGCTACCCCTATGGCAACATCCCCCTCAAGCAGTATGCTAGCTACCCTCTCCCAAGTAAACGTTCGGGGAGGCTTAACCAACCGGGTTAAAGACCTACCTGCCCCTCAATTCATCAATTTGCTCGAGCAAATTACACGAGAATTCGAGCATTTCCTCCGGGCGATCGACATGATCAACAACGAAGCCCTGGAGACGATGCTAGAGCAGATCTTGGAGGCATTTACCCTGAAGATCGGTCAGATTTTAGCGGCAGAACGCACCACCATTTTCATGGTGGATGAAGAGAAACAAGAACTATGGTCAAAAATTGCCCAGGGAGACAGCGAAAAAAAGCTTGAGATTCGCGTCCCGATGAACGCGGGGATCGCTGGATATGTGGCCACTAGCGGTGAATATCTCAATATCCCTGATGCCTACGCCGACACGCGCTTTGACTCCACTACGGACAAGAAAACGGGATACCACACTCGCAATATTCTGTGTATGCCTGTTTTTAGCACTAAAAGCAACGTGGTTGCTGTGGTGCAGCTGCTTAATAAGTCGGGGGGCATGTCCTTTGACAATCAAGATGAACGCAGCTTCCGTGAGTTCGCCTCGTCCATTGGCATTATTTTAGAGAGCTGCAATTCCTTTTACATTGCGGCACGCAACCAAAAGGGAGTCTCGGCTTTACTCAAAGCCATCTCCTCCCTAGAGCAAAGTTTAGATCTGGAGAAAACCCTCCAATCAGTGATGGCAGAGGCGCGGGATCTGATGCAGGCTGACCGTAGCACCTTATGGCTATTGGACAAAGAAAAACAAGAGCTGTGGTCAAAAGTTAAATCTGCCGACGGCAACAGCCTGATCGAACTCCGCTTGAAAGCTGATAAGGGTATCGTTGGATACGTTGCCTCCACCGGAAAAACCCTCAATATTCCCAACGCTTACGAAGATCCTCGGTTTGATCCCAGCTCAGATCAGCGTACGGGGTACCACACCCGCAATATTCTGTGTATGCCAGTGTTTGATTCTGGCAGTGAACTGATCGGTGTCACCCAGCTGATCAATAAGGCTCAAGGCAGTTTTACGAGCTCTGACGAAGAGTTTATGCGGGCGTTTAACATCCAGTCTGGCATTGCCCTGGAAAACGCCAAGCTGTTTGAAAAGGTCTTAGTTGAAAAGCAGTATCAGAAAGATATGCTGCAAAGCCTGTCCGATGCGGTGGTTTCCACCGACATGGAGGGGCGAATTGTGACGATCAATGATGCGGCCTTAGAACTATTGGGTTGCCCCATCGAGGAAGATGACGCCAAACACTACAAGCCAGTATGGGAAGACAAATTACTCAACCGCTGCGTGTGGGATGTGATACCAATTGAAAAACTCAAATTTCGCCTCGAAGATAGCCTTGAAACGGGTGCTAGGCATTACGTGCCAGAACAGACCTTAAATATTGGCCTGAGTATTCAATCCCATGGCCAAAATGGTAGTCGTTTGGATATGCCTGTCCTGGCAATTCCGAATGCTGAAGACAAAAACCAGTTTTGGCTATGGGGTGAAATCCTAGATGCATTACCTCTAGATCACAAGGCTGTGCAGCGGCTAGAGCGTAGCATTAACCTCACGGTCAACCCACTGACTAACCCAGAAGGCGGGGTGCGGGGTGGCCTGCTGGTGTTAGAAGACATCAGCCAAGAAAAACGGATGAAGACAACCCTGTATCGCTACATGACCCCTGGTGTTGCTGAGCGAGTCATGCAGCTAGGAGAAGATGCGCTGATGGTGGGTGAACGCAAAGAGGTCACTGTACTGTTTTCCGATATTCGTGGCTACACAACACTGACTGAAAACCTGGAAGCGTCAGAAGTGGTCTCGCTGCTGAATGACTACTTTGAAACGATGGTAGAAGCCGTCTTCGACAAAGAAGGCACTCTCGACAAGTTCATTGGGGATGCGTTAATGGCGGTGTTCGGAGCTCCTTTACCGCTACAAAACCATGCTTGGGCAGCAGTGCAGTCGGCTTTGGATATGCGGCATCGACTGTCTCGGTTCAACGAAGAACGGATGAGTGAAGCCCAACCTGAAATTCGCATCGGCATCGGCATTAGCTCTGGGGAAGTGGTTTCAGGAAACATTGGTTCTCAGCGCAAGATGGAGTATACCGTGATTGGCGATGGGGTGAATCTGAGTTCTCGATTGGAGGGGATCACCAAAAAATACGGTTGTGACATTGTGCTCAGTGAGCACACCTATGAACTGTGCAAAGACCAGATTTGGGTGCGTGAACTCGATCGGATTCGCGTCAAGGGTAAAACCCAACCCGTCAGGATTTATGACCTGATTGATTTGCAGAAAAATGCCCTGCCTGCTGATGTTGGGGAACTTCTGGGAATTTATCAAGAAGCGCGGACGGTTTATATCAATCGAGAGTTTGAGCGGGCTCAGCAGCTATTTCAACAAGCACTGAGAATCCGACCGACTGATGGGGCAATTCAAGAGCATCTGCGTCGTATTGATGAGTATCTCAGAGATCCGCAGAAGCGCCCTGGTGAAGGTTGGGATGGTGTTTACACGATGACGACAAAGTAAGACGATACTAAACCGCTTGCTGTACTGAGAATTCGCCTGTTTCGCGTAAGGCATCGAGAAAGGCATAGACGGCTGGCGTGTGTAGCCCTTCTTTAAGCAAAGAGGCACCAATCGGGCGAGACAATTTGAAGGGCAATCGACACACCTGCACGTTTGACGGAACGGGAGATGCCGCGAGTTTAGGCAAGATAGCAATGCCTAGTCCCTGACTCACCATGCTCACCATCGATGAGTCGTGACGAATCCGGTAAGCAATTTCGATTGGGTGCTGCTGCTCTTGGAGCTTATTGATCTGGCGTTCGATGCGGGCAAAGCAACTGTTATGACTGGAGCTAATCAGCGGATGGGCTTCAAGATCTTCGAGATGCAATTGAGCATCTCGAAGCCCGACTTGTGGTGGTAAGAGCGCAATGTACTCGTCTTCTAAAATCAAAAGTCGGTCAAATTCATCGCCATCAAGCAATTCTGTCACGCAGATATCGGCTTGTCCCTGGAGCAACACTTGTTTAAACTGCTGCAGTTCATCGAGTTCAGTAATCGTGACATTAACGTTGGGATAGCGGCTGTGCAATCGAGCGATCGCGCTCGGTAATAAATTCGTCGCCACACTCCTGAAGGCTGCAATCCGCACAGTGCCTCCCTGGAGGCCTTTGGCTTGCTGGGCATCTTTGGCCATCCCCTCAAGCAAGTCAAGGATTTGCACTGCCTTGGTTGTGACCCTTGCACCCACGGGGGTGAGATGGGCACCATGGCGTCCACGGGTCAACAAGACAACGCCGAGTTCGTCTTCTAAGGTCGCGATCGCATGGCTAATCGTGGACTGAGTGACATCGAGTTGCAGGGCTGCACTACTGAAATTTCCACACTCTGCGATGGCAACAAGGGCACGCAATTGAGACAGCTTTAGCTTACCGAGGTTCATGGGAAGGCTTCCCTAAAATGCTGGAAGACACCACATCCGATTTGAGCACTCCAGTGGGGTGCAAGACCCTGCGCTCTCACCAAGGAAAAGCCATGGATCTGGATATGGCAGAAGTTTAGCTTGCTCCAAGCCTATCCCATTCTCCTGAAGCTGAGGTATCGATTTCTTGCATGAAAGCCATTCATATTATGCTTGGGCACTTCTTGAAAGGATGACTACAGTAAGGATGTCGACAGAAATAACGTGATTCATTCAGTTCAAGTTTGGCACCGAGATCCCTTTAAAGGCTACTCAATCGGTCAAAACTGAGTTACCCGTTACCCTCCGATTTCTGGTCTATCGCCTGAGGTTTTACCCCTATGAATAGCTACACCAACTATCCCAATTCAACGTCTCTATTAAAAGAGCGTCAGCAGCTTGAAAAGTCTTTGCAAGTGAGCACCGCCAACGCGGCAAAAATTCAACTTTTAACCCAGCTCAAGCACTGGGGAGTCGCACTGGTGAAATTCCTGGCACCCAGCAATGAGCCCCGGATTAAAGCGATTAATTCTGCGAATGGAACCGCTTGGAAAGTCTACGATCCCGTGACTCAAAGCTCCCATCTGTTTACGACAGAAGAGTCACTCCTAATCTGGTTGGATCAGCGCTATTACTTGTCGTAAGTCCAATCGCAAACAATGTTAATTTTGCCCATTTCCCTATCCATTGTTTAGAGGCTGGGCAAAACGCCAACTGTAATCACACAACTGTTAACACACAGTTTACTCTGGCCTGATGGGAGCTTTTTCCGATCAGGTCAGTTTTCTTAGCCGCAAATTGTAAGCATCTCGGGCAGCCTTACGACTTCTTTAGCAGACTGAAGCTTAACATTCCGCTACACTTCAAAAAGATATGAAATGCAGCAAATATGGCAAACAAAAGCATGGGTTCAGCCGAAGATTTCGCTAAAGGCAAAAAGGGACTGTGGGTCAATATTCACCAGACGATGCGTCATCGCCTTGAGCCGGTAAAGCTGCCAATTCTCCTAAAGTTTGGACTGCTGGGTTTGTTGTTAACCTTATTGACGTTGTTTTTAAAGACTGCTCGGGCTTCTGAATCGGCCATAATAGCTACTATGTACCGCAACTATGCTAAAGACTTTCCTGAGGTCGAAGCTATCTCTGTTGCAAAGCTGCAACAGTGGCAACAGCAGGATGACATTATTCTGGTCGATGTCCGGGAACCTGAAGAACGCTTAGTGTCGATACTGCCAGGAGCCATTTCTAGGGAAGCGTTTGAACGCGATCGCGATCGCTACCAAGACAAAACCATCGTCCCCTATTGCACTATCGGCTATCGCAGCGGACTCTATGCCCAAGACCTGCAAGTCCAGGGCTTTCGCGTCTTCAACTTAGCAGGCAGTATTTTGTCTTGGACCCACGCTGGGGGTGTCTTGATGAATGCAGAGGGCATGGCAACTCACCAGGTTCATGTTTACGGTAGCCAATGGAACTTGGTGGCCGAGGACTATGAGGCAATTTGGTAAGTGACAAGCATGATGCACGTCACTTACACGACTTTGTTGCCCCCTTGTGCTAATTTAGCGAGCTCAAGCGTACCGTTATTCGGCAAAGCTGACGCCAGAATTCTATGCAACGCTAATTCGCTAATTGGCCAGTGGATTCACCGCGCTGCGATCGCCTTCATGATCCGCAGGTAACGCTTCCCCTTGATAAGTACGAGTCGGTTCTGAAAAACCGCAGGATGTGCCATCAGTGTGTACCACTTCATCTTCCCAAGGCAGACGATAATTGCCGTTTACCATGTCTTGCATATAGGTATAGGGGCAATCTTGGGCACCGCCCTTAACCGCCACATATCCCCGGTGGCCAAACTGATAAATATTGTTTTCGACGCCCCAATACTTTCGGGCTTCGCGCACCAAGTCGGGACGGACTTCAGCGGTAATAATTTCGTCGGGGCGGTGACTGCCCATGACTAGCGGTTCCCCGTCAAAGTTGATAATCATCCCTTCACCCATGGAGTCGAACGTACCGTCGCTACCGCACATACAAACAGAGGCCGTTACGATCAGATTGCAAAATGCATTGGCCTGATTTGTGACTCGCCAAGACTGACGGATCGGAGCCGTGTAGCCTGCGGTGCGAATCATAATTTCAGCCCCTTTATAAGCACATTCCCGCGCCATTTCAGGGAACATACCGTCGTGACAGATGATTAGTGCCAGGGTACTGCCGTTTGGCCCCTCGCATACCGGGATGCCGATATTGCCGGGTTCCCAAGGTTCCACGGGCACCCAAGGATGGAGTTTGCGGTAATAGAGTTTTAGCTCTCCCTGGTTGTCGATGATGATGCCGCTGTTATAGGGATTGCCGTTAGGGTTATATTCCATGATGGAAAAACAGCCCCAAATCTGGTTGTCGACGCAAGCTTGACGAAACGCAGCCACCTCTGGTCCGTCTAGGCGACACATAATATCTGGGTTGGTGTCCATCGATAGCCCATGGAGCGAATATTCAGGGAATACTACCAGGTCCATCGAGGGCAGG
Source organism: Cyanobacteria bacterium P01_A01_bin.123 (assembly GCA_039815185.1). Lineage (GTDB taxonomy): Bacteria > Cyanobacteriota > Cyanobacteriia > Phormidesmidales > Phormidesmidaceae > JBCBZT01. The sequence goes on along the minus strand of JBCBZT010000040.1, from coordinate 6,632 downwards.
TTGCGCCTTGCTTTGCCGACCATCTCAACAATGCGCTGGGTTTGGGCTGCGAGGTCGTTGGGCGTAACCACGTTGGGCAATTGGAGTTGCACCATGCCGAGAACAACGCCATTGGGGGTCTTATTGAGTCCACCGAGTCCGCTCATTGGTTTAAGCCTTTGAAATTTAGGTTATTGATTCAGAGTAAGGAGGCAGAAGGGAGGCGAGAGGAGTAAAAGGATACAAAATTGGGAAAATGACTACAGCGTGGCGATATAGGTGCGCCAGCCGCCAAATGCGGTGATTTCTCGTTTGCCTTCTACGGTTAGCGGTTCGCCTAAGACGCCGAGGACTTCTTCGCCATCTTCCAATTGCACTTTGCCAATGCAAAGACCGGGGGGTTCTTTTAGCAAAATGTCGGCGAGGCCAGCTGGGGGAACAGCCCAAACTTCGAGGGCGATCGCATGCCCGCCTGCTTTTACCCGCACCATGGCAGGATATTGATTGTCAATTGACCACAGTCGGTAGGCAGGTTCTGTGGTTGCTTCTCGGACGAAGGTCGCCCCAGCGGCAACCATGTTGCCGTTGAGTGCCAGTCCTCGCATCAGGGTGCCGTTGACGGCTAGATGAATCAACATGCGATCGCCCACAATACTCCTTGCCCGCTGGTCGTAAATCGGGCCATTAATTCTCTTTACCTAGGGAACCCGGTGCGCCAATTAACGTGCGTTGGGGTGAGCAGGTAATCACCATAATCACCAACGTCAAAATATAGGGGGCAGCGTTAAACAAGTAGTAATAAGTGTTAAGCCCTACTGACTGAAACGCTGGCCCGATGGCCTGGGCCCCGCCAAATAGCAAAGACGCCCAAAGGCACTGCCAGGGTTGCCAGCGGGCAAAAATCACCAACGCTACTGCCATCAGTCCCTGCCCGCTGGAGATACGCTCAGTCCAGACACCGGGGTAATAAAGCGATAGACAGGCACCGCCGATGCCCGCGAAAAAACTCCCAGCCACAATGCTCAAAAACCGTACCTTAAAAATAGAAATCCCCATCGCCATTGCCGCTTCTGGGCTATCCCCCACCGCTCGCACATAAAGCCCCCAGCGGGTAGATCGAAAGAACCAAGACATTAAGGGCACGATCAAAATGCCAAGAATCAAAAGGGGACTAATTTTCAGTGCCGATTGCACCTGGGATAAGCTGCTCCAATCACCGACGTCTAGGGTTTGTAGTTGGGGCGCTTGGGGTTGGATAAATGGCTTGCCTAAAAAGAACGCCATCCCACTGCCAAAGACGATCATGGCAATGCCTACGGCAACATCGTTAACGCGGGGCTGTTGGGCCAGCCAGCCGTGAATGGCCCCTAATACCATGCCAGAGAACCCAGCCACAACTACGCCTAGCCAAGGGGAAACACTGGGACCAACCGCACCTTCTGCCAAATACGAAATGCCATAGGCACTCATTGCCCCCATTAGCAGCGTGCCTTCAAGGCCCAAATTGATTTTGCCGCTCTTCTCTGTCAGGCATTCTCCTAGGGAGACAAACAGGAACGGTGCACTACCGCGTAAAGTCCCCGCCAAAATACCCAAGGGGACTCCCCACCATCCCAATGCTTCTGCTGCCATTGCCCACTCCTCTATTTTTTACTGGGGTTACACATTTTGCACTGGGCGCAAAGCCTTGCGCCCCTACAGGTTCATCCCCCACTCCTTGCATCTCAACCCTGACGAAAAATCCACGTTTTCCTCATTATTGGTATGGACGCGTTCGCGGAGCGTATCCACAGGATTCTTAATCGCGTCGCTATAGTTCTTGGATAATCGTGTTAAACCGCTGCGGCTTGTTTGCTGGTGATCGCCCGTTCTTTGAAAAATGGAATTTTACCGTAAAGGGAATCGCTAAACAGCACACACAAAAAGACGATGCCTTGGAAAACCAGAACAGTTGCATCGGGTAGGTCGTGGGAGCGCTGCAAGATCCCACCACTGGCCAAAATACCCCCCAACAAAACCGATACCAGCACCGTCGCTAAAGGATTGTGGCGGGAGACAAAGGCCACTAAAATTCCGGCATAGCCATAGCTGGACACCAGCGATTCGTTCAGTCGCTTTTGCACCGCTGCTACCTCTACCATGCCCGCTAACCCCGCAGCGGAACCGGCTAAAAAGCAGATGGCCAGCGTCAGTTTACCCACAGGTAAACCGGCGATCTGAGCGGCGCGGATATTGCCCCCGGCAGTGCGGGCAGCAAACCCAAAGGTAGTGCGCTGAATCAAAATATAGGCAATGATGCAGGCAATCAAACCATAGAGCAGGCCGTAATGGATGCGGGTAGCGGGTAGCATCCCGAGCCAATTAGCCTCTGCCAGTTCAAACGAAGAGGGTTTGGTGACGAAATTGGGATCCCGTAGGGGCCCTTCTACGAGTTGGTTCATCAGGGCGATCGCGATGTAGTTCATCAACAAACTGCTGATGGTTTCATTCACACCCCGATAATGACGCAGGGTACCCACCGCCATAATCCATAGCCCACCCCCGATGATGCCCGAAAGGGCCATGGCAATTTGTACCAGCGTTGGTGGTAACCCCGTGTTTAAGGTCAACCCCATTAACAGGGCACACAGTCCTCCGATCACCAATGCCCCCTCGTTACCAATAATCACCAATCCCAACCGAGCGGGTAGGGCGGTACATAGGGCCGTCAACATCAGGGGTGAGGCCCGCACCAGGGTATTTTGCCAAGCGAACCAACTGCCAAAGGCCGCTTTGTAAATTGAGCCATAGACTTCAAAGGCATTGGCCCCCGCCAGGGTACAAAAGAGGCCAAATATGATCAATGCAGCTAAAACAGCACCAATGGGGATACAAATGGCCTCCAGGGTGCGCTGCCAGCGTCGGGTACTCAGCATGAATTTTCCGATAATCTATCCGCCGACTGAACCATCGACACCCTCAATCAAATAATCCATTTTCTCAAGCTCGATGTCCTGCTGTTTGTAATCTGTATCCGTTGCTAGAATCTCATCACCCGTATTGGTTTTGAGTGGGCCTTGATAGATGACCAATTCCCCAGCCACCAAGGCTTCCTTAGCGGCCTCGGCATCAGCCTGGGCTTCCTCCGTAACGGCTGGCCCGTAAGGCGATAGTTTACAGAAATTGTCGGCCAGTCCCCCCCGCAGAATATGGTCAATCCCGCCAGACATCAGGGTATCGCCTGCTAAAAATTGTTCGCCCAGGCTCGTGTAGATGCTGTTCCAGTCCCACTCAGCGCCAGTCAGATAACCTTCTGGGGCCAGCTCTGCCTGGTTGGCGTGGTAGCCAACGGAGTAGATGCCCCGCTTTTCAGCGGTTTCCATCACCACCTTGGGGCTATCCACGTGGCAGGTGATCACGTCGATGCCTTGATCGGCCATGCTGTTGGTAGCTTCCGCCTCTTTCACAGGCTCGGCCCAATCCCCAGTGAAAATCACCTGGGTCGTAATGTCGGGGTTGACCGACTTAGCCCCGAGGGTAAAACTGTTGATGTTGCGCAAGACTTGGGGAATGGGCTTAGCGGCCACAAAGCCCAACTTGCCAGACTCAGACATGTGCCCAGCCACGACCCCAGCCACATATTGAGCTTCATCGATATAGCCAAAATAGCTGCCGACATTGTCGGGCATGCCTTCTTCATACAGTCCGCCAGCGTGGAAGAACTGGACCTCGGGGAATTCTGTTGCCAGTTCTAGGATGTAGGGATCGAAATAGCCGAAGGAGGTGGGGAAGAGCGCCTTGGCACCGTCAATTTCGATCATGCTGCGCATGGTCTCAGCCACAGCCGTGGTCTCGGGGACGCTTGCTTCTTCCAGAATTTTGATACCTGGGATTTCAGCCATCGCTGCTGCCCCTTCTGCATGGGCTTGGTTGTAGCCAAAATCATCTTTGGGGCCGACGTAGATAAAGCCCACAACAAATTCTTCACCGCTGCCGCTACCATCAGCACTGGCTTCATCAGCACTAGCTTCATCAGCAGGTGTTTCTGCTGATTGGGTGCAACCCGTACCAAACTTGGCTGTCATGCCAAAGGCAGTGGTTGCCATTAATCCCCGAATTACCTGGCGTCGCGATAGGCGAAAGGGTCGTCTTTGAGTCACAGGTTGCCACTCTCCTAACTTGATATACGGATTATGCAAAGGATTGTCTAATTCAAAGGGACTTTTTGTATCAAGAGATGCTTTTCTATCGAATCGGCAAAAATTGTCACCAGATTCTTCCGATCAGATGGGGTTTAGATTACCAACCCTATGCACGCTCGGGATGAGCGGGGTTACACTGACCAGGGAATGCTATGGGTTGGAATCATGGGGATCCCACCAGAACACCAAACTGGCTCAACGCCTCAAGACCAAATGCTGCAAACGCGGGCGACCGAACTGCGATCGCTGCTGCAAAACGCTAGCTATGCCTACTATGTTCTTGATAGTCCGATTATGGAAGACGCAGTCTATGATCGGTTTTACCGTGAGTTGCAGGATCTTGAAACCCAACACCCAGAGCTGATCACCCCTGACAGCCCCACCCAGCGGGTTGGCGAAAAACCCGCGAGCCAGTTTACTTCGGTTCAACACAACATCCCCCTCTACAGCCTAGAAAATGCCTTTGGCATGGATGAGTTTCAAACTTGGGAAGATCGCTGGCGACGGCTTGAACCTGACATTGGCGAGGTAGAAACCGTCGCCGAACTCAAAATCGATGGCAATGCTCTGGCCCTGACCTATGAAAATGGGATCCTTACCCGAGCTGTTACTCGTGGGGACGGTGTCTCTGGCGAAGACATTACCCAAAATGTTCAAACTATCAAGACTATCCGTCTGAAGCTGAGGTTACACAATCCAGCGCCCCTTATAGAAGTCCGAGGGGAAGCCTTTATTCCTAATGACGTATTCGAGCAGATCAATCAAGACCGCGAAGCTGCTGGAGAACCTCGATTTGCCAATCCCCGCAATGCCGCTGCGGGCACTCTACGCCAGCTTGACTCCAAAATTGTGGCCCAGCGCCAGCTCGATTTTTTTGCTTATACCTTAATTGTCCCAGAAGGGAAGATGGGCATATCGTTTCCGCAGCTTAGTTTGGGCTCGGAGATGGTGCGGGGAATTGCTTCAGGTAATGAGGCGCAACTATCTTTGTTGGCTGCCAATACTACAAGTAATACACCGATGACTCAGTGGCAATCCCTAGAGACACTAAAAGCGATTGGGTTTAAGGTGAATCCGAATCGTAGACTGTGCCGAACGAGTCAAGAGATTGGCAAATATTACGAGGACTGGTCTGCAAAGCGGCTGGATCTGCCCTATCTAACAGATGGGGTGGTTGTGAAGCTCAATTCTTTTGAGCTGCAAGATCGCTTGGGTTTTACCCAAAAGTTTCCTCGCTGGGCGGTGGCATTGAAGTATCCGGCAGAGGAAGCGCCGACAGTGGTTGAAAAAATTAGCGTGAATGTGGGGCGGACTGGGGCGATTACGCCAGTGGCTGAATTAAGCCCGGTGCAGTTGGCGGGAACGACGGTGTCGCGGGCATCATTGCACAATGGCGATCGCATTGCTGAACTCGATATTCACATTGGCGATACGGCGGTGGTGCGCAAGGCAGGGGAAATTATTCCAGAAGTGGTGCGGATTTTGCCGGAGCTGCGCCCCGCCAATGCCAAACGGTTCACGTTGCCCACCCACTGTCCGGAATGCGGCGAACCTGTGTTTAAGCCAGAGGGGGAGGCGGTCACGCGCTGCATCAATAGTTCTTGCCCGGCGATTGTGCGGGGGGCTTTGATTCACTGGGCCAGCCGCGATGCGTTGGATATTGGCGGCGTGGGGGAAAAGTGGGTGCAGCAGTGGGTAGATCAGGGGTTGGTTAAATCGGTGGCCGATTTATATGACCTGACGGTGGAAACCCTGCTGCCTTTGGAGCGGATGGGGCAGCAGCTGGCCCAAAAGCTGGTTGACGCGATCGCGGCCTCTAAGCAGCAACCCTGGGCGCGGGTGCTTTATGGTTTGGGGATTCGCCATGTGGGCAGCGTCAATGCCCAGTTACTTAGCGAGCCGTTTTCCTCGGTTGAAAAGCTTGCCCAAGCGACGCCAGAAGAGATTGAAGCGGTTTACGGCATCGGCCCCGAAATTGCCCAGTCAGTCAATCAATGGTTTCAGGTGCCGAGTAATCAAACGTTAGTACAGCGCTTGCAGGTGGCCGGGGTGCAGTTGGAGGGGACAAGGGATGATTCTGGGCGCGATCGCCCCCAACCCCTGCAAGGCAAAACTTTCGTCCTCACGGGGACCCTCCCTACCCTTAAACGCGGCGACGCTAAAGCCCTAATTGAGCAAGCTGGGGGCAAAGTAACGGGTTCAATCAGCAAAAAGACCGATTACGTGGTCGTCGGTGATGATGCAGGATCCAAACTAGAGAAAGCGCAAAAACTAAACATCACGCAGCTCTCTGAGACCGATTTGCTCGCCCTAGTTGACGTTCATCCTCCTTCCTGAAATCAGATGTAAACCCCATCCGATCTGAAACCTAGAGTCGGGGCGGCAGGCCATGCGCCCCCCCCACGCACAAACATATGGCGGGGTGGGGGGGGGGGGTGGGTAGACGTCAGATGAAAAAAATTTGCGAATTTT
>JBCBZT010000109.1:0-9320 GCA_039815185.1 Cyanobacteria bacterium P01_A01_bin.123 | reverse complement strand
GCCCCCGAGTGCCATGAAGGCGCAGGGAAACAACAGTAGACCAGACCAGCCGATGAAGACGAATCGGTCACGCTTGAGCCAGTCGTCGACGGCGTCGAACCATCCACGATTGGCTTGCGCACGTCCCATTGCTATGGTCATGTCAAATCCTCTTTAATATGGCGTCAGATCCATAAACCACCAAAGTTGCCAAGCAAGCTTGTGATGGGCACCAAGCTCTAGCGAGAGGCTAGTGGCGCAATATTTGTCCACAAATCTACATGGATAAATATTAAACACCTGTTTATTCTCTCACCAAGCCTGCGCGAGTGGGGCAAATATTCCCCCAGATGGATTCAATATTTCTAATTATGATAAGGAGAGATGCAGAATTTTACAATCTGATACGTAAATTCTCAGCGACGGGGCTAACGCTGTACCATGCACGATGCTTGAATTAACCCTTAATTTTGCGACGGCAAAATATTTTTATTGTGAGGCAACATCGCGTCACTGGGATTCTCTGTCAGCTATGCTGAGATCCTGAATTGGCTCAAGAAATTGGATTGAACCTATCGCCATGTCGTCATCTACAGTCATCTCTTCAGAATCTCGTCTCTATCGGCCAGTCTTGGGTGCGCGTCGGTTAAGTAATTATTGGTGGGCTACTGCGACCACGATTGGCGGTGTGGGCTTCCTGCTGGCCGGTCTTTCGAGCTACTTCAAGGTTAACTTGCTTCCCTTCTCCGAGCCGACTCAACTGATTTTTATTCCACAGGGAATTGCCATGGGATTCTATGGCACCTTGGGTTTAGTGGTGGCAACGTACCTGTGGCTGATTTTGCTGTGGGATGTGGGGGGAGGCTACAACGAATTCGACAAACAGGCTGGACAGTTTTGCATTCTCCGTAGGGGGTTTCCAGGTAAAAACCGCAGTATTGAGATCAAGCATCCCCTGGCAGATATTCAGGCGGTGAAGGTTGAGATCAAAGATGGGTTAAATCCAAAGCGAGCCCTTTACCTACGGGTCAAGGGGCGAGGGGCGATTCCGTTAACCCGTGTAGGACAACCGCTGCCGCTATCAGTGGTAGAAAATCAGGGGGCGGAGTTAGCTCGCTTCCTAGCCGTTCCGCTGGAAGGACTCTAAATCATTTTTGTTGTAGTAACGGGTGTTTAGTGGAGTTCAGGTGTTTATGACTGCTTTGTTTCGTCGTTGGTGGATTGTGGGGGCGCTAATTGTTGCCCTGGTGGTTGGAGGCTGTACCGGGGAGCCGGAGGCGTCCACACCTGCCGCTTCCGAGGGTGCCTCTGCGCCTACCGAAACCGCACCCAGTGAGACGGTTGTTGAGGAGCCGGCTGCTGGTGCGATCGCGTCTCTACCCACCCTCAATGGCATGGCTACGGTAGAACTAGTCGTGAATGGATCGCCCATTGTGATTGAGGTGGATGGCACGAATGCCCCGATTACTGCTGGGAACTTTGTGGATTTAGTTGAGCGGGGGGTATATGACGGTACGGTGTTTCACCGGGTGATTCGTGAACCTGATCCCTTCGTCGTGCAGGGGGGAGACCCGATGAGCAAAGATCCGAGCGTGCCGACTGAGTTATTAGGGCAGGGCAGCTTCATCGACCCCGAAACTGAAGCACCCCGCTATATTCCGCTAGAAATTAAGCCAGCCGGAGCTGAGCAGCCAATTTACAGTCAAACCTTTGGTGTTGCAGGTGTAAGCGCCCCCCCTCAGTTGAACCATGTGCGAGGGGCTGTGGCAATGGCGCGATCGCAGATACCGGATAGTGCCTCGGCCCAGTTTTACATTGCATTAGCAGACCTGCCCTTTTTAGACGGTGACTATGCGGTGTTTGGCACTGTTTTGGAAGGGATGGATGCGGTCGATGGGATTGAGCAAGGCGACACCCTAGAATCGGCAACGGTTACCGCAGGGTTGGAAAACCTGAATTCAGATTCGGCAGAGTCAGAAGCGCCAGCTGATAGCGAAGCCGAGCCTGAGGCTGAATAGTCCTAAGCAGTGGTGAACGTCTGTGTGACGGGTATTGGCCTGACTTCAGCCTTGGGTTCAAACACTGAGAAGGTTTGGCAGGCATTGCTAGCTGGGCAAAGTGCCCTAATGTTGCGTCAGCCTTTTTTCGATTTGGGGGTGTACCCGCTGGGCTTGATCGGCAAAACGCCCGAAGCCTTACCTCCCTTGTTGTTGAGCACGGTGGCACAAGCACTCGAAGATGCCAATTTACAACGACCCCAGTCTGACTGTGGGGTCGTTGTCGGTTCAAGCCGCAGTCATCAGGCTGATTGGGAACGGTTGGGCCATCAGACACAAGGCCATTTACAGGGTGATTTAGGAGAATTGAGTACACTTTGGAAGCCCCCCTGGTTGGCGACGCTGCCCCATATGCCTGCGATCGCGACAGCCCAATATCTCCAGTCCACCGGGCCGTTGCTTGCACCCATGGCAGCCTGTGCCACGGGACTTTGGAGCATTATTCAAGGCTATGACTTGATCCGCAGTGGCCACTGCGATCGCGTGGTGGTGGGTGCGGTGGAAACACCGATCACGCCGTTGACCCTAGTCGGTTTTGAAAAGATGGGTGCCCTGGCTAAGACTGGATGCTATCCCTTTGACATCAATCGAGCGGGATTGGTATTAGGGGAAGCCGCCGCCATTTTAGTGCTAGAGGCAGAATCCGTAGCGATCGCCAGAAAATCCCCGAATTATGGCCACATCTTGGGCTTTGGCGCGACTGCAGATGGCCACCATGTCAGCGCTCCCGATCCGCAGCGCACGGGAGGTATCACAGCAATTATCCAATGCCTGCAGCGGAGTGACATTGAACCTGAAGCGGTGGACTATATCCATGCCCACGGCACCAGCACCCGCTTAAACGACCAAAATGAGGCAGATCTGATTGCCCAATGCTTTCCCCATCGGCCTGCCGTGAGTTCTACTAAAGGTGCCACTGGCCATACTTTAGGGGCATCCGGCGCGTTGGGATTAGCGTTTTGTCTGCTGGCGATGCGCGATCGCGTGTTACCGCCCTGCACCGGGCTGCGATCGCCCGCCTTTGATTTAAATTTTGTTCGTAGGGCTCAGACGGCTGACATCAACACCGCCCTTTGTATGAGCTTTGGCTTTGGGGGCCAAAATGTGGTAGTGGCGGTAAGGGGTAATGCTTGATAGTTGATGGCGCGTTGGGGGAATGACCGGAATCTCCTGGAAACTTGCGGTATAAGGAGTCATCCCTGTCAATCCTGTCCAGCATGTCTGCTATGCCTACCGATACGCGAGTGGCTCAAATTTTGCCGATTTTGGAGGCCTATGCCCAGCAGTTTGGTGTTCCTCAAGGCGATGCTGAGTTAGAGGCGGTGATTGGGGCTGTGCTGTCTGTGGGCGAAGGATTAGAGCCCTGGTTCGATGATGCGGAAGTTGTGATTAAACAGGTCAAAGCTGCTTTTGATCCAGGTGCAGTGGCTGGTCGGTTGGTTGATGAAGCCCAGAGGGCCATCGCTACAAGGGTTTATCAATGGCGTCGGCAGCAGCAAAAGACGATTTTTGGCGTCCTCAATGCCTATGTGCAGACGTTTCCTGAAGCGTTCAATCGCACTCAATTGCCTCCACTCGTGGCGACGTTGATGCCCATGATGGCAGACTGGCGATTGACTCGACCCGAAGCGCGATCGCTGCTGCGCCGGGTTATCGAAGACTTTAGCGTGGCCACGGCGCTGCGCCGGGTGGTGAAACCTGAATGGATCGCGATCGCTGAGCAGTTAGCCGATTATCGCCGCCACTTTCGTTTGGAAGGTGCAGTGATGTCGGTGGTTGAAGCCTATCGGCAAAAATTTAGCCTAGAAACCCTGACTGAAACTCTGGTTGAAACAGCCCTAACAAAAGTTTTAGCGGGCAAGTGGGATACCGACATCGCTATCGATTTGGCTAAAGAAGACACTCAACTCGTGATCAAGCAAGTGATGTTCAAAGTGCAATTCCTGAAAGCATCACCCAAAGTGGATAAATCTGCCGCAGCGATCGCAGCCCAAATCAACGCTGAAATTGAGCGATTTAAGCGCGAGGAGGCCGATCATCCGGGGGTTGATGCGACCCAGCCAACTCGCTTGGGTGACCTTGAAGTGGGCATTGATATTCACGAAGCTTAATCAAAATCCAAAACTTTCACCTTTCGCAATAAAAAAGTGTGACGCTGCCTCTAGAGACCTCAATATCGAGGAAAACCTTAAGAGAATTAGCGTCAGTGGAAGTTGCTTGGTTACTGTGTCCCCCCCAGAATTCGTCAAACCCGAAACCCTGAAAGTCCTAACTTGCCTGAAAAGTAGGATGCAGGAAATTTTTGCCTATTGTTCTGCTTTTTATAAAAATAGAATCAAAAAACTATGGGGAAGGTGAATTTAGGGTTTCATAGAGGCTCATGACTCCTTGGAATCTGTTACGAATTTCTAGCGGCTCCCAAGTCGTTTTAACGTTGCTGGTTGTCAATTTGTCCTCTTCCATTCAAGGACCTGGTTTGACCATAATGCAGCCATAGCAGCGAAACCAAGGAGACCCTCAACGTGAAACTCTCTGTTTACGGCAAAGGCGGTATTGGCAAGTCCACCACGAGCTGCAATATCTCAGTGGCTTTGGCAAAACGAGGTAAGAAGGTATTGCAAATTGGTTGCGACCCCAAACACGACAGCACCTTCACCCTGACTGGATTTCTGATTCCCACCATTATCGATACCCTGCAAGAAAAGGACTATCACTACGAAGACATTTGGCCTGAGGATGTGATCTACAAAGGCTATGGTGGCGTCGACTGTGTTGAAGCCGGTGGGCCGCCTGCCGGGGCAGGGTGTGGTGGCTATGTGGTGGGTGAAACCGTCAAGCTGCTGAAAGAGCTCAATGCCTTTGATGAATACGATGTGATTTTGTTTGACGTCCTGGGTGACGTGGTCTGTGGTGGTTTTGCAGCTCCACTAAACTACTCTGACTACTGCATGATCGTTACCGACAACGGCTTTGATGCCCTATTCGCGGCGAACCGCATTGCCGCTTCCGTACGCGAAAAAGCGCGGACTCACCCTTTGCGGCTGGCGGGCCTAATTGGCAACCGCACCTCCAAGCGAGACTTAATCGACAAGTATATTGAGTCTGTTCCCATGCCCGTGCTGGAAATTTTGCCCCTAATTGAAGACATTCGTGTCTCTCGGGTAAAGGGCAAGACGATTTTTGAAATGGCTGAAACCGACCCGGCTTTAGAGATCGTGTCGCAGTATTACTTGAATATTGCCGACCAGATTTTATCTGGCCCTGAAGGCGTGGTGCCTAACGACGCTTCTGATCGTGAACTATTTTCCCTACTGTCAGACTTCTACCTCAACCCGCCTGAGGATGCGCCGAAGCAAACCCAGGATGAACTAGAGCTGATGATGGTTTAAGTAAAGAATTGCAATAATCTCAAGCCAATTTTTGAGAGGGTTAGACGGCAATAGGTTGCTTCAGTATTATCCTGTGTACGACATCTTCAACCACATCCGATTTACAAACTTGAGTTTTTGGCGCAAGGGCAAACTATAGGTCTGGGTGTGGTCAAGGTTTAGTCAGTTCACATTGTTACCGAGCAATCTGCAAGGAAAATAGCATGGCCTTCTTTGAGAACTTTACGTCCGTTATTCGGCAAAAGTGGTTGGACTTCGTTCAGGCAAATCGGGCCTGGTTAGAGCTGCAAATGCGCCAAACCTCGGTTCGTACCCCTGATGGCGGACGTCGCCCCTCCTCATTTTTAGTTTTGGGGGTGGTGAATGCCTTAGAGCCCAAACTGTCAAACCTGATGGTGCCCTTTTATCAGCTCAATTCTGACGAAGACGCACTGGTAGAAGTCTTGGGCCTCAATTTTGATCCTGAACTGGCGCTAGACAATGGCGGTACCCCACCCACTATTGAGGCAGACAATGCAGATTTGACGCCCATGTTGCTTGATGCCCAGGATTCTGAAGATTCACTAGAGTGAGCCATCTGTGGATACTGAACAGCTCCGCCTATCGCTCAAACTAGCTTGGCTAGACTACTACCGCGACAACCGGGCTTGGCTAACCCGGTTAGGGGTTTGGGTGACCTACAAAGGGAAACGGCGTCCGTCTTCTAGCTTTATCTTGGCAACCCTCTCAACGTTAGAGCCCAAGCTTATCCAGCTTTTACCCCTAGTGGTTGAACTCAGCAGTAATCCCGACCGGATTGTCTCTGCCCTGGGGCTCAACTTCAATCCAGATGCTGAACTGGAACGGCTGAAGCAATCGAAAAAAATGCTACCCAGTAGTCAAAATCCAGCGGTTGATTACGGTGCCCCGGCATCAAAATCTCTGATGACACCAGATGAGGCTTGTACCGGGGTAGAAGAAGACCGCAGTGCTCGGATTTGAGCGATTTTGGCTTGAGGTGAGGCCTGTCGCCACTCTCTGAGTTCTGTTGAATCGCTGGATACATCACGCTTAATTCCCGTTTTGATTTGTCTCGAATTTTTGATTTGACTTTGAGAGGAACCTGATATCATGACCCTCGCGAATACTCAGCCCCAAGCCCTAGAGTTTGAATGCGACAGCGGCAACTACCATACGTTTTGCCCCATTAGTTGCGTAGCCTGGCTCTACCAAAAAATCGAAGATAGCTTCTTCCTTGTGATTGGGACGAAGACCTGCGGCTACTTTTTGCAAAATGCTATGGGCGTGATGATTTTTGCCGAACCTCGTTACGCCATGGCTGAACTTGAGGAAGGCGACATTGCCGCTAAGCTTAATGACTACGAAGAGCTGAAGCGTCTGTGTTTGCAGATCAAGCGCGATCGCAACCCCAGCGTCATCGTCTGGATCGGCACCTGCACCACCGAGATTATCAAGATGGATCTCGAAGGGCTTGCGCCCCGTCTCGAAGCCGAAATTGGTATTCCAATTGTGACTGCTCGGGCCAATGGTCTCGACTATGCCTTCACTCAAGGAGAAGACACGGTATTGGCGGCGATGGCCCACCGTTGCCCGACGCAAGCACCCCAGGCCGAAGCCGAGAAAGTAGAGCGCAACGCCGTGACTCGGTTGTTGAACTTTGGCCGCAAGCAAGAAGATGTGGCCCAATCGGAATCAGAATACGCTGATCATCCCCCCCTCGTGCTGTTTGGTTCAGTGCCCGATCCGATCGTCACCCAAATCACGCTGGAACTGAAGCGACAGGGGATTAAGGTGTCGGGGTGGTTACCGGCTAAACGCTATACCGAGCTGCCCGTGATTGAGGAAGGCTACTACGTTGCGGGGATTAACCCCTTCCTATCACGCACGGCTTCAACCCTGATGCGTCGCCGTCGTTGTAAGTTGATCGGTGCGCCGTTCCCCATTGGGCCTGATGGCACCCGCGCCTGGATTGAGAAAATCTGTTCAGTATTTGGCATTGAACCCAAAGGACTAGAAGAACGGGAAGCCAAAATTTGGGAGTCGATTGAAGACTATGTCAGCTTGATTCGCGGCAAGTCGGTCTACTTCATGGGCGATAATCTGCTGGAAATTTCCCTGGCCCGGTTTTTGGTACGTTGCGGCATGACCGTACCTGAAATTGGCATCCCCTATATGGACAAACGCTATCAGGCTGCGGAGCTGAAGTATCTGGAACAAACCTGCCAAGAAATGGGCGTACCGCTGCCTAAAATTATCGAGAAGCCCGATAACTATAAACAGCTCCAGCGCATCCAAGAGACGCAGCCCGACCTGGTGATTACAGGTATGGCCCACGCCAATCCTTTAGAAGCTCGCGGGATTAGCACCAAGTGGTCAGTAGAGTTCACCTTTGCCCAAATCCACGGCTTTACCAATGCCCGCGATGTGTTGGAACTGGTGACCCGTCCCCTACGCCGAAATGACAATCTGAAAGACTTGGGTTGGGAAAAGCTCGTGAAGGAAGAAGCAAAAGTTTGAGGTTGACGAGACCCCAGGCTTCTTTTAGAACCCTGGGGTCTCCTAAGCGGAGATGGATCAGCAGTTAACGCCTTTGCTGTCTCAGATTTTGGCCTCTGCCAAGCGAGATCACGCGGCATTCTATACGCCAGGGCATAAGCAAGGACAGGGCGCTTCAGCAATGTTGCGATCGCTCGTGGGTTCCGCTGCGCTAAAAGCCGATTTGCCCGAACTGCCAGAATTAGACAATTTATTTGCGCCAGAAGGTGTGATTGCTGAGGCTCAAGACCTTGCAGCGGCAGCATTTGGGGCAGAGCAGAGCTGGTTCTTAGCCAATGGATCTACCTGCGGTATCGAAGCGGCCGTATTGGCGACGTGTAGCCCCGGCGATCGCATTTTGATCCCCCGTAATGCCCACCGTTCTGTTATTTCTGCCCTGGTGTTGTCTGGGGCGATGCCTGTTTATCTGCAACCCGTCTACGATCCCGACTGGGATTTGGTCGGTGGCGTTGATCCAGCCGCGATCGCGATGGCGTTAGAAACCCATCCTGAAATTCGCGCGGTTTTGCTGGTGTCGCCCACCTATCAAGGCATTAGCAGTGACTTGAGCGCGATCGCAGATATTGTCCACGCCCACGGCATTCCCCTGCTGATTGACGCAGCCCACGGTGCCCATTTCGGGTTTCACCCGGCTTTGCCCCAATCCGCTTTGGCAACGGGGGCAGATTTGGCCGTGCAGTCCACCCATAAAACCCTAGGAGCCTTAACCCAGGCAGCGATGGTTCATATTCAGGGCGCGCGCATCGACCGCGATCGCCTCAGTCAAGCCCTGCAATTGACCCAATCCACAAGTCCCAATTATCTGCTGCTGGCGTCCCTGGATGCAGCCCGTCAACAAATGGCGATCGCGGGAGAAAAGTTGATGGCCCAGACCATTGAACTGGCGATCACCACCCATCAAAAACTTGAGCAAATTCCTGGCATCAAGGTATTTAGCTTGCCAAAAGACAGACAAAATCCTGGGTTTCACACCTCGGATCCAACCCGACTGACCATAGACGTGACCCGCCTCGGCCTCAGCGGTTTCAACGCCGATGAGTTGCTACACAACATCTATGGCGTCACAGCCGAACTCCCCACCCTGCGACAACTCACGTTTATCATTAGTCTCGGCAACACCCCCCAAGACATCGAAGAGTTAGTAACCGGATTCACCCAACTCGCCCAACAACATCGTCATTCCCCCACTCCCCCACTCCCCCACTCCCCCACTCCCTTCCCCCCTTCCTCCCTTCCCCCCCTCTCCCCGCGAGACGCCTTCTTCGCCCCTACAGAAACTGTCTCCACTGCCCAAGCCACGGGTCGCATTAGCAGTGAACTAATCTGCCCCTATCCCCCT
>JBCBZT010000013.1:0-157857 GCA_039815185.1 Cyanobacteria bacterium P01_A01_bin.123 | reverse complement strand
GGGACTAGGACGACGGTACATCGGCAAGACAAGTGCAAGGGATTGAACCAATTATCGGCTTTTTCCTTGCACTTGAATCTCGCTTTTGATTCCCTAAAGCTTTGTGCTGAAACTGTTACAGCTTTTTTCAGCAAACCCTAAGTAAAATCCGAATGGCTGTGTGTTGAATTGTGCTGCTACGGAGAGGCTAGCTTGATTCATGGAGCAGCCAACGTGATTGTGAATACGGCATCGGCTAAGCCACCGAATTACTCACAATATCTGACCCCTAAATGTTCCGCTAACTTAGCCAAAAGCACATCCCTGCGAAAAGGCTTACTGACAAAATCATCACAACCCGCTGCCAACATGGCGAGGCGGTCTTCCTCAAAGGCATTGGCGGTGAGTGCGATGATTTTAGTGCGGATTGGGCCAGGAGTTGTCTTTAAATCAGTAACTGATTCGCCTACCACAACCGTTATCGAATTAGTTAACGGAGGCTGGGCTGTTTTAATTTCTAATTTTCGGATTTGCTGAGTCGCAGCTTGTCCATTCAAGCCGGGCATCCCCATGTCCATCCAAATCAAATGGGGAGACCACTGCTGCCAAAGGGCCACGGCTTCTTCTCCGTTGCCAGCAATTTTGACTTGAAAGCCCAGACCTGTGAGCAATCGTTTCATCACCACTTGACTCATGGCATCGTCTTCCGCCACCAAAATTCGATAGCTGGGTTGGTCGGGGGCTAATCCCTTCACTGCCGTCATTGCTTGACCCAATAGGGCTGGGTTGGAGTCCGGGAGGACAACCGCTTGGATATGGAAACGAAAACAACTCCCTTGATGGAGCTGACTACGAACACTGATCTCCCCCCCTAGAAGCTCAACAAAGCTTTTGCAAATACTCAATCCCAAGCCGCTGCCTTCCTGGGTATAACGTCCTAGCTGAGTTTGATAAAAAGGTTGAAAGAGCCCCGCCAACTCAGCTTCAGGGATACCGGGGCCGGTGTCTTCAATTTCAAACTGTATTGCGTTTTTGGCTGTTGACGCAGTAGAGGGGAGCAAACCTCGCAACGTGACCGTCCCCTGGTCGGTGAATTTAATCGCGTTGCTCAACAGATTGATCAAAATCTGCCTTAGCTTCACTTCATCGGTCTGAATCCAGCGGGGTAGGCGGTCGTATTCAAACCTCAGACCCAGCCCCTTGCCATTGGCTTTGAGCTGCATCATGTCTTTCAAATTACCCAGCACATGATGCAAATCACAGCGTTTAATATCGAGTTCAATTTGACCCGATTCAATTTTGGACATCATCAGGGTATCGGTAATTAGCGCCAGCAAATGTTCGCTGCTACGTTCAACAATACCCAGTTGCTCTTGGTGCTTTGCAGAGGTCGTGGGATCTGCCGCCATTAGTTGAGTAAATCCCAAAATGCTGTTTAAAGGCGTCCGCAGTTCGTGGCTCATGCGTGATAAGAAATCGCTTTTGGCTCGGCTCACGGCTTCAGCCGTCTCTTTTGCCTGCTTGAGCGTTTCTTCAATTTGTTTACGTTGGGTGATGTCGCTGGCAGCCGTTAATAAACAGGAAGTGCCTTTGATCTTAATCATCTCTGCCGATAGCAAAACGGTGCGAATTTCTCCGGCTTGGTTGCGAAACTGAAACTCCTGATTGCGCACACCACCTTGGGTTTGTAGCTGCTCTACGAGCTGTTCACGATCTTTAAGCGCCACCCAAAGGTTGAGTTCCGCGCTGGTGCGCCCAATCACTTGACCCCGGCTATAACCCGCGACCTCACAAAAACTATCGTTGACTTCCAGCACGTAGCCATCCTCGAGCCGAGAAATCACGGCTGGATTGGGACTGGCATGGAAGGCCTTGGAAAAGGTTTCCTCAGAAAACCGGAGATCAACTTCAACAGCCTGGCGATCGCGAATTTCTTGTTCTAGGGCTTGGGTACGCTCTGCCACCTTGGTGGCTAAGTTGCGCGAGTCGTCTTCTAACTGTTCGTAGAGCTGAGCATTACGTAGAGAAATAGCAGCTTGGGCCATTAGCAGTTGCAGCACGGTTAACCGCTGACGGTTGAAGGCCCCGATTACATCAGCATTTTCCAGATACACCAATGCAATCAATCGCCCCTGATTGTGGATAGGGGCACAAAGGATGGATTTGGGTTGGTATTCCAGTAAATAGTCATCATTTTGAAAAGTGAGGGGTAAGCACGGGTAGATATCAGTCTGGGTTGAAATGTGATCTGATAGATGATCCGCTTCGTCTAGGGTACTGGCATCATCAACGACCAAGAGATGCAGGGTGTGCTGCACGTAATGCAAAACGGTTTTGGGTAGATCAGTGCCGGCATCAAGCGGATAGGGAGTAAAGGGCGGGTCAATCTGCAGCGGCTGAGATGAAGACTGCTGGGGTGGAACCGCTTCGAGTTCGGCAGCCACCTGTAGCTGATTATTTTCGTTTAAGACAATTGCCCCCCAGGCTGCCCCAGCGGTCTCCAACAGAACGCTCATCAGTACTGAGAGTAACTGATCTCGCTGCAAGGGTTGTGACAACGCCTGGGAGGTTTTGATCACCGAGGCCAGATCCAGCGCTGCGGAACGGTTGTCGGTATGGGACGTGAAATCGGTTTGGAGGACAGGGCGCAGCAGATCCGGATAATGGGCTTTGAGGTCTTCAACTTTGACCTGGGCACCCCAGCGAGCATAGTCGTAGTAAGCCTGGATCAAGTACACCTGGGCCAGGTGCGGCTTTTGATAGCTGAGTAGGCATTTTGCGGCCAATTCATTGGCCAAGGCCTGTTCTTGCAGGAATCCCTGGATTTTCGCCTGGGCAATGGCCCGGTCATAGGCTTCTAGGGCTTGGGCAAAGCGTCCCCGGACGCGATACCTCTCGGCTTCGATGAGTGAAACTTTGTGGGCCAGGGTTGCCGGGTTGTAACCCGCCCATCGGCGTAGTTTGGCTAGGTGACGACTGACGATCCATTGCGTTTTCCATGACCGTTTCCAAGCTGGGCTATCTGAGCGCAACTGGCCCAGGCGGGCCAAGGCATCGTAAAACCGAAATAAGGGAATAGAAGGCGTCGCGATCGCGCCACCCAAATACTGCTTTGCCTGCTCACCGTTAGCCACGGCCTGTCGATAGCAACCAAACAAACAGTTCAGAACCAGTTTCTGAAAATAAATGTCAAACAGGGTTGTGCGGTGGTTTGTTTCCTGCGCTTGGGGCAGCGCCTGCGCCTCGTCGTAACGTTCACCTTGCAGATAAAGCGGATCATCACTGTGTCCCATCAGATTGAGCACGACCTGATGGTAGAGCCGCATGAGGTTAGAAATAGCCACCTGGTTGAGTTGATCTACGGCCTGGGTATAGGTGCGTAGATCGCTCTCCAACGTGGTTAGGGACTGACCACTGCAATAGCTTTGGTAGCAATGCAAATAGACGTTGAAAGTCGCAAACTCAGTATCGCCATTCTCCAGTGCGACCTGATAGGCCCCCAGTAGCTCCCTAGCACCAACCTCAAGCGGATATTTCCAGTGGTTAATAAAATTGTGAACGGCCATTAGGATCTTGGCCTGCTGATCCTGGGCATTAAAGCGTTCCAACAGGGATAATGCCCCCTGCCCAAACCGATAACCCCGCTCAAAGTTTTCAAACAGGCCACACAAAATGACCCCATAGGCGGCAAAGGCATAGGCGGAGTCGGGGGAATGCCCATGGTAAATCGATTGTTCTAAAGCCTTGAGCGCCAACAATGGCAGCAAATCCGGGACGGCGTTATAGGCGGACGAACTCATGCTGCGCATGATCTGGCGAACCGCCAATTGGGTCGGGTCACTGGCGGCTGGCCAGTTGACTAACCGATGCATGGGTTTGCCGAGTAAGGCCCATTCTGTCCGAGCCAAGGCGATCAGCACATGACCCTTGGTAGGTTTTAGGGGCAGCTGCACGCCCAGTTGACGCAGCACCTCCAAAGCAACCGCAACCGCTGCCAGGGGTTGGTTGCGCGCGGTGTGAGCTTGAATCCGTACTTCGTAGACGTTGATGCAGTCCAGCAGCGATCGCGCCTGAGTTAACACGGTTTGAATCAGCGGCTCCATGGCCGAGAAGTCGCCGCGTAGGTAGGCTACCTCCGCTGCCGCATCGTGGAGGGCCAGGGTCAAACGATAGTGGCTTTGCCAGCACCCCGAAGGCAACAGTGACAGGGCTGTTTGTAGATAATTTGATGCGACATCGTAGGCGGTTGCGACTTTGGCTTTTTGCCCGCCCGTTAGATTGAGTTGGGCGATCGCTAAGGCTTCTGATTCGTCTGTAATTAAAGCCGTGCCCTGATTAAGCGCGTTCAGCGTGGCAAAAATATGTTCCTCAGGATGGGACATGTTGTGCCAAAGCAGTCGCCCAATGCGCAGATGGGTTTGAGGACGCTGGTTCTCAGGAATCAACGAATAGGCGGCTTGCTGTACGCGATCGTGGAGAAAGCGATAAGTCGGTGTCGTCTCGTCAGAAGACTCGGGAGACGCGATCTCTTCAGGCAGTGAACTCAGGGTTTCATCCGTCGGGATGGCGGCATCAAACTCCGATGCCTGGAAAAAGCGATAGATTTCACTGGTGGGTAAGACCAACCCCCACTGCAAGGCAGGCCAAAGTTGGGCAGCAGTTTCATGGCGATCGCAACCGTGGATCAAGGCCAACGTCGCCAGGTTAAAGTCATTGCCCATACAGGCCGCTAAGCTCAGGACGGTTTGGGTTTCGGGGGGCAGTTTACGGAGTCGAGTCGCCATAAATTCAACCACGTCCGGGGTGATTGAGCGGGGCTGAATCTGAGCAATATCGCACTGCCAATAGCCCGCCTCACGATCAAAGGTGATTAATCCCTCTTCGTGAAGCGATTTTAAGAACTGGGTGGCAAAGAAAGGATTCCCTTGGGTTTTCTGCATGACCAAGTCAGTCAGGGGTCTGGCCCGCTGCCGCTGGCACTGTAGGGTGTCAGCCACCAACTTGTTGAGAGAGGATGCGTCGAGGGGTGTCAGCCGAATAGGGGTCACCGCCCGTTTTTGGCGAATGTCAGTCAGGGTGAGGGCTAGCGGATGCCCCGGCCCAACTTCATTGTCCCGATAGGCCCCAATCACCAATAAATGGGGCAGTTCCGTTTCGCAAAAGCTGTGATAAATCAGGTTTAAGGATGCAGCATCAGCCCATTGCAAATCGTCTAAAAAAATCACCAGGGGATGGGCAGCAGTTGCAAAAACTCGAATGAATCGACCGAATAGATGAACAAAGCGATGTTGGGCGGCGCTGGGCGATAGGGTTGGGACTGGTGGTTGGGAACCAATAATTTGTTCTAACTCTGGCAGCACCTCGACAATCACTTGGGCATTTTCTCCCAATACCGCAAGGATTCTTTCTTGCCATTGACCCAGCGCCTCTGAACTTTCCGTCAACAATTGCCTTAGCAAATGCTGAAAGGCTTGAATCAGAGCAAACAGCGGCATGCTGCGACGCAGTTGGTCAAACTTACCTTTGATGAAATAACCCCGCTGCCGCACGATGGGCTTATGAACTTCGTTCACCAGGGCAGTTTTACCAATGCCCGAGTACCCTGAAATCAAGACCAGTTCGGCCTGATCAGAGGGTGCTTCCCCGTGCTCAGCAGGGTGTGAACGATTGCCGTTAGCGACCCGATCAAACGCAGCTAACAACGTTACAGCTTCCGTTTCGCGACCGTATAGCTTTTCTGGAATTTGGAAGCGATCGCAGCGATCTTGAGTTCCCAATGGGAAACGCGGAATTTGGGCATTAGCCTGATAAGCCTGCAAGCAGTGCTGTAAATCATGGTGTAGACCAAATTCGCTTTGATAGCGATCTTCCGCCATCTTGGCCATCAGCTTCAAGATAATGGCACTGATACCTGTGGGAACGGCAGCATTACGTTGGGTCGGGGGAATCGGCGACTGGGCAATGTGGCAGTGCAATAGGGCCATGGGGTCTTGGGTTTCAAAGGGCAAATACCCAGTGAACAGTTCATAAAGTGTGACCCCCAGGGCATAAAAATCACTGCGATAATCAATCCCTCGATTCATCCGCCCCGTTTGCTCTGGCGACAGATAAGCCAAGCTGCCTTCTAAATGACCAGGACTTTTAAGAATCTGGGTTTCACGCGGGAGTAAAGAGGCAATACTAAAATCCGTCAACTTGACTTCACCCGTAGTGGGGTGAATCAGAATATGGCGGGGTTCCAAGCACTTATGGATGACACGTTGCTGATGTAAAGTCCCCAGAATTTCTGTCAAACCCAGGGCAATCCTTAGTTTCTGCTCGCTAGAAACCGTATGGGTCTCAACATACTCGGCCAGCGGCATCCCACCAAAATCTTCCAATACCAGGATGTAGCTATGGCCATGGGGGATTAATCGATGCGGTTTGACAATGCCGGGGAGATTGAGCGCCTTAGCAATGGTGTAGTGATTGCGATAGCACAACAACTCAAACAGCGTCGGGTAATCTGCCTTCAGACATTTCAGGATGACGGTATTGTTTGCCAAATCGGCGACGGCTGAATGTATTACTTGATTGCTGGCCGAATTCAAGGGTTGGCCGCGCAGAACCATTGTCCTTGGGCCTTCGTAGAGGGTTTCGATTGACCGATAACCTGTAATCAACACCATGGGGAGAAGGAAGGGGGAGACACCTAGCGTTTAATCTCACCCCCAAATCGCTGCATTCAATATACCAAACCTAATTTTGGCGCTTTTGTCTGGGTCTACAGTCTTTTATATGAAGTTAGATTGTCATTTAAAGTTTTGGGGAATGCTACAAATGACAGGCTTTTCCAATTGTGCTCAGAGTCGCCACAACTATTGGCACATTCTCTTAGGCACCTACTTAAAGTAATCAGGACTATGCTGGATCACAGAGCCCCATCCAATCTGACAGATTTAGAAACTACCCACCGAACACTGCAACACAGCTTAGAACAGGCAGAAAAAATCTGTTGGCAGCTAGACGCGACCGATCAAACCCAGAAGGTTCTTTTACAAGACGCGTTGCGGCAAGCACGGCAAGCCCAAGTAGCACTCCAACAACGCACCGATGAGCGCCATCAGGTAGGGCAGCAACCCTTAGTCTCCAAAACTAGCAATTGCCAAACCGTTAGGGCTGAATCTCAAACGGCTACAGCCAGACGGACAAAATCTGAAACGCTATTTACCCAACTCTTCGAAGCATCCAGAGATGCCATCTTGCTCTTGGAAGATGGCGTTTTCGTTGATTGTAATCAGGCCGCCGTCACGATGATGCGGTGTGCCAGTAAGCATGAGCTTCTATCTTTACACCCGGCTAAACTCTCACCCAAATTTCAACCCGACGGGCAAGCGTCTTTCACGAAAGCCAATGACATGGTGGCGATCGCCCTTGATCAAGGCAGTCATCGATTTGAGTGGTTGTATCGACGCCTGAATGGCGAAGATTTCTGGGTAGAAGTGCTGTTGACGCCCATTGAAATGGGTGGAAAGCGGGTTTTTCACGCGACTTGGCGAGACATTAGCGATCGCAAAGCGGTTGAAACTGAACTCAATGAGCAAGAACAGCTACTCCGCAGCACATACGAGGGAGTAGAGCACACTATCGTCATTATTGATGTTTCACCCAAGGGCGAATTTCGATTTGTCGGTTGGAATCCGGCGGCTGAGAAGCGCACGGGTATACCTAATGAGCAGGTCATCGGGAAAACACCAGAGCAGCTACTCGGCAAAGCCCAAGGGACTATCATCCGGCAAAACTATCAGCGCTGTCTGAACGCAGGTCTATCTATCACCTATGAGGAATATTTGCCATTCCAAAACCGCGACGTGTGGTGGTTGACAACCCTGAATCCGCTAAAAGATGATCACGACCGCATCTATCGAATTGTACTCACCACTTTTGATATCACAGACCGCAAATTAGCCGAAGCCGAACTCCAGCAAAAAGAAGCGCAATATCGCAGCATTTTTGAAGCGATTAATGATGGGATTTTTATCAGCGACTTAGAAACCGGTCAACCCGTCACAGTCAATCCTGCAACTTGCGAGATGCATGGCTACACTTACGAAGAGTTCATCCACCTCAGCCCAACAGAATATATTCATCCAGATTCTTTACCGATATTGGCTCAGTTTCTCGAAACAATCAGATCTGGCGATCGTTTTGCTTGCGAAGCAGTCGATATTCATAAAGACGGCACGCCCATTGATATAGAAGTAACCGGGATTCCCTTTTTTTATGATGGCAAACCCCATGCCCTGGCAGTCATGCGAGACATTAGCGATCGCAAAGCGGCTGAAAATGCCCTGCAGGAAACGAATACGCTGCTGAATTCCGTCATAGAAACCATACCTGGCATTTTCTTTGTTAAAGATTACAGGGGACGGCACGTCGCCTTAAATTCCAATCTGGCAGACTTTTTCGGCAAACCCATTGCTGAGATTCTCGGCAAAACCGATGCGGATTTGTTGCCACCAGAAGTTGCCACCCCGATTATGCTTAAAGACCAGGAAGTAATGAACCAGGGGATAGCCCAACACTTTGAAGAAGTCATTCCTGCTGGAGACGTTGAACATACTTATCTAACAGTCAAAACGCCCCTCTACGATGCGGAAGGAAATATTATTGGCTTGATTGGATTAGCTCAAGATATCAGCGATCGCAAAGCCATGGAGGTTTCCTTAAGTCAAAGTGAGCAGCGTTTTCGGGATGTAACCGAAGCCGCCGGAGAATATATTTGGGAAATTACGGCGGATGGAGTATACACCTTTGTCACTGAACAGGCCAAAGTTGTGAAAGGTTATGCCCCGTCTGAATTACTAGGACATACCCCATTTGAGTTCATGCCCCAAGCAGATATCGCCCATGTGGAGTCGGTTGTCCAAGTCGCTGCGATCCAAAAATCTGCTTTCTCCTTAGAGCATCGTGATATTTTGCCATCTGGTGAAGTGGTTTGGGAAGCCGTCAGTGGTTTACCCATGCTAGATGACCAAGGCGAAATCATTGGTTTTCGAGGAACTGGCTTGAGCATTACTGAGCGCAAAGCGACAGAAGTCGCGCTCAAACAAAAAGCTAAAGAAGTAGAGCAGACTCTGCAGGAACTCCAGCAGACTCAACTACACATGATCCAGAGCGAAAAAATGTCTTCCCTAGGACAACTCGTCGCAGGCGTCGCCCATGAAATTAACAACCCAGTCAGCTTTATTTATGGCAATATTCCACCAGCCAAACAGTACACTCAAGATTTGCTAAATCTGATCGAACTTTATCAAACCCATTACCCCAATCCAGTCCCTAGTATTCAAGATGAAATTGAAGCTATCGAATTAGATTTTCTCAAGGAAGATCTACCGAAGATTCTAACTTCTATGAAAATGGGAGCTGATCGCATCCGCCAGATTATCACTTCCCTACGCACCTTTTCTCGGTTGGATGAAGCAGACTGCAAGGAAGTCGATATTCACGTTGGTATTGATAGCACCCTCGTGATTTTAGAGCATCGACTTAGGGCGACCTCTGAACGTCCTGAAATTCAAGTGATTAAACAGTATGGCAATCTACCTTTAGTGGATTGCTATGCTGGGCAGCTCAATCAAGTCTTTATGAATGTTTTGGCTAACGCCCTGGATGCGTTGGAGGAACGCGATCGCTGTCGTTCTCAACAGGAAATCAATCAATCGCCGAGCACCATCACTATCCGAACCCAAACAGTTGATTCAGACCACGTTACCATTCATATCTTAGACAACGGCCCCGGCATTCCAGATATGATTAAATCCCGAATTTTCGATCCTTTTTTCACGACAAAAGCAGTGGGTAAAGGCACCGGCATGGGCATGTCCATTAGCCATCAAATCATTGCTGAAAACCACGGCGGTACTCTCCAGTATTCTTCATCTCCTGGCCAAGAGACAGAATTTATTATCAAAATTCCTAGGCAACAATCTGTTACCTAGAAGCTATCTCATCGGTGCGAATTGAAATAGTTCCTCAGCTTGGAGCGCTTCGTATTGAGCATCGGTCAAAAATAGATATCCAATTATCTCATTAGTATCGTAGACGGGATAAAACTGACCTTGAGGCACTTCTTGAGCAGCGACAGTTTGAATAAACTCAAAAAAATCAGGGTCTAGCCAATCACCGTTGAAACGTAACGTTTGACTATACTCAGTCCCATTGATCACAAAGGTTTGCCCGGCAGTTTGAGTGTCCCAATCAAACTCGTTAGTGATCTGAGTCGGCGTAAAATATCCCCGTGAGATTGCCGCAAATTCTCGAGTCAGTGCCTGGTAGGGGTTATCAATATTGCCAGACTCCCATTCAAAACTGAGCAGGACATGATCAAAGGCTTCAAAAAGCTCATAGAATCGAGTGATATAGCTTTGGGCAATGCGATTGCGTCCTGCCTCAATCTGATCACGAGTCAGATGCTCAACCAAACCAATTTGCTCAAACAGGGTCAGCAATTCTTCAATGCGATCGCTAGTTAGTTCTGGTAATCGGGCGTGTTGATTGATATCACGTCCGAGGTAAATATTGGCTTGTTCTGCTGTTAACGCAATGACACCAAACCACTCATTTAGATAAACAGGCGACCCAAAACTGATTCGGGGACTCGCGACACCCGGTTCTGCGATATAAAGCCGATAGGGGGAAGCTTGATCCCGCAAAATCTTGTTGAATAGGTTGATAAATTCCCAAGGCTCTAACCTCCCCAGGAAATCCAGCTCATCTAGTGGTAGCGCATAAAAACTAGCGTGTTTGTAGTAACGACCATTCACCTCAACAGAAACAACAACTTCATAATTTAGACACGCCTCAATCTCAATTCCTCTAGATTCTGCTAAAGTTTGCGCTGAAGCCAAGGATCTTGACGCCTCATTTAATCTAATTGCCAGATCAAAATCGCCAAACATATCGTCTACAATCCCTGTTTCAATCAGCATCTCAGCGATGACTTGATGAATTCTGGGAAAGTACTCTTCTGGCTGGTCAGAAGAGTGACGCAGATCGATCAAGACGCCTTGATCAATATATTGCAAAAACTCAATTGGATGATTGAGTATCTCAGCCTGAAGTGCGGCCAATAGCTCTGTGTGTCCTACAGGAGATAAAATGCCGATCGACTGGAGGTCATCTAGCCTTGGTGTGACTCTGGTGGGTTCTAAAGTTTCATACAGCGCCATCCAAGTCGCCGCTTCTGCGTATAGATCCTGGGGTGCTCTAATTCGCCCTGACGCAATGTTGCTGCTGAGCTGACGATAAGCTAGCCCGCTCAAGATGCCGGTTGTCTCAAGTTGGTTGAGTGCTTCCAGTAATTCATTCTGCAACGCTGCATCGGGTGTTACCAGCCTATAAACCGCAAATAGCGGCGGCGAGAGATTATTCTCACGCAGAAACTGTTCGTAGATGTAGGCTAGCAACTGCGATCGCCGATCTAAGCTGCCTTGTTCTGCTTCAATCAATGCTCTTTGGCAATTTCGGCCTGTTAATAGGTCAGCAGCACAAAGCGCCTGGGCCACACTACGAATCGCTGGTTCTAGAGAAGAATTATCCACGAGCGAAGCGTCTGTTTCGAGAAGTTCACCAAAGACTTGAATGTTGATATCCGTTGGCTTATTCCAGTGTTCTTCAGCCTCTGCAATGCGGACAAATTCACCACCACTGCTGAAAACCAGCATCAAATCATCAGCTCCCTGTTGCGGCACACTGTCAAACTGGGCGCTGGTGGCATGGTTGTACCAGGCATGAAAGTAGTCTTCTCCCTCAAACTGGCGACCCGTGCCCTGCACAGAAAAGTTGTATCGAGTGCCCCCTTCTACAACCCAGTTGAGATTATAAAAGTCAATCTGCCAAAGGGTTGTGCGCGGCCCAAAGTTGTTATACGAAGACCCTGCTTCATCAGGATATGTGACCCGACTAATTACCACACTGGGGTTGTCTGTAGTACTGGCATTCAAGTTCAAGTTTCCAGAGGCCAGCAGTGGGAGATACTCATCAGCAGGTAGCCCTCCCAGCAATCTCACCTGGCTAAACCAATCACCCATCTCATCGGGTTTCGCTGGCCCCTCTTCTCGATAGCCCAGTACAGCCCAGGTGCGAATATGGTTAATCACATAGCGATCGCCCACCTCACCAATGACAAAGTCGTCGCCATAAAAATTTTGATTATCAAAGCCTGCTGTCCACCGAAGATTGGCTCGCGTTTCTCCTGGTGAGTCATTGATGTGATCGGCAGGTAGCCCTCGATCGAACAGTAACTCAGCTCGAACAGCCGGACTGAACGAAAACAGTAACAGTGTTGTTGTCCCAAACAGGTTAAAGACTTTCACCATAGGACGATAGTCGTTACGCTCTATCTACCAAGGCAAGCATAGCTTGAGTGCGATCGCTGCCGTTGTCAACAACGCCACCACTAACCTGGGAGTAGGCATACTCATTTGCGTCAGTCCAGCTACGCAGTCTTCAGTTATTATTAATAGGGCTTAACAAGGAAGTATTTGGCATGATTTTAATTCAAAATTTGCTAAATACTATAACTGGTATTCAATCATTGATAGGGTATGCAATAAAGTAAGCCAAATGGCTGAAACAACCTTATTCTAGGAAAAAATCAGGGATTTTACTGTAAATAAAATCGCGCCGAAACTGATAAGTTTTGCTCAATGATCGTAACTGCTTGAGTTTTTTAAAGGAACTAAAAGTAGACAACTTATCCATTTTTGCTCCTGGGTACTGGCCGCGATCTGCTAAATGTTTTCAAAGTTTAGTCAATTGTAATGTCGTATTTTAGCTATCGAGGTAGTTCGCTTTCTGGTGATCAGGTTGTCCGGCTCTCGTCCAGCATTGAAAACCAGGGCGCGATCGCTCAACTTAGTCAATCCGCGTTATCTAACGTTCCATTAGTTGACTTGTTTCAACAAGCAGTAACGCTAGTGGCCCGGGTCTTAAAGATAAGTGGTAGTGATTACTGGCAAGTCTTATCTGATGGACAAAAACTGCAGCGAGTTGCCAGCACACAAGGCGTCTCCGACTGTAGCACCATTAGTGCTCAAGATCATTCCACACTGAATCATTTACTAAGTGCCGATGAGCCAGTAGTATTAGCAAACCCTTCCCCAGATCCGAGCCAAAATGGACTGCAACTGTTATTCCCCGGCCATATCCACGGTGCAGGCTATGTGTTGTCGTCGGGGCGCAATTTTCCCCTAGGTGTACTGACTATTTATTCCCATCAGTCTCAACCGCTGACCGCTAAAGCGAATCAATTTTTGCAGGTGGTCACCCATTTGTTAGGCACAGCCGTTGAGCGCAAGCGTTCTGAAGCACTCCTGATTGCGCAAACACAAGTGCTTGAACAAGTTGCAGCGGGTTCCCAATTATCCCGAATTTTAAACAGCTTGTGTTTATTGCTAGAGCAAGAGCTGCCCGGCGCTTTTTGCTCAGTTTTGTTGCTAGATGAAACCACCAATACACTGCAATCTGGCATTGGACCCAGCTTGCCTGAAGATTATGCCCAAGCCCTTAATGGCTTGATTATTGGAGAGCGGTCAGGGTCTTGTGGCACAGCGGCCTATCGGGGTGAGCCTGTCTTTGTGAATGATATTGCGACCGACCCGCTCTGGTCCTCCTTCCGCGATTTGGCCTTATCCCACAATATTCGAGCCTGCTGGTCAATTCCATTCTTTTCTAAGGTTGGTGAAGTTTTGGGTACCTTTGCCTTGTCTCATCAAATTCCCTGTCAACCGAACCACGACCATATCCAAATCATGAAAACGGCTGCCCATTTAGCCAGCATTGCCACCAAGAATCATCTGATTGGTGAACGGTTAAGGCAACAGGCACTCTATGACAGTCTCACCAAACTTGCTAACCGTCATGCTTTTACCGACCAGTTGCGGTTGCGGCTACAGAAGCAGCAGCATGATCAGTTACATGCACCGGCTCAGATAAAGGAATTTGCAGTTTTATTTTTAGATGTCGATCGCTTCAAGTTAGTGAACGATAGTTTGGGACACACTGTAGGCGATCAGTTTTTGCAAGCCTTGTCACAGCGATTACTCCCCTGCCTTAACCCCCAAGATTTGTTTGCCCGTCTCGGTGGAGACGAATTTGGTATTTTGCTGCATCAAGTGAAAGATGCGGCCGAAGCTTGTCGAGTGGTTGATTGTTTGCGAGCAGCGTTGGCTACGCCCTTACAGGTTGGCACCCATGAAATAATGGCTTCGATCAGTATTGGCGTGGTTCATTCTTCGGGAGGGTACTGTCAGCTTGAGAATATGCTGCGAGATGCGGATATGGCGATGTATCAGGCCAAGATCAATGCTCAAGAAAGCTATGTTGTCTTCGATCAGAAGATGCATGCTTCAGTATTAGCTCGATTACAAATAGAGCATGACTTGCGCTGTGCTGTAAAGTCTATGCGCAACGGAAAAGTCCATCCGTTTCAGCTGTATTATCAACCAATTGTCTCACTTGAAACGGGCAAAATTTTAGGGTTTGAAGCTTTAATCCGCTGGCTTCACCCCAGTTGTGGCCTGATTTCCCCGGACGAGTTTATCCCGATTGCAGAAGAAACAGGACTTGTGGTTCCCCTAGGAAATTGGGTGATCGAAGAAGGCTGTCAACAGCTACGGCAATGGCAAATAAACTGGGCTGCTCCCCGGGCTTTAAGTATGAGCTTTAATATTTCTGCCAGACAGTTTGCTCAGCCTGACCTTGTGTTTAGGATTCAAGATGCCTTGGAGCGCTATCAACTCTCAGCAGCGAGCCTCAAATTAGAAATTACCGAAAGTGTACTGTTGGAAACCGCCTGCACCATTACTGAGCGACTCGAGCAACTGAGAGCCATTGGTGTCCAGATGAGCCTAGATGATTTTGGTACTGGCTACTCATCACTACGCTATCTGAATGATTTTCCTGTAGATACTCTAAAAATTGATCGCTCTTTTGTCCAAAATCTGAAGCGTCATGAGGGCAAAATTATTCAGGCTATTGTTGGGTTGGCTCAAAACTTAGGCATGACGGTAATTGCTGAAGGGATTGAAACCTTAGAACAGTTGGACTACCTCAAGAAACTTGGCTGTGACCAGGGCCAAGGATACTTCTTTTCCCGCCCTTTGCCCAAAGTCTCTGCTGAAAAGGTTTTGCACAATTTGAGCTAGGGATTTCTCACTCACATGGTTAAAAAAGGACGCGATCGCATTCTGACTATTTCTTGCAACTGTCCGCGCCGCTGGATAGTGCTGACTTTCCCAACAGAACACTCACTTAATCTAATGGCTGCCCTTCGGATCGAGTGCATCCCGCAAACCATCGCCCAATAGATTAAACGCCAACACGGTCACAGTAATAAACAAGCCCGGAAACATGATGGTCCAAGGTGATGACAGCGAATAGCCGCCCTTAAACGCATCGGAAAGCATAGTGCCCAGTTCTGGCGTGGGCGGTTGAGCACCCAGCCCCAAAAAGCCTAGCCCTGCCGCTTCTAAAGTAGAGGTACCGATCGCCAGGGTTGCCTGTACCACAATCGGCGCAAGGCTGGCGGGCAAAATGTGCAAAAACACGATGCGCGGCGGCTTTGCCCCAAAGGCACGAACGGTTTGCACAAATTCTTGCTCGCGTAGTGAGAGCACCATGCTGCGGGTGAGCCGAATAAATTTAGGAATTTGTACAATCCCCACGGCAAACATGACACTAACAACGCTGGGGCCAGTGACCGTAACGACTGCGATCGCCAGCAAAATCGATGGAAATGCCAGCATGACGTCTGTCAGCCAACCCACACAGATTTCTATCCAGCTGCGAAAATAGCCCGACGCTAACCCCAACGCTACGCCAATCAGCAACCCAATCAGCACAGACACTAACCCAATGACCAACGAAGTCCTCAACCCATACCAAACCTGGGTCAAAATATCACGGCCTAAACCATCGGCCCCAAACCAGTGTTCTAAACTCGGCGCTTGCAGTCGGGCAGCATAGTCGCGATCGGATGCCGGATCGTAGGGATTCAAGATCGGGGCTAGCAAGGCCGCAAGCACAATAAATAACGTTAATCCCAAGCCAATCAACCCCGAAGTCGACTCCAAAAATCTTTGGACGGCTCGGTTTTTAAGGAATTTAGGCGTACGCTCAGAAGAGGAAGCTATAACCATACTATTTATACTGAATCCTCGGATCCAAAAAGGCGTAGGAAATATCGACAATCAAGTTGACCAAGACAAATACAAAGGCCACAAACACCACGCCACCCTGCACCACCGGATAGTCGCGCTGCAAAATGCCTTCGTAAATCCATTTGCCAATTCCGGGCCAGGAAAAAATCGTTTCGGTGAGGATAGCGCCGCCCAGCAGTGTGCCAAATTCTAGCCCGACAATCGTTACAACTGGCAGCATGGCGTTTTTGAGCGCATGCTTACCAATCACCCAAAACTCAATCAGACCTTTGGCTCTAGCCGTGCGGATATAGTCTTGGGAAAGTACTTCCAGCATGGCGCTGCGGGTAATGCGGGCCAAAATCGCCAGGGGAATGGTGCTGAGCGTTATGGCTGGCAACGCCAAATGGGCTATGACATCTCGGAATGCTGTGAAGTTGCCCCGAATCAGGGTGTCTAGGATGAAAAACCCGGTAATGGGTTCAAAGCTGTAGCCTACATTCACCCCAATACGACCGCTGGGCGGTAACCACTGCAAATTGACGGCAAATAAATAGACCAGTAATAGACCCAGCCAGTAAACGGGCATCGAGACCCCCAGCAGGGAACCGCTCATCGTCAGATTATCGACAATGCTGTTTTTGCGAACCGCTGCGATCACCCCTGCCGGAATGCCAAGGATCAAGGCAATCAGCATTGCCATGATGGACAGCTCAAAGGTGGCGGGCCAGCGCAGCTTAATTTCGTCCCAAATGGGGACCCCGGTAAAAATACTGCTGCCTAAATCAAACCTGATTAAGCTGCCTAAAAAAGATAGGTACTGGCTCGATAAAGGTTCGTTCAGCCCCATGCGTTCTCGCAGGGCCTCAACTTGATCGGGCGTGGCGCGATCGCCCAACATGGTCACCGCTGGATCACCCGGAATCAAATGCAGAAACGCAAAGACCAGCAGCGAAATGCCGAGCAGTACGGGCACTAGCTGAAGCAGTCGTCTGAAAATGTATCTACCCACGGGGCACCTATACGAAGGTTATGTTTTTTCGACTTCGGGGAAGGGTTCGTTGCCTAATGGGCTAGGACTCCAACCATCGATATTGGTGCGCTTTGCCAGCAGGGGTTGGGAATGCACAATGGGGATGCGCAGGGCCTCGGCAAAAATGACGTCGTCTACTTCTTTGTAAAGCGTTTCTCGTTCAGCGTCGTCGGTTGCAGAACGGGCTTGGCTAAGCAGATCGAACAGTTCAGGATTTTGATAGTCGCCCAAATCTTGAGTCGAACCAGGGCCAAAGTGGGCGTAGAGGAAGTTGTCTGGATCGCCGTAGTCACCCGTCCAACCCAACATGAAAGATTGAAACCCGGGTGCAGTGTTGCGGTCTTCTAGATACGCGCCCCAATCTTTGGTTTGTAAATTGACGCGAATGCCAATTTGGCTGAGTTCTGCCGCAAAGGCTTCGGCAATCGGTTTTGGATTGGGGAAGTAGGGCCGACTCACGGGCATGTACCACAGGTCTAGATCAAACCCATCGGGATAGCCCGCTTCTGCGATCGCAGCTTGGGCCGCTTCTGGATCGTATTCGTAGTCATCCACGTTGTCGCTGGTATAGTTCTCCAGTGATGGCGGCACAAAGTGACCGTTGGTTTCGCCCAGCTCTCCCCAAAATGCCTCTACAATGGCAGGCTTATTGATCGCTTGGGCGATCGCTTTGCGGACTTCCACAGACGCCAGGGGTTCGTAGCTTGGATTAAGGGCTAAATAGCCAACATTGAATGAAGGTCGGAAAACGGCTTCCAGGTTGGGATCTGACTCAATTTCTGCTAGCTGATCGGGGGTCAAATCAACGGTAAAGTCCAAAGTACCTGCCCGCAATTGGGCCAGACGGGCAGCGGGATCTTCCACAAAGGTCATCACCAACTGCTCCACCTTGGGCATGCCCTCTTCCCAATAGTCAGCAAATTTGGAAAAGGTAATGCGATCGCCGCTAATCCACTCGTCAAACACAAAGGGGCCAGTTCCCACCGCCACACCAGAGGGTGTTCCGTAGTCTGCCCCCGCCTCTTGCATGGCGGTGGGGCTAGCAATGCCAAAGTAGGCTGACGCGACCGCCGCTGGAAATGCCGCAAAGGGTTCAGCCAGTTCAAATTCAACGGTCAGGTCATCTACAGCCCTGACATCGACTAACGTAGAGGCTTCATCCCCCTTAAATCCGCCAAACAGATCGGTCCAAATTTCATAGAGATTACCCTCAGCTCGAAACCCATATTCAAACTCTGGATCCCACCAGCGGTTGACATTGAACACAACAGCTTCGGCATTGAAGTCAGTATCGTCGTGAAACTTGACCCCTTCACGCAAATTGAACGTCCAGATCAAGCCGTCATCCGAAGCACTCCACTCAGTCGCCAGCTCAGGAACAAGGTCAGTTGTACCCGGTTCAGCCCCAATTAAGTAGTTATAAATTTGCAGCTGGGCATAGATGGAATTGCCATCGGTAATGTTGCCTGGCGTAAGATTGACGGGCTGGCCCCCTGAACCAAAAACGAGGGCTCCCGTATCTGCCGGAGCCGTTGCCTCACCCGGCGCAGAAGCATCGCCCGTAGATTCGGGTGCGCCCCCACAGTTGGACAGCACGACAGTTAACGTCAGCGCAAACAAGGCTAAAACAATTTGCCGAAAATATCGCCGAAAAGACCCTTGTTTGTGCATCCCGCCTAGCTCCTAACATCTAAAAATATACTGAATGGCACTTTACCAAGCACCTCAAACTGGTGTACAAAACCTACATGAATCTTCGCACGAGAAAATGAGTAAATGGATACAAATAGGTTCGTATCTTGTGTTTATTGTTGATAGCAAATAAATCTATAGAGCCCCTTTATACATGACATAGACGTCTTTTTATGGGGATTGCCAGAAGCTTTTATTATCCCAAAATAGCATTTTCGCTTCAAGAAAATTCGCTTTATCGTAGTATTCATTTTTCTCTATAACACTTCCCTGGATCAAGAGAACTAAGCCATTGATAGTTGCCTCAATTTCTTTGATTGATAAAAATTTAACAGCTAGAACAATTGCTAAAAAAGCTTTGTCAGATTTAGTCATTAGCTGAGTATATAAATGTCTTTTCCCATCCTTGACATCCGCAATCTCTCTGTGACATTTCCCACCAAAGCGGGGGCGGTCGCCGCAGTCAAATCCGTTTCATTTTCCATTGCCCCCGGGGAAACGCTGGGTCTTGTGGGTGAATCGGGTTCAGGGAAATCGGTGACGTCTTTAGCCTTAATTGGGTTATTGGGGAGGGGCGTTGATCTGTCCGGTGAAGTTTGGTTTCGCAATCCAAATGTGCCCGATGCCCAGCCAACCGATTTAATCAAGCTGTCGAAGGAAGAACGACGCCAGTATCGCGGCAAGTTGATTTCAATGATTTTTCAGGAGCCGCTGACCTCTCTCAACCCGGTCTATACCTGCGGTGACCAACTCACAGAAGCGCTACGACTCCACCAAGGGCTCCAGTCAAAAGCGGCCAGAAGCAAGGCGATAGAGTTGTTTGAAGAAGTGAAGCTGCCTAATCCTGAAGAGATTTTAGGGCGTTATCCCCATCAACTCTCTGGCGGACAGCAGCAACGGGTGATGATCGCGATCGCTCTCGCGGGCAACCCTGCAGTGCTGATCGCAGATGAACCTACAACGGCTTTGGATGTCACCATTCAAGCCACCATTCTCGATCTGTTGCGCGATTTGCAAACGGCGCGGGGCACCGCCATTTTGTTTATCACCCACGATATGGGCGTGGTGTCAGAAATCGCCGATCGCGTTGCTGTCATGTACAAAGGTGATCTGGTTGAAATTGCCCCCGTGTACGATCTCTTTGCCCATCCTCAGCATCCCTACACCCAAGGACTGCTGAACTGTCGCCCCCGCCCCCATCAGCAACTCCGGCGATTGCCCACCGTGAGTGACTTCATGGAAGTTCAATCGGTTGACGAGCGTGACACAGATGGAGAAAGCAGCGACGCGGTGCAGATTGTTGCCAAGGTACGTACAGCAGCAGAAAAAGCTGAACTGCTGGCCGAGGTCAGCCGTCAGGAAATTGCCCAACACCGTCAGGGGCTCTTGCAGCAACCCCCGCTGCTAAAGGTTCAAGGGTTAACCAAAGCATTTCCGGTTAGCCACGGCTTTTTTGCCCAAAGGACTGAATTTCGAGCCGTCGATAGTGTCAGCTTTGACGTTTATCCGGGGGAGACGCTGGGATTAGTGGGCGAGTCGGGTTGCGGCAAGTCTACCCTCAGCCGCTGCTTGCTACGGCTGATTGAACCCACACGCGGAGCAATTCACTTTGATGGGCGATCGGTTTTAGATCTCAGTACTGCGGAGATGCGCCGCCTACGGCGAGAGATGCAAATTGTGTTTCAAAATCCCTACGGGTCTCTCGATGCCCGCCAAAGTATTGGCGCAGCAATTATTGAACCCATGCGGATTCATGGCCTTGGCGGCACCGAAACTGAGCGCCAAGCGCGTGCAACCAGCCTACTAGAGCGGGTGGGGCTAGATGCCAGCGCTCTGAGACGAATGCCCCACGAATTTTCGGGTGGTCAGCGGCAGCGAATTTGCATTGCCCGCACCCTGGCTTGTGAACCTAAGTTTATTATTTGCGATGAGTCGGTTTCTGCATTGGATGTCTCGGTTCAAGCACAGGTGCTGAATTTGCTAAAAGACTTGCAGCAAGCGTTCAAGCTGACTTACATCTTTATCTCCCACGATTTGAGCGTGGTGAAATTTGTCAGCGATCGCATTATGGTCATGAACAAAGGCAAAATTGAAGAGATTGGCACCGCTGATGAGATTTACAATTCACCGCAGCAACCCTATACTCAACAGCTAATTGCCGCCATTCCAGACAGCAATCTCGACGATATTCAACAGCGACAACTGCTTTCAGTGAGTAGTCAATCGGGTCTTTAAAGCGCCAAATTAAGCCTCTTAGCGACAGCTAATTCTTTGCTTAGCACTGGTTTGTATGGGTAATTCAACAGTCGAGTGACCGCGGAGATCAAGCAGGAGACGATAGGGTCACTACTCAAGTTCTTCTGGATTGATACCCAGTTCTCGGAGTTTAGCCATCGCCCGCTCTAGGGTTTGCTGAGTTTGATTGCGTTCCTGAAATAGCTCCTCCGGGTCTTTGAAGCATTCACCGCCGGGGTAAAACAGCGCTAGGCCATCCTCAAACATTTCAAATTTGACGCCCAACGTGGGGGAAGTCCAAGTACGGCGCGGGGGCAACGCGTCTACCATTCAAAATTAACGCCTGACATAGGCGACCATAGAAACGCCCAGCACAACCAATACGACCCCTGCAATTCGGGTTGGACTCGCCGCATATTTAGTCAATCCGAGCGCTCCATAATGGTCTAAGAAAAGTGCTGCAATCATTTGACCGGCGATCGTCAGCCCAAGGGCAAGCGCGGCTCCAATCCTAGGGGTTGCAAAAATAGTAGACCACACATAAAACGTGCCTAAACAGCCACCAACCCACATCCACCAAGTGGTTTGAGACAGCGCAGTTGCAGTAGGCAATGGATAGCGCGCCAAGACACAGATCACCAGCGATGCCAAGGCTCCTGCAAGATACGAAATAAAGGTAACCTGCATGGGTTCACCGACATGGCGTCGCAACAGCGTGTTCAAGGCAACTTGAACCGGAAGAACCGCCCCACCTGCCAATGCCGCTAAAAGAAAAATTGTCCGTCCGTTCATGCTTGTGTCTCCAAGCTTATTGATCTCGAATTCAAGACTCTGAGTTATCCGAGTCTTCAGGTTCAATCTGAAGAGATTACCGGCTTTCGCCAGCTTTTTCCGTTCTCATCAGCAAGTTGCGTGTCTTATCGAATGCTCAAATGTCTCGACCACTCGATAAGACTGTGTTGGGGTTATCGACTGGGTAGTGGATAACTCTAGCGGGGATAAACTGCGATCGCAGATGCTTCAACCCGCCAATCAGGAACTATCAGATCGGCAACAGCCACAACGGTTCGAGCTGTTTTGACCGGATTCTCTTCATTATCAAAAAACTGGCCATAGGCATCAAACCAACTCTGATAGTCGACTTCACCTGTTTCCGGATCAGCAGTCAGGTAAACATTCATAGCAATCACATCTGACATACTGAGCGCTTCTTCCGCCAGTAGCGCTTCTATGCGCGACAGCACATCAACCGACTGATCAAAGGTACTGGGTTCATAGGTGCCGTCAGATAAAGGACGTGGCGTCAAACCACTGGTGAAAAAGTAGCTGGTATCACGAGGAACCGCTACCCCATTGGAGATTTGTAGATCTGGATTATCAAAAAAGGTGACGCTGTCAGGTGGGGTAGCCGCCATGGCGCGGACGCTACTCAAGCCAAGGACTAGGGCTGTTATCCCTCCGATCAGCAAAACCCAACGATTGCGCTTGAGCCAAACAACAAAATGGTTCATCTTAGTGTCTCCGAATCTATTTATCTCGACATCGAGAGACTTGACATGAAGATTGTAGCAGTTATCTCGATGTTAAGATAGTTGACATCAAGAATCTGAGTGAAAAGTTGGCGCATGACGTCTGATCCCGTCGATAAAATTTTGGGTCAATGGCAGCGTGAGCGGCCTGACCTGGATGCGTCGCCTATGGGGGTAATCGGGCGAATGGCGCGGTTAGCCAAACATCTCGATCGCGCGGTTCAAGCAACGGTTTCTGAGTTTGGACTGAATCCTGGAGAATTCGATGTGCTGGCGACGCTGCGTCGCTCAGGACATCCTTATCAGCTGTCACCAACGGATTTGTTCAAGGCCATGATGATTTCGTCTGGCACCATGACCCATCGGATTGATCGACTAGAACAGTCTGGATGGGTAAAGCGTATCCCTGATCCGAGCGATCGCCGAGGCACTTTAATTGAGTTAACCGACAAAGGGTTGAGTCTAATTGAGCAGGCGGTTGAAGCGCACGTTGCTAATCTGCATCAGATCCTCAGCATTTTTGAGGCATCGGAGCGTGAATCGTTAGCACTGCTGTTGCGGAAGCTGTTGCTATCGTTTGAGCTGGAGTAACTGCAATCACTTCAGAAAATCTTGCAGTAGTTCGTTGATGGTTTCAGGCTTTTCAAGGTTGGGAAGATGAGCCGTTGCAGCTATTTCTATGCCCTGCGCAGCAAGAATAGATTCCACAATGTAACGACAACATTCCTTGATGTGGGGAAAATCCAACTCCCCCCAAATCACCAGGGTTGACAACGACAAATTAGATAATTTCTCATAGGCAGAGGCAGGCTCAATCTCCTGGGTGAGTTCCGGCATGCCTAAAGCAATGCCGTTCATATCCAGAAACAGCTCTCTCAGGCTGCTCCCCACTCTGCCAACAGGGCTCGTCGGGCCATCCAGCCACAAGTTAGCTTCAATCGCATTTATTCGATCCAAGTCATCCGCTTCATCTGCTTCGTCCAGAGCTGCCATCAGCGTTTGAATTTCGCTGGGGAAGGCTTCAGGAACGGGGGCACCGCTGATAGCAGGTGAGATCAGCACAAGCGCATTCACCCGTTGGGGATAAGCTAGGACGAAATCGATGGCAACACGCCCCCCTTGCGAGCAGCCAATAAGAGTCCCCGTTGAAATATCTAATTGATCTAGCAGTTCTCTCAAGTCTTCAACATGAGAGAAAGCTTCATCCATTGTGGTAGTTTCACCAAAACCGCGACGGTCATAGGCAACCGTGTGATGCCCGTCACTCAATTCAGCCATCTGGGACAGCCACATTCGTCTGTCAGCAACACCCGCATGGAGAAATACTAAGGGCTCTCCATCCCCAGCTCGCTCGCCTGCAAGCTGGGCGCTGCCGATGGAGAGACTAAAGATTTCTGACATGGGAAAGGATAGTGAGCTGCTTCATCCATAGTAAGGATAGTGAGCTGCTTCATCTACAGTGACGATATTGATGGTGTCATCAGAGCTATCGTGTCGCTTACCAGACATCGGATTGAGTATAAGCGTAAAGTTTTTACTCATAAACGCGATCGCCCTTTTGCAACCGGGCTGCCATTTCATAGGTTTGTCCTTGGGAACGCA
The DNA here is from genome assembly GCA_039815185.1 of Cyanobacteria bacterium P01_A01_bin.123. Lineage (GTDB taxonomy): Bacteria > Cyanobacteriota > Cyanobacteriia > Phormidesmidales > Phormidesmidaceae > JBCBZT01. Next base: position 133,606 of record JBCBZT010000013.1, on the reverse strand, counting down.
TGGTTGGTGCATGGGCAGCTAAATACCGAGTTGTGGCCACCAGCACATGTATCCCTGCTTCCTGGTAGCGTAATGCTTCATATTGTTGAAACGCCGCTGCCACATTCTGAATTGTATGGAAATCCCGGTCTTCTCGTAGGAGAAGCTTGCCTAACAGGGCAAGTAGGCGATCGGGATCGCCCCCGCTATGGAGATAGTTACCGACCAACGATCCGGCAGAATTGACCTGTTGCTGACGATCGAGCAGGTCTGATAACTCTGCCAATAAGGTCTCTGGAGTTTCAACCTGTTTTTCAGCACTGGGCAAGCGAGCGGGGGGCACATTCAGGAAACGATCTAGGTATATCCCCATGGCCGCATCAAAGACGCCTCGCAGCAGCTCAGGTGTTGCCACCCGCTTTAATCCTTGATGGACGGCATTGGCAAAGGTGAAGGTGTGATGCGCGGTATCCCAATCGTGGAAGTCGTTGTTGGTTTGAAACTGGGCAATGCGGAGGGCGGCGGCGTAGGCAACGGTACTTGACAGATCCTCGGCAGTGCAACCCTGGCGGAGTGTCTCCAGCAGTGCGTCTGCGATCGCTTGGGGATCATCACCTAGCAAAATGGGGACCAAGCGATCGCGATCGGCCAGAGGATTTTTAGGGAGATTTGGGGCTTCTGATTCAGAGGCGATCGCAGTTGGGAAGACATCTGGTAGCATTGCAAAGGCTTGTTCTAGGATCGCAACCAGATCAACGGGATAGCGCCACGCATTAGACTCTTCCATCCGTTCCGCTTGAGCGTAGCCTCGAACCAGGCTGGTGAGTACCTTCTCCGGTTGCTGCCACTGGGAAAGATCTAGGGCTTCTAACGCCTTGTTGGTAAAGTCCAGCGCATGGCCCCCGTCGAGGAAGCGATAATTTGTGACGGCGGCGAAGAGCATCTCTGCCATCTGGGTCGGCGTAAACCCCGCTTGAATTGCTGACGCGAGACACCGCTCTGCCCCCTGGGCATCTCGCACCTGAATAAACTGCCGGAACCAGCCTTTTAGGGTTGCAAAGTCTGCGGGAGTCTGGGGTAGGGGCTGGATGGGGAAGCGAGGCGGCTGGCCCGCGCAATCTCGGGCTACAGCAGAGAGGCCATGGTACAAGGCTCGGGAGCGATCTTCAGGATCCAGATAGGGGAGTAACTGCATCAAACAGGTGTGTATCGTTAGGCCTGCTCCCCAGCCTTCTCGACGATATTGCACCCCAAACGCAAGTCCCACTTGAAAAGGCTCGATGGGATCTACCCCTGCGGCCAATTGGGCCATCACCGCCTTGGCGACCACTAGGGAAATACCCTGCTCTAATCCATCGACTAACCGCTGTCGCTGATAGGCTTGGGAATTTTTAGGGGGGGTCAGATCAACCCAAACGGTGCCGTCCCGGAGCTCTACAGGGAAGGCGCGACCATCATCGGCCCAGATGTCAAAGGTACCGCCACTGGTCAGGTCAAATCGGGCATGGTGCCAATGACAGGTCAAAATGCAGTCTTTGACACTGCCTTTATGGAGCGGAAATCCCATGTGGGGGCAGCGGTTATCTAGGGCATAAATCTGACCGTTGTGGTGGAAAAGGACAATCCCCTGACCTTCTGCATGGGCTACCAAAACCCCTGCCGTCTCCACGTCTGCCACCAGAGCCACTGGGACAAAGTGTTTTTGCGTTTCTGAAGTGTGAGCTGCAACCATGATCGCCTCCTGGCGTCGACTTTCTAAAGTACTTTCTTTATAAACTAGATTGACAGGAATAGATTGACTTTGTAAAGTTTTTTCTTTAGATTCTTGCCATGGGCACTCCAAAATCACAAAAATCCACGCTTCGCACTCGGCGAGCTGTCATGATTGATAGGGGTTTGCGAGTGGGATTCGTATTTTTAGGTTGAGTTAAGCATTTACTGAACAGGGGCAACATTACGAGGGTCTAGTGCCTCAGGGTTAATCCCTATGTCACACCGCTTCCTATAAACACTCTATTCTGCAGCCAAGGGCATAGAATATTGTCGATGTTGGAAAGGAGTGCCCCATGAGCTATCGGATGGATCGTCGCGCCTATGCAGAGACCTTTGGCCCTACCGTTGGCGATCGCGTTCGATTAGCCGATACCGAACTGATTATTGAAGTCGAGCAAGACTATACGATCTACGGCGATGAGGTGAAATTTGGCGGCGGTAAGGTAATTCGCGACGGCATGGGTCAATCGCCCATTTCCCGCGCTGACGGGGCCGTGGACATGGTGATTACTAATGCCCTGATTTTGGACTGGTGGGGCATTGTTAAGGCCGATATTGGTATCAAAGACGGCAAAATCGAAAAAATTGGCAAAGCGGGTAACCCCTACATTCAAGACAATGTGGATATCATCATTGGCCCTGCCACAGAAGCCGTCGCGGGGGAAGGGATGATTGTCACCGCTGGGGGCATTGACTCGCACATTCACTTTATTTGCCCCCAGCAAATTGAAACCGCGATCGCCTCTGGGGTGACCACGATGATTGGCGGGGGCACTGGGCCAGCCACGGGCACTAACGCCACCACCTGCACCCCCGGCGCTTGGAATATTTGGCGGATGCTGCAGGCCGCCGATGCCTTTCCGATGAATCTGGGTTACATGGGCAAGGGCAACAGCGCTCAAATGGGCGGTCTGATTGAACAAGTCCAGGCTGGGGCAATGGGACTGAAGCTCCATGAAGACTGGGGCACAACGCCTGCGGCCATTGACACCTGTCTGAGCGTTGCCGATGACTATGACGTACAGGTGGCCATCCACACCGACACCCTGAACGAAGCAGGCTTTGTGGAAAACACCATCGCGGCTTTTAAAAACCGGGTGATTCACACGTATCACACGGAAGGTGCTGGCGGGGGGCACGCCCCGGACATCATCAAAGTTTGTGGTGAAGCCAACGTCCTGCCTTCCTCGACCAATCCCACCCGCCCCTACACTCGCAACACCCTGGACGAACACTTGGACATGTTGATGGTGTGCCACCATCTCAGCCCCAGCATTCCCGAAGATGTGGCCTTTGCCGAGTCCCGCATTCGCCGCGAAACCATCGCCGCTGAGGACATTTTGCATGACCTGGGAGCCTTCAGCATGATCGCCTCTGATTCCCAGGCCATGGGTCGTGTCGGTGAAGTCATCATTCGCACCTGGCAAACGGCTCACAAGATGAAGGTGCAGCGGGGGGCACTGCCAGAAGACAGCGATCGCAATGATAATCACCGGGCCAAGCGCTATGTGGCCAAGTACACGATCAACCCCGCTATTACCCACGGTATTGCTGATCATGTGGGCTCTCTGGAGGTGGGCAAGCTGGCGGATATTTGCCTGTGGAAACCCGCCTTTTTTGGCGTCAAACCCGAAATTGTGATTAAAGGCGGTGCGATCGCGTGGGCGCAAATGGGTGACCCCAATGCCAGCATCCCCACCCCCCAACCCGTTCACATGCGACCGATGTTTGGCAGCTTTGGGGGAGCGATCGCAGCCACATCTCTCTCTTTCATGTCTAAGGCAGCCCTGGAAGCAGGGATTCCAGCGCAAATTGGCTTAGCGACACCGGCTGTGGCTGTGGCCAACTGCCGCAACTTGAGCAAAGCCGATATGAAGTTGAACGATTTGGCTCCTGAGATGGAGGTCGATTCTGAAACCTATGAGGTGCGGGCTAACGGTGAGCTGCTCACCTGTGAACCTGCCGAAGTGTTGCCCATGGCACAGCGGTACTTTTTGTTTTAAGGCGATCGCCGGGATAAACGTCTACCTGTTGAGATTTATTCATGGATTACTGTCGGTGGTGGAACCACTTGGTGAGAACACACATGGGTTTGCCGCTAGCGGGGTCGAGTTGGGGTTTGCTCCAGGCGCGGGGTTCGGCGAAGCCGAGGCGGTGGAGGATGCTGATGATTAGGCTGATGCCGTGGATGGAGCCGATGAGGATGATGCGAATGGGTTCGCGGGTGGGGGTGGGTTGATTAGCTGGGGAGGGAGGGAGGTTGTAGGTTTCGGTGTCGGGGATGAAGCTCATGGGTGGATTTTTAGGTAGGTGAATGGGTGCGGCGGGTAGGAAAACCTGTCACGGGGTGAGAAACTGAGATAGCAAAAATCAAACCTTACATGTCATCGTGACATGTCATCATGGCATTAGTCAAGATGGCTTGTCAGTATGGCGTTATGTCTTGACATGCCAGAGAGCAGTCCGAAGGATTCAACACAAGAGTCACCCCTGAAGCAACTACGCGATCGCTTGGGGTTAACGCAGGAAGAATTATCCCGCCGATGTGAAATTCCGTTGCGGACTTATGTGCGTTGGGAAAGGGGTGAAGCGACACCGAGGCCAACGATTCCCCAGGTTAAGGCATTGTGTCGGGAATTACAGATTGCGATCGAAGATTTGCCCGATGAGTTTGGGCCTACTTTATAGTCTATACAGACCTGAAATCCATTATTCATAACCTAATTTGCTGGCAGGCGTATCCATGTCAACCCAATTCAAATCAACCTCTTCAGAGGTATATCTTGAAAAAACTGGAGTGTATTTTCCTTTGTATCCCGAGAGGTGAAGGATAATGCGAATTAGAATGTCATACAAATGAGCCCTTATCTCTAATAAGTCCTTCAGATCCTGATCCTTGATTCGGATATCATGTACTGAAATGCCACGGCAATACGAAACAAGCTGATGCCAAGATTTTTTATCTTCTCTAGGATTAGACGAGTAATAGGATTCCATCACATTTAGATCCCTAAATTCAAAGTATTCAATCAGCTTGCTAATGGCTAATCCACTATCGTTAACCTTTCCCCAGACAGCAGAAATAACCCTTCCAGATATCTTTTCAATGTTTCTCTTCTGAAAATGATCTTCTGGATTCTCAATAGATAAAGATATTTTTCTGATTTCGTCTCTAGCTGTATTTAAGATTGCTTTTATCTGGCTCTTTTGATTGCTATTTAGTTGATTACCTAAATCCTCTACAGCAAGGTTATATTCCTTGCACAAAATATCAAAAGCTCTGAAAAGATTGGCTAATGAATCTACGATATTATGTTTAAAGAATCCTGACTCAGTAACAAGTGCTCCTATAGACAAGAAGAAGTTTTTGTCTAATGAGTCAGAAGATTGAGCACATGTAAGGAATTCACTAAGTTTTTGGCTGTTGTAATAATTATGCAAATTGACATGTCCTGCCCTATAGGGGGTGTAGTTAGATTTTTGATGGATTCGACGGACAAGTTTTCCTTTCTCGTTACGAATCTCTATCCAGGGAATACCAACAGATGAACCTGTAGCAATTCCCAAGAGTGGAAGTAAGAAATTTGGCTTCGAATCAGAATCAATTTCAGTGATAGAGGCGTCGATATTTCCAACCATGATCGTTGTCAGCAAGATACCTTTATCACCTGACTTTAGCGCTGTTTTACGCTCCTCATAATTATTCAAAGCTTCAATAAAAGCCTTTTTTTTGAAGTAATCAAATACTATCAACCTTTTCGTTGAGTTGTCCAGGCAAGAGTTTTGAGACAGCTTATCTCTTGAAGAAAGGTTTAGATCGGATCGTGTAGAGTTTACTCTTAGAGGATGTTCAATAAGAGATTCATCTGTCTTGCAGAAGTCTGAAATGAAGTTTGAAAGAGGCATAACCCAGTAGTATGGATCGTAAGCCTGAAAAGGTTCGAATTTTGATTTTATGATATAAAATCTTAAGTCAATTCCTAGAGAATGGCCAAAGTTTATCTTGCCAAGAGCAGACCAGGTACCATCTAAAGTTTTTATTGATAAACTACTACAGTTATTGTCTTTCGACTTGTAAGGTCCACCCCAAATATATCGATTTTCTAATTTTACTGGTGCTTGTCCAGTCAGAATATGTTTAACGTTATTCCATAGTCCTGGTAAAGGATCAGAGACTTTAACATCTTCTATCTTCATCTGAACGCTATAGTTGCCATACTCATCAAATGAAGCTTTTGCTTGGCCTCTTATTTCACCTTCAGGGTCTTCAAATACAGCACACCCATAACCGCTGTACTCAACCTCCGTTTCTAGCCAAGTGCTAATCATAAAGTTTGTTTAAATTAAATACTATGGTCTGCTTAATGTCTAGAAGATAAAGACTATGGATATCCAAATTGTTGATATGAAAAATAAGTTGCTTAAGGCGCTACAGGAAAGATTATTAGCGTTTTATTCACCATGCACACAGCGATATAGCAACGCTACTGGTGATGTCTGGGACGTACTCGATTCCCTTACGGGAAGCGTTGAAGCACCTGCTGACTGGTCAGTCGAACACGATCACTACCTCTACGGCACACCTAAACGTAGGAAGAAATAATCCATCTCACCCTATACGTCAGACGCAGGCGGTCGAATCACAAGCCATCCAAATAACTCTCCAACAGAGAGTTGGACATTACTGGCAAAAGACGGAGTCGGCAAAACATCACCAGGCCGATCAAAAATCTTCACCTGATCAGGCGGCAAATAAACCAATACAGTTTGTTCATCTGGATCAATTAGCCAACCGAGCTGAGTACCATATTGCAAACAGTGCAAGATATTTTTAGTGACCCGAGTTTGACTCTGATCCGGGGATAAAATCTCAATCACCCAATCCGGATGAGTTTCAATTGCATTTGCAATTTCACCATTGTCATCACAAGGAATTCGCGCCCAAGTAAAGACACTCACATCAGGCACAGTAGAGCGTCCACCATAGACATCTGTAAGATGGCTTCCCGAAGGGTAGGTACAGCGTAGTTCTGAAAATGCCCAAGCGACTTGTTCGGGTTGTAGCGCCGAATTCAGCACCGCCGAGAGCCGAGTTTGCAGCAGACTATGCTTCCCCTTAGGCATGGGCTTTTGAAAAACTTGGCCATTGATATATTCGCTGGCGGGCTTAGTTTCAGGCTGTTGCAGAAATGCCTGCAACGTTAGTGCCTTAACGGGTGATTGAACCATTCAGAATCGCCTGTAAAAAGTTAGGCAAGTGATGCCATCCATCTTAGAGTAGGGAATCGCGATCAAGTACCTCCCGATTTCGTCATTCTGAGGGTGCGATCGCATCCCTGTCCAAACCCCTAACCCTTAAAACTCTTAGTAGCGTTAAACCTGAGCAGTTTATATCTGCGTCTCAGTGTCAAACTATTAGCAGCTCCATATCCTAACGCTAGAGGCACAGTGATGGGTGATCAGCAAGACGCAGCACTAGACGAGTTTTGGCAAACGGTAGACGATCATTTGATCCGCTACACTAGCAAATTTTCGCCCGTCGTGATTGAGCGGGCCTCTGGAGCCTATATCTACGATCACTCCGGTCGCGCCATTCTAGACTTTACCTCCGGCCAGATGTGCTCCACCCTGGGTCACAATCACCCCGCCATTGTTGAAGCCATTCAGCACGCCTGTCAGGATGCTATTCACCTGTTCAGCGGCATGCTGTCTCCAGCAGTGATTCATCTGGCAGATGCCCTATGCGAACTGCTGCCACCCACGCTGCAAAAAGTCCTGTTCCTCAACACAGGTAGCGAATCCAACGAAGCTGCACTGCGGATGGCAAAGTTGAATACGGGCGGCTTTGAAATCATTGGGTTTAGCTCTTCTTGGCATGGCATGACTGGGGGGGCCAGTGCCAGCACCTATGCTGCGGCTCGCCAGGGCTACGGCCCCAGTATGCCGGGGACTATGGTGCTCCCCACACCCAACTGCTATCGTTGCCCCATTCAACATTGCCAAGATCGCTGCGATCTCACCTGCCTCGAAGTTGGATTTGGACTGATTGACTGCCAATCAGTGGGGTCTTATGCCGCCGTGATTGCCGAACCGATTTTGAGTGCAGGCGGTATGATTGTGCCCCCTGAGGATTACTTTCCAAGGTTGAAGGAACTTTGCCAAGAACGCGGCATGTTGCTGATTGTAGATGAAGCCCAGACGGCCTTTGGTCGCGTGGGTAGCACCTTTGCCTTTGAGCAAATTGGCACTGTCCCCGATATCTTGACCGTTTCTAAAACCTTGGGTGGTGGCTTACCGCTGGCCGCCACCATCACCACCGACGAGATTGAAGCCGACTGCCATGACAAAGGCTTCATTTTTTACACCTCCCATGTTTCCGATCCATTGCCTGCCGCAGTGGGGTTAGCCGTTTTGCAAATCCTCAAAGCTGAGAAACTGGCTGAGCGTGCTGCCGAGATGGGCACGTACCTCAAAAATGGTCTGCTAGAGCTACAAAAACACTACGACGTGATTGGTGATGTGCGGGGGCGGGGCTTATTGCTTGGGGTTGAGTTTGTCACCGATCAAGCCAGCCGCACCCCCAACCATGACTTAGGCAATCAAGTCACCCATCGCTGCCTAGAACTAGGGCTCAATATCAATATCGTCAGCGGTATTCCCAGCATGGGCGGCACATTGAGAATTGCCCCCCCGCTAACAATCAGCCGCGATGAAATTGACAAAGGTCTAGAGATTCTGGAACAAGCCTTAAAGGATTGCTGGAATCATCAGTTTTGAGTCTCGCGTAGACACTGGCATGATCGCCCGTATTGAGTTAATCGCCGTGTTTATCCCAAGGCTTCAAAGCTGTCCCAATAGCCAATGGGTAATCATCAATCCTTTACCCTTAACAATAATTTCGCCGCGCTCGTTAAAGCGATAGCGGTGCCTGAGTTGCTCATAGATATTGGCAGTCACTTGAATCCTGCCGCCTACGCCTTGGGACTCCATGCGGCTGGCCACGTTAACCGCATCACCCCAAAGGTCATAGGAGAACTTCTTAATGCCAATAACCCCAGCCACCACCGGCCCACTGTCAATGCCAATACGCAAGGCGAAAGAACGGCCATCAGCACGCTGAAAATTAGCGATCGAAGCTTGCATCTCTAATGCCATTTCTGCGATCGCTTCCATGTGATCATCGCGGGGATTGGGCACCCCTCCGACCACCATGTAAGCATCCCCAATCGTTTTGATTTTCTCCAAACCATATTTTTCCGCTAGCTGATCAAAGTTTGAGAAAATCTGGTTAAGCAGATCAACCAGTTCCGTTGGTTCAACGCTAGCAGAGAGCTGGGTGAAGTTAACGATGTCAGCGAATAAAATCGTTGCAGCTTCAAATCGATAAGCAATGGCACTGGGGTTTTGTTTTAATTCCGCTGCGATGGGTTGGGGCAAGACGTTGAGGAGCAACTGTTCTGACTTTTCTTGCTCTACCTGGAGGGCCTCTTCGATTTGCTTGCGATCGCTAATATCCGTTAAGAACCCTTCAATTGCAACGGGGTCTCCTGCTGGGGTAAATACGCCAATGCCCTTCTCTAACACCCATTTTTCTCTACCTTGAGCCGTCATGATACGGTAGACCATCTGAAACGGAGTTTGTCCTGCGAGGGCCGTGGCAAGTTGCTCACCTACGTAGTCATGATCATCAGGGTGAACTAAGGTGCCGAAGGAAACTCCCTGACGGGCAATCAAATCTTCTGGTTGATAGCCCGTGAGTTCGTAACACCCGTGGCTGACAAAAACAAGGGTACGACCTTCATCACACAACCGCCGATAAGCCATACCTGCCAGATTTCCTAACAGAGTCGCCAAGGTTCGTTGGCTTTCTTTGAGGGCTTGTTCGGCGTGTTTCCGTTGGGTAATATCAGCAGCGGTGCCCTCGTAGTAGCATAAGCAATCGGCATCATCCTTTACCGCACGGATGTTTTCACTAATCCAAATCACGCTGCCATCGGCGCGATAAAGCTGAGACTCAAATTTAGTCACCGCTTCGTCACGATGGAGCGTGTCGCGCAGCAGTTGGCGACGTAACGGGTCAACATAGAGGGCATCAATGGCCTGCACCTGCTCAATCAAGGCCTCAGGATTGGGATAACCATACATCCGAGCCAAGGCTGGATTAGCGCTAATGTAGTGGCCTTCTGGCGTAACCTGAAAAATACCTTCAGCAGCATTCTCAAAAATACTGCGATATTTTTCTTCCGCCTGTTGCAGTGCCAAGTCAGCCCGTCGGCGTTCGGTGATGTCGCGAGCCACCCAGATTACTCGACCATCAGGCATAGGGGAAACGATAGCGGCATACCATGCCGTATTTTCAAAATCGTCAGGATTTGCATCACCTTGAGTTTCCTCACCCGTCTCATCAGTTTGTTGCCAGGGACCAATAGGGAGGCTATATTCCAGACGCACAGGTTGCCCCGAATTGAGGGCCCGTTGGATATGGCGCATGAACAATGTCGCTTGGGCAGGCGGCAGCACATCGTAGACAATGTTGCCAACGCGTTCCACGGCCGGACTATAAAGGAGGGCAGCATTGGTGGCGACAATATTGAGATAAAGGCCTTCTGAATCAAAGACGGTGATCACATCGGTCATTGCTGCAAACAGCGCCCGCAGTTCAGCCTCAGACGCTCTTAAGGCCGCTTCAATACGTTGTCTCTCTTGAATCTCATTGAGAAGACGCTGGTTAGCCTCTGTTAACGCCGCTGTACGTCGGATGACGCGATTTTCGAGTTCTTCATTGGCCTTCTGTAGGGCAGCTTCTGCGGTTTTGCGGGCGGTGATATCACGTACCGTGCCTTCATAATATTGGAGGGTGCCGGCTTCGTCCCTAACCGCTCGAGCGTTTTCGCTAATCCAGGTGCTGGTGCCATCCTTACGGTAAATTTCCGATTCAAACCCAACAATGGCATCCTGGGTCTGGAGGGTATGGATAAACTCATCCCGGCGACGGCCATCGACATAAAGTTGGTGTTGAATATTAGTCAGACCAGAGAGTATTTCTTCTGCTGAGCGATAGCCATAAATTCTGGCCAGCGCTGGATTCGCACTTAAATATTTGCCGTCGGGGGTGGTTTGGAAGATCCCCTCAACAGTGTTTTCAAAAATATTACGATACTTGGCTTCGGCTTCTCGCAGGGCTTCTTCAGCTTTGTTTCGTTCGGTAATATCGATGCCAACCGTAAAAGCCGCCTTTCCTTGGTTATATTTTTGAGCCACGATCAGAAATCGACGATAGACGCCACTCACATTGGCGCTAATTTCCCGATAGGCGTCGATATGAGGACTTTGGAAAAAGTCTTTGACAAAATTATTAAAGGCTTGACTGGTATGGAGAAACCCAATGTCTTGGCCAACGAAAGCTTCTTTGGGCAAATTGAAGGCATTGGCGAGGTGCTGGTTGACCCCTAAATAACGCAGATCATCACTAATCCAGGACACAATACCGGGCACCGCATCGAGGATCGCCTGCAGCTGTTCGGTTGTCTTGTGCAGCGCTTCCTGGGCTTGGCTGCGTTCAACAACCTCGGCAACTAGGGTGTCGTTTGATTCCTTGAGCGCGGCAGTGCGTTGGCTAAACTGTTGCTTGAGGTCGGTATAAGCCTGTTTAAGCTGTTCAACTTCAACATTACGATTCTGCAATTGCTGCCGCAACAACTGTAACTCTTGCTCTAAGGTCAAAACCTCTTGCAGCAGGGTTTCGCGAGATTTCTGGGGGTGAGCTTCAGGCGGCAAAGGTTGCACGGGATGAACGCCAACGAAATCAACTAAGGACAGGATATAACCAGCGGGGGTTCACCAGTATATCTGTGCTTTTAATATCGCATTAGGCCAGGGATAACGAAGTACCTATATTGTTACTCCAACCCTAGCGGAAGCTATCCGGCCTTTTTGATAAAAAAATACTAAACTCTCAACGTTTCCGGAACTCCGTGAATTGCCTAAGGCCCATCTGATTTGAAAATCTGTTCTGCAGCGTCTCCGAAAGGGAAATTTTAGCTTAGGGAGAATAATGGATCTGGATAGGGTTAAGGTTTCACTTCGCTTTGAACTCAAGAAGACTTGAGCTCAAGTCTTCTCCGGGGTTATTACAGCAGTCTGATGACTGCTTTGATTGGCTTGAGTCGAGATTTCAAAACCATAGGTCTCTCGAACTAAGTATAAAGGGCGGGCTTTGACTTCTTCATAGACGCGCCCAAGATATTCTCCAATGATACCTAGAGTCAAGAGTTGAATACCCCCCATAAACAAGACTGCCACCATCAAAGACGCATAGCCCGGTACATCAATGCCTAGGAGCAGGGTTCTAATCACGAGGAAGGAAGCGTAGACCAGCGCTAGGGCAGAAATTCCGCAGCCGACGTAAAGCCAGATTCTGAGGGGCGTTACGCTAAAGGCCGTAATGCCGTCAACCGCTAAGTTCCACAGTCGCCAGTAGTTCCATTTTGTAGTGCCCCGGTAGCGTTCAGCGCGGTCATAGAAAATTGCAGTTTGGCGAAATCCGACCCAGGCAAATAGCCCTTTCATAAATCGGTTTCGTTCAGGGAGTTGCTTGAGGGCTTCCACCGCCTGCCGATCTAGCAACCGAAAATCACCCGTATTGGGGGGGATCGGCACCGAACTCATACGGCCAATGATGCGATAAAAACCGCCGGCCGTGAACTTTTTGAACCAACTCTCGCCAGAGCGCGATCGCCGGGTAGCATAAACCACATCATAGCCTTCCTGCCATTTACCAATCAGCGCCTCAATCAACTCAGGCGGATCTTGTAAGTCAGCATCAATGGGGACGACCACATCACCATTGGCATAGTCAATGGCAGCACTGAGGGCGACTTCTTTACCAAAGTTGCGGGAGAAGTTAACGACCTTAATCGCTGAGTTGCAGTGGTGGTGCTCGATCAGTTTTTCCAGCGTGCGATCGCGGCTACCATCATTCACACAAACCACTTCATAAGGGATCTCAACCTGGGTCATCACCTTATCTAAGCGCTCAAACAAATAGTCAAGGTTAGGTTCCTCGTTGTAGCATGGCACCAAAATTGAGACTAGTGTTGGATTGCGGATTACACCTTCTAGGGAAGGTACCAGAGAGGGCTCAGTCATAGTCTATGTCCGGGGAAGCTAGGGCAAATCAACCATATCCGATTTGAAAACTTGAGTTTTAGCCGAAGGAAGACTCTAGATACACCAATGCTTAAACCTACTGTTCAGTTTAAAGGGAGCCGAATGCTTCTTAATTCTGTGGCATTGAGGGAATTCCGAGCGGCTTTAGCGAAACGTGGGAAAATAATGGGCGCTGTCAAGATATGGGATGATGCCTAACTGTGAAAGTTTTGGTAGTGGGGAGTGGGGCGCGAGAACATGCGATCGCATGGAAATTACTCCAGTCTGAGGCAATCGACACTGTGATTTGTGTCCCTGGCAATGGAGGCACCGCAACACTCGCAGGCTGCCGTAATTTAGCCCTATCTGTTGATGACTTTGAGGGCATTGCCCGGTTTTGTTTGGTCAACAACATCACCTTAGTGGTGATTGGCCCTGAACAACCCCTAGCCGACGGCATCACTGACTTTCTCAGGGATAAAGGCATTACCGTGTTCGGTCCCTGTCAAGCGGGTGCCCAGTTGGAAGCGAGCAAAGCTTGGGCTAAGGATCTGATGGCCAAAGCGAATATTCCCACGGCAGCGGCGGCAGTGTTTACTCGCCTAGAGACAGCCTTGGCCTATGTTGCCGAGCAGGGTGCACCCATTGTGGTCAAAGCCGACGGGCTGGCTGCTGGCAAAGGGGTAACTGTGGCCCAAACTGTCCCCGAAGCCAATGCCGCGATCACGGCTGCCTTTGAGGGTGCCTTTGGAGCAGCGGGGCAGCGGGTTGTCTTAGAAGAATTTTTAGTGGGTCAAGAGGCGTCAGTATTGGCCATTACCGATGGTATTACGATTCGCCCGCTGCTCCCTGCCCAAGACCACAAACCTATTGGTGAAGGCGATACCGGGGCCAATACCGGTGGTATGGGTGCTTATGCCCCGACCCCAGTAGTCGACACCCCAATGCTTGATCGAATTCAGCAGGAGATTTTAGCCCCGACCCTAGATGCGCTAAAACAGCGGGAGATTGATTACTGCGGCGTGATCTATGCCGGATTGATGATTACCCCTAACGGTGACCCCAAGGTCATTGAATTTAATTGCCGCTTTGGGGATCCAGAAACCCAAGTGATCCTGCCACTGCTAGACATGCCCTTGGAGCAAGTCCTGTTGGCCTGCTGCCAAAAACGCCTTGAGGCTTATCCCCCCTTGGTTTGGAAGCAAGAGGCGGCGGCTTGTGTGGTGATGGCGGCGGCAGGATATCCTGACACCTATCCCAAAGGGATGGCGATCGCAGGTATTGCTGTCGCTGAGGAAAGCGGAGCCATGGTGTTTCATGCTGGAACTCGGTTCAATGAAAACCAGGTCGTAGCCAACGGGGGTCGGGTTTTGGGCGTGACGGCATTAGGAGAAAACTTTGCTGCAGCAATTGATAATGCCTATCACGCCGTGGCGCAAATCCAGTTTGAGCACAGCTACTATCGGCGAGATATTGGGTATCGGGTTGAAGCGAGCAGGGAGGCGAGGGGCGAGCGGCGTTGATCTTCGTGCCACAATAGGGACTAACGTTGCTGTATCAGCCGTGCGCGATCGCTCGATAGATAGACTGCCTTGATCACCTTACTTAAAAAGCTTAAAGAACTTATCGTCCGCTGGTGGGGAGACTTTACTCTCCAGACTCGCCTGATGGCTGGGGCGACTCTGGTGGTGTCTTTAATTATGAGCGGGTTAACTTTTTGGGCAGTCAACACTATTCAGCAAGATGCCCGTCTGAATGACACCCGGTTTGGTCGAGATTTGGGGCTGTTACTTGCGGCGAATGTTGCTCCCCTCGTGTACGAAGGCGACCGTACAGAACTGGCACGATTTTCATACAGCTTTTATCAGAGCACCTCTAGCGTCCGCTACATGCTTTATGCCGATGAAGACGGCGAAATCTTTTTTGGCATTCCCTTTTCAGAAGCGGCAGTGCAAAATTCTTTGACCATTCGACGACGGATGCAACTGCCTGAAAATTATGTGCGCAGTGCCAATTTACCCATGGTACGCCAGCACATTACCCCCGCCGGGGAAGTCACCGATGTGTTTGTACCACTCAACTATGAAGGGCAGTATCTGGGGGTATTAGCCCTAGGCATCAACCCAAATCCTACAGTGGTCACGTCTTCCCATCTCACCCGTGATGTCACCGTGGCCGTGTTCGTCTCGATTTGGGTGATGGTGATTTTAGGGGCGGTGTTCAATGCCCTCACCATTACCCAACCCATTAAAGAGCTGCTGGTGGGCGTCAAAAATATTGCGACGGGCAACTTCAAGCAACGCATTAATATCCCCTTAGGGGGGGAACTGGGAGAACTCATCTACAGCTTCAATGACATGGCCGAGCGGCTAGAGCGCTACGAAGAGCAAAACATTGAAGAACTCACGGCTGAAAAGGCCAAATTAGAAACCCTGGTTTCGACCATTGCCGACGGCGCGATTTTGTTAGATACCAACATGCACGTTGTCCTGGTGAATCCCGCCGCCCGCCGCATTTTCGGTTGGGAAGGCAAGGAGCTGTCTTTGGAGACGGTTCTGCAACACCTACCCAATGCGGTTAGGGTCGTGCTCACCCGTCCCCTCTACCAAACCTCTAAGGGCGATTCAGAAGGGATGGAGTTTCGCATCACCCTAAGCGACCCGATCCCGCGAACGATTCGTATTTTGCTGGCTACGGTGCGTGATCAGGCCCGTGAAAACGTTAAAGGCATTGCCATCACGGTGCAAGATATCACTCGCGAAGTGGCATTAAATGAGGCCAAGAGCCAGTTCATCAGCAATGTCTCCCATGAACTTAGAACACCGTTGTTCAACATTAAATCTTTCATTGAAACCCTGCATGAGTACGGGGAAGACCTCAGCGATCATGAACGCAAAGAATTCTTAGAAACGGCAAACCACGAGACCGATCGGCTCACGCGCTTGGTTAATGACGTGTTAGACCTGTCTCGATTGGAATCTAACCGTCTCTATAAGCTCACAGCAGTGGATATTACCCAGCCAATCGAACAAACCTTGCGCACCTATCAACTCAACGCCAGAGATAAACAAATCACCCTAGAACATAACGTCGAGCCCAATTTGCCATTCGTGATGGGCAATTACGATTTGCTGCTGCAAGTCTTTGTCAATTTGGTTGGGAACTCCCTCAAATTCACCGAACCAGGGGGTCAAATGGCGCTGCGGGCCTATCAACTCCCCCAAGAGCACCACAATCCCGATGGCATTGGCTTTGTGCGAGTTGAAATTTCAGATACCGGGATTGGCATTGCCACGGAAGATCAAGCCGCCATTTTTGATCGGTTCTTTCGCGTTGAAAATCGGGTGCATACCCTAGAAGGGACTGGATTGGGGCTATCCATCGTCAAAAATATCATCGATAAGCACAATAGCCGTGTGCATTTGGTCAGTGAAGTGGGCGTGGGCACTACCTTCTGGTTTGATCTGGCAGTTTACGAAGAAGTTAATTCTGAGTTGAAAGGCGATCGCACCACCGAGCCCCAAGCCCATATTCAGGACACCCAAGCTGTCGCTGACCTTAAGTTAGGGCAATCAACAGACTCACCAACAGCAAGCCTGCCAAGGTAAGCCAAACCAGAGTTCCTTGATCCCAACGGGGCTTGAACCGCCGAGACGGTGGCTGCAAATCTGCCGCTAAGTCAGGTGAATCAATCGATTGATAGAGAGTACAGTCTTTAGCATTGGGGCGTTTGGGGAAGTTGCAGGTGTTGTCGTGATGATAGGTGCAACTGGAGCACAGGCTTTCCCCCGCTTCAGCTCGATATAGGGTCATGCCGGGATGCCCATAGGCTTTGAGCGTCAAGCCACAGTGGGGACATCGAACAGCTTGGCTATCTGTGGGTTGTTGACAATGGGGACAATTGGGCATGGCCGAACAATTGGCAAAAGGGTACGGGGAGAGCTTAGGTTTGGGCTGGCACAGTGGCGAACCGACGAACCTGAAACTCTTTAGATTCGATCATGTCATAGTCAAACTCAAAAGCCTGGTCAAAACGCTGTTCAATCACCGCCAGATCTGCTTCGGGAATGGCTTTCCACTGTGCGCGGCTAGCCCATTGAATAATCAAAATCAGTGCTGCTGGGTCATCGGGAGCCAACCAAATAGCTTTTCCTAAAAAGCCAGGATAGGTAGACAGGGCCGTGGTCCAAATGGCGTCATCAGCCTGAATAAAGGCTTCGCGATGGTCGGACTCGACTCGAAACTTTAGCCACTCAATCACCATAGGGGTCACTTTCAAGGGGTCACTTTTAAGACTTACAGCTAGCACAATAATGAGTCTTGTTTGATTCCCAAACTCAGAGGGAGTTCGAGGGGAATGTCACCACTACAGATGAAACTCAACAGACTTTCCCGAACTGTAACAACCTGCGATCGCGGTGCGGGTTTCCCCTCTAGTCGGGTACGGTAACACCTTGATGCAACGAGGTTGTAGCCAAACCGTCATATCGATATCACAGCGGTGTCATATCCCGTCTCTAGAGTAATAGGTGTTGACCCGAAACGAAATCATCAACATGAAGGAGGTTTCTGAGTGAATACCAGCACGGGTGACTTAGACGATGCCATCACACACACACCCGATCCGTTAGGTCGTCGATGGCAAAAACGGTTGACCCCAGCTTTGTTAGTTATGTTAGGGGCTGGGTTAGCTATGGCTGGGGGATACGTAGCTTCTAATCTCAATGATACTGTCTTAAATCGCCTGGAATCAGCCCAAACTTCAAGCTCTGGAACAGCAGAATCAGCGCCAGCCCCGACCGTTGAGGACACCATTCGCGATCCCAATTTTATTAGTCGGGTGATCGAATCCGCTGGGCCTGCTGTCGTTCGCATTGACGCCACACGAACGGTGCAGCGACAGGGTACCAACGCATTTAACGATCCCCGGTTGGAGCGGTTCTTTCGATCTCCCGTGCCTATGCCCCCACAAGAGCGCATGCAGCAAGGGGTTGGGTCAGGCTTCGTTTTTGATAATGATGGTCATATTTTGACGAATGCCCACGTTGTAGACGGCGCCAGTACGGTGCAAATTACGTTGAAAGATGGGCGCAGCTTCGACGGAACAGTGCTGGGTGTTGATCCCCTGACTGACGTGGCCGTCGTTAAGGTTGAGGCAGCTGATTTACCCACTGTCCCGTTGAGTGATTCTGATCAAATTGTGTCCGGGCAGTGGGCGATCGCCATTGGCAATCCCCTAGGGCTTGATAATACCGTCACTGCTGGGATCGTCAGCGCTACAGGACGCTACAGTAGTGACGTAGGCGTCCCCGATAGACGTGTAGAGTTTATTCAAACCGATACTGCCATCAACCCTGGTAATTCCGGTGGCCCGCTGCTTAACGAGTATGGGGAAGTGGTGGGTATGAATACCGCCATTATCCAAGGTGCCCAGGGTATTGGATTTTCAGTCCCGATTAATACTGCCAAAGCCATTGCCGACCAGATTATTAGTACGGGGCAAGCCAACCATCCCTATTTGGGCATTCGCATGGTCACCCTCACACCTGAAGTCACCCAAGACATCAACAACACCCCTGACCTCAACCTGGCTGTCGATGAAACTGAAGGCGTGCTGATTGTAGAAGTCATGCCCGATTCTCCTGCCGCCGCCGCTGGGTTGACCCCAGGAGATGTAATTCAGCAGGTGAACAGTGAACCCGTTGACGCCGCCGATGCTTTACAGCGTCTTGTGGCTGCCTCCCGCGTCGGTGACACGCTAACGCTGGAAGGCGTGCGAGACGGGCGATCGCTAAGTGTTGAAGTCAAGACTGAACCGCTTTCGTAGGTCTCGATTTAAACAATAGGCGCCGTCTCTAGGGGCAAAAACACCGTGAGCACTTCACCCTGTTGGGGATGGTTGCGCACAATTAACTTGCCCCCCATAGACTGGAACAGATTTTTTGTGGCGTTTAGGTTTAAGCTGAGGCCACCGGTTTCAGGCTGAAACATCAACAGTTGGCCCACTGATCTCAAGCTGGGGCGATGGAATCCACTAAAGGTTCCCCGGGCAGAACCTGCCTCACTATCGTTGGGGCTTTGGGGTGCAAATTGCAGTTTGAGTTGATGGCCAGCCAGCATGACCTGCAGGTGAATATGGCTATTCGGTGCTAGGCCATTGGTACAGCGTTCAACTAACCCTGTCAGCACTTGCGTCAGCATAGTCGGATCACTGGCCACCATGGGTAGCTGGGGCGGTAGGGTCACATCTAGAGTCAACCCACGTCGATTTGCCTGCTGTTCCCACTGGGGAATAGAGTCTTTAAATACCTGAGTCAGGGAAATGAGCGTCAGGGGCGATCGCGGTCGATTAGACTTTGCGGCCTCTAGCTCAACGGCCTTGAAAATCAGGCTAAAGCGATCGATTTGCTGGGTGCATTCTCGATCGATAGCGTTTAGCCGTTTAGCCACAGCGGTCGCTAAGTCTTTCCGGCGTAGCAGCGATCGCACCAGGGTTCGAATCGTGGTTAGCGGCGTCCGAATCTCGTGGGCCATCACTTGCAAGAGCTCTGCATCAGGACTAAGGGAGGATCGCGGAGCAGAGGGCTGTTGGGAGCGCCCTTGACTGCTATTATTCAACATTCCAGCTGGCACATTAGCGTCTGAGCCAGGCGCATCAATTTTGGGCATCGCCCCGGAGTTGACAGTCGCTGGGTCTGCGACCATGTCCCGACGCAGATAGGAAGACACCCCTGGAATCTCTATCCGGGGAACTTCTGGACGGTGATTAAGCAATAATCGACTAAAGGTGACCACCTGATGATAATGGGGCGCTACGGGGGAAAATTGCTCAACCAAGCGATCCAAAGGGGAGAGATGATGAGAACTCGTGAGCGCGACCCGCGATCGCAGCACCTGCCATATCTGGTGGACTGTTTCAGGCGAAAACGAAAACTGAAATCGGGCTGTGCCTTCATCATCGGTGCCTAGCACCAGCACCAAACTGAATTTTGGTGTTAGGGCCAGACAAAAGCGCTCCTCCGACAATGGGTCGTTCGGGAGCAGTGACAAAATTTGAAGCTCGCGCCCTCCAGCACAGGGGAAAAAGTCTGCGGGTTGAATTTGGCGTTGAACCAACTGCCGATCCTCAAATCCCTGTGTCGTGAACATCCAGGATGAAAACTGTTCTGCGATCGCAGGCGTCTCCAAAATGGGTAGCGGCCCCGACAGCACCAGTCCCTGTAATTCACAAGCCTGATTTGAAGATGGACTATCGGTCAAACAACCCCGTAGCAAATCATCCAACGCAGCAACCCCCGCTTGCCACTCAGCTTCTGCCTTCAAAGATTGTTGTTGGGCAGCAATGGATTGACGATGAATGCGATCGCCATTAGCAGCGATAAAGGGGGCTGCCGACGCGGTCTCAGGCTCAGCGGGTTCAGGCTCAACTGGGTCGACGGTTTGATTCCACTCGATGCCCGATTGATCAACCGCATCAAGGGCCACAATCGTACTCAGTTTTGAACAGAGATTGTTGTGCAACACCATTGCCCTTTCACACCCACAAAAAAATTTGTCTAAATGACAGCACTAAACTTCGGCTACATCCAGATCCACAGTTGCCCCAGCAGGGAAGCAGGGCTCCACGCCCCTAATCAAGTTTTCAAATCGGATGTAGTTTAGTAGCGGCTACACTAATACGACACTACTGTGAATTCTCCCGCCCATCTATGGGTAGAACCGAACGCAAACCGTCCTGTATCTGATCCTGATTGGCCCCTGCTATGGCAGTTGTCCTTTGCCCTGGTGTTCATCCCCCTGGTCTAACTCAAAAATTCCTAGCGGCCACAGATTTTACAGCTGTTGATCCGCCCATCCTGATCTATCCCACTGAAAAGTATCCGCCCTTTTCGGCAGCAGGGATTAGACAATTTTTGGCGCAGCACGTTTCACCCACAGATAGTTTGGTGCTGATTGCCTTTAGTGCTGGGGTTGTCGGTGCAATTGGGGCTGCTCAACACTGGCATTACCAAGGCCGAACTATCACCGCATTGATTGCCCTAGATGGCTGGGGGGTGCCCCTATCAGCCCCTTTCCCTGTCTATCGATTGAGTCACGATCGGTTTACCCACTGGAGTTCGGCCTGGCTAGGAACCAGCAGGCTTAATTTCTACGCCGATCCGCCAGTTGCCCATCTAGACCTTTGGCGATCGCCCCATCAAATTATCGGTTGGCAAGTCGATCATACCCCTTGGGGCACAACTACTCGTCAGCAAATGACTGCGGCCCAGTTTGTGCGGGCGCGCGTGTTAAGAAGTAAGCCCCAATCACCACAAGCGCCTTAGTTGCCACAGCAACGATCGATGCCCAAGCTATCCAACAGCAAATCAGACACTGCATTTGCCACAGCAAACTCGCTGTAAAAGCTTTTAGAGAAGTCAAACCCCTGCATTTCGGTCAAAATTGCCAGCACCAGAGAACCCAAATCGTTTTCTCCTTCCATGCGTTGGCGGACAAAGACTTGGGAGGCGCGTTCGGCGATGTCTTGATTGACGGCTTCAGGCAAAAACTCTTCATCTAGCCAGCGCTGGAGCGATCGCTGGAGCCAAATCCCCTCCTGTTGCGCGTTCTCTGGGGGCGGCAGTTGAATAGATGGAATCGGGTCAGCCATAACGATCTACCAGGTATCAGGTTGTCAGCTTACACCGAGTGCAATCATCTACGATTACCATGAAACGATCGCTATGTTGAGTTGAACCCATCGTGTTTGATACCCCCACCTTACTAGAGGGATACGCCCAAGGCTATTTTTTAATGGCTGACGACGACGGGCGCAACCTCACCTGGTATTCTAGCCGACAGCGTACATTGATCCCGCTGGACGATCGATTTCGCTATCCGCGATCGCTGCGTCGAGTCCTTAACCAGAATCGGTTTGACATTGCGGTTAGCCGGGCCTTTGAAACGGTTGTTGAGGGGTGTGCCGATCGAGATAGCACTTGGATTTCTGACGACCTCAAACAAGTTTACTGGCAGCTTCACCAGGCTGGGTTTGCCCATAGTTTTGAAACCTGGCAAGGAGACGAACTCGCGGGAGGAATTTTAGGCATCGTCATCGGTGGGGCTTTTATTGGGGAATCAATGTTTTATCGGATTACGGAAGGGTCTAAGGCAGCCATGGTGAAATTGGTAGAACGGCTGCGATCGCGTAATTTTGTTCTCTTCGACGCCCAAATGATGAACCCACATCTTGAGCGATTTGGGGCCTATGTGATTTCGGGTAAAGCCTACAACCAGTTGCTGAGAACAGCACTAACTCGCCACTGTTCATTGCTTTAGATTCTCTGCTCTGTTACCAGTGTCAAACTCACCCACCCCCCTTGGGCGTTGTAGCTGCGGATCAGGCGTTGGCGTCGATCATCTGACAATAGCCAACCCACTTCCAAAAACAACGGTTGTCTGGCTTGAATTTGTACCGGACAAGTCGCCGATGCGCCATCAGGGAGTAAAAGCACCTGCACCTGCTGTGAGCCTTGATCGAATAGCAGCCGTGTTCCTTGCAGTGTTCCTTCAGACTGGATTGGCGGGCGATTTTCGCCAATGTGTAGGGTCTGTTTCACGCGATCAGCGCCAGCAGGCTGAACCGCTAATGTTGTAGCGTAAGTCTCCGCAGGACTTAGATCGGGATAGAGGGTCACGGCTTCTCCCTGCCAAATGCCGTACAGGGCATCCATCGTCAAGGGCGATCGCTCTGGCATATCCGTCCCTGCTCGCTTTTCCCGAATCAAAGTCAGCTGCTTCAGGCTGCGATCCTGCTGGAAAATTAGCACTAAACGCAAACGGCGATCGCCCGCGATAAATCCCAACTCGGCCCCAAAATCGCCAAACGGCCCTAACTGAATAGATCCTTGGGAGAAAGCCCCGTCTTCAAAGAACAAAATGCCCTTGCCTAAAGATCCATACTCATAGACCTGTTCTTCAGGCGGTTGATCCAGCGGCATTTTACGCACCACCTGATGCATCGTATCTCCCTGGTTGATCGCTTTGAGCGAGACTTCCGTCGGAATGTCTGCAATCACCTCTCCCTGTGGGGATAGGCGTGTAAACGACCCTTGCCAAACCCCTTGATTTTTAAGTAACCGCTCCCATTGAGATGCCATAACGGTAAGACCATCCTGATCAGGATTCACCGCAAATATTGTCACTGAGATAGTTACTGTCGCTGACGCTGGGAAAAGAAACTATAGGTAAAATACGCAATCCCAATCATCGAAAACGAAAACAGCGTTGTCAAAGTCCCCAGTGCATACAGGGCGGGAGAGGTGACATTGGTGGTCATGCCAAAGATTTCTAGGGGTAGGGTATTGTCTTGCCCAGACACTAAAGACGTGCGGGTGAACTCGTCATAGGAGAGGGTAAACATCAACAACCCTACCCCAATCAGGCTCGGCGCAATCAGGGGAAACACAATCTCCCAAAAATTGGTGAGATCGTTAGCCCCCAAATCCCGGGCGGCCTCTTCATAAGCGGGATCAAAGCGGTTAAAGATGCCCAGCATAATTAAAAAGGCAATCGGCAATGTCCAAGTCAGATGTGCCCCCAACCCTGACGAAAACCAATTAGTCTCCAGCTTTAACACCTGAAAGACAATGCCAATTCCTAGGGAAATCAACACACTGGGCACGATCAAGCTCGAGATCGTCAGATAAAAAATGGGCGTCGATCCTTTGAACCGACTGCGAAAGCCCATAGCTGCCAACACTGCAAACCCCGCCGCCAGCGCCATCACCACAAGCCCCAAAATAAAGGAGCGCTGGAACGGCTCAATAAAATTACCGACCCGCTGCTCTTGAAACACCTGCCCCAGCCAATAAAAGCTAAAGCCCCGCATCGGAAAGGTCAGTTTGCCCTCTGGCCCCTGGAGCGACAGCATAAAAATGGTGATCATCGGGCCGTAGAGAAACAGCACAAACACCCCGAAAAAGGCGGCGAGAATGTAAAACGAAAGCGATCGCTTTGCCCGTGCCATCACAGCTCCTTGCGAATATTCACAACCCTCAAAATCGAAACCACCATAATCATTGTCACCAGCAGCAACACAATGGCGTTAGCCGCGGCTAGGGGGTACTGCAAACTGCCAATTTGGGTCTGAATCAGCTTGCCCACCGACGCCGCTTGACCACCGCCCATTAGCCGCACCGTGACGAACTCTCCCATCACCAGGGTGACGATAAAAATTGACCCAATGGCAATGCCTGGTGCCGACAACGGCAAAATCACTTCCTTGAAGGTTTGGAAGCCAGAAGCCCCCATATCTTCTGAAGCCGTAATCAGCGTACGATCGATGCGCATCAGGCTGTTAAAGATGGGAGCAATCATAAAAATAATGTAGAGATGCACCATCCCCAACACCACCGCAAAATCTGAGTACAGCAAAAACTCCAACGGTGTTTGAATCAGTCCTAGATTCAGCAAAATTTGATTCACTAGCCCCTCTTTACCCAACAGCGGCACCCAAGAAATCATCCGAATAATATTGGAAGTCCAAAAGGGAATGGTGCAGGTCAAAAACAGCAAAATCTGCCAGCGCAAACTTGTGACGTGAAACGACAAAAAGTAGGCCACCGGATAGCCAATCAGCAGCGTCGCTAGCCAAACCAGCGCTACAAATTTGAACGTATTCAGGTACGTCTTGAGCGTGACATCGGAGGTCAAAATGCCCTGGTAGTTGTCTAGGGTAAAGGCTGGCGTCATCGCATAGCCATTGAACTGCCAGAAACTCACTACCCCAATCATGACGATGGGGAAGACTAAAAATAAAAGAAATACCAGGTTTTGGGGCGTCACTAGGGCGTAAGGCTTCAGCGATTTCCAGAGGGTAGCCATAGGATCAGAGTTAGGTAACACACAAACTGCTTGATAGTGTTACACACGCTGGAGCAGTCAAAATGTAGCTTAGAGTCCCATATTTGCAGCGAGGCGCGATCGCGCCTAAGTCTGAGATCAGCGAAATTTGACTGAAAATTGATTTGATAGACGGCATGTAGTTCCGCGTCTCAAAGTGACGACTTTCGGCCAGAAGCCGACGTCAACGACTGCTCAAATCTGCAATGATCTGGTTGAACACCTCCGCCAATTTCGATGGGGCGGCGATCATCGGCATATGCCCTGTGTCCAATTCGTGAAACGAGTCGATCGCGTAGCGGTCAGCCATCCACCTTTGAAAAGCTGGGGAGAGCCCGCGATCCTGGGTGCACCGAACGTAGTGCTTGCGTATCTGAGCAAACTCTGGGCCTAGTCGAACCTTGGCCATTCCTGGCCGTATTGGCTCCGATCGGTGTTTATGAACCAGATCTGCCGTCTGCTCAGATGAGCAATCGTGGTAGCACAAAGCCGCGATCGCCGCCGGGGTCTGCGTCAGCGTCCCCCCAAAAATGTGTGGCTTAACTGATGATTTGACAGCTCCTGCCCCATCTTTCGCCAATTTAGCCAGACTCTCACCGTTGATAGGCAAGTACGCAGCAACGTAGATCAGGCCATTGAATCGCTGAGGTGCAATAGCAGCAGCTTGAGAAACCGCGATGCCGCCGGCGGAGTGACCGACCAAAATCACTGGCCCCTGAATCCGGTTCGCGTTGGCAATGATCGATTCGGCATAATCGTTGAGTGAAACACCCCATCCAACAGGGCGTCCTGCCGAGCACCCCGGCAAATCGATAGCCAATGACGAAATTCCCAAAGCGTCAAGCGCTGGCGTCAGCTGATCCCAAACCCACGCGCCGGACCAGGCTCCGTGAACCAACAAAAGGGTGGGCAAACTCACTTTCTTCACCTCGCATCAACTGTTGTCCTTGTCTAGACTCGGAAAAAGGCTGAGAAACCATTGAGCAACATAAACGGGCATAAATAATGAACACTCCATTCATTATACAAATTACCTGGGCCAATGATCAAAACCCTGAATGGGGTACCGTAGCCATGGGAGTCAACAACCGTGGGCTAGCCGAATGGCGCAAGTTCTAAAGGAAAAAATTCGGCTCAAGATCCTGGACGCTGCAACGAGGGCGTTTGTGAAATCAGGCTATCAAGGCACCACTGTCAGCGACATCGCCAGGATCGCTGGGGTCGCAGTCGGAAACATTTATCGCTACTTTGGCGGCAAAGAAGATCTTTTCAGAGCTGTCGTGACCCCGGAGTTTGCGGAAAGACTTCTAGCACTTTTGCGTGAGCACATCAAAGCGTTAAGCAATACAGGTGATGATATTGAGCTGAAAGATGCGGCCTTCAATGCACAAGAGCAGTTACTCTCGTTCTGGATCGAGCACCGTCGGCAAGTGATCATCATCCTCGATCGGAGCGGGGGTACGGATTTTGAAGGCTTTGCCGACAAGTTCGTCGAAATTATGGTTACGCTGGCGCTGGCCCATGCTCGGGATCGGGGCAATCAGGTTGATTTCGATCCGGACATGCACTTCTTGCTCCGAGCGATTTTTCAGAACACGGTGAACGTGATCGTGAGCATTCTAGAACATCACGACCGAGAAGCGGACATCCGCAATGCATTCAAACTGTTCAGGCAATACCAGCTACACGGTTTGAATGGGCTACTTAGTTAAGTTGTGCGATGGTCATGATTAGGAAAGTACCCACTGCACCAGCATCCGCACCCCATATCCCGTTCCGCCAGGACTGTTATAGCCATTTTCTTTCTCTGTCCATACGGGGCCAGCCAAATCGACGTGCATCCAGGGGGTGTCTTTCACAAACTTTTTGAGGAACAGCGCTGCCGTAATTGAACCACCCGCCCGTGGGCCAGTATTTTTCATATCGGCAACCACCGACTTCAACCCATCAAAATACTTATCTTCCATGGGCATTTTCCAGAGCTTCTCCCCCGCCAGTTCAGCAGCGTTATAAAACTGCTCGGCTAGCTCATCGTCAGGGCTAAACAGTGCAGCGATGTCATCCCCTAGGGCAACAATACAGGCTCCGGTTAGGGTGGCCAAATCAATCATGGCATCAACCCCGAGCTTGTCAGCAAACACCAAAGCATCGGCCAGCGTCAGGCGTCCTTCGGCATCAGTATTGTTGACTTCAATCGTTTTGCCATTCGAGGCTGTCAAAATGTCCCCCGGGCGCATGGCATGACCGCTGATCATGTTTTCAGTCACGGCACTGATGAAGTGGACTTCTACGTCGGGTTTAATTTGCGCGATCGCTTTTGCTGCTCCAAAGGTGGCCGCTGCACCCCCCATGTCAATCTTCATCATTTCAATGCCGCTACCGGCTGGCTTCAAATTCAAGCCCCCCGAGTCAAAGGTCAATCCCTTGCCGATAATCGCCAGCTTGCGGCGGGGGGTACCGTCGGGAGTGTACGTCAGGTGGACAAATTTTGGCGGCAGTTCAGAGGCCTGGGCAACCCCTAAAAAAGCACCCATCCCTAGCTTTTCACAGTCTTCTTTTTCTAAAATCTCTAGGCTTAGGCCATTGGCATTGGCCAACTCAGTCGCAGTATCAGCCAACATCATCGGTGTCACCACATTGGGTGGGGCCGACACCAATTCCCTGGCCAAAATCACACCATCACAGACTTGCTTAGCCTTTTGAATCGCCGCGTCTTGACCTGTGGCTTCCAGCAGCTCAATCTGTTCTGGTATGTTATCTTCCTTTTCTTCAGACTCTGACTTAAACCGCTTATCCTGGTGCATGGCCAAAATAGAGCCTTCCACTAGCGCCTGCACAGTCATTTCCTCGTTACCGTCCCAAAGGGGGAAACTCAGCCCTAGGGTTTTGCACTTTTCCTTTTTACCCAAACGGACTGCTACCGCTGCGCCGCGACGGATACCGTCTAGCGCCAAGCTATCCGCTGCGCCGAGACCCACAATACCCAACTTGCGAATGGGGGTGCTACTGCCAACGCGAATTGAGGCGGTGCTGCCAGCCTTGGCTTTGAAGTCGGCTTCATCGATTAGCTCTTGCAGCAAACCCGAAAGTTTCGCGTTCAATTCGGAGAGGGTACCCCTTAGGGGCAAGGCGTCTTCTGTCATGCCCAAAATCAGGCAGTCTCCGGTCCAATCGAGATAAGCGCTATCGGTTACTTTAAAGTCCATGCCCAGCCTTGCCTAAGAGTTATCTTGCAGTACTGGTTCAATTTTGCGCATAGGATGGGCAGTTGTGCAATTGAAACCGCGTCCACATCCAGATCCACAATTTTCCCTGTAGGGGCGCAAGGCCTTGCGCCCCTACGCCAGGTTTCAAATCGGATATGGCTTAATTAGGCTGAATCCTCCATGGCTTGAATTGCCAAGAGCAGTTCTTCTTCCTGTGCTTCAAAGTCTTCTTCTTCAATCTCACCCATATCGAAGGCGAGTTGTAGGGCAAGCAACCGCTTTTGCAGATTTTCGGTGTCATCCAATTCTGTTTCGGCCTGCTCTAGCAGCTTCTCAGCAATCCAGCCGATGCCGGAGATGGGGCCTGTAACCGGAGCAGTCAAGAGTTTAAGCAGCATAGTGGCATCTTGGGAACGACTCGGACGAGGGATCAATCGAGCTGATCGAGTTGAGCAAAATTAAACGGTGCCGTGAAGTCGTTGTAGCGGATACGTAGGCGATCTTCAAACTGGGCATCGAGGGTCTCAATCGCTTGGCCAAATTGCGGTTCGGCTTCCCAAGGGATGAGATAGGCTGTGTTATAGATCATCGCGCTGGTCAGTGGGTCATTCTCGATCATCGCCACCGATTGGGAATTGAGGGCTGACTGAAAGGCAGTGATGATGGCCGCCCGGCGATCACCCATGGCCTGCTCAATCGCCTGACCAATGCGAACAATTTCATCCATGCTGAGCTGTTTTCCTTCCAAGCGATCGCGTTCTAAACGCAACCCCTCATTCTCAGCCATGAGCATTTCCAGTTCTTTATCCTCTTCCCACAGCACCTTGACACTGACTTCCCGCCGCCCTTGCAAACGCTCAAATAAGCGTTTAAGACCATCGCCGTGGGGGGTAACGAGCTGATCAATCACCTTGTCCCAGGTTTCAATAATCAACCCAAACTGGAGCGGCAACAACGTCCGAAATCCATCATGCATCGCCTGCTCAAGCACCTTTTCATGACCCAGCAAATTACGCCGACTGGCCAAATAACGAGCCTGTTGAGCTTCGGAATAAAGAAAAGTAAATTCGTCAATAGTATGGGCAACCACAGGTTGGGCATCTAGCCCTTTAACCACCAAGCCTTGAGGCCCAGGGGCCGGAAAAATACCGTAGAGATAGAGTGCAGTTCCCATTTTGATCAACCTAAAGGGGCTTAGCGGTCAACACCAGTCGCAGCTTAGCGTGAATCAGATTCAACTGAGCTAAGCCTAAATCCACATCTCCTTCTACCACAACGCCTGTATTCAGGAGTCGATCGAGCAATTCTAAAATCGTTGGTTCTTGAGACGTTTCTCCCGGATAATATTGACCTTCGCGGGGCAGTAAATTACCTAAATCGCCCAGATCAATATTGAGATCTGCGGGATCAATCTCAAACACCTCACACAGCGCCACAACCTGTTCTTCGAGCTTTTTTAAGCTATCGGCAGCGCGATTGAGGTCAGATTCACTCAACTCATCAGACTCCATGCGCCGGATGACCTGAGCCTCCATCAATTGACGCACCAATTCAACCACCGTTAGCAGCAGCGGTGCCAGACCAGCGTCGTTCGCCTCCTTAGATGCCAGGGCATCATTGGGCGTAATCTCAAAGGGGGATGAATCTGCTGTCATACCTACACAGAGTAAATCATCTCCTGTAGGGCTGCCCTAGATTTAGCCCTTGAATACCTTGAGCGGGCTTAACATCGAGCGATTGCCCACAATCCAAACTATCTGCGCCCTTCCCACATGGACCGACGCCACTTGCGCTGGGCATCTCTAGTCAAAACATTGGCATAGTTCACCATCTGTCGCCCCTGATCTTGAATCATGCTGGGGCATCCAGTGAGCGAACGGCACGCTCGAAAGCCTGGAATTGTGCGGCTCGTCGCCACATGGTTCATGGTGCGAATCGTTAACATTGGCCTCAGCTCTCTACAAACATACATACGCTGGAATTTTGGCTATTCCTCAGCGGACTTCAGGGCTTTAAGCTCTGCCTCTAGATGCTCAATCCGTCCCTGGAGCTGGCGATTGGCTTCGAGCAACTGCTGGGATTGACCACTCAAATAGGGATCGCTCTCCCACCAATTGATGCCCATTTCTTTTGCCTTATCTACGGATGAAATGAGCAGGCGAATGCGAATGCTCAGCAGCTCGGTAGAGCCAACCGAAACAGAAATATCTCCAGCGATCACAATGCCTTTATCGAGAACCCGCTCTAGCACATCGACCAGGGTTGAGCCTTGGGTAGAGGTGGTAATGCGATTAGATTGGGGGCGAGGTGGGGGAGTCCCGGTCACAATTATTCAGGCGTTTGGGCCGCTTCAAAGGTGTAGATAGAGGGTTTTCCGGCCGATTCTTGTTTGGTAATCAACCCAGCGTCAATCAGCAACCTAAGAATATTGACCACCTGAAATCGATTTAGCGACAGCGCATTTTCAATTTCCACCAATCGGGCAGATTCCCTTTGCATCAAGAAGTCTAGCACCTCAGCTTGATGGGGTATCGTATCAGCTACCGAATCGGATTTAACAGCATCTTGGATGTCAACCTCAGTAGTCGGGGATTCTGAATCAGGTAATGCAGCGTCCTTAGCCGTCACTGCGATCGCGCTAGAAGTTCGATCTTCAACTTCTACATCCTGAATATATTCCTCAGGTTGCGCCTCAACCCCTTCACCAGAGAGCTTGGCTTCCCCCACAATTGCATTTAAGTCTACTATCGCTGGCGCTGCCGTTGCCTGAGCCACAATAAAATCATTAAAAATGCCCCACATCAGTTGAGTTGCCTCTGCCGGGGGTAACCCCGAGCGGGTTAGCAAAATATCGCTGCAAACATCACGAAAGTCGGGATTTTCGGCCAGGATTGGAATATCGTGCTGAAGGCAAATGGTGGCAATCATCAAGCTGGGTCGCAGACTAGAAACCATATCGGTTTCTACACTGGCTTGCAAGGCCCGCACAATACGCACCACGAGCAGCGCTGCAGCTGAATCAATGCCAACTTTTTGCACCAAAATCTGCTGCTGAGTGAGCTCATCGGGTTCCGGCATGTTGATGGTAATCACCCGGTCTAGCAGGGCATCTTGGGTACCGTGAACACCACAGTATTCCTCTGGATTAGAGGTGAAGATGGCGCGGAAATGAGGACTCACGCGAATGTACTCCGGTCGGTTACCGCTGGGCGGCAGCACCAGCAGCTTTTCTTCCAATGCCGACAGCAGAACGTTGTTGACTTCAGGTCTAGACCGATTGAACTCGTCGTAAACCATGGTGAACCCTTCGCGACACGCTAGGGTAAGGCGAGAGTCAACCCAGTTGTGACGCAGTTCATCTTCTACCTTGACCACGCTATGGATAAAATTGTCTACCACTTTTTTACGGGTATAGCCGGACTGGTTGCCGATTAGGTCAGAGGTTTTGAATTCGTCGTCGCCAAATAGCAACATGATTGGGCGACCCAGCAAATCAGCCAGGTGTAACCCAAGGGTCGTTTTGCCGGTACCCGCTGCACCTTTGAGGTGAATGGAATAACCAGATTGTAGATAACGTAGAGCACGTATCGTCAGCCGTTCAATCGCGGGGGTGCTGACAAAGTTGCGGGGGCGGGCTTGCAGAACGGTGGTCACAGTACGGCTTCCTCATTAATTCGGTAGACGCGATCGCGCTGCACAACCAACTGCTTTTGAATTAGCGATCGCAGCGCTTCAACCGCTTGAAAACGGTTTATTTCTAGAGTCGATTCAATCTCAGTTAGCTTAGCCCCGGTATTGGCTTGCAAATACTGATAGATCGCCTCTTCAATCAATTCTGATTTTGATTTGCTAGGCTTTGTCGCTTTAGCAACCCTGGGCTTTTCTAAAGATGGGATCACTGTAGGCGAAGGAGCCCCACCTGATGCCACTTTAGGGGCGGCTGCGGGACGGGATGATGCCACAATCTTGGCTGGCGATGGTGCCACTTTTGACGCTACTGACGGCACAACTAGCGCTGGCTCATCAATCAGCTGGGCATCGCCCCACACCGCTTGAGCAAGTGTGTGGCGATAGGCCGTCAGTTCTTCGCGGAAATCTGCCAGCTCAACAAACATGGCATTCACGGTCTCAATGCCCGTCTGTCGATCTTGACTCAGCTTTTGCTGCAGCTCAGCCGCTTGAGCTTGGCGCACCTGGGCCAAAGCATCGAGATAGGTGCTCACTTCGATCTGTAAATCGCCCACATAGGCAGACAGCTCGGCGCGAGTTTGTTCCCCCTCCTGGCGTCTGGCTTGACGGTGCTCTGCCAAAGTGTGGGCGACTCCCGCCTGCATCACCTGCAGTTGCTGCTGCAAGTCAAGGCGTAGGTCGCTCACAAGCACCTGTAGCTCATCGTGAAACTGACGTAGATCGCGATGAAGTTGAGCGGCCATCTGCGATCGTGAATTGGTAAATTGCTGCAACTGCTGCCGGGTCTGCAACGCCTGCTGTTGACGCTGCTGTTGTAATGCGGCAAGCGACGCCTGTACGGCCTGCTGACGTTCAATCATCGTCTCCTGACGTTGACGCCGTTGAGCCTGCCATTGATCTCGAAGTGCCGCCACAGAAGCCACCCCCTTAAAACGGTTAACATTTCAATCTTGATCATCCCTCAGCAATTAGCCCTAGGTTGGCGCGACCCAACTTAAGCCCAAATCGCCGAGGGGTAAGCGATCTTCACTAAGCGTGGAGAACCTATGCCGCAGGGACAGCAGCCTGAGCAGTTAGGCCGACAGCTTCGGCGTACTTTAGATAGGTATCAACAGACGCGATCACCACACGAGCTTCGATGGCGAGTAGCTCAATACCCACCAAAGAAACGCGAACCCAAGCATCGACAACAATGCCCTTGTCCAAAATGCGATCAACGACTTCAGCCAAGCTAGACGAAGAGTTTACTTTTTCAACAGCCATTGGTTTAGAACCCCTTTCAATAAAGAACTGCAATTGAATTTGACATAGACCTAGGTGATGTGATGCCACGAATGAGCAATAGCCCTGAGGGGCCATTCTTTGACCATCGCAGGTTTAATTCACCGTCGATCTGACCCATGCCTTATAAGACTGCCCAAATGAAGTTTCAATCTCTCTACGCTGTTTAGCGCAATTTTTGAGGCTCACGAGTGGCTTCTATCGATGAACGATAACGCCACTTTGGATTCATTCGGGACTGACTCTATCAAGTTGCCCGCCCACTTCTTGTTGTTAACTAAAATAAACTGATTTCAATGTTTCTTCATATACGGCAGGACTCCCTAGTAGAAATGCCCTGTAAACGCATTGCCCAAGATGGTTTGCTTTGCTTTTCCTCACGTTACTGGTCGTTCAATTAGACGTTAGTCAGATCACGAGTAGCGTTGACCCGCTCAAAGTAAAACAACGCTTAAACTAAGAAGTTAGGAAATTCAAGAACAAAGCGCTGGCTATATGGATGACGCCCTAATCCAGTCCTTATTAGAAGCTCTCCAAGATTCTGATGAAACCATTCGCACAGAAGCGACTGAAACCCTTTGGCAACTTTGGTTTCAACAAAAAGGAATCTATGGCGCACGGCTGTTGATTCAAAGTCAGGAATTGCTGCAAAAAGGATGCATTGAAGATGCAGAGGCCTTGCTATCAAAGTTAATTCGCGACCAGCCTGATTTTGCAGAAGCTTGGAACCGCCGGGCCGTGCTGCACTACAGTCAGCGAAACTACTGGCGAGCGATCGCAGATTGTCAAGCCGTAATTGAGCGGATTCCCTATCATTTTGGCGCCTTACACGGGTTAGGGCTTTGCCATGCAGCCCTGGGCAACTACACAGCTGCCATTCAAGCCTTTCAAAAAGCCTTGACCGTCCAGCCTCACGCCTTGGTTAATCAACGGCTGATCCTAGAATGCACTGCGAAACTCACTTAAATACCGGGTGAGATTGCAACATTGTGCTCCTGACAGCACTGAATTCGCCCCTTTCTGTGGCAACCTGGAGATTGATACTTAAACCACTGATTTATCGACGCCATCAAGGCTTAGGGCATATGCAGACTTTGCCAACTCCCCCCATTTCAAAGACCCCAACAGCACCCGCCTTCGACACCACCATCCATCGCCGCAAAACTCGTCCTGTGGCAGTCGGGGCTATCACCATTGGTGGCAACCATCCGGTGGTGGTTCAATCCATGATTAATGAAGACACCCTCGATATTGAGGGCTCAGTTGCGGCCATTCGCCGACTCCATGAAATCGGTTGCGAAATCGTTCGGGTCACCGTACCAAGTATGGCCCACGCTAAAGCCCTAGCTGAGATTAAGCAAAAGCTGATTGCCACCTATCAGGCTGTTCCCCTAGTCGCCGATGTTCATCACAACGGCATGAAAATCGCCCTAGAAGTTGCTAAGCATGTAGACAAGGTACGCATCAATCCAGGCCTCTACGTCTTTGAAAAACCCAAAGAGGATCGCGAAGAATATACCTCATCTGAATTTCAAGACATTGGCACGAAGATTCGCGAAACCTTAGAACCCCTAGTGATTTCACTGCGAGATCAGGGCAAGGCGATGCGCATTGGCGTCAATCATGGGTCTTTGGCCGAGCGTATGCTGTTTACCTATGGCGATACCCCAGAGGGCATGGTTGAATCAGCCCTCGAATTCATCCGTATTTGTGAATCCCTAGACTTCTACAATCTAGTCATTTCCCTTAAAGCGTCCCGCGTCCCTGTGATGTTGGCTGCTTATCGGCTGATGGTGAAGCGCATGAACGACGAAGGGATGGACTACCCCCTACACCTCGGCGTTACTGAAGCTGGAGACGGAGAATATGGTCGGATCAAGTCGACCGCAGGCATCGGCACATTGCTGGCTGAAGGCATCGGCGACACGATTCGAGTCTCGCTTACTGAAAAGCCAGAGAAAGAAATCCCGGTTTGCTACAGCATTTTGCAAGCCTTAGGGCTGCGGAAAACCATGGTGGAGTATGTGGCCTGTCCCTCCTGTGGGCGCACGCTATTTAACCTAGAAGAGGTGCTACATCAAGTGCGTGAAGCCACTAGCCATCTCACCGGGTTAGACATTGCTGTCATGGGCTGCATCGTCAACGGTCCTGGGGAAATGGCCGATGCAGACTACGGCTATGTGGGTAAACAACCTGGATACATTTCGCTCTATCGGGGACGCGAAGAAATCAAGCGCGTCCCTGAAGATCAGGGTGTTGAAGAATTAATTAATTTGATTAAGGCTGATGACCGCTGGATAGAACCAGACTAAAACATGGTGGCTATTGGTATAGCCACCCCCTTAGAGGCCGTATCTTCCTTAGAAGAGCCGTCGCGGCCTTTGGCCTAGGCGTTGAAATTATTCCGGTTATGGGCAGGCTAAATTTGAAGTATCAATTGGTAGCTGAGTTAAAAGGTATTCTCAACTACCATTGGTAGCAACCTTTGATACAATCGCTAGTCTTTGATTTTTTCCGATTGTGCTAGATTGAGCTTACTCTTTATTGACCATTCATTCTTCCATGCTAACTATGAAACGCGGTCTTGTCTTGGGCGCTACAGCCCTTGCGGTTGCAGCAGTGGCTGTTACTGGTGCAGGCATCCATCTGTCTCAAAGTAAGGCGTTTTTCCAAGACAGTCCCAAAGAGTTAGTTGATGAAGTTTGGCAGCTAATCGACCGCAACTACGTAGACGGCACGTTTAACCAGGTCGACTGGCAGGCCGTAAGAATGGAATATTTAGAGCAAACCTACAGTGATCGTGAAGCAGCCTACGATGCTGTTCGCGAAATGTTGGAGCAACTTGAGGATCCTTACACTCGCTTTATGGATCCGGAAGAGTTTCGCAATATGCAAATCGACACTTCGGGTGAACTGACTGGGGTTGGTATTCAAATTTCCCAGGAAGAAGAGACCGACGAAATCGTGGTCGTTTCCCCAATTGAAGACACACCCGCTTTTGAAGCTGGCGTGCGTTCCCAAGACAGAATTTTGTCTATTGATGGAGAAAGCACCGAGGGGATGGATCTCAACGATGTCGTCAATCGTATTCGGGGGCCAGTGGGGAGTGAAGTGACCCTCACGCTCAAGCGTGAGGATGAAACCCTAGATTTCATCATTGAACGGGCACGCATTGAAATTCACCCAGTTCGCTACAGCTATGAGGAAGGGCCAGAAGGCGGCGTAGGCTACATTCGCCTGACTCAATTTAGCGCCAATGCGGCGGCTGAGATGAAAGAAGCTATCGAAGATTTGGAAGGACGGGGGGTCACAGGCTACATCTTGGATTTACGGGCAAATCCGGGTGGGTTGCTCTACTCCAGCATTGACATTGCTCGCATGTGGTTTGATGAAGGCATTATTGTCTCAACAGTCGATCGTCAAGGCATTTCAGAAGAAGAAGCTGCGAATAATCGAGCCCTTACCGATCAGCCCTTAGTAATCTTGGTAGATGGGGGTTCGGCTAGTGCTAGTGAAATCTTATCTGGGGCGCTCCAAGACAATAGTCGAGCACTACTCGTCGGTACCCAAACCTTTGGTAAGGGCTTGGTGCAATCGGTGAGAAGTTTGCGCGATGGGTCTGGCTTAGCTGTCACTGTTGCTAAGTATTTAACCCCTAGCGGTCGCGATATTAATAAGCAAGGCATTGCTCCTGACGTTGAGGTTGAACTCACCGAAGAACAACAGGAGTTTCTATCACAAAACCGAGACAAGATAGGCACCGTTGAAGACCCACAGTACGCACAAGCCCTTGAGGTATTGTCTCAACAGATTCAAGCCAGCCGTGAGACAGCCTATGCAGATACCCCTGCTGATTAAGCCCGAGTTTGGAGCCGTTTAAGGAATATTTCAAACCTGTATTGACAGGATCATCCCACTTTTGCAAATTGTCCAATTAGAGGTAGGCTGCGATCGCGGCCTTCCTCTAATTTTCTCATTTCATGGTTATGGCAGGGGAGCCAATAACTACTCCCCATTCCTCTACCCATTCTTCGGAGAAGGTTCTAGGATATTGATATCTATAGTGGTGCTTGAGAAGTCAGCACAGTCAAGCCTCTATATGCATTTGATGGCTTTCCAGATTATCTGCCAAGCTTGCCGTAATCGGAAGCCAACGATTTTTTGGGGTTGTGCTAGATTGGGCGTACCTTACATCCATTGATTAGTTCTTATGCGAATCATGAAGCGTGGTCTTGTTTTGGGCGCTACAGCCCTTGCGGTTGCGACGGTGGTGGTCACTGGTGCCGGGATTCACCTATCCCAAAGTAAGGCATTTTTTCAAGATGGTCCTAAAGAGCTGGTCGATGAAGTCTGGCAGTTGATTGATCGCAACTACGTAGACGACACGTTCAACCAGGTTGACTGGCAAGCCGTAAGAATGGAATATCTGGAGCGAACCTACAGCGATCGCGAAGAAGCCTATGATGCCATTCGCGAAATGCTGGAGCAACTCGAGGATCCTTATACTCGCTTCATGGATCCAGAAGAATATCGCAACATGCAAGTCGAAACGTCTGGTGAACTCACCGGAGTCGGGATTCAAATTACTCAAGAAGAAGAGACCGACGAAATCGTGGTCGTTTCCCCAATTGAAGATACCCCCGCCTTTGAAGCTGGGATCCGAGCCCAAGACATTATTTTATCAGTGGATGGAGAAAGCACTGAGGGCATGGATCTCAATGATGTGGTCAGCCGCATTCGAGGACCCGTTAACAGTGACGTAAGCCTCACCCTCAAGCGCGGTGAAGAAACCTTAGAACTGACCCTCAAACGAGCCCGCATTGAAATTCATCCGGTTCGCTATAGCTATGAGGAAGGGCCAGAAGGTGGTGTAGGCTATATCCGCTTGACCCAATTTAGCGCCAATGCCGCAGCTGAAATGCAGGAAGCCATTGAAGACTTAGAATCCCAGGGCGTCACAGGCTACATCTTAGATTTACGGGCAAATCCAGGTGGGTTGCTTTACTCCAGCATTGACATTGCCCGCATGTGGATGAATGAGGGCGGCATTGTTTCTACGATATATCGTGAAGGTATTGAAGAAGAAGAAGTTGCGAATAATCGCGCGCTCACTGATCAGCCCTTAGTAATCTTGGTTGACGGCGGTTCGGCCAGCGCCAGCGAAATCTTATCTGGAGCACTCCAAGATAATGATAGAGCAGTCCTCGTCGGCACCCAAACCTTTGGTAAAGGCTTGGTGCAATCGGTGAGGGGATTGCAAGATGGCTCTGCCTTAGCCGTGACGGTTGCGAAATATTTAACCCCTAGCGGGCGCGATATTAATCACGAAGGCATCGCCCCTGATATTGAGGTTGAACTGACCGAAGCAGAACAAGAAGTGCTGTTGCAAGACCGCGACAAGATTGGCACGCTTGAAGACCCGCAGTATGCACAAGCACTCAATGCGTTGTCTCAGCAGATTCAAGCAAGCCAGGCAGTGCCACATGCAGGTGCCTCTGTAGATAGATAAATAGGTAGTCGGAACCCCTCCCTGCCGATACTCCTTCGAATAGGAACCAGGGCTTGTCATGGCAGACGAGGGGCTCGAATTGTACACAGAGGGCGGTGACGCGATCGCAGATTCGATATAGTGTGAGAGGTTAAAAAAAGTTCTGTGATATTGCCCTATGCTGACGCAAATTGTGCGGCCAATGGTGCGCACCCAAATTCGGCTTCTCGCGGGTAGCCAAGCCACCCGCCCAGTGCTGGTAAAAACCATTGCCCAGTGGTTAGGCTTTTTGGGGGTTGAGGCCCAGGTCACCCAGCTTGCCTCTGCATCCAACCAAATTCAACTGAGTTTAACCGTGGGTAAGCCAGAAGCCTGTGACACCAAAGACTGGGAAAAGATTCTGGTGAGTTTGGGGGATGACGCTGGAACCGTCAAAGTAAACAGTTCCCAGGTCATGCATAAATTCTCAACAAAGCAACAAACTCAGCTACAACGCCTGCTTGCCTATGTGATTCAAGTGGGCGACCCAAACAGTACGGTGGACTGGGACAGATTAAAGCCCGAACTGGAAGACATTGGATTTGAAGAAACCCTAATCGACGGTATCCAATCGGCTCTTAAGGTGCCCCAATCCTTAGAGTTACTGATGGAATCCATTGACGACGATGTGGCAGCTGTTGCCCTGCCAAAAGCCGTTAGTCTTGCCTTGCTCGATCGCAAGGTTAACCCCTCTGAAGATCACGCCCTTTCAAGCCTGCTCGCTGCGATGAAACAATCTACTTCTGTCTCAAAAGCAGCTGGCTAAGGGAGACTAGAAGATATCAGCCCCCAGCGACAGCAGGAACAATGCTGACTTCGTCACCCTCATTAAGGGCAGTATCTTTGCCCTCTAAGAAACGAATGTCTTCGCTATTCACATAGAAGTTGACGAAGCGACGCAGCTCACCCTTGTCGTCGCATAAACGGGCCTTGATGCCCGGGCAGGTTGCTTCTATCTTGTCGAGTAGTTCTACAATATTGCCGCCTTCACATTCAAGGGTGGCCTGATTGTTGGTGAACTTTTGAAGCGGGGTTGGAATGAGAACTTTAATAGTCATAGGTTGAAATTGAATAGGAACAGGCGTAATCATCTAAACCAAAACTTGCTGCCACTCTAAGCGATCCAGGGTGCGGGCACGCTCTAGGGCACGCTCAAAGCTGTCGAGCTTGGGCTCAATGGTAAACGGTTCACCGATGTAGCCCTGCACTGCCTCTTGGGTTTTGAGACCATTCCCAGTGATGTAAGCAACGGTGGTTTCGTCGGGATCAATTTTGCCTGCTTCTACTAACTTTTTCAGCACAGCGATGGTGGTGCCGCCAGCGGTTTCGGTAAAGATACCTTCGGTTTCAGCTAGCAGCTTCATGCCTTCAACGATTTCAGCGTCGGTCACTGCTTCGATGTTGCCGTTGGTTTTGCGGGCAATGTCTAGGGCATAAATGCCGTCTGCAGGGTTGCCGATGGCAATGGACTTAGCAATGGTGTTGGGCTTCACCGGGCTGACGAAGTCGCGACCTTCCTTGAAGGCTTGCGCAATGGGAGAACAGCCTTCTGCCTGGGCACCGCTAAAGCGCACTGCCTTTTCATCAACTAGGCCGACTTTCACAAATTCGTTGAATCCTTTGTAAATTTTGCTAAAGAGAGACCCAGACGCGAGGGGGGCAACTATATGGTCAGGCAGTTGCCAACCCAGTTGCTCAGCCACCTCAAAGCCCAAGGTTTTAGATCCTTCAGAGTAGTAAGGGCGCAAGTTAATGTTGACAAAGCCCCAACCGTGGGTGTTGGCAACTTCACAGCAAAGGCGATTGACTTGGTCATAGTTGCCGTGAACTGCCATCAAAATCGGATCGTAGATTAGCGTCCCCAGCACCTTACCTGCTTCTAAATCCGAGGGAATGAAGACACAGCAGTCAAGACCAGCATGGGCCGCGATCGCAGCGGTAGAGTTAGCCAAGTTCCCCGTACTGGCACAAGACACGGTGGAAAATCCCAATTCACGGGCACGACTGAGGGCTACTGATACCACCCGATCTTTGAAGCTTAGGGTAGGCATGTTAACCGCATCGTTTTTGATGTAGAGATTTTTGAGCCCCAGGCGACGGGCGAGGCGGTTGGTTTTGAGCAGGGGGGTCATGCCAGTGCCGACATCAATGGGATCATCAGTGACCGGCAAAAATTCTCTGTAGCGCCAGATTGAATTTGGCCCAGCCGCAATAGAAGCGCGGGTCACACGACGACGGATTTCTTCATAGTCGTAGGCTACTTCCAGGGGGCCAAAGCATACATCTTCGCAAACATGCTTTGCACCAAGGGTATATTCTTCGCCGCACTCTCTACACTTCAGAGCGGTGAAAGTGGTCTGAGCCGTTAGGGTTTTGTCAATCGCCTGGGTCATGGGTCTACTCTCTCTACTAAGTCATAACCATATCCAACTCGAAAGCTTGAGTTTTTAGCTTGGGTGGAGCTAGAAGTGGCCAAGGTTTAAATCACGGTTTAGTCAGGGGTTTGAGCAGGTTTACTCAAGCTTTGCGGATAGTAGCATGGCGGCAAAAACAGCGTCAAACATATCCGACTTTTTTAGTCGGGATTAAAAAAAGTACTAGGCACGATGGCTCAAAGCCCCAGAGCTCGTCGTCTAAATTCTGAGAACTGGCATCCCATCGCTGCTTGGGTAAAGCAGTTCAGCGATACTTGGGACTTAGACCATAGGCAAAAGCGATTTCTTGGGAAGTCTAAAGTGGGAATGTTGGCCTTGAAGCGCTATTCCACAATGTGCCCCCATCACCAAGAGGAACCATGGCTAAGCAGCTCAAACTCGGGGTTAAATTCACGCTGATTTTAGGTCTTGCCTTCGTCTGCGGCATCTTAATTAGTGGGGCGCTGCTGTCTCAAGCCTCCCGATATAAAGCTGAGGAAATGGTCGAGAATCAGACACTGTTGATGATTGAGACGATGAATTCGGTGCGCAACTACACTAGCAATTCGATTAACCCACAGCTTCAGCCCCTGCAAGCCTCACGGGATGACTTCATTCGCGAAACGATTCCCGCTTATTCGGCTACTGAAGTGTTTGAAGATCTGCGATCGCGCGATGACTATTTCCAGCAGTTCTTCTATAAAGAAGCAACTCTGAATCCAACGAACCTGCGCGATCAAGCCGACGAGTTTGAAACAGCCTTGATCGAACAATTTCGCCAGAAACCTGATTTGAAAGAGATTAGCAATTTCCGCGATCGCAATGGTGAACGCTTCTTCTTTGTTTCTCGCCCTTTGAGCATCAATAATGTGAGCTGTCTTGAGTGCCATGGGGATCCCCAAGATGCTCCCCCTAGTTTGATTAATACCTATGGATCTCAGCACGGCTTTAACTGGCAAATGGGTGAGATTGTTACCGCTCAAACCATCTACGTCCCCTCAGAGACCGTTTTCGCCAGCTACCATCGTCATTGGCTGCATTGGATGGGGCTATTTTCTGGAATTTTTGTCCTCGTTTTACTCTTGATTAATGGGTTGATCAATCGAGTCGTGATTCGTCCGCTGCAACCGATCACCCAGTTAGCTCAGCAAATGAGCCAGGGAAACATCACCCTTGAAGAGGCTGAATCAATCGCCAATCAGCAGCTTAAAGCCGTGGCCAAAGGGGGCGACGAACTCAGCATCTTGGCACAAATGTTTCAAAAAATGGTGCGGGCTGTGGTGCTTAGAGAGCAAGCCTTTTCAGAACAAATCCAGTCTTTGCGCGATTTAGTTGCACGGGCTAAACAAGTCCGCACTCAAGATTCAGACACCACGGCAGAATCGTTGCAGTCTCTCCGCGATAAGGCAAGAGACTTGACCCAAAAGCGGCGGCAAGCCTGATGTCGAGCAGCGAAGGCACACCCCAACAAGCTGGTGCTGGTGCATCCAGTAGGAGTCGGGCAAGCTAAAACCCTTGTGAAGTTTGTATACCAGTTCCGGAACCCCACTGTCGTATTTGTTGCTAATGGAGAGCACGGCTCGAACAGTTGAATTTCCAAGTTTTTCCATGGGCATGACGTTGGTCTTGATGTTGGGTTTCGGAGTGGTTGTCTTTGTTGTGGCATTTGCTGTAACCAGCCAACTACAGCGTCCGAGGAACCATCCTCCAGTTGATGGTTTCAGCCCCCGTGATGGTCAAAGATGGGCTCAGGGGAGCCATCGCTCAAGGGTTCAGCCTGTCGAGAACCAGTTGCCTAGTGGGAATTCGACCAACGCAGATCAAGCGATGGCTCTGGCAGAGATTGAGTCAGAACTGCGATCGCTGCTAGCTAATGGTCAAAGGATTGAGGCGCTGAAGCGGGTGCGAGTCACCGCCGGATGGGGACTCAAAAAATCTAAAAACTACCTTGAACGCCTAGAAATAGGCAAACCCAATTTGGTAAACCCGACTAATGACCCTTTAGCTGAGATAGACAACGAACTGCGATCGCTGCTGGCCCACAACCGAAAAATTGAGGCCATCAAACAGGTGCGAATAGCCACAGGATGGGGACTCAAAGACTCTAAAGACTACATTGACCAATTGGAAGCGAGATGGTGAGGACTAGATTTGAATGCGGCTCAGGATTATGCAGCGTTGGCGACCATGATAGGTTGATCGGAGCCTCTACTAGCCTCTACTTTATACAGACGATGATTTCCCGCTCCAATCGCAAAAACATTTTCCTACTTGCGTCGATGGTTGGCTGGCTCATTGTTGGAGCCGTTTTGATCTACCTGTTTCCTGTGATTGCAAATTTCGTCAGTCACAGTGAGACAACCCAACTCTGGATGAAAACCCTCTCTCGCGGCAGTTATGACCCAATGTTGGCCGGCGTTGTCGGTGCCATCACCTTGATCATCACAGTCTTAGCCAATATCGTTTGGTACCAGTGGTTTGACGACAAAGTCTAATCTTCAAAAATTGCTTATTTTTTACGCCTCCCACGCTTTCAAATTTGTTCAGGGAGCATTTTTACCTGTATATTCTGACCCTGGCCATGGCCCTGGCGGCGTATCAGGTAACTCATGGGAGCTAACCGCCTCACGATAGACACGCATCCCACGAGCTTGATAGTTGCGGAGCGCATTGGGGCCATCAAGGCTACAGGTATGGACCCAAACTCTTTCAGGTTTTAATCCCCAAGCCGTTTGCAGGGCAGTCGTGAGTAAATGCCCACCATAGCCACGCCCAACGAACTGGGGCAACAACCCAAAGCACAAAATTTCTATACTGCGATCGCGATGTTGTTTTAACTCAAAATAGCCAGCAGGGTTACCCGCGCTGTAGCCCACCCAGGTTTGCACTGTATCTTGACTCAAATGAGTCAAC
Source organism: Cyanobacteria bacterium P01_A01_bin.123 (assembly GCA_039815185.1). Classification (GTDB taxonomy): domain Bacteria; phylum Cyanobacteriota; class Cyanobacteriia; order Phormidesmidales; family Phormidesmidaceae; genus JBCBZT01. The sequence continues at coordinate 89,792 of JBCBZT010000013.1, read as the reverse complement.
CAATCTTGATAAGTCCAAGACAGGCGATCGCACCAATACCAATTACCGCCCACCGCCGTGTAGAGAAATCGATTTAACTCAGGACAAGGAACTTGCGCTTCGACAATCGTTAGGTCAGTGACTTTGCCAGGCTTGAGAGCGGGCGGCGTCAGTATTTCTAAGTAAACCGTCGTGACCTCAGTTTTCATTGAGAGATGTCAATCCTTCTAACCTACTCACAGCCCGCTCAACAATATCCAAACTGGCCTGCCAAAATTCAGGTTGACGAATATCTTGTTGGAGATGATGTTGCACCAAATCCTCCGCAGTCATGCTGCCAGTATTCCGCAGCAGCATAGTGTAGAGGTCATTAAACGCCTCCCCATAATGGTCTTTTTGAGCATAGATACCGAGGCTAAACAAATACCCAAACAGATAGGGATAGTTGTAAAAACTAAGCTCTGCGATGGAGAAGTGCAGCTTACTCGCCCAGAACATCTCGTCATAGCTGGCTAGACTGTCCTCATACCAATGCTGCCAACTGTCCCGCATCAAATCTTTGAGCGTATCCGCAATCACAAACCCTTGTTTGCGCGCTTCCACCAGTTTTTGTTCAAACGTAAATCGAGACGGAATATTGAGCAAAAATACCGTGGCAGCAGCGCCATCTTGCCAAGCAATTTCCAGTTTTTGTTCAGGAGTGCTGGCCTGGGCAAACAGCGCATCCCGCACCAGGGTTTCGCCAAAAATACTGGCGGTTTCTGCCAGCGTCATCGAGTAGTAGGTTTTGTAGCGCGGCAGGTCTCGCATGACCCAGTTGTGCCAGGCATGACCCAGCTCATGGGCCAAGGTCAGCACATTGTTCATGGTGCCTTCAAAAGTCATAAAAATGCGCGGCTCCCTGGGTTCTGAAAAGCTGGTGCAATAGGCCCCAGTCGATCGATTGGGGGTCGGTTTAGCATCAATCCAGCCTTTTTCAGCCATCATCACCGCAAAATCTCCCATGGCTGGGGTGAGTTGTTGAAAGGCCTTGGCCACCAACTCAATCGCCTCCTCGAAGGAAAACATCCGGGCTTGGCTCCCTGCTGGAGCCGGAGCAAACAAATCCCAGGGGGCCATAGGCTGGAGATTGAGTACCTTGCCCATGGCAGTCAGGGCTCGTTGACCAACGGCTCGCCGTTGATAGGTGGTTTCCATCAGGGCATCGAGGGTGGCGCGATCGATGCGGCTTTGGTGGCAACTTTTGTCGAGGTAGTGGAGGGTACGGTGGTGCCCGCGCTGTTTCGTTTCTTCTAGTCGCCAACCGTTGATCGCGTTGAGAATAACCGCTACCGTTTCGGCCCGACTTTCCCAGGCGGTTTTGACCCCATACCAAGCTTCAGATCGAATGGTACGTTCGGGGGAACTCATCAGGTTAAACGCTTTAGCTAGTCCAACAGTATTGCCATCGACCGTGCATTGCAAGGTGCCCGAGAGTTTGGTGTAGAGGTTACCCCACCCCTGGAGCCCATTGACGGCGAGACCCGTGATCAGTTTTTCCTCAGCCACGCTGAGCAGTTGGTCTTTGAGCTTGCGCTGGTGTCGCAGTGAGAAACTCAGCTCTTCGAGGACTGGGTCGGCGATCGCGGCTTGGATGAAATCGTCACTCACCCGATTCAGGAAAATATCCAAGGCTTTAGTGGCCTGGCTCATTTCGGCACTGAGCTGTTGGAGGGTGGGTTTCCACTCGCTAGCACTAGCATCGCGGGAGTCAACGCTGAGGATAGAGGAGATAAAGGTGCGCAGATTGCCCAGTTGTTTAGCAATGTCGGTGCGCTGCTGGTGGGCGGTTTTGACTTGGGCTAGCAGGTCGTCGAATTCTTCTGCGGGGAGGGTTTCGGCAGTTTCGATGTGCTGGGTGAAAGGGGTGCACTGGTCAGCGAGGGTCGCGATCGCACCTTTGAGTTGGTCAACCGTGGTAGCTATTTTGGGATCGTCACTATTGGTGTAGAAGTGACTGTTATCCCAAGCTTGATGAAGCGTAGGCATAGGAAAAATGGGGCTAAGGAAGCGGCACTGGCTCTAGCTTAGCCAATTTCTAAATCAGCAATCTCAACCCTAAAAGCCCGTTCTCAAACCAGAGCGAATCTGGCATTCTTAAAAGCGGACTACGTTTGTTATGCCATGAGCTTTTTCAACCTGTTAGTGATCTTTTTGATCATTTCCTCTGTGCAGCCAGTGATTCAGCGGCGGCGAACAGAAATGCGGCGGCTCAATGCGATTCGTGCCCTAGAGCAGCAGCGAGGCAGTCGCGTGATTCTGATGATTCATCGCCAAGAATCGATCAGCTTGCTGGGGATTCCGCTGTCTAAATTCATCAATATCGAAGACTCAGAACAAATCTTGCGGGCCATCCGCTTGACACCGCCGGATGTGCCCATCGACCTGATTTTGCACACCCCTGGTGGACTGGTGTTGGCAACAGAACAAATTGCCAGAGCCTTGATTCGCCACGCTGCCAAAGTCACGGTGTTTGTACCCCACTACGCCATGAGCGGCGGCACCATGCTGGCCATGGCTGCCGACGAGATCGTCATGGATGAAAATGCGGTGCTAGGCCCTGTTGACCCGCAACTGGGAAATGTGGCTGCAGCCAGTGTCCTGAAGGTACTAGAAGAGAAACCCATTGACAAGATTGACGACCAAACCTTAGTGACGGCAGATATAGCCCGCAAAGCGATCGCCCAAGTGCAGGCATTTGTCCGGTCGTTGCTAGAAGACAACATTCCGGCACCAAAGATTGATCCTGACAAAATCGACACCATCATCGAAAGGCTAACTACGGGGCAAGTCACCCATGATTATCCGATTGCGATGGAAGAAGCTGAGGAAATCGGTTTGCCCGTTACCGCTGGACTGCCGATGGAAATTTATAACTTGATGGAGCTATATCCCCAACCCATGACCGGACGCCCCTCTGTCCAATACATTCCTCTGCCCTACCAAAGTCCACCGTTGCCGCCAACTAAAGCCAGCTAGTCTCTACCCTCAAGCGTTACCAGACAACGCTACACCGATCGCATCGACCACTCGTGCTACCGGAATCACCTCCAGACCGCAGTCGATGCCTTGCCCTTTAGGCACGATCGCCCGTTTGAAGCCCAGCTTGGCTGCTTCTTTGAGCCGCAGTTCCAGTTGAGAAACGGGCCGGACTTGACCGCCTAAGCCCACCTCGCCAATCAGTACGGTGTAAGGATCAACCAGGCGATCGCGAAAACTCGCCACCACTGCGATCGCAATGCCCAAATCTGCCGCCGGTTCAGCCACGTTCAGCCCGCCGGAGGAGGCCACGTAGGCGTCTAGCTTCGAGAGGGGGATGCCGACCCGTTTCTCCAACACTGCCAAAATTTGCAGCAGCCGATTGTATTCCACGCCCGTCGTCGATCGCCGGGGTGAACTGTAGCTCGTAGGACTCACCAGGGATTGCAATTCAACCACTAAAGGTCGGGTTCCCTCACAGGCAACAATCGTGGCGATTCCAGACACCACTTCATCCCGGTTGCCCAAAAATAGTGCCGAGGGGTTGCGGACTTCTTCTAACCCGCGATCGACCATTTCAAACACGCCTAGCTCATGGGTCGCGCCAAAACGGTTTTTGACTGAACGTAATAAGCGGTGGCTGGCAAAGCGATCGCCCTCAAAATAGAGCACCGTATCGACCAGGTGTTCTAGCACTTTCGGGCCAGCGATCGCGCCCTCCTTAGTGACATGCCCCACGATGAACAAGCTAATATTTTCTCGCTTAGCCACCTGCATCAGCGCCGAAGTACATTCCCGCACTTGAGATACCGATCCGGGTGCCGAGGTTAATTCGCGATAGTACAAAGCCTGAATACTGTCGATAATCGCCACGGGCGGTCGCAGAGACTCTAACTCCATCAACACCGTTTCTAAATCCACCTCAGGCAACAAGTAAAGCGAATCCGTTGCCGAGGACTGATTTTCCGGCCTTTGGGCGTCAATACCCAACCGCTGCGATCGCAGCTTCACCTGCTGCCCTGATTCTTCAGCACAGACATACAGTACTGGGGCTTGGCGCGATCGGTAGTTTGCCACTTGCAGCAGCAATGTTGATTTACCAATGCCTGGATCGCCCCCAACCAACACCAAAGACCCCGGCACGATGCCACCCCCCAAGACCCGATCGAGTTCGTGATAGCCCGAAGTCAGACGCGCTTGGGGATGATCTTGTACCTGCGCCAGGGTAAGTGACAACCTAGCTTCGGGGGGACTGGCATGGGTCGATTTGTCAGCTCGGGGGCTCCGCGATCGCACCGCTGCCACTCCAGTGGAGGACTTAGCGGGCGCGATCGCCTGCTCAACCAATGTATTCCAGCTGCCACAGACCGCACACTTGCCAAAATACTGAGGCGATTCAGCGCCACAGGCATTGCAAACGTAAATTGAACGAGACTTGGCCATCCTTCAGGGACTTCTCCAACAAATTGTCATCGTGCTGCCCCAGGAAATTATCATCTAGCTCGCCATAGAATTCTTGACAATTTTGCTGTCTGATCTTGAAAGTTTGCTTTTTGTAAAGTTCAAGTTCTCCCCTCGCAACTTTAAAAAGAAAATCTTAAAAAACCTTAAGGCAGCTTGGAATAGGGATCACAAACGGATCAAAGCGAATAGAATAGCGTACTATCTTAATATCGCCGTACTAAAACTTAATTACGAAGTATTCATCTTTTTAAGAATGGCCTGACGACAGGAGAGTTGAGAGCATTGGACAATTTGAAAGAAAAGATTTTAGTAGTAGACGACGAAGCTAGTATTCGTCGAATTTTGGAAACCCGGCTCTCTATGATCGGGTATGACGTTGTCACTGCCGCTGACGGAGAGGAAGCACTGGAGACCTTCCGTGATGCTGCGCCTGATCTCGTTGTGTTGGATGTGATGATGCCCAAGCTCGATGGCTATGGCGTGTGTCAAGAGCTCCGCAAAGAGTCAGACATTCCTATCATTATGCTCACCGCTCTGGGAGACGTCGCCGATCGGATTACCGGACTTGAACTCGGTGCCGATGACTACGTCGTCAAGCCTTTTTCACCTAAGGAGCTGGAGGCACGCATTCGTTCTGTGCTGCGGCGGGTAGAAAAAACTGGCACTTCCGGCATCCCCAGCTCAGGGGTAATCCAGGTCAACACCATTCGTATCGACACAAACAAGCGTCAGGTTTATAAGGGTGACGAGCGGATTCGGCTAACAGGGATGGAGTTCAGCTTACTAGAACTATTAGTCAGCCGTTCCGGAGAACCTTTCTCTCGCTCTGAAATTTTACAAGAGGTTTGGGGCTACACCCCCGAACGCCATGTGGACACCCGCGTTGTCGACGTTCACATTTCTCGCCTACGGGCTAAGCTAGAAGACGACCCCAGCAATCCAGAATTAATCCTCACTGCGAGGGGAACAGGCTACCTGTTCCAGCGAATTGTGGAGCCGGGTGAAGAGTAGTCTGATAAAATTTCTGAAGGTTTTTAATAGCTTCAGTTGATGGGATTGAATCGAGCACGAATCGCAATAGATGCGATGGGTGGGGACTTTGCCCCCGCTGAGATTGTCGCTGGCGCTATTCGAGCCAGAGCTGAACTGGACGCAGATATTATCTTGGTGGGTGATCCTGAACAAATTCAGGACTCTAACCCCAAGCCTGAAAATCTGCGAGATATCGAGATTGTGCCTGCTGAAGGCATTGTAGAAATGCACGAAGAGCCTCTGAGTGCACTTCGCCGTAAACCCAAAGCCTCTATCAATGTGGCAATGGATTTGGTCAAGCACGATCGAGCTGACGGGGTGGTATCAGCGGGTCATTCTGGGGCAGCCATGGCAGCAGCACTACTGCGCCTGGGACGCATCAAAGGCATCGATCGCCCTGCCATTGGGGCCGTATTTCCTACCGTGGTAGCGAATAAGCCAGTCCTGGTTCTGGATGTCGGTGCCAACGTCGATTGCCGACCCAAATTTTTAGAGCAGTTCGCGGTGATGGGGGCAATCTATTCCCAATATGTTCTGGGGATTGAGCAACCCAAAGTAGGGTTGCTCAACATCGGCGAAGAACCCAGTAAAGGAAACGAATTGACGGTACAGGTACATCAGGCATTAGCTGACAACCCAGCAGTCCCGTTTGTGGGCAATGCAGAAGGGCGCGATGTACTCTCCGGTCAGTTTGATGTCGTGGTGTGTGATGGGTTTGTGGGCAATGTGCTGCTGAAATTTGCAGAAGCCGTCGGTGAATCGGTGTTGCAAATTCTGCGGGAAGAGTTGCCCCAAGGGATCGAAGGTAAGTTGGGAACAGCGTTGCTACGCGGTAATCTCAGGCGCATTAAACAACGGGTAGATCACGCTGAGCACGGCGGTGGCCTACTGTTGGGCGTCAGTGGGATTGCTGTGATTAGTCACGGCAGCTCTCAAGCCCCATCCATTTTTAACGCGATTCGACTGGCAAAAGAGGCGGTTGATAATCGGGTGTTGGATCGAATTCGAGAACAATACCAAAAAGTAGCTGCGCCAGCAGCAGATGGAGACTAAATGTTGGATCAGCAAAGAAACGGTGTCTCACTAACCGGCAGTGGTTCAGCCGGATTAAAGGTTGTGCTCAGCAATGATGCCTTAAGCCAGGTGGTTGATACCTCTGATGAGTGGATTGCGACCCGTACCGGGATTCGCCAACGCCATATTGCCCAGGCAGACGATAGCATTGGCACTTTGGGCGCTGAGGCCGCCAGCCAAGCGCTGGCGATGGCAGGGCTCACCCCAACTGACGTAGATCTGATTGTACTGGCGACTTCAACCCCTGACGACTTATTTGGCAGCGCGAGCCAAATTCAAGCGCAGCTAGGTGCATCTCGGGCTGTGGCTTTCGACCTAACAGCAGCTTGCTCTGGGTTTGTATTCGGGTTGATTACGGCGGCTCAATTTATTCGTACGGGGACCTATCAAACTATTGTGGTGATTGGGGCTGATTTGCTCTCTCGCTGGTTAGATTGGCGCGATCGCCGCACCTGTGTTCTTTTCGGTGATGGGGCTGGTGCAGTGGTGATGCAGGCCGCTGAAAGCGATCGTCTGTTGGGTTTCGAGATGTGCAGCGACGGCACAATGAACAACTGTTTAAATTTGGCCTACCAATCTGAATCCCAACCCCTGGTCGATGACATCTCCGTACAGCAGGGCACTTTTGCGCCAGTGACCATGAACGGTCGCGAAGTTTATCGTTTTGCCGTCAACCGCGTCCCTGAGGTGATTGAGAAGGCTCTCTTTCGGGCTAATCTGACCACCGAGTCAATTGACTGGATGATCTTGCATCAGGCTAACCAGCGGATTTTAGATGCGGTTGCCCAGCGATTAAACATTCCCAGCGATCGCGTCATTAGCAATATGGCCCGCCACGGCAATACCTCAGCAGCCTCCATTCCCATTGCTTTGGATGAAGCGATCCGCAGCGGCAAAATCCAACCCGGTAATGTGATTGCCAGTTCTGGATTTGGCGCAGGGCTAACCTGGGGTGCAGCCATCTTCGAATGGGGTTAAGCAGAGCAATCCTCATCTTTTCTAAAGTCTCTTTTCTTGAGAAAGTACCCTTTTCTTGAGAGAGTGAAGAATGCGACTCACCGCGAAGTAAGTAAAGATTATGACCAAAACTGCATGGGTATTCCCCGGACAAGGCTCTCAAACCATTGGTATGGGGGTCGACCTGGCTGGATTACCAGAAGCTAAGGCTAAGTTTACTCAGGCCGAAGAAATTTTAGGCTGGTCTGTACTAGCAGTTAGCCAAGACGAAGACGATAAAGTTTCCCACGCCCCCTATACCCAACCCTGCCTATACACCCTCGAATGTATTCTGGTTGACCTCCTCAAAGCGAAGGGAAAATTGCCTTCCCTAGTTGCCGGACACAGCCTTGGAGAATATGCAGCACTTTATGCAAGTGGGGTCTACGAATTTGCTACAGGTCTACGCTTGGTAAAACGGCGCGCAGAATTGATGGCCCAGGCTTCGGAGGGTACCATGGTTGCCCTCATAGGCTTTAATCGCACTGAGCTTGAAGCTAAGATTCAAGCTGTTGAAGGGGTGGTACTTGCCAATGACAATAACACCAGCCAAGTGGTCATTTCAGGAACACCCGCAGCGGTAACTACCGTGACTGACAGCGTCAAGTCCAAGCGGGCTGTCAAGCTCAATGTCAGCGGTGCTTTTCATTCCCCGTTAATGGCGCCAGCCGCGAGAGAGTTTGAGCAAGTGCTAGCAGCGGTCGAATTTCAACATGCGACGGTGCCTGTCCTCTCTAACGTTGACCCCACTCCCACCACTGACGGGAGTCAGCTCAAAGCCCATCTCACCCAACAAATGACCGGTCCAGTCCGTTGGCGTGAAATTTCCTTACAGTTACCCGAACTGGGGATGGAAGCTGTAACCGAAGTCGGACCAGGGAATGTATTAACCGGGCTGATCAAGCGCACCTGCAAAGATCTCTCCCTCAGCAATGTAGGCACGCTGGCCCAGATAGAAGATATCTAGGAGGGCCAGTCGATGAGCACCAGCCGCGAACCGTTGGCAAGTTTGGCACTGTATCACCTGTTTAAGTGGTCGGTGGTGAGTCCAGTTCTGCATACCTATCTACGCGGTCGCATTTATGGTGCCGATCGCGTCCCCACAACTGGGCCACTGTTGGTGGTTGCTAACCACGCCAGCGATTTTGATCCGCCGATTGTGTCTAACTGTGTCAGACGCCCCGTCTCATACATGGCAAAGGAGGAGCTGTTTCGTGTGCCTGTATTAAGTCAGGCGATTCAGCTCTATGGCGCTTATCCGGTAAAACGAGGGTCTGCCGATCGGAGTGCGATTCGAGAGGCGCTCAAACAGTTGGAGGCAGGTTGGGCCGTGGGGGTTTTTCTGCAAGGGACACGCACTGCCGATGGTCGGATTTTGAGTCCTAAGTTGGGGGCTGCCTTACTTGCAGCGAAAGCTCAGGTACCGCTTTTGCCGGTGAGTCTATGGGGCACGGATAAGATTTTCCAAAAAGGGAGTGCCATACCGCGTTCAGCACCCGTTACAGTTCGTATCGGTAAGGTAATAGATCCACCAGCTTCAACTAATAAGGAAAAACTTTGGGAAGTCACCCACCGCTGCACAGATGCTATTCACGCGCTTCATGATTTGGGCCGTTAAAGTCAATTTGGAGTGCTGCAAAATGTCCAATACCAGTTACCCTTTTTGGCTGAGAATTAGTCCAAACCACTGTTTTTCATCGGTGAATTTTTCTAACACCTTAAGCTGGTGAGTACCCAGCATTTGGGGCATCGTTGCTAAATCAAACTTGCGAGAAATTTCGCTGAGCAGGCATTCATTTTCGGAAAATTCAACAGTCAAATCCAGATCCGACAGCGTCACTTGCTGATCGATCAAGCTTTTGATGTAAATTTCGACTTGCCGTTCGGCTGCGTTATAAAACGCTTGATGTTCAAACTGGCTCAAATTAAAATTGCCCCCAAAGCGCCAGTTCAGATGACTTAGCATATTGAGATTAAAGTCGACAGTGATGCCCTGGCTATCGTTATAGGCAGCTTCCAGCGGATCACGGGCTTTGTGCAAATCGACACCGAGTAGAAAGTAATCGCCAGGATTCAACGCGTCTGCAACCTGCTGCAAAAATTCGGCACAGCGAGCAGGGGATAAATTGCCTAAGGTACTGCCAATAAAGGCGATCATCCGCTTGGGCAAGGCCGCAGGCGGCAAATGTTGCAACGCTGCCTCATAGGTGCCAACCAGTCCATGAACTTGTAGATCGGGGTAGTCGTGTAAAAGCTGTTTGGCACTGCTCTCTAAAATGCCGCCGCTGACGTCTACGGGGATATATCGGCAAGCCAGGCCCAACTGTTGGTAAGCGTCGAGCAAAAATCGGGTTTTGGTGGAACTACCGCTGCCGAGTTCAATCAAATCGCAGGGGCCCGTTAAAGTCGCGATCGCAGCGGCAGAGTGTTTTAGAATCCCCGTTTCAGTACGAGTGAGGTAATACTCCGGCAGTTGGGTAATTTGTTCAAACAGCTCAGACCCCCGATCGTCATAGAAAAATTTAGGCGGCAATGCTTTGGGGCGCTGAGTTAGCCCATCAATCACCTCTTGGCCTGCATCTGGCCCCGTATCATCGGCTGCCAACAGGTCTAGCGTAAATCGGTTGGCCAGATACGATGGTGTCAGGCTTTCAGACGTAGCAGAGGACTGCCCATGGTCAACAGTCCCAGAAGCATTGGAATCTTGCATAGTTATTTTGTCAGGGGATCGCTACTATTCTGACACTTACGGATGAACGTTCCCTTAAGGAGGACTTAGATTGACTGGGCGCAGCGGATGCCGGTAAACATTTGCTGCATATGGGGGTGGTACCAATTGCGAAAGGTTGCCCGCAACGACCAAGGCCGCGTGACCCAACTGCCGCCCCGCATCACTCGGTGAGCCTGATCAAAATAGACCCGAGAATAGCCTTTATAAGGGTAGGGTTGAAAATTTGGGTAGGGTTCAAACCAGGCGTTTGTCCACTGCCAGCGATCGCCTAAGAAGTCCGTTTCATCCCCCTGCGCGATCGCCCACTTTGCGGCTTTCTCCCACTCGGCTTCTGTCGGTAACCGCTTACCCATAAACCGAGCATAGGCATCGGCTTCATACCAACTCACGCCGCAAACCGGGCGGGCATCGTCAGCCGGCTCATCCCGCCAATACAGCGGTTGTCTGACCTGTGCCTGTTGGCACCAGGCCCATCCTTCGGGCGTCCACCATTGGGCATTATCGTATCCCCCTGCGGCAATGAATTGGCGATAGGCAGTCTGGGTTACCAAGGCCCGATCAATCTGAAACGCGTCTACCGTTACCCGTTGCACTGGCCGCTCGTTGTCGATGGCATCAATACCCCCATATCCCATCTCAAATTCCCCGGCTGGGATTTGAATCATGATGTCGGAATTCCTGTCTGTGGGAATGCGTTCGCGGAGCGTATCCACAGGATTCTGAATCGCGTCCCTACCTAACCCCTGATCCCCCACTCCATGCATGGCCATCACCATGGCCATGGTTTCGCCATGCTGGCTTTCATGCTGCAATAACCAATGCCATAGGCGTAATTGGGCAGGTTCTAGAGGCGCGATCGCGAGATAATCCCATACGTGTTGCCGGACTGTGGATAGGAAATCAAAAATCTCAGCTAATTCCGGCAACTTTTCTCGCTCGGCTTTGGGCAAGCCGTCAGCGGCGAATAATCGACGATATTGAGGGAACGGACAGGGTTGACTCGCCAACTGTTCTAAGATCCACAGTGATTCGGTAAAGGCAATGTGGCCCAAATGCCAGCCAATGGGGCTGAAATCTGGATGAGCTTGGGTGTAGAGGGTGACACGATTGCAGTCTTGCACCATGTCCAGGGTCATACGGCGGCAATCGGTGAAGGCTTGTTTTAAGAAACTGCGGGAAGTCGATGAAATCTGAGGGGGGCCAAAACGGTCAACAGATGATTCAACGAAGGTCACACTAAGCTCCTTTGAGATGCAGATTCAACGCTGTGGGCTCCAGTAGACTGGGCATTAAGGGCCTGTTGTTTGACCACCAGGCTGCGATCAACACTAAAAATCGTTGCCGGGGCACAGGACACCCAATCCGCTTCAAACAAAGGCTCTGAAGCGAACAAGACGGAATCGGGTAGGCCAGGAGCATGTCTCAGCCAGTAGAATGATGGGCCATCATCCTGGGTATCAAAGCGGCAGGCCACCAAGCGATCGCCATCGCTAATCAGAATATTAGCGGCGATTCGGGTGTTGTATTCCTCAGCTAGTTTGGCTAATTGAATTAGCGTCCGGTTCAATGCCATTTCTAAGGAGCATCCCGGTTGGGTTTCTAGTTCGTGCAGCAGCAGGGCAAAGATATGTTCTGAGTCGGTTAAGCCGTGGATAGCGTGATAGGCGGTATCACACAAGCGATCGCGCAGGGGGCGATACAGCGTCTGGCGAAAGTTTTCAATAAAGCCGTTGTGAATGAACGTCAGTGCGCCGTGCTGAAAGGGCTGACAGTTGCTCATGTCGATGGCTAGTCCTGGCGTGGCGCTGCGGATATAGGCCAGCACACAGTTGGACTCGATATAGCGGCTTAGCTGGGGTAGGTTAACGTCGTTCCAAATGGGTAGAGTATTGCGGTAATTGAAGGGGGCGGTTTTGCGTTGGGGGTGATACCAGCCCACCCCAAAGCCGTCGGCATTGAGCAAGGCGACTTCTAGCTCGCGGGGCTGGTAGCTTTGCACAATTAGGGAGTGATCAGGTTTATAGAGCAAATGCTCTAGGGAGACGGATGGCCCCAAGTAACCCAGTAATCGACACATTGAACGTTTTGACTGTAGGGGAGCGAATAGGGATCGCGGTGCGATCGCCTGCTCCTTAGGCTAGCACTGTACAGAAGCTTAAGGGTTGGGAGCCAAGTAACGCAGAATAGAGTGAGGTAAGCGCGGCGACCACGCCAAAACTCTCAGCCTAATCGCCCTCGTGAGAACTTGCTGCTACCGAATAGGGTTAATGGAAGATGAAGAATATAGCCTTTTACTTGGGGATGGGGACTTTGTTCACCCATGAATTGGACGCGATGCCCAATCACGAGTGGCGTATATTGCCATTGACAAGTTGGTTATCGGATGAGGTAGGAATGATTGCCTTTATCCTTATGCATATTCCCTTGTTTGCTATTTTGATCGCCCTAGTATCCAGTCACAATGAAAAAATGCGTATTCGGAGCCGTTTAGGAATCGGTATTTTCTTAATCGCTCATGGGGGATTACATATCTTGTTTATGAGCCATCGTAATTATGAGTTTTCGTCTATGCTCTCCAGTTTTTTAATTTTTGGTGGGGCACTATTGGGTTTGGTGTATTTACTCCTGGAATATAGAGAAATTCAAGTACGACATGTTGATTCAATCCCTTGAGTTGTCTTATTTGAAGTTGACAACGGAGCGACCAAGCATTTGGAGCGAGGCGGTGAAGTAAAAAATGGCAACCGTCTGTAATGGTTTCTAGGATTACGGAGCGTGGTATTTGTAACTTGCCAACAATCGGCGATCGCGGTATCTATTGAAGCATTCCTCTAGGATGCTACCCCTTGCATCGATCTCTAAACATCGTGAACCAAGCGCTTGAATCCCTTACCCTTACCAACATTTTCCGTGTAATTGTTCCGGTCGTTGTTATCTTAGGCACCGTTATTCTGGGCTTTGTTGTTGAGCGTCAAGGGCTGAAGCGGCTTCAGATGGCGGCTGCAAAAATCGGATGGGGTGGGGCTGATGTCATTATCAATTCACTGAGGGGGCTGATTCTCCTATGGTTTGTCCTCGGTGGGGTCTATGCAGCCATCCTGACCCTGCCTATCGACACTAACCTTCTGATTACCTTACAAAAAGGGCTACTCGCTGTCGCGCTTGCCTCCGGCACCTTAATTTTTGCCCGCTTAGCCGTTGGTTTCGTCCGCTACTTTAGCGAAACGAAGGGTGCAGGTAGTCTTACCTCTTTATTTGAAATGCTCACCCGAATTGTGATTTTTACATTGGGTGTGCTGATTATTCTGCAATCTCTAGGCATTGCTATTACACCTCTATTGACTGCACTGGGAATTGGTGGTGTCTCTCTTGGTCTAGCCTTTCAAAGTACCCTAACCAACTTCCTCTCAGGACTCAACCTGGCTACCTCAAATAAAATTCGAGTCGGTGACTATATCCAGATTGCTTCTGGAGAAGAAGGCTACGTGGTTGACATCGCATGGCGGCACACAATTTTGCAGGACATTCGAGACAATATGGTAGTGGTACCGAATGCCCAAATCCTCAACAATGTCTTCAAAAATTATGGTCTACCGAGCAAAGAAGCACTAATTGTTCTGGAAGTAGGAATTAGCTATAACGCCGATCTCGATCAGGTTGAACAGGTCGCCCTTGAAATTGCTAATCAAGTGATGAACGAAGTTGAAGGGGGGGTGCCCAATTCTGAACCTTGGATTCGGTTTAAAGAATTTGGGGAATTTGCGATCGACATGACTGTCTATCTGCGCATTCGAGAATATTACGATCATCTGGTTGTCAGGCACGAGTTTCTTAAGCGATTACATAAACGCTGTCGGGAACAAAATATTGAGATGGGCTTTCCAATCAGAAGCTCATTCATTCCAATGTCTCTCGACAGAAGTGATACAGGTCAGCCCTTGGGTCGTGATCATTTACCTGATCTACCGTTCCTTCAAGAAGATTGACCTACGCGGTGATGCCAATTGAATTCCCAATGACAAAAGTTTTCCGGCACGGATTTATAGAGGTTCAGAACTGCCTGAGGGATATGATGACAATACGCCTTATTGTCTAACAATGAATTAGCTGTATAGGTTAGATGGAAGCCATCGAACAACTCCAAGAAATTTACGTTCTCCATAAAGTCGGGCTTCATGAGCCTAAAGTCTGTATTGATTGGGCCATTGAAAGATTGCAGCTTGATCAAGAGGAAAATGACCTCGATATTATACTTTTGGCAGCGGCAACAAAACGAGAAGAGGTGTTACCACTTACCAGAGCTGTTCTTGAAAAATATTGCAACTTATCCACATTAGATGAACAACTTATAATTGGCAAACATATTGTCGAACTCTATCAAAAATATTTAAGCAAATCTGAAACTATTAAGTCTCTAGATTGCAAGTTCACAAGACTTTGTAATGATCTAGGATATCCAAACTGGCTAGTGATGCTTAGCCGGAATTGTGAATATGCTACTGACATACCTGCATTTCAGGAGTGTTTTGAACAAGAGTTTGAATATATAGCTAGTCTTTGGTCTTTTGTTAGTAGCTTTCAAGAGTTTGAAGAGAAGTATAGCCGCGAAGTATCCAATCAGCATGATTTAAAGCGGTTTTAAGATGCGATTTGTCAAAAGGACACTATGAATCACTTTAGAGTTATAAACCTCTCGATAATCATGCTGTTTGCTTTATGTGGTTATACAGCAACTTTTTTTACTGGATGGCAACTCCAAAAAATAATAAAAATGGAAGACAAGCCCAGGGCTCAAAAGTATAAGGTAACTAGGATTATGTGAGTTCTAATCTTATCGAGCGCGATCGCACAATAACCCCCCCCTGCTCTAAGCAAAAGCATTCAACTGCGTCATCATAGAACTGGTGTTCTATCCTTTCTGCCTTGACCCCCTCTACCTTTGACATCGACAAAGCCATCCCCCTATTGCGAGAGGCCGTAAAGCCCTTCCCAAAGGCCGCCATGTTTCAACTGGCAGATGAAGGGTTTGATTCGCTCTACGAACAGTTGATAGCTTGCATCATCTCGATTCGCACTTACGACGAAGTTAGTGTACCCGTTGCTCACAAGCTGTTTGCCCGTGCCCGCACCCCAGCAGAAACGGTCACGTTAAGCGTGGCAGAGATTTTGGCGCTGATCCGCGACGCCACCTTTCCAGAAAATAAGGCCGAGCAAATTCGTCAAATTTCCCAGCAGATTCTGAGTGATTTCAATGGAGAACTGCCTGCTGATGTTGAAGTGCTGACCCAATTCAAAGGCGTCGGGCCCAAATGTGCCCATCTGGCCTTGGGGGTAGCTTTGGGACATCCCTGCATTAGCGTAGATATCCATGTGCATCGCGTGACGAATCGTTGGGGATATGTGGAGACCAAAACCCCCGAGAAAACGATGAAAGCGCTAGAGACAAAGCTCCCCAAAGCCTATTGGGTGGAAATTAATCAACTGCTCGTACCCTTTGGCAAACACATCTGCCAAGGTCGCTTTCCTAAGTGCCGGAGGTGTCCTCTAAAACCGATGTGCGCTCAGATTGAAGTAGAGAAATAGCCATAGGAAGATATCGAACCGAAATACCTAGAACCGATCGGCAAGCTCCCTAACAGTCTTGAGAAATCGAGGCACTGCCGGGTGAGTCACATCTGAATGCCACGCGATCGCCGATTCAAGGATGGGGGTGGCTTCTAAGAGGGGTCTAACCGTAACGCCTTGCTGTCGGATATGTTGACTCGAAGCATGGAGTAATGAAACGCCCAGGCTACCTGCAACTAGACCCAGAATCGTTTGTTGAGGAAAGGCTTCTTGAATCACATTTGGGCTAAAGCCTGCCTGTTGGCAAAAGCTAATGATGGCGTCATACAAAATAGGCCCAACTTGTCTCGGAAACAGGATAAAGGGTTCGTTAGCAAGATTTTTCACAGAGATGGGGTGAGGGGCATCTATGGCTAAAGGATGACTGTCGGGTAGGGCTGCAATTAAGGGTTCGCGGTAAATCACGTCCTGTAGGAGCAGCGGTGTTTCAATGGGTGGGTGAAGTAGGCCAACGTGGAGTTCTCCATCTAGTAAGGCTTTGACTTGCTCATTCGTTTGCAGGCGTTTTAGCGTGAGATGAATATCTGGAAATCTTTGTTTGAATTGCCGCACAACCATTGGCAAAACGCTGTTGAGAATAGGGCCAGTAAACCCAACCTGTAAGTGTCCGGCTTCACCCCGACCGATCCGTTGGGCGATCGCGATCGCATGTTCAGCTTGAGCAAGGGTTTTCTGGGCTTCATACAGAAATGCTTGGCCAGCCTCAGTTAATCGAACGGTTCGCTTAGTGCGATGAAAGAGTAGGGTTGCTAATTCGTCTTCTAAATTGCGAATTTGGCGGCTGAGGGGCTGCTGAGCGATGTGCAACCGCTGGGCGGCACGACCAAAATGCAGTTCTTCCGCGACTGCTATGAAATAGCGCAGATGGCGTAGCTCCATTTGAACCTTTTGGGTGTGAATAGCAGACTCAAGATGTGTTGGACAGTCATAACCGTTGCTTTTATGGTGCCAAATAGAGGTCTATTAAGGCGCTAAGCGAAATCAATATGGCGTTTGATCAAAAACTTTGCCAATGGGGATTCCTGTTATGTACAACAGGCGTGCTGACGGTAGCCAACGGGAATCTTGAAGGCTGGGCGGTGGCGGCTGGGCATTGTCCTGTTTCATCAACGATTAGCCAAGCTAGCCCCCCTAATGTGACCGTGTCTCGTGCCGATTTTTGGGTTGAAAGTGATGCGGGGGTAGAGATTTTTGTAAGGGAATTGGTACCGAGTTCAGCCCCGACTGGGGTGCCTATTCTCTTAATCCATGGGGGTGGGCCTGGTGGAATCGCCTCTTTTGACCTGAGTGTTCCGGGCTATTCGCTGGCGGCAGAGTTGGCTCAAGCAGGTCATTGGGTTTACATCATGAATGTGCGCGGGTGGGAGGCTTCAAGTCGACCCCGGGCATTGGATGAACCTGCCGATCGTAATCCGCCTGCTGTTACTGCTGACGAGGCCACGCGTGATATTGGTGCAGTGGTGGATTGGATTCGCGATCGCAGCGGGCAGTCCAGCGTTGCCCTAGTCGGTTGGGCCACAGGCGGACATTGGGCTGGGTTATATACCACTCAAAACAACGGAGCAGTGAGCCATCTGGTGATGCTGAACAGCCTCTATGGGGTAGCTGCGCCTTGGTCCTTGACTGAACGATTTGCAGATCCCAACAACCCCGCTAGTTTTGACCCAAATGGAGGGGCTTACCGCCTGGTGGACTACGACGGATTTCTGCGGGGGTGGGACAACTCTATTCCAACTGAGGACAAAACCCAGTGGCGGAATCCCGCTGTGGCAGACGCCTATGCCTGCACGGCGGTAGCGCTAGATCCCACCAGTCAAACACGCACGCCACCCAGTGCCCGCATTCCAACTGCTTATCGAGAAGAAAGCTTTAACCTGGCCCAGGGGTATCAATATTGGGATGCCGAGGACATTCGGACGCCGACGCTGGTGATCCGGGGAGAGCTAGATTTTTGGTCGCGGCCAGAAGATTTATCGGCGCTGGCTGTGGCGCTTGTCAATGCGCCAGCGGTGCGAACGGTCACTGTTCCCGATGCAACGCACTACTTGTTTAATGATCGACCGGAACGGGGACGCGATCGCTTTATTCAAGAAGTGCTGATGTTTTTGCAGGGGTGATCATGGGTAGCCATCATTTTTCGATTTGTTGTAAGACGATCTGGGGAGCAAATAGACTTTGCAGTCGCAAAAGCTGTGCCCCCTTCAAGTAGAGCAGGTCGCCTTTCCCCAGCAGATTGACGGCGTCCCCCTGTTTGCCACCCAAAATGATAGCTGAATCGGCATCGCTAGCGGTGCGTAGGGCGACTCGTCCTGGCAAATTGGAGCGGATTAGGGGCGTCACGACTTTGGCATCGGGGCGTTGAGTGGCGATGATCAGGTGAATGCCGGCGGCGCGAGCCATGGCCCCGAGGCGCTTGATACTTTGTTCGATCGCGGCCTTGCTTTCTTTTTCAGACATAAGATCGGCGTACTCGTCAAAAATACAGACGATGCGGGGCATGGGGGTTTTGGCCTGCTGGTTGTAGCGGCTGAGGTCAGCGCAGCGACTTTGTTCAAAGCGCTGGTAGCGCCGATCCATTTCATCCATCAGGGTGGTCATCAGCGCGATCGCGCCCTCGGAATCTTTCACAATTGGCTCTAGCAGCCAAGGCATAGTTTCAAATTCAGGAAAGGTGACGCGCTTGGGATCGACCAGGGCAATTTGCAGCATTTCTGGAGAATGGCGCACCAGTAGGCTCAACAACAGCGATCGCAGAAATTCGCTTTTACCACTGCCCGTCGTCCCCCCGACTAAAAAGTGGCAGGTATTGGCATCTGAGAGATCGGCTTCCACTAGATTGCCTTCTAGATCGACGCCAATGGCAATCTGTACGGGTGCGGTAGGAGATAGCACTTGAGCGGAAACATAGTAATCAAACACAGCGGTTTGCCGATCGGGGCGGGGCAAGTCGACACTGACGTAACCGGCTTGCGGCGCAATCATGGGTGGCGCGGTGAGGCCCAACTGCACCCGCAAATCATCGGTTAGCTTCAAAATCGAGTTGACCTTCACACCCAGTTGGGGTTTGAGCTTGACGCGAATGAATGCCGGGGCGATCGCGGTACCTTGGGCATCCACACCAATGTTGAAGGCGCGCAGGGTGCGAACGAGTTTTAGGGCGATCGCGTTGATTTGATCGGGGGCGGTTGGGTGAGGAGAGGGGGGGAGGGGGGGAGGGGGAGAGGGGGAGCGATCGCGTTTCTTACGAGCACCACTCGGGTGAAGTTGGGAGAGCAAGTCTAGTTGTTGTGGGCTTTTTAGGGTTGGATTGGCAAAATAGTGCTGGCATTTTTGCTGTTGGGGGCAGAGGTCGCAGAGATGTTTGTAGCGGGTTTCTGGGGGTGGATCGGGCTGGCCGGGGTGCCAGGTTAACCACTGCTGCATGAGTTGCAACCGTTGGGGAATGAGCTGGTTCCAGGAGTCTTCTAGTGCTTCCCAGACGAAAGCGCGCTCTTGCCAATCGGGTAAAACGCTGTAGAGGGCAGCGTTAATCGGGACGCCAACTCGTGATTGCAGCAGTTTGCTGTAGAGAGCGACCTGAGCCAGTTGGGGCGCACTGTCGGGAGTGCGGTAGGTTTTGTATTCCACCACGCACAGGCGACGATGGGCGAAGTCGTATACCAGGCAGTCAAGCCGTCCCTGCACGGGTTGGGCGCTGCCATCGGGTAGGGTAAAGGTATGATCAACGCTGAGTTCTTGGGCAATGAAGGTTTTGCCGACGACTTCAGCCGCAGGGCAAAACCGACGGTTGTTCACCAGCAACGTAGCCCACCGATCTACCAAACGACCCAGGGCTTGCCATAGGGTTTCCATCGCTTTGGCTCGACTGGCATCGGTGCGGATGATGCTTTGCAGATAGGGGAAGAAGACGGTTTTATACAGATGCGATCGCAGCCATTGAGACAATTTCTGCGATCGCTGTCGGCCTGCGGCTGCAGAGGAGACAGCGGGTTCAAGTCGTTGCTTGAGGTTAGGGTCTTGCAGGAGCGATCGCACACAGTCTGCCGACACCTGATGAAACGCGGTGCCGATGCCCATGCCCTCAGAGGGGGATCGAAATACGGTTGTACCCCCTTCGTGGTGCCCCAAATAAAATAGCCGGGGACACTCTAGGGCAAGACGCACATTAGTTACATTTAGCGCGAGTAGAGACATAGGTGTTAAGCAGGGAAACGGTGAAAAGGGCGTTTCCCTGGCAAAGGCACAACCATCCGATAGCCTAACACCCTCCAGAGGAAGAGATAGCAATCAAGCTCTCGCTAACCACCTCAATAAGAGATGTTAGGCAGATTAGGACAATAAAAATTAGATTAAATACAAGTTAGGGCGTGATATCAATCCAAAAATGAGGGGAAGTCAATGATAGAAGAAATCCCGCTCAATGCAATAAGAAAATGTACACAGTATTTTCCAGACCCTCAACTGGAAATAATTCTCACTTTTATTGCTGAGTGAAACACTAAAATCTGAGATTGAATGGATGTGGCCATCACGAGAAAAGTTTTGTGAAAATGGCTTTGGTTATGTTGCATTACTAGGGGAAAGCATTATTTTCTGGTGTACCGCAGAATATGTCAGCACAAAAAAATGCGGCATTGGCATTGAGACGCTTCAGGCTTATCAAAATCAGGGGATTACCACCGCTACAGCAGTCCATTTTGTGAATTATTGTTTGAGTCACAATATTACTCCCTATTGGGAATGCGACAGTCAAAATATTGGTTCAATCCGAGTCGCTAAAAAAATTGGCTTTGACAGAATACAGGAAGCTATAGTTTGGGGTGGGGAATTTATATTATGAGTTATGTGATCATTGCAACCCTAATGACATTTAAATTTAACGGCCGTACAATGGCTAACTGAACCCTGATCCTGAAACACTGTCTCTAAAGTTGCTCCTGTGAAACGCCTAAATTCTGTATCATTTAAGTCGATCGCCATGATGCTAGGTCTTCTAGGTGCCCTAGTTGCTATCAAAACTGTTGACCAGTTGCAGGTACCGTTATCCAAGCGCCTTAACTTTGAGGATATTAGAGACGGTAAGAGGATACCCGGAACCGACTATATCTATAGCTTTCGTGAATATGAGCGAGTTTTTCCCGGTGGAACCCCCCATAGAGCGGCAGAGGTATATCTCTTAAACGAAGAAACAGACAGCCTTCTTCCGGTGCCGATTGATCCTGATGAATCTCTTACAAAGCCAAAAGAATTCGTTTGTGAATCTTGCGTCACTACCATTCACCTTCAAGATCGAATCTACCTGGTTACAGCAGTTCACAATGGGGGTTCTGGAGGATTTTATGGTAACACTGTCCTAGAGATTGTGGATGATCAGATAATCGAAAGAGAACGATATGGTAGTTGCGGCAATGTCTACTTATTAAACCAGACGTTAATCTTTCCTAGGCATGAATATGATTGCCCAGAATCGGTTTTAAGCCAAACGTTTGTAGGCTGGGAATATTATCTTTTCGATCTGGCGGAGCAATAAGTCTTAAACGAACTTACCAATATGTTTTGAACCTACCTCCTTAAATTTATTGGATTGCTTATATTTTTTCTCAGTGCTTTGCTTTGTAGATCAAGGATATGCTCTTGAGCAGTTTCGGCGCTTGGTCAACACTGGCACAATGAGTGTGGAATTAACGGAATAGGAATGAAGGAATCTGATCTTTATCTACCCCTGAAGCGATTTCTTGAATCTCAAAATTATGCGGTGAAAGGAGAAGTTCAAGATTGTGATGTGCTGGCAGTGCGGGGCGATGAAACCCCTGTTGTTGTAGAACTCAAACGGTCTCTCAATCTCGATGTCGTCCTTCAGGCAGTGGAAAGGCTGGCGCTGACGCCGACTGTGTACATCGGTATTCCTAAACAATGTAAAGTGCTGAGCAAACGACGGCGGCGTGTTCTCAAGCTACTCAAGATGCTAGGACTAGGGTTAGTCGTGATTGATCCGAACTCGACTCACGGCAGCGTAGAGGTACTGGTTGATCCTGGCGAATATAAACCTCGAATCTCGAAGCGTCGTCAAGCACGTCTACTGGGTGAATTCGTTAAGCGTGTGGGCGACCCGAACCTGGGCGGCATGCAAAAGCGACAGGGCGTTATGACCGCTTACCGACAAAAGGCATTGGCCATTGCCCAGTTCTTACAACAACAGGGGCCGACCAAAGCTTCGCAGATTGCTAAAACGCTCCAAGAGCCCAAGGCCAGAGATATTCTGTACAGAAATGTCTATGGGTGGTTTGACAGAGTATCCCTGGGCGTTTACGAACTCTCTCCGCGAGGAAAGCAAGAAATTCTGCTTTGGCGGTAAGGTGTGAGTATAGCCGTAGCCACAAAGCTTTGGGAGGGCCGATGAATAAGGCGATGAAGATTGCTTTCGGATGCCATCTGGTGGCTGCACTGCTCCTGCTTGTATTTGGACTGGTGTATCTCTTCCGCCCAGAGTTCATGCCCTACCATGCTGAGGCTTTAGCTAGAGATTGGAGTGCTGTGGAGCGTCCTTATCAGGTGCTGATCTTGGCATTGATGCGCGCGACTGGGGGTGCCTGGTTAGCGACAGCTCTAGCGATGATCGTGCTTTTATTTGTGCCCTTCAGGCAGGGGTATAAGTGGGCGCGCTGGACGATTCCGGCTGTAGGGCTGGTCGTATCTGGGCCTGCGTTCTATGCGACAGCCTATGTACGCCAACACACACCTGGCCATCCACCATGGATAGCCGTTGCGGTTGGCGTACTGTTATCGGTTGTTGGGCTAGTCATTTCGCTGCGAGCCGACAGCAAAAAAGCGACAACTTGAGCAACGTTCTGATGTCGAGTCTACTGCTGCGAAACCTTCTACCAAACATTTTCAATCACACTCATGGCCCGCAGGTAAGTCGGGGTATTGTCCTTTTCCTCATTTTCATCCAGGAAACTATCGTCATTCAGCGTTTTGCGGGCATTATCTGCAATCACGGCATTAGCGACAAACTCCAACGCTTCTGGCTTATCCAGGTTTTGCAGTGCCTCCGCATACTTACGGCTATGGGTTGGACGCACCGATTCTTGACAGTAGTTTGACAACTCCCGACTTTTGGTCATCACCGAAAACGCTAATTCTTTAGTCGTCGGTTTCCCATACAGCAACATGTACAGTAGATTCACCATTGAGGCATCATGCACCTGAATCTGATATTTCCGTACGATTTGGGGCCAGTAGCGTAGCGCTTTTAGGCCCTCTAATCCCCCTTTGCGCAAACCCGCCTTTTCGCACCAGGTTTCAAATTCTTCAATCCCGTGGGGAGCCCGTTTATGAATCCGCATCATTTCCGCCAAAATCTGCCCGGCTTGAAAGTTACGGGTCGGGCGACCCGATGCGGGCAACATCATACTGCCACGCACATCAGCCACCATCGCCGTTAATTGAGCAAAGGTGTGATCACGAGCTTTCTCCACGTCCCCACCGCGAATCAAGACCGCCTCAATCCGCTGCACACCATAGCCTAATTCCGTCAGTGCAATCGGTTGACGGTGGTAAAGTCGTTTGCGATCGCGGCGAAACATCGATACTGTCGCGGCCTGGTCCAGACATTGATCCAGCAATAGGGTCAGCAGCGTTGGCAGGGTTCCTGTATTTTCGCGATGATAGACATGGCCAAATCCAGCAAAAATGGAAGAGATGTTTTTGGCCGCTTTGATATATTGCGCTTCAACATTGTGGATGCCCGGTGAAACCTGGATATTAGGCGAGATCTTATCCAGCACGCGGGCACCAAGCAGCGCCGTCAACGCATTGGGATGGCAAAAATTAGCCGTAAAGCTATCCACCGGATTCCGCAGCGCCCCGTGACGATGAAAGCCTGAGAAAAACGCAAGATTGGGTTGCTTTTCACATAAAACATAGGATTCGTCTTGGATGAAGTCATGGCTAAAAGAACCCGCCAAACAGGCCAGAACCACCTGTTCGCGGTTGAGTTCTATCCGCAGGGCATAGGCTTCTTGGACATCTTGCTCAATGTGTTTACTGTTAGCGCTCAAAATTACTAGTTCACAGTTTTCAATCAGATAGGCCAACGTATTGGGCACCTGCTGATTTCCTTCACTATGGACCGCCATGTGGTGCATCTTCTCAACATGGTCTGGATCCATCCCTTGCAGGGCATCGTCGGAAAAGGCACCCATCAGTGTCCGCCCTGGTCGGGGTGCCAAAAGCAACAACTTGCCATCTGTTTGCATCGCGCAGTTGTAAGCCAGCGACCCTGGATAAAGACCGACGCTGTAAAACCCGACCTTGCTATTCTCTAGTGCGCGAATCCGCTGCTTAATAGCGTCTTGATCTAAGGAGCTGTCAAAGAAATTGTTTTGCATACGGTTGTTACCCAATTGCGACACCTGATTCACGGTGGAGCTAGTCACCGGACTCTTCAAATGAATCTGCACCAGCAGGCAAACTCACCCAATACACTAAACGAATTATAGGTTTCCCCTGGAGCTGACGTTGAGCGGAAAACTGACGATCTGCCTGTCCATTGGGATATGAAGCTCTTTCAAGGGTTGACATTACTTTGTAGAAGGGGCCCAGGAAAATATTCGAGTATACGAACTGAACTCCTTACCCTGCCGCAACTCTCATGGCTGGAGCGAACACAGGTTGATTTTTGGATGTCAACAGGCATTTCAGATCCTTAAAGCGGGCAAAGACAATCACGCTATACGCAGACATTGACCGGATCAAAACAGCGCTCGACACCAGTGACATCTCAGCAAGCCGTATCCTGCTCGTTGCTCAGATTGGAGAGATCTATTGGCAAAGCCAAGGGGCATACACCGAAGCGCAATTCCAGGCGCTTTGTGATGGGGTAAGCATGCTCCAAAATTAAGCGCGATCGCGCCCAGCCATCAGGAAAAGTTTTCTTCGCAACTGTAGACTGAATATCGCCAGGGCAACCGAGAAACGATGTTAAACATTGCAGGAGCCTATCTCGATGGCAAAACGTCTTGAGGAACTGGATATACAGCTGACAAAGTCTCGACTTAGCATTTTGCGTCCGGAAAACGAATATTTCTTACAGGGTCAACGCCCCGAAGCCACATTGGATAGCTTGTGGGAGGGGTGGAAGACGGTTGGGAAAGTCCTCGTTGGGTTGGGACTGGTTACGGTGCTAGCAGTCATTGGGTTGTTGGGCTACCTGATCCTTTGGAATTCCCCGTTAGCTGTTGAAGTTGAAGGCACTATCGACGATTACCAAAATGGCACGGTCAACTACCACTACGTTGTAGACGGGACGCAATATGACAAAGCGGAATCTTCCTCGATGTCAGTCTCAAACTGGGATGAAGGCAACATTCCCTATCCGGTGATTTATCTCAGCTTTCGACCCGCAATATCCCGTCTGGAGCACAATGTGGAACCGATACCCTGGGTGCCCGGCGCTTTTTTGCTGGCCATTGCTGTGGGCATTCCATGGTTGGGGCGATACACCATTCACTATACTCAGCGCATGATCACCCTACGGGATGAAGCCACCCATATCTTACAGGGTGAGATTTATCAGGCATTCCGGGGGCAAAAGGGTACCGTAAATTACCTCTATAAGACAACGTCTCCAACGACGGGGAAAAATATTGGGGGCATGGTCACTCTAGGTCGGTTGAACCCACGCTTTGGCCGCATTGATGCGGGATCAACGGTGGCAATTTTGTATAAAGATGACAAACTCCATGAGTTGTTATGAGCTTCGTCCGCAAGGATGAAGCGGCAAACTTGGCATTAACAAAATTGGTGGCATTCACCATCTGCTCTCTTATGCGTGTTTACGCAAATAGGCTTCAAGACGTTCTAAGGCTTCAGGCATGTTGCTACGACCAAAGCCGATGCGGATGTGTTGGGGCTGGTCATAAACGCTACCCGGCAACAGCAGCACACTGGTTTCTCGAACGATCGCTTCACACCACGCCATCACATCCCCCTGGATTGTCACCTTCGGAAAGCCAATGGGGCTAGCTTGGGGTTTAACCCATGAAAATATCTCCGGGTGGCGTTCAAAGAAAGCTTCTAATAAGGGCAAGTTTTGATGCACGATGTTGAGGTTGCGCTCTAGCAAGACATGGCGATGGCGTAGAGCTAAATCGCTGAGAAATTCACTGGGGGCGCTATTGCAAATTGAGGTGTAAAGCTTGAAGTCTATAATTTTTTGAATCAGGTCAGGGTTGCGACAGACCAGCCAACCCAAACGCAGCCCTGGCAAGCCATAACTTTTAGACATCGAGCCCAGGGAAATCGCGTTTTTATAGAGGTCGGCCGCTGCGGGTAAGCGGTGAATGGGGTCGTGCTCTAGCTCTCGATACACCTCATCACAAAACACGATGATATTTTGCTCTGCCGCTAGCGCCATCAGGTTGTCCAAAACGCCCCTGTCCATTAAAGTCCCAGTGGGATTCGAGGGAGTGTTGATATAAATCAGCCTGGTATTGGGTTGAATGAGCTTTTCCAGCGCTGAGAGATCATGACCCCAACCGTCTTCAAAATAGCGGGGCCAGGTCGAAATCGCTGCGTCAGTATTGCGGGCTAGTTCAAGGGCCGACTCGTAGCAGGGAGTTTCCACAATCACATGATCGTCCGCCCCTACCAAGGCATGATAGGTCACAAAAATTGCCTCCTCAGCCGCTGCCGTCACCAACACCTGTTCAGCCTGAGCTTGCGTGTAAATCTTGGCAATGGTTTCGCGTAGGTAGGGCGCACCGGGAGCTTCGGTATAGCCCAACCACAGCTGGTCAAGCCGCTCTCTAGCTTCGGGTTCTAAGACCAACAGTTCTGCAATGGTGCGCGCCTGGGCATCGGAACTGGAGAGCATATACTGGGCCGTAAACTCGTGTTTGGCGTAGTATTGCTCGATGCGAAAGGGATTGAGTGTCATCCTGTTTTCCTAATTTTGTTGAGCCAGTTGTAAACCGTTGCCCTGGAGACCCCTAGAATGTCGGCCACATGCTGCGCCGCGTTGCGGGTGCCGCACTTACCCCATTACTCAGATGGCACTAGACAAATGAGTTGTTCTTCACGGCTGGCATTGGGATCGAGAATTTGCAATTGATTGTCGCGGCAGAGGGTGTCAATTAGGGCTTCAATGTCGCGATCGCTGGTGCCCGCAAACTGTCCCTGAGTTGTTTGAATCAGGGCTTCTAGCCCCATCAAATGTTGGGTCGTGATTAGATTCAGTAGGTATTGTTTGACGGGGTTGGTATTAGCCGTTGCAGTTGGCGCGGGGTTGGTTTGACGGGACGCTTTAGCCTTGCTTGAGGAGGCGCGTTTGCGCTTGCCACGACTCGGCGCTTTTTTCGGGGATGGGGTGGGCTCTGTTGACGGTAGGGCGAACCAGGTGTTAGCGGGAGTCACAGCGGCAGTTGTTGCTGTGTCTTCTGCCAGCAGTTCCAACTCTTGCAGCAGGCTATTGCTTGCAAATACCCCGGCCTGGCGAACCATGTGTTGCAGTGCGGCTAAGTCAGGGGTCATGCGTTCCACTACCAGTTCTCCACCACAAGCGGCATTGACCAAGCTGTGATAAGTCTCTAGCTGCCAAACCGACGGCAAGTCAGGATAAACATGCAGATAGTTAGCGTAGGCAAAAATCTGGCGATACAGCTGATTGCCTTTGTTGCTTGAGCGCCCAATATGTTCAGACCGAATCAGGTATAGGCGTTTGCAGCGGCCTTGATCGATCGCCCGCTGGCAAGCATTCATCACGTGATAAAAGCTGGTGAGATTGCGATCTTCCGTCCAAATCACGCCAGTGGTGACGGGCTGTTCGTAAATCACCGAGTAGGCCCCATACTTGCTGCCCTTGAGGAACGGCACCCGCACGCCAGGCACGTCTAGCGCCTCTAACACTTCCCGCAAGGCACGAATCAAGTCCGGTGAAGAGAGTTGACCGATGCGAGTGATCCGCTTTTGAACTTTTTGAAATTCCCGCTGCCACACCAAATCAAAACTGGCTTCGAGCTTGCGATTGGGGGGGGGCGGTGGCGGTTTGATGCTGACGGGCGGCGGCTTAGCCTCAGTTGCTGAACGCCCGTTCGCTTTTGCCGGGGACGATGGGGCACTGCTGGGAACTATCTTGGTTGGCGGTGAGGGGAGTTTGCCATCTCGCTTGAATTGCTCAATCAACTGTTGCCCCAGCATCAACGTATTGCGGGGTCGGGTTTTACCGCCGGGAAATTTTGATTGGAGCCAGGCAATCGTTAGAGGCGCGATCGCGTTTTTAGGTTTCGGTTTAGCCTGGGCGTGGAGCGGGGCAAGGCGAGTGGCCCAAAGCGCTTCGGCTTGGTCGAGGGTAATGGGTTTGAGGGCTAGGTGTTGGTTGATCCGGGCGACATCAGCAGGTTGAATCGCAGTTCGATTTTGAACCCAAGTGCTGGTAATAATGCTGATCAACACTAAAAAATTGCTCAGCTTTTCATTATGAATCGCCGAATTGACATTAAACAGACTTTGAAAATCGGGTTTGCCATTGGCCAGCAGCGGAATGTTGTCTAAGTTGTCAAAGCAAAGGACGATCGGCTGAGTGGAAGCAGAAATGCGGCCAAAGTTACCTAAAATCTTTTGCGCTCGATCTTCTGAATCAATGGACTGCTTCACCCTTAAGGCTTTTAAGTCTTCTTCATCTAAATCGTCTCCCCGCAGCCAGTCGTAGGCCAACAGCCGCAAATCGGGTTTGGTCGCCAAGTCGTAAAGCACCCCAAAAAATTCTTTGGCGTTGTAAATCCCTGTCGGAAAGCTAGCCTTCAAATCGCTGATAAAGGTACGGCGCTCCCCCATCACCCACTTGACCAAACTGTGTCCCTTTAAACTGGGCAAGCTTGTAAGCCAGAGCAAGAGCTGGGATTCAGCTTTGCCATCAGGCACATGAATCAAACTATCAACGGTGTTGCGCAACGTATGCCGCCAGAGGTAGTCGCTATCGGCCCAGGGGCCAATGTAGGCGAAGAAAGCCTTATCATTGAACTGTTGTTTGAGTCGACCCAGCAGATGACTTTTGCCCGAGCCAGAATCCCCAGCCAGCAGTAATGTGCGGGTTACCCGATCGGCGATGATTTGATCCAGTAGGCGATCGATCTCCACCAACACATCTTGGTGAATGCCAGTGACCTCCAGCTGTGAGTTCTGCTGTTCCTGCCAAAAGTTCCCCGGCTTAAAGGTCGTCGGGTCAAAGGGATTGACGTGGCGTTGAATCAGTTGCTTAAGCGATGCCAAAATGACTGTCCCTCAAATGACGCTGATAAAAAACAACGCCCCACCAATGTCCTGAGCGATGCCTGCGGCAAGCTGGGTTTCGCTGTAGGCTGAGATATCTTGCAAAGTACTGATTTCAATGCGATCGCGGCGTTGCAGCTCATACAACAGTTGATCGAGCGCTTCCCGGCTTAAAGGCGGTTCGAGCTTGTCGCGTAGGTGAAAAATCGGCAGATAGTTGTCCGTACTTAAGGTTTGATCCAATTGCTGAATCGTACTCAAAACATCATCAGCACTGACCTCAAGATTACCGCCACGCGCATTTGTGGGTTGCACCGCCCCAAGTCCAGCCCCAGTTTGAACCATTACCAAAGTTTGCCGCAAGAAGGTTAAGTAATTGGCCAACATGGATAGCGACAGCGCGGGTTGAGCACCACTAGGGCAGCACTGATCGCGGAGGTACAGTTTACCCTGCTGGGTCAACCACACCTCTTTCAGCTGAGTCTTTTTGACTTTGAGCAGCCCCCGATCTTCAAGATTACGGATAATCCGTTGGCGATCGCGACTAGAAACCCGTTTGATCTTGCCAGGGGCAACGGGCTGATGTTCCGCCGCTTTCAGCGTGTACAGCTCATCGGGGGTCACGGGTAGGCTGGTTGTGCCCAAATTCAATAATGTGCGTCCCGCTGGCGTCAGACCGAACTGTACAATTTCGTGGGTGTAATCTACCAATCCCTTGCTACAAAGCTGCATACACACGCGATCGCGATCGCTAGCTGAGGTCTTGGAATTGGGCTTGATTTGGCTAATCCGCGTACGATAGGCATCGTAGGCCAGCAACCGCACCAAAAATTTAAGTTCGATCGCCGTCAATTCCATCGGTTACGTGCCGCCTGCTCCACACCTTGCTCTCTAGTTTACGAAGAGAAATTGCGAAAATTAGTAAACGATTCGCGACAGATCCTGAATATATCAACAAATCTGTAGCAAGTGCTTCATCACTACTCGTTCAGACATAGATTTGCTATATTTCTATCAGCAGTCAAGAGATCTGACCTCTTCGGATCGTGGAAGCTTGGTCTTCCCTTGACTGATTTTAATTTTAAAGAAAATTTAAGCCACTATGTACTTGCTGTATGCGGATGAGTCTGGAACCACTCATGATTCTGCGCAGCGATACTTTGTATTGGCAGGTTTTTGTGTGTTCGAGCGTCAAGGCTACTGGATTGCAAACGAATTAGATCAAATTGCCGCAAGGTTTGACCCTGCTGATCCAGGAACGGTTGAACTTCACGGTAGTCCGATGTTTGGTGGTAGAAGCAGGTGGAGAAGTCATCCTAAGCAAGCGCGACACAGAGCTATTGAAGATACGCTGAAAGTCTTTTTGCGCTCTCATCCAAGCAATCGACTATTTGCCAGTGTGATCAACAAAAGTTCAGCATCGCCTCAAGACCCAGTTGAGGTTGCATTTGAGCAACTCGCTAGTAGATTTGATAAGTATCTGATGAGACTGCATCGGGCTGGCAATAGTCAACGAGGAGTCATTGTTTTTGATAAATCTACCTACGAATCAACCATTCAGTCTTTGGCTATAGATTTCAGATCGATTGGTTATACCTGGGGAGTCATTAGAAACTTTTCTGAAGTACCTTTATTTCTGGATTCAAAAGCTTCCCGGTTAATCCAGCTTGCTGATATAATCGCATACTCAATCTTTAGATACTTTGAGAAGGATGATAAAAGCTTCTTTTCGATTATTGAGTCCCGGTTCGATTCAGAGGGGGGAATAGTCCACGGGCTACACGTTGTACAGTGAATCGTAGCAAAGCATAGAGAGAGCGTTTTGCCTAATACCAGAGCTCCTCAGAATCGAACCTTGACCCTGAGTGATGCGGATGTGGCCCGTTACCGCGATCGCCTCTTAACACTCGACACCGCAGTGAAATGGGAAGCCGTGCGCGATCGTGTTATTTGCCAAGACATGACGGCTGCGATCGCCCATTTGCCCGATGCTTTTGTCGATCTCTTATTTCTCGACCCCCCCTACAACCTCACCAAAACCTTTAATCAGCAGCAGTTTACGCGTACCTCTTTAGACGATTACGAGCAGTGGTTAGAGAGTTGGCTATCAAAGCTGGTGCGGCTGCTCAAACCCACCGCCTCAATTTATATTTGTGGTGACTGGCAGTCCTCAACAGCAATTCACCGGGTGGCCAGTCAATATTTCAAAGTCCGGAACCGCATCACCTGGGAGCGCGAGAAGGGTCGGGGGGCTAAAACGAATTGGAAAAACTGTGCTGAGGATATCTGGTTTTGCACCCAATCAAACCATTACACCTTCAACGTAGAGGCGGTTAAGCTGAAGCGACGAGTGGTCGCACCGTATCGGCATCTGAATGGCACGCCGAAGGATTGGGAAGAGAGCGATCGCGGCAATTTTCGGATTACCCATCCCTCCAACCTGTGGACAGACATTTCCATCCCCTTTTGGTCCATGCCTGAAAATACTGACCACCCCACTCAGAAGCCCGAAAAGCTGCTGGCAAAGCTAATTTTAGCCAGCAGTGATGCCCAAGCTATTGTCTTTGATCCTTTCCTAGGGTCTGGCACGACTGCGGTTGTAGCCCAAAAACTGGGTCGCCATTATCTCGGTATCGAAATCGACGAACATTATGCCTGCCTCGCGGCCAAGCGCCTCGACCGTGCTATTGCCGATCCAACGATCCAAGGCTATGTGGACGGTTATTTTTGGGAACGGAATACCTTAGCCCAACAGCAACGATGCAAAGCTTCCCGAAAGTCAAACTAATTGCCATTGGCAAAATCAAGAAAGACTGGATTCGCGATGGGGTTGGTGTGTATACCCAGCGTTTGCCAGAACTTGAGATAGTGGAACTCAAGGATTCTGATCCGGAGAGAGAGGGTACCCAAATTCTCAATTTGCTCAAACCGACTGAAAGGCTAATCGCCCTGAGTGAGGAGGGTAAAACCATGGCATCGGTTACCTTTGCCCACTATCTAGCTGAAGCACCATCCAACCATTTAGTATTCGTCATCGGCAGCGCCGAGGGTTTGAGTGAAACAGTCAAACAGCACGCTAGACGTCGTTTGAGTCTGTCTCCCATGACCTTCCCCCATGAACTAGCGCGGCTCATGCTAGTGGAGCAGCTTTACCGAGCGAAAACCATTCTTCAAGGCAGTCGCTATCACAAATAAAATAACGAATTTGAATTCGGTCAGAGTTTAAACCTATCTACCGTAAGATAATGAACTGCAAGAGTGGGTCATGCAGTCTAGCCAACGCGATCGCGTTTGAAATCATTTGAAATCAACCCTAGACACGACAGACCGCTAGGGTGGCAATCTTAAGATAAGACATATTTAAATCTATTGATACTTCAAACATCATAGGAGATACTCTATTTGCGCTAGGCAAGGTGCAGATATGATATCTCCACTGTTTGAATCAGCCTTACCCATTCTGCCTCGGCTCAACCAGACCCATCGCTCTGCAAAGCCCCCTTCACGACTGCTCAATGGCTTGATTGAGTTGCGGGTAGATGGTGTAGAAAATGCCCATGACGGATTGGCCGTGTTGGATGACTGGCAGTCAGTCTTAGACGTCTATAGCCTAGACTGGCTGGTCAATCAAGTTCACAGCAGTCTCTTTTTTTCACAGTATTCAACTGACTCGCTATCTGAAATCCTTTCCGCTGCCCTGATTCAGGTTGAGGACAGCAACGTAATTAGTCGCTATGGCCTCACCGACACTGGCGATACAGCTTATGGTGACAACAGAGGCGAGTGGTTAAACGCTTTACGCTGGCCGTTACCCTTAACTGAACCTGCATTACTCAATCGAGTGTCGGATGCTCAAGCCTTTGGGCAATTGCTGGGCGATCGCACTCCAACTTCTCAAGGTGGTTCATTTAACTTAGCGGACCCCGGCCTTGACTTAGAGGGACGAAACCTTAGCCATAGCGGGGTTGACGCCACCAATGGCGATCAAGAAGTAATCTATCAAGTTGGTGCAGCCCAGGCTGACATTACGCCCGCTGACTGGCAAGACCGTACCTACTGGCTTGCGGGCTTTAATGCCGACCGTCCTGCGCTGGATGTCCATGACCCGCTCTATGCCCGCAGTCTGATAATTGATGATGGCATAACGCCAACTGCCATCGTCACCCTAGATTTACTAGGCGTTGTGTCTGACGATGTGGATCGAATTCAGGCCGCGATCGCCGCCCGAGTCCCTGAATTAACCGATCATATTTTGGTGCACAGCACCCACAACCACGAAGGTCCAGACACTATTGGCCTATGGGGCGGTGTCGGCGATATTCCCTTTTTAAATCCGCGCCCGTCAGATTATATAGATGCGATCGCAACCCAAGCTGCTAATGCCGTTGAAACCGCTTGAGCCAACCGCCAACCTGCCAGCCTAACGGTCGCTAACATCGACAACACAGTTCTCAGTGATTTGGTCCAAGACGTCCGCTTGCCAAATGTGTCCGATCCTTTTGCCCGACTGATGGTGTTTTCGGCTGATGATCAGGTCGTGGGAACCTTGGTTAACTGGGCTAGCCACCCGGAAGTTTTGGGTGACCGCAACCAGGCAATGACAGCTGATTTCACCAAATGGGTGATTGACGAGATGGAAGCTAACCTGGGTGGGCCTGCCCTATTTGTTAACGGCGCAATCGGGGGGTTGTTGACCAGCAGTGGGGATGAGATTTTGCCTGACTTGCCTAGTGAATCCTTTGAGAAAGCAGAAGCCATCGGTCGCGAGATCGCTCAACGACTGCTACAACAATTGCAAAATCCAGGGCCGACCGATCGGGTCGAAACCTTCACCACCCTACCGCCGATTACCCACCAACAGCGGGAATTTTATCTGCCCGTTGAGAATCCCATCTTTCTCGGGGCTAAATTAGTCGATCAGATTCCAACCACCCTCTATCATCAGCTTGTCATTCCCTCAGAAGAACGTTGGCGATCGATTTTGAATCCACTTGCCTTTTCCATTGAGACGGAAGCCAATTTCCTAACAATGGGGCCAGTTTCCATCACCACCATGGGGGGAGAACTGTATCCCCAGTTATTGATGGGGGGGATTGATCCCAGCATTGGCGTTGTCCCTTACAATACGGCTCCGTTAGAGGTGCCACTCGTTGACAACCCTACCCTTGATGACTACACCTATCAGTTTTTCTTTGGCTTGACCAACGACTTCCACGGCTATGTGCTGCCCCAAGCCGAGTGGGATGGTTGGTTTGAAGGGCTCTATGGTGAAGAGTTTTCCACCTCAGCAGATGGGGGGTCGATTTTGTCGTACAACATGCATCTGCTGATGCTGGGTTATGAAACTCGTGAATATCCCACGACCGTCCCCGATTTTCTGATCGAACCCGATCGGAAGAGGCCATCAGCCAATAGCAACACCGCTGCCGCCATCCAGTCTCAACGCATGTTGTCTCCATCTGAATGGGATGGGTTGGCCCCAATGGGGTCGTTGCCTGAGATACCCCTAACCGCTAACAGTCAAGACGCGATCGCGCAAACCATCGGCCATGAAATTCAACTGCTAGAGGAATGGGGACACGGGCTGGATGCATCACCCCCCGATCTTTCTGATTTGGCAATGTTCGAGCATGGGCTTGGCATGGCCTCGCTTGTTCCACCAGATATCTTACCGTTCAGTGATGAAGTATCTTCAGCATTAGCCATTTAACTTGGTTCTAATGGCACCAGGGAGTATGGCTTGCAAAAGCTCTACTCGGTGCCCCTCTGGATCGTCGATAACAGCGCGTCTTCCCCAAGGCAAATCCGCTGGTTTAGCAATCACTTCACCCCTGCCATCCGCTTGCATCCGGTGGATAACCTCATCGACTGAAGCAACCTGAAAGCCAAGGCGAACACCTACCGTTGATTGATGCTCCTTGAGGCGGGGATAAAGCTCAAAGACAAAGCCATCGTCTGTTTCATAAGCGTAATGCTCAGATCCCTGGCCATGACAGTGTTTTACAAACTTACAGCCAAGTATGGTGTAAAAGTCGGCAAGTGAGTCTACGTCGTCAGCGCGGATAACGATTAAATAGGGCCTCATAGGTATTGTCAATTCGGCATCGTATGCGCCTCGCTAGCTTGCTAACTCTATATGCAACATCCCGGTTAATTCACTAGTTCTGAATTGACTTCATTCACAGGTCGTCGCTTCAACTCTACGGATTCAGAGCGGGGCAATAGATCAAAAACGTCGCGCATCACGTCATCAACGGCTTCGTAAGAGACATTACCGGGTTGGTTGAATACGACGTTGCCTTCATCATCAAAAACCAGGGTTTGAGGCACCGACCCTTCAAAGTAATAGCCTACCTCCATCGGCGTGAACTCACGCCCGGACAGAATTGAATCTGCCATTATGGGGATAAAGTTGGCGGCTCTACCATAAGGTTCTTGAAGTTGAGAGATCACCGAGGTGAACTGCTTGCAGTCGGCACTGTCGTCAACGTAGAAGACTACCAGGGCAGGCTTATGAACTTTGATCGACTGGGCTAACTTTACCTTTGGGGGCACCAGCGAACCATTGCCAGCATAGAGGGCAAAGATGTTGCCGTCGTATTTATCGTCAGTCAACCCTGCGATCGCGGGAGCAGTCATCCATGGAAGTGCCACAAGACAGATGGCAATCAGGGCTGCAATCGCCCATGAACCCCAGTGCCGCAGTTTTAGCGATAACGCCACGTTCTGAGCCATTTTGTTCCTGATCAAAGTACGCCTCTGTTTATTAAAGCTTATTCAGGCAGGCTGATTAAGTGTGTTCTCAGAGTCTAGAGCCGTCAATGCTCTCAACCCTTAACCACTACCCAATTCTCGAAACCCGTTAATCACCACCTGCATCTCCTCAGCATAGCTGCTATAGAAGGTAGCCTTCGTCCAGGTGATGATTTGGTAATAACTCTCATTTGTCTCAATCGTGGTATGTAGGGCAACAACATCTGTGCCATCAAGGCTAGCGTCGACCCGATATTGAATGGCGTTGTACCCACCCACCGCAGGCGTATCTACGGGAGCTTGCTCGACATTGCCCAAGCCATCTACAAAAGAGCGCCGATATAACGCTGATACATTATCCAGTGAAAAGCCAGTCCCAATTTCTGTTTTCGATTCAGCCAGCACAATTAGGTAGAGATCCGCCACCCGCCGCGAGGCTTCAATATCAGCAGTGGGATGCAATTCGTTATCTTCTTGCCAGGTCGCCGGGAGGGTCACTTGAAAGCGATCGCTGGGGTCACTAATAATTGTTTGACTCTCACCCACAAAGCTCTCATCGGCTGCCACAGGATCTCCCGTCTCGGGAGTGCTGCTTGACGAATCATTCGACAGCAAACCGCAGCCCCCCATCAGTGGAGTGAGCATCAAAACTGCCGCGATCGCCCTCCAGGGGCAGTTTTTGACCGTTACCCTCCGGCGTGAATCAATCGCCATAGCTGCACCGCCTTGCCTAAACCGAGACATGCCTAAACCTATTAAAACCCCATCCGATTTGAAAATTTGAATTTTGAGCTTCAGAAAAAACGCTTGAGCTTTTAGCTCAGGAGAGCGAGGAATCTGGATATGGACGAGGCTAAGTAGCCAAAGCATAGCACCGCTTGCCCTCACCCTGGGCCTGTTTCGCAGTTGTCACCCAACAACCCCTTATGCTAGTAAATGGTCTTTGTCTAAAACACCTCCCTAAGTCGCCATGTTAAGAGCCGGAATTGTTGGCCTCCCCAATGTGGGTAAATCAACGTTATTTAATGCCTTGGTGGCAAACGCCAAAGCCCATGCCGCAAACTTTCCCTTCTGCACCATTGAACCCAATGTCGGTGTGGTTGCTGTGCCGGATGAGCGGTTAGCTGTGCTGACCCAGATTTCCGACTCTGTTGACACCGTTCCCGCGCGGGTAGAGTTTGTGGATATTGCAGGCTTGGTACAAGGGGCAAGTCAGGGGGAAGGGCTGGGCAACAAGTTTTTAGCTAACATCCGCGAAGTCGATGCCATTGTGCATGTGGTGCGATGTTTTGAAAACGACGACATCGTCCACGTGTCTGGTTCGATTGACCCTGTACGGGACATTGAGGTGATCAACCTAGAATTGGCTCTGGCAGACCTCAGCCAAATCGAAAAGCGCATTGAGCGAGTTCGCAAACAAGCCCGCAATGATAAAACGGCTCAAGCTGAATTGACGGTGCTTGAAAAGCTCGTCCCCATCCTTAACGATGGCAAATCAGCCCGTCTGGTTGACCTCAACGAAGATGAAGAATTGCTGATTAAATCTTTGGGGCTACTGACCCGCAAGCCGATCATCTATGCCACCAATGTCTCAGAAGACGATCTGGCTGAGGGCAACGCCTGGGTTGAGCAGGTGCGCGAATTTGCTGCCGCAGAAAACGCTCAAGTGGTGATCATTTCAGCCCAGGTTGAATCTGAACTGATTGAACTCTCTGACGAAGAACGTCAGGATTTTCTCGATGCGCTAGGCGTGGCAGAAGGCGGCCTCAAATCCCTAATTCGCGCCACTTACACGCTGTTGGGATTACGCACTTATTTTACGACTGGGCCAAAGGAAACCCGCGCCTGGACCATCATTGCCGGGATGTCAGCGCCCCAAGCGGCTGGCGTCATCCACACCGACTTTGAACGGGGCTTCATTCGCGCCGAAACTGTGGCCTACGACGATTTAGTCACAACAGGCTCGATGGGCGCGGCTAAAGAGAAGGGATTAGTTCGGAGTGAAGGCAAAGACTACACGGTGCAAGAAGGGGATGTGATGTTGTTTCGTTTCAACGTGTAAAAAATAGAAATATGCCCAAACCCCGCCTCGATCTGCATCTCGTAGAACTGGGACTGTGCGAGTCTCGTCAGCAGGCTCAACGGTTGATTCGAGCAGGGGAGGTAAAGGTCAATCAGGAAGTGATTGATAAACCCGGCACTGCGATCGCTCCTGATGCCCATATTGAACTCAAAACCAAGTCCCCGTATGTCTCCCGTGGGGGAGAGAAGCTAGCCCGTGCGCTGGAAGTGTTTGAGATTGCCGTGGGCGATCGCGTGTGTTTAGATGGCGGCATTTCGACAGGGGGCTTTACCGATTGTCTGCTGCAAGCAGGGGCCAAACGGGTCTACGGCGTTGATGTGGGTTATGGCCAAGTAGCCTGGAAGTTACGTACCGATCCCCGAGTGGTGTTGAGAGAACGCACTAATATTCGTCATTTAAAACCCGAAGCTTTATACGCAGCCGATGGTGAAGTTGCAGCAGGGGAGATCCCTAATTTAGGGGTGATGGATGTTTCGTTTATTTCGCTGACTAAAGTACTGTCTGCATTTTGGCAGTTACTCCAGCCGCCGAGGGAAGTCGTGCTATTGGTGAAGCCCCAGTTTGAAGTCGGGCGCGAGAAGGTGGGGAAGAAGGGAGTTGTGCGCGATAGCAAAGATCAGGCAGGCGCGATCGCCCAAGTTTTGAGCACTGCTGAAGCCCTAGGGTGGTGCTATCAAGGGTTAACCTGGTCGCCGCTAATGGGGCCAGCGGGCAATATTGAATATCTGCTGTGGCTCATTCAAGTGCACAATGAGGCCTTGAAAGACACTCCAGCAATTGAACTGGACACAATATTGACACTGACTCGTGAGGCCAAGCAAGCTCTCAATCCCAAGCTAGAAGAACATTAGGCATGGCGATCTTTGAAATATACCGCCAGCGTCCCTGCGACCGACAAGGCATGATCACTCCCCATAAGATCCTCAAGGTTGACCTCTAAACTGAAGTCATAGGACGCTGACATAAGTTTAGAGCCATGAAAACTCAAACCTTATCTAAATCCCTTGAGAGCAATATTATTCGCCCTGGGCCGATGTCTTGGGAATGGGTTCCTCAGTTTATTCAAGAGACGTTAAGGGCAGAAGGCTGCATCTTTTTTACAGCGGTGAATGAAATCAATCGTCTCCCCCATATCCGCTTCCAATACGCACCATTAGTCTTTCAGGGCAGCTTGTACTATCTGCAACGCTGGTCAATCCGCGAATGGGGCGTCTCCCCCAGCCAAGTTTTATTTCCAGAATCAGGGGGTTGCCCGCTGACGGTTTTATCAGCAGGGAGTTTCTTGGCTCAACGGGTCAAAGCAGCGGTAAGGCAATTTGATCAGGGGGCAAATTGTGAGCCCGCTTCCCCGTCATTCAATCATCTGCTCCAACTCAACTAACGGTGTCAACCAAGCCACATCATAGGGAGCCAGCGTGACTTCGAGGCTATCCCCTGTAATGCGACAGCCTCGACCGCTCATCAGGTCATACCAGTAGTGATCTTCAGGAATCGCGCAATAGGGGCGGCTATTAGCAGGGTTGCTGTCGCTAGGGAGTCCAGAGAGTCCTTGGGTACCCGTCACGCCCAGTTCAGCCAGAGAAATTTTCACATCGCAGGGCTGGGCGGTGACATTCGTCAGAGTTAAGATGTGCTGTTCACAGTCGGGGGAAATGCGCAGCAGGGCAAAAACGGCTGGATCAGGCTGCAAAACTCGCTGATCTCCATTAGGATGAAACGCTTTATTGCTAACGCGCAGATCTAACAACCGACTTAACTGAGTGATGATTTGGGAAATCCGGGCGTCTGGGTTATGGAGCGATCGCGTTAGATCTTCATAATGCACAACGGCCCGATTGATATCCCGTTTTAATTTGGTCTTTAAGACCGCTTCGATATCGTTGCGACTGCCGATGAGGCCGTGTAAATAAACGCCAGGGACGCCGCGCAAGACCAGCGCAAGACTACGGGAGGCCACCATGCGTTTAACCTGTAGGGCCAACGCTTCCCCATCTAAGTTGAGGGCACTAAACCAGGTGGTGTTGATCTCGTAGGGTTCTTCCAGACCCCCTTCAGCAGTCCGGTAAGAAATTAAGGCCCCATGCTCCCGTGCATTGCGGATAATGAACTGAATCTGCTGATCAGAGAGAATATTTTTTACCCCCAGTAATCCAACTCCGTCGTGGGTATCCAGGATATTGAAAAACGTCGTCGTATCAGAGGGATAGTCTAGGGTTTGCACCCACTTTGATAATTCAGTCGCCGACTCTGCATAGAACGTATAGAGCACCAGGGGCGGCAGGGCGAAGTTATAAACCGATTGGGCCTCATCGTGACCATCGCCAAAGTAGGTGATGTTTTCTGCGTGGGGAATATTGGTTTCTGTAATCAGGGCAATCTGAGGCGCCACAACATTTAGCACATCGCGGAAAAGCTTAATCACCTCATGGGTTTGGGCCAAATTAGCACAGGGAGTGCCCGGTTCCTCCCATAAATAAGTGACGGCATCCAAACGAATCACGTCAGCGCCCTTACGGATATAGAGCAAGAGCGTTTCAATCACCTCTAGCAACACTCTGGGATTCGTAAAGTTCAGATCAATTTGATCTGGAGAAAAGGTCGTCCAAAGCCAGACGGGGCCATCAATCGATTGGTATTGAGTTAACACATCGGAGGTGCGCGGACGCACAATCATGGCTCGCTGTTCGGGGGTGAGTTCATCTGGAGAGCGGTAAGTCGTGGCAAAGTTTTGATAGGCCGGATTGCCGTTTAACATCTCTTGGAAAGGGCGACTTTGGGAAGACCCATGGTTAAACACGCCATCAAACATCAGACGATAGGTTTGCCCCAGAGATTCAATATCTTGCCAAGAGCCCAGCTTCGGATCAACGGTTCTGAAGTCAGTAATAGAAAAACCGCGATCTGAGGTGTACGGAAAGAACGGCAAAATATGGAGTGTGTTGAAGATTCCCTTGAGGCCAGTGGTGCGATCTAGAAAATGAGCCAGCGTTGCCAGGGGCGATGCTTGCTCGCTGACGAGCAAATCACCATAGGTAATCAAAAAGAGGTCCTGTTCGGTAAATCGCTGTGATGGGTTGGCTTGCCCGTTCTGGAGCCTCATCTCAGGAGTTTTGTGAGCGCAGTGGACTTTCATCAAGCGCTCTAATTCACTGATGTGTTGCTGAGCGACAGCTTCACCGTAAAGAAAACTCAGGCGTTGCAACAGCCGCTGACGTTGCCCTGCAGAAATCTGCAACAGTGGCTGGGTATAGTCTGGGGCAGCGAGGTAGCGTTCAGTATCAGTAGGCGTCAGTTTAAACATGGGGATTCAGAGGCCATTCGATGACCGCACAAGACGACAACCATTCGAGGATGGCTAAATAGTGTCCTGTGATACATTCTCGCTGATTGGCTGGGTAGATAGCCCTAATCTTTAACCTTTAGCAACGAGATTAAAGATTAGGGGTCACAGGAATCGCAGTTGGCAGTTGAGAGTAGAGTAGATGCCTTGAAACAACACATTAAAAGATGTGACTCAAATATTAAGAATAAAGACTTTTCGAGCTTGCCTGCTCTCAGTTGGGCAATCTGAGAAAAATAAAGCTGTTGGGTGCGCTCATCAAGGAAAAGGCTATGCAAGCTATCAATCGGCAAATCGAAGATAAGATCATCGACGCAGACGGGCGATACCTTAGCGACGAAGAAATGCAGCCCCTGCTGAACTATCTTTCAACCTACAAAAATCGCCTACAATCTTATTACTATCTGAGTCAAAAGAGCGACGCCATTATATTAAAAGCCCTACAGCAGCTAAAACTCAGCCACCCTGACATCGTCGAAAAGCATGGTCAGAAATGCCAATTTGATATGACTGAAATCTTGCGCTATGTGGCTTTGGCAATGCTGCGCGATGACGAAGCTTTCTTCAAAGAGAAACTACTGTTTTGGCACTGCACGATGATTCGTGCTCATAGCGGGCCGGCCATTGCTGCCTATCAACATTTGAAAGCAACCATCGACGGAAGCATGGCACCAGCCCAAGCCAGCTTGATTCATCCCTATCTAGATTTACTCATCAACTCACTGCATACCTATCAATAATCGGTCGCTAATCCGTCTCTTTAAAGCAAGTTATTTAGACCCCTTATCCTGAAGCAATGGGGGTCAAAGCCATCCAGCTAAACCCCATTCAGAATTGGAGTTTTTGCTTACGGGCAAACTCCAATTCTGAATGGGGAAACGATCTATATCAAAGCAATCGGAGCTGACAGTTGTTACCCTCATCCGTCGCGATCGCGCTTTCAGCCGCAGCCACTGTTTCTAACCACACTTCCGTCTCGTCTTCTGACAATAAAGCTTGAGCTGCCTCAACCATGGCGTCAGCAACTCCGCTCAGGTCTTCGCGATTCGCCAAATAGGTTTGCAGCGCTACCAATGGTTCTAATGAACTTTCGCTACCCAACTCTGGCAAGCGGGGGCGGGCGAGTTGACTCACCAATTCTGGATGGATGGTGTAAGTGTGGGCTGGGGTAAGCGCTTCAAATAGAGCAGCGTTGTCGATTTGATCGATTTGGTCGGAACGTAGCTTGTAGAGCAGTCGCACGACGGCATCGGTGAAGTCTGTTTTCGCGATCGCCTTAAGCAACATCGCCTGCGGATCATCCGCTTGCGCAACATTCACCTGAATCGTTTGAAACCGACGTACCGGCAATGGGCAAAACTCCGCCGTGGCCTGACCTTTGTCTAGTTCGACCAGCACATAGCCCTTATCTTCCTTTTCTTCGCTAAAGTCTACTCGCTCAATGCTGCCTGGGTAGAGCGCCAGTGGCTGTGCTGACAAAATCTGATGCTTGTGAACGTGGCCTAGGGCAATGTAGTCAAAACAGGGGCGAGCTAGCATCGCCATGGGGACGGTGAATCCCTTGCCCACGGCCAAGAACCGTTCTGCCCCGTAGCGAGCCGTATCGGTCATCAAGTGAGCCAGTAAAATAGTCGGCAATGCTGGATCTAAACGCCGAATTTCTCCCTCTAAGGCGACCCGCAACCGATCCACCAGTAAATAATTGACATCCACCATAGACAAGCCCTCGGTTTCAGGCCGAGTGAGCAAGGTCGAACGGGTAAGCCAAGGGAGGGTGACAATTTGTACTGGGCCATTGCGGGTATCGATGCAATGGGTTTCTAAGCGATCGCCTACCACAAACCCTGGCACCCCCAATGTGCGATAGATGCATAAGCTAGCCCCCCCTTGTCCTTGGGAATGCTGATCGTGATTGCCAACCAGCAACACCGTGGGGATTTTGGCATCAACCAAACGCCGAAACTGCCCCGCAAAGGCCTGCTGCACCAACGGTGGCGGCGTCGCATCAGGAAAGGCATCGCCGCTGAACAACACCAAATCTACTGCGTCAGTAATGGCGCGATCGATGCAGCGACCTAGGGTGGCAACGAAATCTTCTAAACGGGTATTTAACCCAGTGTCAGGATTCATGCGCCCGTGGCTAAAGCCACTGCCCATGTGGATATCTGACAGGTGGAGTAGCTTGATCATCGGCGAGTCCAGTACGTTTGACCTAACGGTAGCACGGAGGGAGGGAGGTGGGATCAGAGCGCGGCGGGAGCGGGGGAATCAACCATTGATTCAGTGCGATCAATGATCCAGTGCGACTCTCTTGGTTGCGTCCTGGTCAGATGGGGAAAGTTAATGCCAAGTACAGCTCTCTGGGTTGCGTCCTGGTTAGCTGGCTACGAATACCTGTATAAGGATGTCTATGCGTTAGCGTGGGCAAGAATTAAATTGAAGTAGTATTTTTGTATTGACTCGTAAGATGAGTGGGCGGTATGACGCGACGATTTAGGGTATTGGGCTATGCACTGGGGGCGATCGCGCTGCTGACCGGCGGCTGTGCTGAACTTGTGGACG
Source organism: Cyanobacteria bacterium P01_A01_bin.123 (assembly GCA_039815185.1). Taxonomy (GTDB): domain Bacteria; phylum Cyanobacteriota; class Cyanobacteriia; order Phormidesmidales; family Phormidesmidaceae; genus JBCBZT01. The sequence goes on along the minus strand of JBCBZT010000013.1, from coordinate 45,866 downwards.
GACTGGTAGAACCGTCAAACGCCGCTTTACCGCCGTGTGTCAATGATGATTGCAACTGTGGCGACTTTAGTGACCAAGCCCTGGCCCAAATTGTCCTGGTGACGTTTCCAGATGATCCCTATCGATTGGATCGAGACGGCAATGGTTTAGCCTGTGAAGCGCTGCCATTAAACCCTGAATCTACAGACACAGTAGCGCCTGCATCTGACAACATTCATCTCACGCTGGGCAATCCGAGTCAGGCTAATACCCAAAACCTCAATAACTATTTAATTGAGCGTCGAGCCTATGCGCTCTCTTACAATCGCGATCGCGGCACCGCCAATTGGGTCAGTTGGCAATTGACAGTTGCTTGGTTAGGCAATACCGAGCGGCAAGATAACTTTCGCCCTGATGGTGGATTGCCCAAGGGAACCTATCAAGTGACGCCTAACGACTATCGCAACAGTGGTTATGATCGGGGGCACATGGCGCCCTCAGGTGATCGCACCCGCAGTGTGCAAGACAATGCCGCAACCTTTTTGATGACCAATATCATTCCCCAAGCCCCTGAGAATAATCGGGGGCCATGGCGGGCGTTAGAAGCATACAGTCGAGATTTGGTCTATCAACAAGATCGAGAGCTGTTTATCATCGCTGGGGCTTACGGTACCCAAGACAGCCTCAATCAGCGCGTTGTCGTCCCGTCTCGGTTGTGGAAAGTAATTGTCGTGCTTGATCAGCCTGGTTCTGGGGTAAGTGGGGTCAAGCGCAACAGCCAAATCATCGCCATTGATATGCCCAACCGCGACGGCATTGCAGGCAACTGGCGAGACTATCAAACCTCGATTGACCGAATTGAACTGGCCACAGGCTATGACCTACTATCCGCCGTACCAGCAGAAATTCAAGCCATCATTGAAGCCGTCCCCTCTGCGGTATCCCCATAACGCCCCCCACTCCCATGCCCCATGACCGAGGATCCATCATTCACACCAGAACTTACAAAAGACGGATCGTTCACTTTTTTCTCTTCAGAATTTGGTGAATGGTTTCATAGTCGCGAGGGGGCTTACCGTGAAGCGCGTCTGACTTACGTAGACACAACACAACTGGCTGACAAAGCGCAGACGACTGATCAGCTAGCGCTACTGGATGTCTGCTATGGCCTGGGCTACAACACAGCAGCAGCATTGGACACCATTTGGCACGTGAATCCTGGCTGTCAGGTCACTGTAATTGGGTTAGACCTCAACCCTGCTGTGCCCCAAAGCGCGATCGCCCAAGGGCTAATCCAGGGATGGTCTGAGCCTGTGCGTAGGGTTTTGGCTCAGTTGGCAATGCGCTATCAAATCAGCGGCGATCGCCTCCAGGCTCAATTGCTGATCGGCGATGCCCGTCAGCAGATTCAAACCGTGGTGGTCCAAGGATTTCTAGCCGACGCCATTTTTTTAGATCCGTTCTCGCCACCCCGTTGCCCCCAACTGTGGACGGTCGAGTTTCTTAAAGGCGTCACTACCTGCCTCAAACCCGACGGACGCCTGGCCACCTATTCCTGTGCTGCCGCAGTTCGTGCAGCACTTGCTCAAAATGGGCTTTACATTGGTGCTACCCAGGCTGTCGGACGATGTTGGCCAGGTACTGTCGCCAGTTGGTCAGCTCAGGCTTTACCGCCCCTTTCGCAGCGAGAACTGGAACACTTACAAACACGGGCGGCGGTGCCTTACCGCGATCGCACCCTAACGCTAACCGCAGCAGAAATTCACGCGAATCGACTGGCCGAACAGCAGCGATCGCCTTTAGAAGTCACGGCTCAGTGGCGTAAGCGTTGGCTATAGCCCTGTCCTGATACCACAAATACGCTTCAGATCTCGGTATAACACCTGATTTCCTTTCATAGGGGTATTCACGATACTGGAAGAGATACCCTCTAGCCACATCCAGGTTCACAATTTTCGCTAAGCTAAAAACTCAAGTTTTCAAATCAAACATGGTTTAAACCTTGACTACAACCAAATCTACGGTTTTCACTCAGCTCAGAACTCAAACTTTCAAATCAGATGTGATTAATCACACCTAAAATAACTTCACTCATCCTTGTCCCAGAAGTGAATTTTTAGATTTTGTCCTTTTTAACCCATCCACTACTTGTTAATAGTTAAGTGGACAAGCAAAGCAGTAGCAAATTCTGTGAACTACTCAGACTCAGCGCCAGCCAAAGTTCTTGTGGTCGATGATCATGCGGCTAGTCGGATGACAGCCGTGGCTTTTCTGTCTGTTGAAGGCTACCAGGTTATAGAAGCTGAAAGCGGGGCTGAGGCATTGCGTTGCCTACCCACAGCCAAACCAGACCTGATTTTGCTCGATGTGATGATGCCGGGTATGGATGGGTTTGAAGTCTGTCGTCAAATTAAAGAAAACGAGCAAACGCGTTTGATTCCAATTGTGTTTGTCACAGCACTCGACGATCGTCGGGCTAGATTAAGAGGAATCGAAGCGGGCGGCGATGACTTTATTACAAAACCCTTTGATCAGCTTGAACTCTCAGCACGGGTCAAGTCGCTAGTCCATCAAAAACGACTGAACGAAGATCTTGACCATGCCGAACAGGTGCTATTCTCCATTGCCCGAACGGTCGAAAGCCGTGACCCCAACACAGGCGATCATTGTGAGCGACTCTCGAAGCTGGGGCGCGCCTTCGGTGAATTTCTCACCCTTTCACCCCTACAACTTCGAGATCTGCAATGGGCTGGGTATCTCCATGACATTGGTAAAGTGGGCATCCCCGACGCGATCTTGCTGAAGCGTGGGAGATTCAACCCCGCAGAATGGGGGGTCATGCAAACCCATGTGCTGATCGGTGAGAGCATCTGTAATCCACTGCGGATCCTCCACGGGGTTGTCCCGATTATTCGCCATCATCACGAACGCTGGGACGGTTCGGGGTATCCCGATGGGCTGGTTGGTGATGAGATTCCGCTGTTGGCTCAAGTGTTTCAGTTGGTGGACATCTATGACGCCTTGACCAATGAGCGACCTTACAAACCAGCCTTCGCACCCGTAGAAGCATTACAGATGTTGAGGGCAGAAGTTGATCGCGGTTGGCGCAGCCCAGCGCTGATGGAAAAGTTTGAAACGTTCATTGGCAAGTACATTTACACCCCTGTAAGCCGTGATCAAGATGGCACCCCAGCGAACAATACCGCAGATATCTTAGGGCACCCTCGAATCCATCAACCCCAGTTTGATCCGCTTTGATCTAGCACTAAACTCAGCCATATCCTGGTATAGAATCCCGACCAGAACCAAGGTATACTCCGTTGAGGCAGGCCCTAGAGGATAAGCGTCATGTTGGCAGTGGCAGTGTTGGCAGCGGGCAAAGGCACGCGGATGAAATCGAGCTTGCCCAAGGTGGTGCATCAGCTCGGCGGGCGATCGCTAGTTGAACGGGTCATCCAAAATGCAGCCATTACCTCCCCCACTCGGCAGTTAGTCATCGTTGGCTATGGTAGTGATGTGGTCAAGACTGAACTCAACCATCTCCATAACCTAGAGTTTGTCGAACAAACCCAACAGTTAGGAACAGGGCACGCTGTTCAACAAGTCATCCCCCATTTGAAAGATTTTGAAGGGGATTTGTTGGTGCTCAACGGTGACGTGCCGCTGCTGCGGGCTGAGACTTTAGAAAAGCTGGTACAGACCCACCAAGCCAATCGAAATGCTGCCACAGTTTTAACGGCCCAAATGCCCGACCCTAGCGGTTATGGTCGAGTCTTTTGTGACGAAAAGGGCATTTTGAGTGAAATCATTGAAGATCGAGACTGCACCCCCGCCCAACGACAAAATCCCCGCATCAATGCGGGCATCTATTGTTTCAATTGGCCCCAATTGGCTAAGGTCTTGCCCAACCTCAAAGCGGACAACGACCAGCAAGAATACTATCTGACTAACGTAGTCAAGCTGATGCAACCCGTTATGGCAATGGATGTGGCCGATTTCAACGAAATTCAAGGCATCAACAACCGCAAGCAACTCTCCGCCGCCTACGATATCTTGCAAACCCGGATTAAAGACGACTGGATGATGGCCGGGGTGATGATGCTTGCCCCAGAGACCATAACCATTGATGAGACGGTGCAGCTCACCGCCGATGTGGTGATCGAGCCCCAAACGCATTTGCGGGGTAACACGACGATTGGCCCAGGCAGTCGCATTGGCCCAGGCAGTTTGATCGAAGACAGCCAGCTGGGTCAAGATGTAACCGTCCTGCACTCGGTGGTCAGTGATAGCGTAATTAAAGACGGCACCCGCGTTGGCCCCTATGCCCATCTACGGGGTCATGCTGACATCGGCGCGGGTTGTCGGATTGGTAATTTTGTAGAAGTGAAAAAATCCCAGATTGGCGATCGCACCAATATTGCCCATCTGTCTTACATGGGAGACGCCACGTTAGGGACGAAGGTTAATGTCGGCGCGGGTACTATCACAGCCAACTATGATGGCTACCAAAAGCATAAAACCATCATTGGCGATCGCACTAAAACGGGGTCTAACAGCGTCTTTGTGGCCCCGATCACTGTGGGTAGCGATGTCACCGTGGGGGCAGGTTCAGTGGTTACCAAAGATGTCCCCGACGATTGCCTGGTTGTTGCCCGAGCTAAACAACGCGAACTCCCCGGATGGCGACCGCAAACAGCTAGTAAGGAGCATCAAAAGTAAAACACAACGTTCAATTAGACCATCGCTTATGTGCAACACAGTGTGGCGCTTTGGGGTCAAGCGCCTGCATGGATATGGATAAGGTTGCTTTAAGAGAGCTGATTGCGATCCGATAATTCCATCGGGCTGCTATGGCAGCGGTAGCCACAAAGCTTCGTGCACTATAAATGCTCCAGCTTGAACACGTATATTCACGTATTGACTTTGAAAAAGCAATATCAATAGGATTACCGTCATCTATTCGTTATCTGCAAGCTGTTCTAGATGCAAGCACCGCATGACGTTAGTGACCCTATTTAATTGAGTCGCCCTATCTAGCATTTGGGTCGCTAACGCTTGGTGCATGTTTCCTTAATGGGAAATTAACATGAGTAACTCACTCGCGATCGCAACCGTCACCGCCACCCTGAAAAACATTATTTTTGCGGGCATTCGCGAAGAGCTCGGTAATGGCACCATCACCACAAAATCGCTTGAGCGCGCCCGCGATACTCAAGAGGGCAACCAAATTAATCTTTGCCTCTACCACGCAGAGCCTAATCCAGCCCGACAAGGTCAATCCAAAACGCCCCATGCTCGGCGAGGGGCGACCTTCAAGCCCCCGTTGGCCCTAGATCTTCACTATTTAATCGCCGCCTATGGTCAGGGTGATCAAGAAATCGCCAGCCATCGCCTACTCGGGCGCGTGCTCAACGTGCTCCACGATCATTCGTTACTCAATGCAGAAGAGATTCAGGCCGTAACCCAGGGAGAATTAAGCACAAGCAATCTGCATCAGCAAGTTGAACAAATTCGCATTGCTCCGCTGAATCTGGCTTTTGAAGACATGACACAAGTCTGGCGGTTGCTGCAAGCCGAGTATCGTCCCTCGGTTGCCTATAAAGTATCCGTAGTTTTGTTAGATAGTCAGGAGCCGATTCAGCTCGCCCCCCCGGTACTGTCTCGGGCCGGTGGCAATGGCCGAGCGATCGTTCGTGCCCATGGTGAGCCTAAGCTCCACGAGATTGAGTTACCCCACCATAAAAATAGTGCTGAATTTGGCGATCGCGTGATGATTCGGGGGCAAAACTTCAATGGTGATCGACTACGCGTGCGCCTCACCCATCCACGCCTAGCAGAGCCCTGGGATCTTGACGTATTGCCAGTGCAATCAACCGGAGAACTCTCCTTTCACCTGCCAGACCCTACTAGCAATATTGCGCCAGCAATGGCGGGTCGCTACGAACTAGCCCTGGCAATCGAGCGGGCTAACTACACGATGACGACGAATCGTTTGCCCGTGACCTTGGCTCCCCAACTCCTGACCCTTGATCCCCAAGAGACAACGCAGAGAAACTTCGTCCTAACGATTACCTGTTTCCCGTTGGTCAGCCCAGAGAGTCAGGTAATTTTATTGTTTGGCGATCGCGGTATGCCCGTCCTGCCCTTCTCAGAAGCAACTGATACGCTCCGCTTTCAGATCAAAAATGTTCATCCAGGCACCTACGTGGTTCGGCTCCGGGTGAATGGTGCAGACAGTGTTCCTATCGACTTTTCCAGCCGTCCGCCGCAGTTTCTTGAAAGCCATACAGTGAGGATTTTGGCATGACCTCATCAGACCCGCCAGAAGAGTCAAACACCCTGAAAGATGATGCCAATGCAGAGTATCTAGCCCTGGCATTGAAATGGTTGCGACTCTGCTTAGAAAAAGCTACCCCGGACTCAACTGTGAAAGCGACCACTGTGACCCGGGCTCAAAAAGCCATGTTGGCAATTGAACAGCGTGATCCACCCCCAGCCATCGTCACTCTCCGCGAAACCCTCGGCTTGACCCGATTTGAACAAAACTTGCTGATGCTCTGTGCGGCTGGGGAATGGGATGAGCAAATTTTGAGCCTCTGCGCCAAGGCCCAGGATAACCCCGCCCGTCCTTTTCCCACATTCACACTGGCCCTGTCAATTTTTAAGGATCCCGTTTGGGACGTGGTGTCTCCCCATCGGCCCCTGCGTCACTGGCGACTGATCGAAATCTTACAGGGCGGGGTAGAGCCCTTAACGGTTAGTCCGCTGCGGGCAGACGAGCGGGTGGTAAATTACCTCAAAGGCATGAATTATCTAGATGATCGCCTGTCTGCATTGCTTTTTCCGCTCAATGAAACTGGTATTAAAGTTGACTCACCAATCGCCCTCGCCCCTTCGCAGCAGCGCATTGTTGAAGACATTATTCGCTATTTAGATGGCACTCAACAATTTCAAAGGCTTCCCATTTTGCAGCTCTTGGGACCTGACTCATTGAGTAAGCAGCGGATTGCAGGCCGCGTCGCGGCTGCTTTTGGCATGTCCGTTTATCGGCTCTCCGTCGATTTGCTCCCCACCCAAGCTGCCGAGCTTGAAACCTTCTCACGACTTTGGCAACGGGAGATTCGCCTCTTTCCGGTGGCACTCTATTTAGATGCCCAAGCGATCGCAGGGACAAGTTCCGAAACTGGGACAACCGGCACCAGTGCCGCCCTACGTCGATTTTTAGCTGAGTGTGACGGTCTGTTTTTCCTGGATGCGAAAGAGCAGCGTCTGGCCCTAGAGCGCTCTACTATTACACTAGATGTGGTCAAACCGACCCCGACCGAGCAACGGGATGCCTGGGAACAAGCCCTCGGCGATCAAGCAGACCGAGTTCCGGCAACGCTCGCTAGCCAGTTTAGTTTGAATCTCGATGAAATTTGGCAAGTCGCCCTCGGCACACAAGATACCCAAGGCGAGGGCACCCTGCAAGCGCGGCTGTGGGATGCCTGCCTAGTACGCACCCGTCCCCAGCTTGATGCGTTAGCCCAACGCCTCGATACCAAGGCCACCTGGGACGATCTAGTCCTGCCAGATGAGCAATTGGGGTTATTGCATCAAATCGCCAATCAGGTTCACCAGCGCAGCCAGGTTTACGATGACTGGGGCTTTCGACGACGGATGAATCGGGGGTTAGGGGTCAATGCCCTGTTCTCTGGGGCCAGTGGAACAGGTAAGACCATGGCAGCCGAGGTGATTGCCAACGATCTCAACCTCAACCTCTATCGCATTGATCTCTCTTCTGTAGTTAGCAAATACATTGGCGAAACTGAAAAAAACCTCCGTCGCCTGTTTGATGCCGCAGAAGATGGTGGGGCCATTTTGTTCTTTGATGAGGCCGATTCCCTCTTTGGTAAACGATCTGAAATTAAAGACAGCCACGATCGATATGCCAATATCGAAGTGAACTACCTTTTACAGCGGATTGAGTCTTACCGGGGCTTAGCTGTGCTGGCGACCAACTTCAAAAGTTCGATTGATACGGCTTTCCTACGCCGCTTGCGATTTATTATCGATTTTCCCTTTCCCTCTGCTACCAACCGCCAGCAACTCTGGCAAAAAGCCTTCCCCAAAGAAATGCCACTGGGCGAATTGGATTATGAGCATCTCGGTCGAATCAATATAGCGGGGGGCAGTATTCACACGATTGCAATCAACGCAGCATTTTTAGCCGCGAGTCAACACCAACAGGTTGAGATGTCCCATGTTTTGCAGTCTACCCGAGCCGAGTTGCGGAAGCTGGAGCGACCGATCTACGAACCAGATTTCACCTATGGTCAGGATGAGACATTCGTGGGAAAAATAGAGTAATGGATCTACAAATCTCCCCATAAGCGCTTGACAGTCAGTAGAATAGTGCACATATCTCAGTTTACGGATAGCCGGTAGCCACGATTCTTCGTTAAGTTCCCAAGCTTGGGGCCTAGTCAGAAACTTGTTCGCAAAGGGATAAAAAGCGATGTCTGGTTATGCGAGTCTGCTGCAACGTCAAGATAAGCGGCAAAAGCGGGAAATAGGAGAAGTCTTGCCACGCCATCATTCAGCTATTAGACGCCCAAACTCCCCAGATCGAACGGCCAGCACCACGACTGTGACAGCAGCCTCGCAGGGATCGGCAACCGCATTGCAGGCAAGCCAGGATCGCCCAAATTTTGAACAATTCGTTGCCCATCAAGACTTGAGCCAAATGCCTTTAATGATGGCTGGGTCAATGCCACAGCCCCTTGCCCAGTTAATGTCTAATCGCCGGGGCGCTGTGATTCAGGCTTTCGATATGACTCCCCTGAATCCAGACGGTTACATCGAGGAGGATGAGGAGGAAGAGGAGGAAGAGGAGGACGACATTGAGATTGTCTACGATGAAAATGCCTCACTGATTGACGAGGATCAAAAAGAAAAAGAATCCATTACCAAGAGAATCAAAAAGTGGTTTTTGGAACTTTGGGAAAAAATGAAGGGGCTCAAAGACATCATCATGGGGTTTGCCAAGCGGGCTATGAAGATTAAAAAGTACGGCAAGAACCTCGTGAAAAAAGCAGAGCGGATTGCCAACGAAGCCTGGGGGTGGGGGAATGAAATTCTAGGTTGGACCTCCATCGTTGAACCGAGTCAGATTCTCAAAACGATCACTAGCGTGAGTAAGGTTTTGCAGAAGTTTTTTGAATATGGGACATACTTCAAAGCCGCTTACCAAGACAAAGAACTTTGGGCGCAAACAGAGCTGCTCCTCAGTGATGATGGCAAGGAAAAACAAAAGATGTGGGACAAAATCAAGGGCTATGCCAACAAGGCAAAGGACGCCGTTAAAGATTACGCTAAGTCCCAGGCCAATCCCAAAACCAATATAGACAAGAGCAAGGCTTATCGGAAGAGAGTCCAATTGGCTCAATCAGCCCTTGAAAAGTTTGAAAAGCTAGACTTTGTATTTGCGTTTGTTTAATTGATTCACGGAAAGAGTCATGCCTCGCACGTTCCGCCGTCACGCTAAGCTGCCACAGCATCGCTCTCCACAATTGGGCGATCGCTTGTTTAATCATGCTGCTGTCAATAGAGTTGAAAGCCAAACTACTCAGCGCAAGCCGCGTTCAATCCCAACCCATTCCCGTGATCTAACCCAGGTTCCAATCCAGTCCAAGCGTAGCGGCAAGCATCTCCCTGATGGGGTGCGCACCAAAATGGAAAGTGCGTTCAACGCCGATTTCGCAGATGTCAAGGTTCATGAGGGCTCTGAAGCACCATCGGTGGGTGCCTTAGCCTATACCCAGCAAAATCATATTCACTTTGCCCCAGGCCAGTTTAAGCCTGAGACCCCGTCTGGGCAGGCGCTGTTGGGCCATGAGCTAGCCCATGTGTTGCAGCAGCGACAGGGGCGAGTGAAGCCCACAACCGAGGTGAATGGGGTTCCAGTCAATGATGATCCCGCTTTGGAACAGGAAGCGGATCGACTGGGGTTAAAGGCTGCGCGTTAGGTAAAAAGCAAGGTTACAGCACCAGTAAGCTGGGAGTAAAGCCCAAATCCTCAGACATGAACCAGCCGACCTTAACCGGAATCTACACCCGTCAAGGATTTAAGCAGACCAATGAGAAATTGAATGGCGTTCCGGCAATGGAGCGGAAGTTATAAGGTTATCGGGTAGATTGGTGGAGGTTGTTTTGCCCCTAGCCTATAACCTGAAGCAATGCTCCAAGCTATCCTTTTCGATTTAGACGGCACTTTAGCCAACACCGACCCCATCCACTTTGGGCTGTGGCAAACGTTTTTGAAAGATTACGGCTACGACGAGATTGATCTAGCATTCTATCAACGCCATATTAGCGGCGGGTTTAACCCCGACATCGTCAAAGCGCTGCTGCCTCAACTCTCCGCTGCTGAAGGAGAAAAGTTTAGCGTCGACAAAGAAGCCGCTTTTCGAGTCGTTGCGGCTGATCAGCTCCATCGGTTGCCTGGGTTGGATCAACTGCTGGCGTGGATTGATCAGCAGGGGTTAAAACAGGCTGTGGTGACCAATGCCCCGCGCACTAATGCCGAATTTATGCTCAAAACGCTGGATCTGTGGGAGACCTTTGAAACGGTGATCATTGGCGAAGAGTTACCCCGTGCCAAACCTGATCCAATGCCCTACCAAGAAGCACTTAAGCGGTTAAAGATTGCACCTGAGGCGGCAGTCGTGTTTGAAGATTCATCGTCTGGGGTCAAGGCTGCGATCGCAGCTGGGATTCCCACTATTGGCATGGCGACAACCCATAGCCCAGAAGCGCTCTACGAGCTAGGGGTCAAGCTTGTCATTGAAGATTTTACGGATCCGCGACTGTTGGATTTTGGCATCAGTGTGTGACGCACGATCGCCAACCTCTACTGGAACCAAAAGCCCGACACCAACAACGGCACCAAGAGCAGCAACACAAGTGCCGCCGTCAACGTAGCCGCATCGACACTGACAACATTCGTTTTCGTTTTTCTCGGTTCGCGATCGCTCATCTCCAACCACCTCCAACTCAACCCGTTGCATTTGCCCACTATAGCAATCTCCTCTGACAGTTCCATCACTCCTGACCTCCAGGAAGTTGCTCCCCCCATCTCCCCATCTTCCCATCTCCTTTCCGCATCACATCCTTCCCCACTACTACTCCACTGAAGCGATAAGCTAAACATGTTCTTAGCAGGAAACCTAACTGCGATTCCATGTCTTCCCTTTGGCCCTACGTTACGCCTGGCATTCCGGATCATCTGTTTGAGCAATTGCCGGGCATACCCATCAGCAAGCGAGAAATGCGCCTGTTGCTGATGGGGTATCTGCGACTCAAGGCCGACTCTGTACTGTGGGATATCGGAGCAGGGACAGGCACCGTTGTGGTAGAAGCGGCTTTGCTGTGTCCAGCAGGGCGAGTTATTGGGGTAGAGCGGGATGAAGAAGTTGCTAGTTTGATTCGCCGCAACTGCGATCGCTTTGGGGTGAGCAATGTTGACGTGATTGAAGGTAATGCTCCGGATTGCTTGGCTGATTTACCCAAAACCCCCGACTGCATTTTTGTGGAAGGCGGACGCCCCCTTAGGGAAACAATTTTAGAAGCTTGGCAGTATCTTCAGCCAGGGGGGCGATTTGTGGTCACCGCTGGCAACTTTGAAGCTCTCTATGTCGCTTCTGAAAGTTTTGCCAAGCTCCACGTACGGAATATCGAAGCGGCTCAACCCGCAGTCAATCGCCTGGAATCTCGCGGCAACCACCAGGTTTTTACCGCCATCGATCCAGTCTTTATTCTCAGTGGCGAAAAGCTAGCCTAAGATCGCGCCCACCCACCTATTTTGCTTCCATCCAGTTTGGCCCAGCCGCCGCTTCAACCACCAAAGGCACCTTCAATTCCGCTGCCGATTCCATCGTGGTTTTAATTTTGCTTTCTAGCACTTCCCATTCATCTGGAGGGACTTCAAACACCAATTCGTCATGGACTTGCAACAGTAATCGCGCTTGGTAATCTTTCAGCAGTTCGTGGAGCCGAATCATCGCGACTTTAATAATGTCGGCGTTGGACCCTTGAATTGGGGCGTTGGCGGCTGCCCTCAGAGAACCGGCATCGTACCCGCCAGGACGCAGCTTGCCCAAATCAAGGGTATTAGGATCGCTACCTTTGAGCCCCCGCAGACTGTTGCTAGTGAAGTTAAAATAGCGGCGGCGACCCATCAAGGTGTGGACATAGCCATACGCGATCGCTTCCCGCTGCATCTGCTGCAAGTATTCAAACACATTGGGATAGCTGTCATTAAAGCGGTCGATAAAGGTCTTCGCTTCCGTACGGTTGACATTGGCTTCTCGGGCGAACCGACTAGCCCCCATGCCATAGATAATGCCGAAGTTAATCACCTTGCCCAGGCGTCGTTCTTCGGCAGAAATCTCATCTTTTTCAAACAGCAGTTGCGCCGTCAAGGTATGCACATCTTGATTGTTTTTGTAAGCGCTCACCAGCACAGGTTCATCGCTCAGGTGAGCTAAAATCCGCAGTTCAATTTGAGAATAGTCCGCAGAGACCAGCAGCCAGCCCGGCTCTGGCACAAATGCCGAGCGAATTCGGCGACTAAACTCAGTGCGAATGGGAATATTTTGCAGGTTGGGATTGGACGAGGACAGTCGTCCCGTGGCCGTGACCGCCTGGTTAAAGTCGGTATGAACCCGCTGGGTATCGGAGCGCACCAGATTGGGCAATGCATCGACGTAGGTCGATTTCAGCTTCGATAGGGTACGGTGTTTGACAATCAAATCCACGACGGGGTGGTCGCCCTGGAGCTTTTCTAGGGTAGAGGCATCAGTGGAATACCCCCCAGATTTGTTGCGCCGAGACTTGCGCTTGTCTAACCCCAGCTTGTTGAACAACAATTCACTCAGCTGCTTGGGTGAACCCAGATTAAAGGTTTCCCCCGCGTCGCGATAAGCTGTTTGCTCAATTTCGTCGAGGTCGGTCTCCAGCTGAGTGGAAAATTTTCCCAGGTAGTCTCGGTCAATCCGAATGCCCTGGAACTCCATCTCAGCTAACACGGGTTCTAGGGGCACTTCTAAGGTTTTGAATAGGATCGCAGCAGCATCCTTTTGATCTAACTCGTGCTGCAAAATGGGCACTAGCTGAAATGTGGTGAACACATCTGCACCGCAGTAGGTTGCCACTGCGTCAATGTCAATGTCGGCAATAGTTTTGCCTTTGGGCACCAGATCGGTGTAGCTCTGAGCCGTGAGGTTGAGGTATTTCAACGATAGATCGGTCAGGTTATGGGTAGATTCAGGATTGAGCACATAGCTGGCGAGCATCGAGTCAAACACCACCCCCGCTAGCTGAATCCCCTGACAGCGCAGCACCAAGCGGTCAAACTTCGCATTTTGTAGCGCTTTGGGGTAATCGGCACTTTCTAAAATCGGGCGCAAAGCTGCCAACACGACAGCTTTAGACAACTGTGTGCCCTGGTGATGTCCCGTGGGAATATAGGCCATGTCATCTTGCCCCATTCCCCAACAGCAGCCAATACCGACTAATTCAGCATCGCGGGGCTCGATCGAGGTGGTTTCAGTATCCCAAGCCACGGGGTAGGCAGGGTCACGATACTGCGATAAGCGTTCAACCAGCGCTTGTAACTCGACTGCAGTGGTGATGATTTGAGGCTGAATCTGAACCGCCTGGGGTGGGTTGAAATTAGCCTGCTCTGTTTCCTCAGCTGAGAAAAAGGCCACATCTTCACCCCCCACGTCTGCCATGGGTGTAGAGGATGGCATGGGGATGTCTTCGGTAGAAACTTCCCCCCCTAGCGCCCCCTGGATTTTGTTGAGGCGCTGTAAGAAATGGTGTAATTCAAGCTTTTTGAGCAGTGGCGCAACGGCATTGGCATCAAACCCTTCTAGCTTGCAGTCAGCGAGATTTGTCTCTAGGGGTACATCCACTACGATGCGGGCCATGAACTGGGAATGCTTGGCCGACGCTTCCCCTTCAATTAGTTTCCGCTGGGTGGCCCCTTTGATATTGTCAACATTGGCATAGACATTAGCTAGGGTGCCATATTCGTCGAGCAACTTGGCCGCCGTTTTTGCGCCAATGCCCTTGACCCCAGGGATATTATCAGACGTGTCGCCGCAGAGGGCTTTGTAGTCGATCACCTGATTGGGGAAAATCCCTAATTTATCTTTAACCGTCTGAATTTTGAATTCGCTAGCTAGGGCTTGAGCATTATTTTTTTGGGTACTGCGTAAATGCAGCACCGTAATCTCTTCGGCATCGTCGATCAGCTGAAACAAATCTTGGTCGCCACTGAGAATCTTCACGCGATAGCCTTCGGCTTGGCCTCGGGTGGCAATGGTACCCAACACATCATCGGCTTCAAACCCGGCTGCGGTCATCGTGGGTAGACCAAAGGCCCTGAGCAATTCCTGCAAATTCTCAACATCTTCTAAAAACCCTGGTGGGGGTTCAGGGCGGCCATCTTTGTAAGTGTCATCAGCCTGGTGGCGAAAGGTTGGCCCAGCGAGATCAAAAGCAACAGCGGCATAGTCAGGTTGTTCTACCGCCATGATGTCCAGCATAGATTTGAGAAAGCCGTAACAAACGCTGGTAGGAATGCCGGTAGAGGTGCGTAAGCCCCCTTCTGGGCCACGAGCAAAGGCATAGTAAGCACGAAAGGCCAGGGAATGACCATCCACGAGCATTAGTGTGGGCTTGTTCTCAGTCACGGGTGAATGAAATCCTGGGCGTATGAATATTGGCCACATTTGATTTTTTAGTAGGGGTGCAGTACTCGTACTAAAAATCAGATGTGGTTTAACCCTCACATTATGAATGATTTTTAGCGTAGCCACGGGGGAGGCAAGCAGGGAACCACTGCAGAATTTTTGTAGTCAAAAAAACAGATTTATCTGTGACGCCAAAGCTAAATTAAGGCATCTTTAAGAAAAACTTGGGATTATCCTTAATTCAGATTGAGGCATGGAATCCTTTAGTGATTGCCTTCGTCGTGATTGACCAGCCAAGGGCATCCATACCAGTCCCCTCAGAATACGCAGGTAACTTCACTATCTCGAACCAACTTTCTAAACGTATCCCGGAAGAGCAAAAAAAAGGCTCCCGAAGGAGCCTAGTTGAAGTAGAAAAATTATTTCTACTCGTTTCTCTCAATTTGGAGGCCACACAGAATGCTGCAAATGTCCCACCAGTTGCAGTACTGCGCCTTATTGCCTTGCCATTGCATATAGTATCAATTTCTACAGAAACTATTTTATAAAACTTAATCGGTTTTCCGAACCTTTGTGGAACTTTTGTATAACTAAAGCTGATGCAAAGGGAGTTGTTGACCCTATGCCTACCTAAGCAAAGCAATTCAGTGATGTAGGTGCTTCAAGTGATATAGGCGAAGCTATAAGTTAGACACTTAAGGTTTTGCGAGGGCTGGCTGGTGTGCCGGGTTGAGTTTTCCGATCTAACATCTCTAACATCTGATGAATCAACTGGGGTTGGCCCCAAAGCACTTGTTCGTGCTTGTAAATCACCATGCCGGGGCGTGCCCCTTTAGGCTTATAGACGTGTTTAGGGGCTGTATACACCACAGGGACTTGATCGGCTTGGCGGGCGCGGCTGTAATAAGCCGCTAAGTTCGCGGTACATTGCAAATCAATTTCGTCCGGGACATCCCCAGGGTTGAGGCGCAGAAGCACATGGCTGCCTGGAATTTCTTGGGTGTGGAACCAAAGGTCGTAGTCGGTTGCGATCTTTGAGATCAGGTGGTCGTTTTGGCGGTTGTTGCGCCCTATCAGCACCTCATGACCACCGGGGGTTTGGGCGTGGTGACATTGGAAAGGTTGAGTATTGGCAGCGTTACGTTCGCGCTGATAGGGCGCTGATAGATAACCTTGTTCAATCAGTTCGTCACGGATGTCTGCGATCGCGTCTAGGTCTTCAGGCCGTTCGTAGACGGTCACCTGATTCAGTGCTGATTCTACCTGCTCTAAATAGTGAATTTCAGCCCGAACCTCGTTCAAGAGGGGGGCAACTGCTTGGCGAACCCGCTTTAGCTTTTGATGTTGCTTGTAAAATGCCTGGGCATTTTGCACCCCATTTTTTTCTAGCTTCAGGGGAATCGTGACAGGCTCACTGGTTTCAAAGTCTTCTAACGTGATCGACTGCATCCCGGGTTGCCAAAGATGCTGATAGGCCATTAGCAAATCAGCCTGTTGACGATGGTACTCGGCCTGTTCAGATTGTTCGAGGCGTTCGAGAAACGTTGATTCTTTTTGCTTGAGCTTTTTCAGGACAGTTTTCAGTTTCTGGGAAATTTGGTTACGCCACTGGTCAAAGCTGTACTGATTAAGGTGGTGGGTGTAGTAGTTTTTCAACAACTGCTGTATCGAGTCAGTGGGTTCGGTTATCCCTACGCCTATCACGGTGTAGCCTCCGGCGGTAAACCCCGGTTGAAAGTTTTCGGTCACTAATTGGGTTAGCCACTGTTGCCACTGGTCAAACAGATTGCCCCAGTCTGTCGCCGTCAAACTATCGGTCGACTGTTGCGGATCAAGATGGGCTGCTTGAATCAGCGATCGCAGTAGGGCCGAACTCAACCCACCATAGGCCTGAATCATCCGCTTTTTCAGCGGCCCAGGAACCAGGGAAATCGGTTCCTGCCAGTCTGATTGAGAGGCGTGCTGCTCAGGTGTGGGTTGGGTGATCTTAGGGGGCATTTGGTAGCGATCGCCCGTTTGAATTGGGCGCACGCTCGACTGTTGCTCACTCACTTGGTGGGCAGCTGTGACGATCTGCTGTTGGGCGTTGGTGAGAATGGCATTACTGTATTTGCCCATAATCTCCACATAGAGGTGGCCCTGAGGTGAATCACCCGGGCGACGGGCAAACTGCAAATCCAGCACACGCTCCCAAGGCGCGATCGCATTAATGCTGACTAACGCTAACCCACCCAACTGATGCTTAAGTTGCTGACTAAAGGTGAATGTGTCGGGCACTTTTGGGGGAGCATCGCCCATGTGAATCCGAGCCGCTTGGGGATGCCAAGAAATGGTTAACCACCCCCGCCCCTGTAGCGTTCTGAGGGCAATACAAATGGTAAAACGATCGCGTTGAACCACCTGCTCACATCGAGCCGGTAGCCAATCTTCCCGTAGCTTACTGCACACCGCAGCTAGCGTTGTAAAGTCAACAGGTTGCACAACGTGATGGAATCCGTAACGACGAAAAAAATGCGCTTAAAAGTTGGCTATAAGCCACTGAACCCTTCCAGCAGCAGCGCTGGATAATCTCTGGAGCTCCCAACTTTCCACAGCCAAATCCTTGGGAGTAAGTTTTGTCTGTCCGTGTTCTTTGTGACTACCATTAAGCTTAAGACATTTAAACCTAAGGTGTCCTGCTCAACTAAACCACATCCGATTGAAAACTGAGCTTTTAGCTCAGGCATGCGCGGAATTGGATTTGAACAAGGTTTAAATGAATCCTTATCTATTGGATAGATATCAGCCATGGACATTCGGCTTATTAACATCGGCTTTGGTAATATCGTTGCAGCAAATCGCGTGGTTGCGATTGTCAGCCCTGAATCAGCTCCGATTAAGCGGATTATTGGCGATGCTCGCGATCGCGGTGAACTAATCGATGCCACCTATGGCCGTCGCACCCGGGCGGTGATAGTGATGGATTCTGGACATATCATTTTGTCGGCGATTCAGCCTGAAACCGTCGCAAATCGCTTTGTCTTGAGCAAAGAAACCCTAGCAGAGGCATAGGCTTGAGGGTTTAGCGCAATAAAATTATCCTGAAACGTCCTTAAATAATGTGTATAGAGTATTACCCCACAGAATACCGCCCCATCGCTTCAGTTTTTGCTCTGCCTTAACGGTTGAGTTATTTTATTTAGAATTTCGTCACTGCTGCAATGAAGCATCTCCAACCCTTTGACATCATCCAAACGCTGGATCCGATTCAGGATCACTGCCAAATTTGTCGCTTGTCCGTCGGTTATGAATTCGCCTGGGAAACCACACGGGCTTTGGAATATGCGCTGTTGAGAACCTTCTGTGCTCCCAGCGTCAGCCGTTTATTGCAACAAACCCAGGAGTTTACCCACCGACCGCAAAAGCGCTATGACGACACCGGATTCATCGTTACCAAGATCTTACAGTGGGGCTACGACACACCAGAGGGAGCCACTGCCATTGATCGCATGAACCGGATGCACCGTCGTTTTGCGATCGCCAACGAAGATTTTCTGTATGTGCTTTCTACGTTTATTTACGAACCGATTCGCTGGAATGCCCGGTTTGGCTGGCGACCTTACTGTGAAACAGAAAAGCTAGCGCTTTACTACTTTTGGCGTGCCGTGGGTGAACGCATGGGCATCCAATCGATTCCTGAAACCTACGAGGCCTTCGAACGCTACAACTGTAATTACGAAGCGCAACATCTCCGCTACAGCGAAGCTAATCAACACATTGGCGATGCGGTCTTACAAATGATGACAAACTGGTTTCCCCGCTGGACGCGATCGCTGGTGAAATCAAACACCTATGCGTTACTGGACGATGCCATGCTGAATGCCCTGGGCTGGCCCCAGCCCACTCCTAGACAGCGACAACGCGTCGTGTGGGCAATGAAAACTCGGCAGCGGTTAGTCAGACGGTTATGGCCCCGGCGTAGGGATAGCTTTACCGATTACTATCAACGCTTACGCAGCTACCCCAATGGTGCCGACTGGCAAAACATTGGCCCTCCGGGACAGCTTTCAGCCTTGAATCAAACTCAGCCAATGAAAGGAGCAACCCAAGGAGGGTCGCGCTGTCCCTTTCATCGGCTGATGCAAATCACCCAACACTCCTCTTAAGCGCTTGTGATGCCAACTGAGGTATGGTCTGCTGGAATAATTCCTGTGATTTATCTGGGTATAGTCCTGTGAAATTCAGTATTGTGATCACCACTTATAACCGTTTGCATCTGCTGAAGCGTGCCATTGACACTGCGCTGAATCAGACGGTTCCCTGTGAGGTCGTGGTTGTTGATAACGCCTCCACTGACGGCACTGACGACTATGTCAAAAGCTTGGGCGATCGCGTGGTTTATCACCGTAATACGGTGAATAGCAATCACTCGGGGGCCGTCAATGCAGGGGGCGATGTGGCCACAGGAGATTGGCTCAAACTCGTTGATGACGATGACTATCTCGCCCCCAACTGCATTGAACGCATGGCAGCGGCCATCGCCCTGCGACCCCAAGCCGTGATTTGTTCTTGCCAAGCTGCCCAAGTCAACGAACAGGGTGAAGAACTCAGCCGTACCCCAGCGACTGGCCCCGGCCAGATTTTTTATGTGCCCCAGGCCGACATTCACTATGGCATGTTGCTCGAGGTGGTTCCGTTTGGAACGCCGATTCAGGTGGCGGTGCGGCGAGATGCCTTTTTGCAATCCGGCGGTTGGGATTTAACCATGACCAGCTGTGACGACATCGACTCTTGGATTCGCGTCGCTCAATTTGGCGATGCCCTCTTTATCAATGAATGTCTCGCCTACCGTACCGTTTGGGCCGGGGGATACGACCAAAAAATTACCTTCCAGCGTCGTCTGGATACGAATGCGCTAATCAAGTCCCGCATCTATGCAAACGTCAGCGATCGCCACCGCGATCGCCTGCCTACACTCACCGATATTCAAACCTACCTCCAACTCCATTGGGGGCTGGTTGCCCTAAAGCAACAACAAGTTGCAGCGGCGCTCGCCTTGGCTACCCCGGCAGTCTTTTCGCTCAAAGCCTGGTCGTTGTTAAGCCAAGCCCGGCGTTTGCGTACCCAGCAGACCACAGCCACACCGATCGAAAAAATTACGCTGGTCTAAACTTCATTTCCACTCTCAGAGAGCAGGACTAGATTCACACAGCTAGAATTGCTGGTCTTCCTGCTGACTGCTCAATCCTGTATTCCTCTTTCAGCTTTGCCCTGGCGATTCTGAGACGGCGATCGCCAGCGAAAAACATAAAAAATATAGGGTAGATGCAGGCAAGCTTAAGGAAAAAATTCGGCCTGACTATGAAAGCTGGGTGACGATTTTCAAGATGAAGGCTTCGATTGATCGTCTAGAAACGACCCCCTGGGCAAATCTGCCTCTCCAGGGACACTCATAGTTGGGTTGCCGTCTGGGGGACGGAAGTCTGCTTTCAGCAGGCCGCGGACTTTACCACGTGCCATCGGCCTGTTTGGGGGTCGCGATAGGTGCAAAACGGGTTGCGTTTCAAGGGCTTTCTAGAAATTTTCGACATCGAACCTGATCTCCGCTAACTGTTTCTATCGTAGTCAGCGAAAATTCCTTTGCTGGTGATTGATCCGGCGATCGCGTTGTGATTCCTTTGGTTTTGTACTGTGATCTCCATCACGCCAATCGCAAAAGAAAGGAGATGCCGTTGGGCGGCATCTCCTAAATCTCATGTGTGTGGTGTATCTTCTAGCCTATGCGCCTTGCACCTATGCACTTTGGCGACGGCGCTTCGCGGCACCTGCACCCAGTGCACCCACAGCTAGGAGCCCCAAAATGGTGCCGGGCTCGGGAACGGAGGCAGAGCCGCCACCGCCATTGCCACCATCAACGGGCTCGTCTACAAATTGAGCCGCAAACAGACGCCCTTCACCAAGCTCGGGATAGTCTTCAGCAGTCACAACACCGTTAAGTTCTTCAACGATGTAGTTCAGCAAAGCCCCCTGATAGGACTCAGGCAAGTTGGTTTGGGGATTGTCACCCAGAGGATAATCATCCCCACCCCGAGCGGAGAAGCTATTGGTGGCTAAGGCTATGGTGGGTGCACCGGCCACGACCGTACCGTTTTCGACAATCTTGGTGCCATCATCCAGGGTGATGCTGACGACCCGACTGAAGGGGTCAGATTCTAGATCGAAGCCCACTTTAACGCCAGAAATCTGGGCAAAGCGACCGTCCACATTTTCCACATTGCTGACCGCATTTTCAAAGACTGCCAAGAGTTGCTCGGGGGTAACGTCTTCGACGATGGTCACGAAGTTAGCAAAAGGCAAAACATTGATGGTATCCGCCTCGGAAATCTCTTCACCGACTTCGAAGGTGTTGCTGTTGCGGATACCGCCACCATTTTGAATGCCAATTACGGGAGTCTCGACGTTGAAGCTGTCGGCCAACTGCTCAGCTTGCCATAGCAAAGCATCAGCAATCAGATTACCCAGGTTGGTTTCTTGGGTCCGCACATCTCCACGCACGCCATTGAGAAAGACACCAGTAGTCCCAACCACATTTTGTTCTAGCTCTGCGATCGCCTCCTCTAGCGGCTCAATCACGTTGGCCTGAATGTCAGGATCGGGGGTGAGGCCGTCCTCAGTAGTGTTACGAATTAGCTGGCCGTTGGCTTCAGTCACGTTGCCGTCATCATCAAATGTAACGTTGAGCTGACCCAAATACTTGTATTCCCCAGGGGTAGTTACTACAGGCACAAACCCGTCTCCAGTGTTGACCATAACCGGATAGGGGCCAAAGAACTCGTCGCCTTCTTCACTGGACAGTAAGGGGGTACTGGCATCACCAAGCAGCTCATCACCGCCCCCGGCGATAATCACGTCGATGCCTTCAACTTCCTCTGCCAAGGCAATTTCTTCGTTGATAGACTGGAGGTGACTAATCAAGATGATTTTATTAACGCCTTCTGCTTCTAACGCCGCAATTTCAGCTTCCACAGCTTCTTTAACCGGGTTGATGGTTACCCCATCGGGGCTGGAGACAGAGGCCAGACCTTCGGTCACTGCGGAAATAATCCCGATTTGCTCGCCATCTTTTTCTACCTGGACGCTGCTAAATAAGCGATCGCCCACAAGATCCTCTAGTGGGCTACCCGTAAAGTCCAAATTAGCGCTGAGGTAAGGAATGTCAGCATCAACTTTAGCGATAAAGTCAGCCAATACCTGGGAGCCAAAGTCAAAGTCGTGGTTGCCCAAGGCAATCGCATCGTAGTCAATCGCGTTGATCACCTCAGCATCGAAATCTCCTTGACCTGCCTCGTAAGCCAAACCAGCCAAGAAGTTGTCCCCGGAAGACACCGTTACGAAGGGAGTCCCCGCAGCAGTTAGGTCAGCTTTGACCTGATTGATCAAAGTCACAAAGGTGGCAGCACCCGCCTCGCCCTCATCATCCAGAAGTTGGGATTCACCATCGTTGTTGTGCAAGATGGAAAGGTTGAACGCCTGAGCAGGGGTTAGCAAGAACCCACCTAGCAGACTCAAGCTACCTGCCAGCAAGGCAGATGACTTGATAAAGTTGCGCATCAGCATAAAAAGAAACTCTCTCTATCAGTAGTAAAAGCAACACGCAGAAACGATCGCACACCCAGAGCCGCGATCGCATTCCGTATGATCACGGTCTTCAAGCAATTTAACGACAGTAGGTTAAGTAGAAATGCGCAATGTTTAAGTGAAAATAAGAAAAAGTTAAGTCAGGGTTAATTAGGCAATTCTTCACTGACTCTTCAAACAGTTATCTCTGCTACTTTATTGCCCCTTTACGCTGAGTGGGGTTTAGGCAACGCTGCGAACTTAGGGTTCAGTGACTAAAATGAGGCTTGAACCCAACACGATTGAAGCGAACACTACCGTTTGCAAGGGAGCCGCTTGTTATGGAACTGCAAATTTGGCCAGGGAAGTCCCATCCCTTAGGTGCCACATGGGATGGAAACGGCACCAACTTTGCGTTGTTTTCCGAAAATGCCAGCCAAGTTGACCTGTGTCTATTTGATGAAGCGGGGCAAGAAACCCGAATTTCCCTACCCGAGGTCAACAACTTTGTCTGGCATGGTTATGTGCCCTACATTGGCCCTGGGCAGCGCTATGGCTTTCGCGTTCACGGCCCCTATGATCCAGAAAACGGCCATCGCTTTAATTCTCAAAAACTATTGCTTGACCCCTATGCTCGGGCCATTGCCGGCGATCTGCAACACGGCCGCGAAATTTACGGCTATCCCCTAGACCTGGCCGATGACCCCGATGGCGACCTACTGCCCTCGAAGCACGACAGTCAACACGCTGTCCCCAAATGCATTGTGCTCGACCCCCAATTTGACTGGGCGGGAGACCACTATCCCGAAACACCGTGGCACCGCACCGTTATTTATGAAACTCATGTCAAGGGCTTTACTCAGCAGCACCCGGACATTCCCCCAGAACTGCGGGGTACCTATGCTGGGTTAGGCCATCCTGCTGCGATCGCCCATCTCAAGACGCTTGGGGTCACGGCCATTGAGTTGCTGCCCGTACACCATTTCAACAGGTACCCGGCCCATCTGGTTGAGTCAGAACTGCATAACTATTGGGGGTATGATTCCCTCGGCTTTTTTGCACCCTACTCGGGCTACAGCGCTACGGGCATCCACGGCGAACAGGTGACGGAATTCAAGCAGATGGTAAAGTCTCTGCATGCAGAAGGGATTGAGGTGATTTTAGACGTGGTCTATAACCACACGGGCGAAGGCAATCAGCTGGGCCCCTCCCTGTGCTTTCGCGGCATTGACAACGCTGCTTACTACCGTCTATCAGAAGAAGCACCCCGCTATTACGTCGACTTTACAGGCTGCGGTAACTCTTTGAATGTGCGCCACCCCCAGGTTTTGAAGCTGATTATGGATAGCCTGCGCTATTGGGTGACGGAGATGCATGTGGATGGTTTCCGCTTCGACTTAGCTTCTGCCCTGGCCCGTGAACTGTATGAAGTTAACAGCTTGGCGGCGTTTTTTGACATCATCCACCAAGATCCGGTGCTTTCCGTCACAAAGCTGATTGCTGAACCTTGGGATTTGGGCGAAGGCGGCTACCAGGTGGGTAACTTTCCTATGCTGTGGTCTGAATGGAACGGCAAATACCGCGACACTATGCGGGATTTCTGGCGCGATGAATCCTGCCGTCTAGGGGAATTTGCCTTCCGCATCACGGGCAGTTCAGACCTCTATGAAAGCAACGGCAAACGCCCCCACGCCAGCATCAATTTCATCACATGCCACGATGGCTTTACCCTGCGGGATTTGGTCAGTTATCACGACAAGCGTAATCTAGCCAACGGTGAAGAGAACCGCGATGGCGAAAGCTATAACCGCTCGTGGAACTGCGGTATCGAAGGGGAAACTGACGATCCGGTGGTATTGCAACTGCGGGCACGGCAACAGCGTAATTTCCTGGCCACGCTGATTTTGTCTCAGGGGGTACCGATGCTGCTAGGCGGAGATGAATTTGGCCGCAGCAAACAGGGCAACAATAATACCTATTGCCAAGATAATGAACTCTCTTGGTTTGATTGGTCGTCTGAACCTAGGCATGCTGAACTGTTGAACTTTACTCGTCAATTGCTGCAGTTTCGCCAAAATCATCCCGTCTTTTGCCGACGGGAGTGGTTCCAAGGGCATGAGATCCACGGCTCGGGCGTGCACGATATTGGCTGGTATAACCCCGACGGCACCGACATTCAAGAAGAAGACTGGCATGAGCATTTGGCCAAAGCGATCGCAATTTTCCTCAACGGTGAAGAGCTTAAAAGCCCTGATACCTGCGGTCAAAGAATCATTGACGATAGCTTTTTGCTGCTGTTCAATGCCAATCTGGAAATGCTTAAGTTTCAACTGCCTCCCTCTCTCCAAAACCGCTATTGGCAGGTCGTGATCGATACCAACGATAAGGGCTTTGTCGATAACGGCAAAACCTACCGAAAAGATGATGAGATTGAGGTCGTGGAGCGATCGCTGATGGTCTTGATGTCTCCTTTGACATGAGTAAAACTTACGAGCAAATTTATGCGGTTGTGCGTCAGATTCCAGCAGGTCGTGTGGCCACCTACGGTCAAGTGGCAGAACTGGCAGGGCTAATTGGCAAACCGCGTTTGGTGGGCTACGCCCTGTACAAGGTGACCGATGAGATGGAAGTGCCTTGGCATCGGGTGATTAACGCCAAAGGGGAAGTGTCGTATTCGCCCGTTAGAAACGGGGCAGATTACCTGCAACAGGCGCTTTTAGAAGATGAAGGCATCAGCTTTAACCCAAAGGGCAAAATTGAGCTGTCGGAATACCGCTGGCACCCTCCGATTGAGATGTTGGAGGGATTGGAGATGGAATAGCCTCCCTGTTTCGCTAAGGCATGTCTCTCTAAAAGGCTGCTTTAAGACTGAGTAAGTTTTATAGCAGCCTCTGAGTTTTATAGCAGCCCTGAGTGGGCTATTCGTGGGTATGTTCGTCACCCGCTGGACTGTCGCCATCTTCAGGAGATGTCATTTCAGCAACTGCAGCCTCAGGAATACTTGAGGCTGAGTCCGCTAATTCCAAAGTTGCAGAAGATTCAGATTGGGGATCTTCCAGGGGATCGTCCTCTTCAATGGTGGGCACGATGGCAACTGCCGCGATCGCGTCGTCATCATCTAAGCGTTGAACCTGTACACCGGTCGCCATCCGGGACTGAATGGAAATCGCATTGACGGCTTGGCGGATGATGATACCGCGCATGGTGACAATCATCAGTTCGTCTTCGTCGCCCACCACCCGCAGTGCAACGAGTCGATCGTCGTCTTTCCGGAATTTGATCGCCCGTAGCCCCATCCCAGCCCGATTTTGTAGCCGGAATTTTGCCACCGGGACGCGCTTACCCAACCCGGCAGCTGTGATCACCAATACCCAAGGGCCAGGATTGGCAACGGCTTCGGCATCAAGTTCTTCTGAGTCTTCATCCGCTTCAGATTCAGCTGCTTGGGCAACGCTTTCAGCAATTTGACTCGGCAAAATCGCCATGCTGATCGGGATGTCTTCGTCCTTCAGGTTCATCGCCCGCACCCCGCGAGTGGGTCGTCCGAGTGGCCTTAGCTGATCGTGACTGGCCTGGAAGTGAATGGTCATGCCTTGGTGAGACCCAATCAAAATGCTGTCGGACTCCCGAGCTAAGCGTACCCAGCGCAGCTGATCGCCTTCTTCTAAGGAGATGGCGATCAATCCATTGGTGCGGATGTTGCTGAAAGCAGAAAGGGCTGTCTTCTTGATGTAACCCCCCTGGGTTAACATCACCAAGTAATCTTCATCGGTAAACTCGCTGACGGCTAGTACCGAGGTGATTTTCTCATCTTTGGGGATGGGCAGCATTTGTACGATCGGCATGCCCCGTGCCGTGCGCGATCCTTCCGAAATTTGATAGGCCGGAACCGAGTAAGATACCCCGCGATCGCTAAAGAACAGCACATTATCGTGGGAGCAGCAGGTAATAAAGTGCTCAATGCCATCGTCTTCTTTCATCCGCGTACCCGACTTGCCTCGGGTCGCCCGGCTTTGGGCTTCAAAAGTATCCACCGGCATCCGCTTGATATAGCCCTGCTCCGTCAGCAAAATCACCACCTGTTCATTGGCAATTAGGGAAATATCTGTCAGTTCTCCCTCAGCCCGCTCGATGACCGTGCGCCGTTCATCCGCATAGGAGTCTCGCAGCGTGCCCAACTCGGTCACAATAATGTCGAGCACCCGTTCCCGCCGAGCCAAGATATCCTGCAAATCGGTGATCTTTTCTAGCAGCGCTTCATGCTCTTGCTGGATTTTCTCTGCTTCTAGGGCCGTGAGGCGACGGAGCTGCATTTGCAAGATGGCATCTGCTTGGGCTTCAGAAAACCCGTAGGAATCAATCAGCTCCTGCTTTGCCACGGGGGCATCAGCAGAATGGCGAATCAAATGAATGATGTCGTCTAGATTAGCCAGGGCCATCAGGTAGCCTTGGAGCATGTGATCCCGTTCTTCTGCCTTGCGCAACTCGTAGCGGGTGCGGCGAATGATGGTTTCAATCCGGAAGTCGAGAAAGACTTCCAGCATGCGTTTGAGCCCCAAAAGCTGGGGTTC
This sequence comes from Cyanobacteria bacterium P01_A01_bin.123, assembly GCA_039815185.1. Classification (GTDB taxonomy): domain Bacteria; phylum Cyanobacteriota; class Cyanobacteriia; order Phormidesmidales; family Phormidesmidaceae; genus JBCBZT01. The sequence goes on along the minus strand of JBCBZT010000013.1, from coordinate 18,979 downwards.
CCCGTCCACTAGGGAGAGCATGTTGACGCCAAAGTTGTTTTGTAGCGGCGTTTGTTTATACAGGTTATTGAGCACCACGCGGGGATAGGCGTCTCGCTTGAGTTCGATGACAATGCGCATCCCGGTGCGATCGCTTTCGTCGCGAATATCAGAGATGCCGTCAATCTTGCGATCGTTAACCAGTTCCGCAATCCTTTCGATTAGGGCGGCTTTATTCGTTTGATAGGGCAGCTCGGTGACAATAATGGCTTCGCGATCAGGGCGGCCCCGGTGCTCAATCGTTTCCATGTTGGCAACCCCACGCATGGTGACTGAGCCTCGCCCAGTCATATAAGCCTCGTGAATGCCGCTAGTGCCGAGGATTTGCGCTCCCGTAGGGAAATCTGGCCCCGGAATGTGCTGCATCAACTCTGCGGTGGAAATCTCTGGATTGTGAATCAGGGCAATCACCCCATCAATCAGCTCACCCAAGTTGTGCGGTGGAATATTGGTGGCCATGCCCACAGCAATGCCAGAGGAGCCGTTGAGCAAAAGTTGGGGCACCCGTGACGGCATCACCACAGGTTCTTGCTGGGAGCCGTCAAAGTTATCGACGAAGTCAACGGTTTCCGACTCAATGTCTTGCAGCAGCGAATCACCCGTTAACGCTTGCAGCCGACACTCTGTGTATCGCATTGCCGCTGGCGGGTCGTTGTCGATGGAGCCAAAGTTGCCGTGGCCGTTAATCAGCGGCGATCGCATGGAAAAGTCTTGGGCCATGCGCACCAGGGCATCGTACACAGCGGTGTCGCCGTGGGGGTGAAATTTACCCAGCACCTCCCCGACCACACGAGCACATTTGCGAAACGGCCGATCTGCCGTTAACCCCAACTCATGCATAGCGTATAAAATCCGGCGATGCACAGGCTTAAGACCGTCCTTAGCATCGGGCAAGGCTCGGCCTACAATGACGCTCATCGCGTATTCTAGGTATGACCGAGACATCTCACTCCGCAGATCCGTGGGAACGATCCGCTCTTGAGGGGTGCTCATATAGTAAAAAGCTCCAAATTAGCAGTGATTCAGGCAGCTAGATGCCGATAATATGGCAATAACGCAAATAGCGTCTGAATAGGGTTTCTGCGCTGCGTTGTATCCCTAATTTTAACACACTTGATTAGGATATCTGTTCCAGGCGCAAAAGAGTTTGAAGCGCTGGCGCACAAGGGGCTGAGGCGCAGGGAGAGGGAGAGAAAAAAGGTATTTCACACCAGTAATCAGCCACGACTCAATTAGCTTTTCTCCCTGGCGCCCTGATCCGTCAGCTCTCCCTGTCCTCCTTTTTCCGCTACAAGTAAATCTCCCGCAGACTCCATCTTTTGTCAGAATAAAGCGGTAAGCGCAAATCTCCGTTCCATAGGGGAAGACATGGATACTAATAACCTGCTCAGGCAGTTGCTAATGATCGGCGTTGGCACAACATCTTTGGTGGCCGATAAAATTCGCGAAGTGAGCGACGAGTGGGTCCGAGATGGACGGCTCAATTCAGATCAGGCCAAGACGTTTGTCGATGACTTTATGAACCAGTTCGGCGGCGAGCAGGGAAAATTTGAGGAGCAAATGCAGCGCCAACTGCGTAACGTGCTGCAAGATCTAGGAGTCCCCCGTCAAGCAGAAATGGACGAGCTCCGCGGGCGCTTAGACCGATTGGAACGGCAGGTACGCGATTTGGAAAACAAGTTGTGGCGTTAGGTAATATTAGGAGACTAAATATGCGAGAGATTTTGATTAGTTTCGGGGTTTTGGTGGTTTGCTGTGCGGTGGTCATTGTTTCTCAAGTGATGGGCGGTGAGCAAACGGCGATCGCAGCGAATATTTCCCAACCTGAACCCGTTGCAATCACGACAGAAGCCAACCCTCAAGTTGCTCAATCTGCCGCAGATTTAATGGAGCCACCCGCCGCCGAAACACCATCTACTGAGGAGATTGATATGGCTGAAGCAGCCATCACTACAGATTCTGGTCTGCAATACGTTGAGATAGAAGAAGGTACCGGAGCCATGCCCCAGTCGGGCCAACGGGTAACGGTGCATTACACAGGCACCCTGGAAGATGGCACGAAATTTGACAGCTCCCGCGATCGCAATCGGCCCTTTAGTTTCACCATTGGCGTGGGCCAAGTGATTAAAGGCTGGGATGAAGGGGTAATGACGATGAATGTGGGCGGTCGTCGTCAGCTAATTATTCCTCCCGAGTTGGGTTATGGGTCTCGCGGGGCTGGCGGCGTGATTCCGCCCAATGCCACGCTGATTTTCGATGTTGAACTCCTGCGCATTGGCTAAGATCGTCCAACCGCAGCTAAACCAGATTCGATTTGAAACCTTGAGTAGGGGCATAGCAAGCTATGCCCCTATTGCTTTTGTAGCCCTAGCCATAAAGCTTTGTGCGCTACGGCGAGCCAGATTGCTTGTGATTGAGCATCCCAGCGATACTAGGTGCATTAAGCAATCTGGCCAGCGCAATAAACAAAAATCATCTAAATGCCTGCCAATGTTTGATGACTGGAACTGAGTCAGGAATCGCTACCTTAGGTCGTCCGGGGCGTTCAAAATACATCCCCTGCATACCCAATTGGATGGGGGTCAACACATCATTGCGGAGGCTGTCACCAATGAAGAGTACTCGGTGGACTTGGGTTGATGTGATCTCAGCGAGTTGCCAAGCGGCTTGATAAATTTCTAGCCCCGGCTTTTTCCATCCGCAGGCGGCGCTGTCAAGAACAAATTCAAAGTAGGGACGCAAACCAAAGTCCGTGAGCCATTTTTCAGGCACATGGGGGATATGAATATTCGACACGACGCCCATCTGAACTTTGCCGTGCCAGTGATCAAGCATCTCCACAACCCCTTCGGGTAGCTTCAAGAGCTGGAAATAATGGGCTTCGAAGTTGGTGACCATGTCTGCGATTAAGGTTTGCAAGACAGAATCAGATAATCCAATGCCGCTTTGCACATTGCGTTGGGTGAGTAAATTTTGCAGGCGATCGCCCAGGTGAATTTCCCGCCAGTCATGCTGCCACTGCCGTTTGCGCCAGTTGATGTAGTCTGCATGGAAAGCCTCTCGATCAGGATAAAGCCCTGCTTCAACGGGCAACTGCTCCATCGGGGCTAGCCCTGTTTCATCAGCAGTTTCGTCCATCAAGGTGTTGAAACAATCAAAGAAAATCCAGTCAATATCGGTAATCTCACATCCCATTGGCTATAGTCCTGTCAAGTCGAATTGGTCGGGGCCATGTCTCAATTTTCTGTCTTTGTCACTCGTCGCTTACCGACTGATTTGGATGCTTTAAATGAAATTGCAACAGTAGACGTTTGGCCCGAACGACAACCGCCACCCTACGACATTTTGCGCCAAAAGGCAGCCCAGGTTGATGGGTTGCTATGCTTGCTGACTGATCGAATCGATGCGGCTTTGATCTCAGCTAGCCCTAATCTAAAAGTGATTAGCCAGATGGCGGTGGGGTTTGACAATATCGATGTGGCAGCAGCGACGGCACGGGGCATTCCTGTCGGGAATACGCCAGGGGTTTTGACTGAGGCTACTGCCGATTTGACCTGGGCTTTGTTGATGGCGACGGCGCGGCAGGTGGTCGCAGGCGATCGCTTCACCCGCTCCGGCGCATGGACAACTTGGGAACCGGACTTGTTGTTGGGGCCAGATGTGGCTGGAGCGACGCTGGGAATTTTGGGGTTCGGCCGCATCGGTCAGGCAGTAGCCCGCCGAGCACAAGGGTTTGGCATGACAGTTTATTACTGCGGGCGGCAACCTGTAGATAAAGACATAGCGCGATCTTTAGACGTAACCTTTCTTGAATTTGAACCCTTGCTTCAAAAATCGGATTTTGTCACGATTCATACGCCGTTGACCCCAGGAACTCACCACTTATTTGATGCGGCAGCGTTTGCGCAGATGAAACCGACAGCACGGTTGATCAACACGGCACGAGGGGCAATTGTGGATAGTGATGCCCTCTATCAAGCTTTGAAGACTGGGCAAATTGCGGGAGCCGCGATCGATGTGACGGAACCGGAACCCATCCCGATAGATAGTCGCCTGCTGAGTTTAGACAATTTAATTATTACGCCCCATATTGGTAGTGCTAGCGTTCAAACTCGCCGCAAGATGGCGGACATTGCTATCGAAAATTTAACGGCGGGGTTGAGGAGTGAGCAGTTGATCTACTGTGTCAATCCTGAAATTTACAGTAAAAGGTAAACACGATTTTGATCTGACAGGCAATGTCCAATTTAGAAAAATCTACCTTACGCGATGAGTTTAATTCAACGAAGTCTCGTTTCAGGCATCTCCCAGATCTTTTCTGAGGCTGTGTTTTATAAAAAAACATCATCCAAGGTTGTTTCACTCACAATTGATGATGTGGGCGATGCTGACACGCTAAAAATCCTGGATGTGATTGATGACTTTAATCAGAATATAACTGATGAGAATAAACGAATTAGCGCAACGTTTTTTGTGATTACTGACTATTTAGATGATTCAGGGATGATGCTTGATGAGATCCTCAATCGAGGTCACGAAATTGGTAATCATGGGCAAAAAGATCACCGTCATGCCCTGTTAGCAACGGCTGAGTTTGAGCATGAAGTCAATCAAGCCCACCAAATATTGTCGAGAAAATCTAATGCGAACATTAAATGGTTTCGTCCAGGACAGGCATTTTATAACCAGGCGATGCTCAGGACTCTGAAAGAAATGCCTGGTTATTATGATAAATTCGCCTTGGCTTCTGTGTTTCCCTTGGATACTTTCCGACCCACAGATAATCCAGGTTTTACGCTCAGGTATATATCCAACTTTATCTTTCCAGGTTCAATTCTTGTTCTGCACGGTGGCTCACCTGAGCGGACTCGTAACACTGTGAACGTCCTGAGCCAGTTACTCATTGAGTGCAAACGCAAAGCGTATGAAGTTGTGACGCTAACGCAACTATGGGAATCTCATTTGTAAACCAGTTGACCCTCAGTAGCCCATCCCAAGTATCAAAAAACATCAACGCTATCTCCCTTTAATTCAGCGTTTCAGTAGCCGAGTTCCTTGGACTAGACCTATGGTTAACCTCACCATACTAATCGTTGCGATTTTGATCTTGCCAACCTTTCGCTCAAAGATCGCCTTACTTTAGACCGAGCAGCGCTTACTTCTCCAACCGCACGGCATACCATTGGAGGGTTTGCCCGGGGGCAAGCTCTAGTTCGCAGGCAGTTTCAGCGAGATGCTGGGCCTGCTCGTCAATCGTGTCAAATTTTTGTAAGTCTCTGGGTAAATCGTCTTGACGGGTAGCCAAAATATTTTTGAGCCGATCCTTCAATTCATCTGGCGTCAAGAATTCTTCTGCTTGGCCCGGAGCGAGCAGCACAAACATATCTTCTTGGTACATCAACGCATCGGGCATGATGACATCCTTCCTCAACTTAAGGGGGAGATTCTTTGCGTGGGTAAACGAGTGAACAGTTTTTATCCTAACGGGTAGGCGACCTCACCCCTGCAGACGGAATTAACGATTCCTAACATCAGCGGCGATCGTTCCCCCAAGTCCCAGTGTTACCATAGAAAAAAGATTCACCGAAATTCCGACCGATTTACCGGGCAATACTAGTCAACGCCTTTAAGGGGCTTACTGGTCTCGGCTGCGTAGGTCGGTTCTTTTGTCATTGTCCTCAGTACATCAAGCTATTCCATTTCGGATTCCCATGGTTCAGAGTCCTGTTAAACCCAACTCCAACAATCCTGATCAGAAAAAGCCATCCAAGCTAGAGGGCATCAAGGAACGTAGCAATTTCCTGCGAGAACCTGTCGCCACAGAGCTTTTGCAAGATACGACCCATTTCTCAGAAGCCGCAATTCAAATCCTCAAGTTTCATGGTTCTTACCAGCAAGACAACCGTGATAATCGGGTTAAAGGGCAGGAGAAGGACTATCAGTTCATGTTGCGGACTCGCAACCCAGGGGGGTTTATTGCACCCGAACTCTATTTGGCTTTAGATGACCTCAGCGATCGCTACGGTAATCACACCCTCCGCGTCACCACCCGCCAGGGATTCCAAATTCATGGCATTCTCAAGAAAAATCTGAAAGCAACGGTGGCGACCATTGTACGCAGCATGGGCTCAACCTTAGGGGCCTGCGGCGACCTCAACCGCAACGTCATGGCCCCCCCGGCACCCTACAAAAACCGTCCAGAATATGTGTTGGCTCGGCAGTATGCCGATAATATTGCCGATTTGCTGCGGCCTCAAACCGAAGCCTATTACGAAATTTGGCTAGATGGCGAAAAAGCTATCACCGCTGAAGAAGCACCGGAAGTGGTCACCGCCCGGCAACGCAATGGCAACGGCACCGTTTTCCACGAGGGAGAAGAGCCGATTTACGGCACTTATTACATGCCGCGTAAGTTCAAGTGTGCGGTGACAGTTCCCGGAGATAACTCCGTGGATATCTACACTCAGGATGTCACTCTAGTGGTGATCGCCGACGATCAGGGCGAACTGCAAGGGTTCAATGTGTTGGCTGGGGGCGGCATGGGGCGCACTCATAATAAGGAAGAAACCTTTGCCCGCATTGCCGATCCTATTGGCTATGTGGATAAGGCGGATGTATATGACCTGCTGAAAGCGATCGTCGCGACCCAACGCGACTATGGCGATCGTGTCAGCCGTCGTCACGCCCGGATGAAATATTTGATTAACGACTGGGGCGTCGAAAAGTTTCGCGAAGTGCTGGAAGGCTACTTTGGCAAAGCAGTTGAACCGTTCAAGGCACTGCCGGATTGGACTTACTACGATTACCTGGGCTGGCATGAACAGGGAGACGGTAAACTTTTTATCGGTATCTCCATCGAAAATGGCCGGGTTTATGACAATGGCAAGCTGCAATTGAGAACGGCCCTCAGGGAGATTTCTCAGCGATTTCAGCTGCCCATGCGCTTAACGGCCAATCACAATGTGATTCTCTATGAGATCAATCCGGCCGATCAAGCTGAGATTCAAGGGATTTTAGATCGCTGCGGCATTCAAGCCGCTGATGTCATTGATCCGCTAGTACGCTATGCCATGGCCTGCCCAGCCTTACCAACCTGCGGGTTGGCGATTACCGAATCTGAGCGCATAATTCCCAGTATTTTGGAGCGGCTGCGATCGCTGCTCAAGCGGCTAGGCCTGGGCAATGAACATTTTGTGGTGCGGATGACCGGCTGCCCTAACGGCTGTGCCCGCCCCTACATGGCAGAACTGGCCTTTGTCGGCAGTGCGCCCGGCGCTTATCAAATCTGGTTGGGCGGATCGCCAAACCAAACCCGACTGGCCCGTCCTTATGAGCAAAAGCTAAAAGAAACTGATCTAGAAGCTGGGTTAGAGCCGTTGTTCGCCTATTTCAAACAAAATCGCAACGTCAGAGAGAGCTTTGGTGACTTTTGTGATCGGGTAGGATTTGACGCCTTACGTCAATTTGCCGATACCTATGTTCCTGCGACAGCGGGTAAAAAGCCCAATCGAAGTCGTCATCGCATTGGCGTATCAGCTGAAACCTATGATGCCCTTAAGGCAGCAGTAGACAAACAGGGACGTCCCATGACGGAGATTACCGAAGACGCGATCGCAGCCTATCTCAAGCGGCTGAGTTAAGCGAATCTTCTAACATCAATCCTCCCTGCGTTGGGCAACCTGAAACAACAAAAGGAGCATGGCACTGCCACGCTCCTTTTGCGTCAATCTCAATAAACTAGTAGACGTCTTGAACCCTAGACATTCTTGGGCTTGCTTAAATCAACGCGGCTAATCAAAACCCAGCAAAATACTGGAATCAAAATCGAAGCCGCAACTGAAATGACACCTACAACTTCTAGTCCTTCCGTCAATGCAGTATTCATCATTTTCGCCTCCTATACAGTGCATCTGAGTAGAGACGTTTACCTTAAAATCCGAGCCTAACGCCTACCCCTTTGTTATTGGATACATCGATCCAAGCAAACTTTCGGGAAAAATAGGATTTTTGTCAGATTTTCTGTATTTATTGTAACACTTAATCGGCCATTCGGGTTAGCAAAACCGGACAAGGTGCATAGACTCGCACATAGTCTGAGAGCGATTCACCCAGCAAACGGTCTAAATCCGGCATGCCCTTAGCAATTGATGGACGGCGATCAGGAGACCCTAAAACGAGTAGATTGACATTCATATCTTCGGCAACCTGGCAAATCCGCGAACCTGCTTTGCCTTCTGGTGCCAAACACTTATAGCGAATGCCCCACTTTTTTGCCTCTGCTGCTGCTGCCATTAAAATCGGGTCTTTATTAGGGTCGGGACTGGTCTCATCAAAGGGTTTTGCCCGCAGGTTAGACACCGAGTGCACCAAAATCAGCTCGCTGTCTTTTACGTCTTTCAATAAGCTGATGGCCAGATCTAGCCCCTCTTTGGCTGAATCAGATTTGTCTAAAGCAACCAAAATGCGCTTGATCGAACGAACGGCATACAAATCATCCTTCACCAGCAACATTGGATGGGACGACAATTGAAACACGTACTGGCTGACCGAGTTATCTAAAATCGCCTTCAGCCCTTGCAGCCCGCGTGACCCCATAATGATTAAGCTGGCATCAATTTCATCAGCCACTTTACACACAATGTCTTTTGGGTCGCCTTCCCGCAGCATGGCCGTCACTTTCTGAGGATCAAGGTTGAGGGTGTTGATCGCCTCAGCCAGGATTTTGCCGCCAGCTTCCCACTTAGCAGCCATTGCATCAGATGTAACTTGGGGGGGGACTACATGTAGCACATTCACCAATGCCCGCTGGATGGTCGGGATCTCCATCAGCACCTTGAGCATGGTCTCGGTATTGCCCGTGCCAGAATCTGCCAGGAGAATTTTTTCTAGCATAGTGACCTCTAATCGTTAATCCCAATGAATCAAATGTTTGCAAACTGATCATGCTGTAAAGTCAGCTTTCAGCAAGCTTTTCAGCCGTTTCATGATCCATCATACGCATCGGATTTAAGGCTTCTTGAAATGGATTCATAATTCGTAGTACCGATGCAACATATCTTGGCAAATTGCGTTGTAGGGATGCTTTCGGAGCTGGTGAAGGTAAGCCAAGCTCAGTGAAGGCGCAGTTCGCCATCGATGGCAAGATCCTAGCCACGCCTGTAATTACGGTCATTAGTTCGGTTTTCATTTGTCTGGGGTGGCGTTTCTTTCCACAGCCAAGCTAAGGGTTGATCGGGTTTGATGCTGAGCAACCATCCCATACCCCAGAGTCCTAGCCCATAGAAAACCATTGCTATGAGAACCCCCAACATAATCTACACCCACAATCCTGGTTGAAATTTTTCGGTTGGACATTAGCAAGCAATCGAGAATAACTCGGAATGCTTGAGCTTATGGTTAGGGTGCCCAGTGTAAGTGACGATTTCATAGACAATCACTAAATCTAACGGGCTTTTGCAGCGGAGTTGCCCAAAGATATGCACGCAAAGATGTGACAAGAAGAATTGTCAGGGCTGCAAACATTGAGCCTGAGGTTCGCCTAAGGGAACCGGGCGACCAAACCGATAGCCCTGGAATAAATGAATTCCAAGTGCAGTTAGAAGCCGTTGCTGCGTTTCGGTTTCAACCCACTCAGCAACGATGTCTAATCCCATCTCCAACCCCATGCCCGTGAAAGCCTCAAGCACGTAGCGGGCCTTGGGTTGTGCCACTTCTTTGCAGAGTTGACCATTCAGCTTCAAGCCCGTTACAGGGAAATCGATCAGCTTCTGAGCGCTGTTGTAGCCTGCCCCAAAGTCGTCGATCGCGATGCCACAGCCAAAGCTTGCCAGTGTCCCTAACGTCCCCAATGTTTGGGCGCTCGTTTGGGCCTGCTCGGTTACCTCAAAGACGAGTTGACCGGGCATCCACGCACTATAGTCAATGGCTTGAGCGACCCGATGAGCAAACCAGGGATCTTCGAGTGAATGAACGGAGGCATTGATCCAAAACTGCCCTGCCCTAGGTGCCGATAAAAGCATCTTGAGGCAGCACAGATCGAGCCGTTGGGCTAACGATTCACTTGCCAATACTGCGTCGATCCACTGCTGCGCTGGAACAAGTCTCCCCCCCTCAATCAAGTGGGTTGAAATCTCCCAGCGCTCAGTACCGTCATCGGGGATAGCGGCGATCGCTTGAGCCGATAACCCCAGACATCCCTTATTCAAAGCTCTATCAAGGCGTTGTGGCCAATTTGCAGAATTCATTGATGTTCCCAGCCAGTGCCTCAAATGCTAAATCGTGCCCACACCTACCTTTGTGGTCTATCTTGATTCACCTGTTTCCTTCTACGCAATCGCGGCCTCAATATCCGACAGAATTCCAGCCGCGATCGCCCAGGCTGGAAAGATCCAACTGAATGGCCTGAAGTGGGTTGGGGCAAATGAACTGTGCCTATACCCTTTTATTGAACCTCCGAAAAGTCTTGTATTCTATACTCTGCGGCTAATTCAGAAAATATTTATGGAATGGTTTGAGTATCCAGTCGTTGTGCATCCTCACCATACCGACTATGCTGGCATCGCTTGGCATGGCACCTATATCGCTTGGATGGAAGAAGCCCGTTTAGCTTGTTTGCAGGCTGTGGGGAGCCCTTTTGCTGACATGGTGAGCTTGGGTGCCGATTTGCAAGTTGCGGAGCTATCGCTGCGTTACCACCTACCGCTGCGTTTGGGCAGTGCTGCAGTGATCAAAACCTATATGGCCCCCATTCGAGGGGTACGCTACAACTGGCACTATGAGATTCGTAGCCTTGAACCAGATGCCCTTTGTGTCAGCGGGTTGGTCACCTTAGTCCCCGTCGATCGCCAGAAGGGTAAAATTATCCGCCAAGTTCCAGAAGCGTTGCAAACCCTGCTTGATCGCTTAACCCAAAAATTTCAGGGATAACCGGAAAGGGCACATTTCAGCTCTAGTTCCCGTCATTGAGTTGTGATCAATAGTCATGATGCCTTTGAATCCTGCTAGAGTCGAAAGAGTCGCCCTTTACGTTTCGTGATCGGTTGACCATTGACAAAACTCTACAGATAAAGGAGTTTTAATCGTTTTTGAGAGGAGTTGAGTTTCGATGCGTTTTCAGCCTTTTTCTTTTGGTAAGCGCGTGTGGGCAGGCTTGGCGGTGTCCACCCTTGCCGTAGTTGGTGTGAGTGCAGTTGTGGCACCCGAGTCCGCCCAAGCCATATGTCGAGGAAGCGGATTTACCATTTTTGGGGGTGTCGATCCCGAATTAGTCCTGCCCTATCGGCTCTGCAACAATGAGCCGCGCAGTGGCAACGCCGTTTATCAATTAGAAGTGCCCGGCGATCGCATTATTGGTGCCATTATTGAAATCGAAGTCAACTACAACCCCATTTTTACCTCGCCATTTCGAGGGGGGAGGTTCAATATTGACGAGATTGAAGTTGTCCAAGAAAACGGCGATCGCGTTGAAATTGACGACGTTATTTGGGACGAAGACGGCAGCCGTATCGAGATATATCCCACTGAGCCTATTCCCGCCGCGACAGACTTCACTATCATGCTGAACGATGTCTACAATCCCTCTCGCTACCAACAAAATCTTTTCAACTTAAAGGTGCTATACCAAGGAGAGCCCCTACGTCGGACGGTGGGCACTTGGCCCCTTGAAATCTCGGCAGATGATTAGACTGTATCAGGGACACTTAGGGCTTGAAGTTTGGACAGAGTAAGGCACTAAGATGCTATGCTTAGTAACCGTGGCTTTTTTTAGGCCATAAGCGACTGCTCAGGAGTACAATTGCATGACTAAGCGTCCCCTTGGCGGCACCGTTCGCAAGCAAAAGCGTACCTCTGGTTTTAGAGCCAGAATGCGTAGCCATACTGGGCAAAACGTGATCAAGGCTCGCCGCCGTCGCGGTAGATCAAGGCTATCCGTTTAGCTCTGACAGACTATGGAGGGATACTCTCCGCAGGACTGCTGCCATCGCTAAGGGGCCATCCCCTTAGCGATTTGTTTTTGTGGTGAATTTGTTGTCATGTTGGGGAGCAACCATCCATGGCTTTGCCCAAGGTTTACCGTTTAAGGCGTCGCCAAGACTTTACGGCGGTGTACCGTAACGGTAAACAATCAGGGACAAAGCACTTCGTTGTTCGCGCCCTACGGATAAGCCAGCCCCAGGATCAAGCGAGTGGGGGTGAAGCAGTTGCTTTACCCGAAACCCGCCTTGGCATTTCCGTTAGCCAAAAAGTCAGCAAGCGAGCCGTAGTGCGTAACCGGATAAAACGTCAAATCCGCGCAGCATTTTATCAGTTAATTCCTCGGATAAATCGAGGCTGGTGGCTGGTTGTGGGGTTGCGTCCCACGGCAGTTGAGTGCGAATATGGGCAACTTTTGCGAGAATTAGAACAGATATTAATAAAACTTGAGGTAATCGATGGGCATTAAAGAAGATGTTCTCTATGAAGGTGGCCCCCATATTGGCGACTTAATTATCAATGTGCTTCTGGGATTCACCGTTATTTGTCTTCCCCTTTCTGTTGGGGCCATCGTCCGCGCCCTGTGGTTGCGTTACCGCATTACCACCCGCCGGATTTCGGTGACAGGGGGCTGGATGGGGCGCGATCGCACCGATTTGATCTACGCTGAAGTGTCCAAAATCGTCACCGTGCCTAGAGGCTTGGGGGCTTGGGGAGATATGGTCGTTACGCTCAAAGATGGAAGTCGTCTGGAGCTTAGGGCTGTCCCCAACTTCCGCGAAGTTTATGACTACATCAATGAGCGTATCTCGCCAAAGGCTCGCGTTGAGAGTGGTTCTGCTGGGGTCAGCTAAAGGGGTACTCCTGCAAACTGGGTGATATCTGCTCTGTTCAGTCCTTGGCTTCGGCTAGGATAAGACTGTCAGGCTGCAAATTGGCGAATATTTTCAGATACAGTAGTAGAGTCTAAACAGCAAACTTAGAGCTTGGGTACCTTCGAGATTTAGAGCGCATGGATTTTGGTATCGGATTTCTTTCCAATAACATCATGCTGCCAATCCTGGATTTCTTTTACGGGATTGCGCCTAGCTATGGTTTAGCAATTGTGGCGTTGACTTTGGTCATTCGGTTTGCGCTCTATCCGCTGAATGCGGGTTCGATTCGCAATATGCGGCGGATGAAAATTGCCAATCCCTTAATGCAGAAGCGCGTTAAGGAAATTCAAGAACGCCACAAAGATAACCCTGCCAAGCTGCAGGAAGAAATGGGACAGGTTTACAAAGAGTTTGGCAACCCCCTGGCTGGGTGCTTCCCTGTGTTGCTGCAGATGCCTATTCTCTTTGCCCTGTTTGCGACTTTGCGGGGGTCACCGTTTTCCGACATTAACTACTCCGTCAATTTGCAAATCTTTCCTCAAGAAAAGATTGAGCAAGTTCAGCCCCAGGTATTTTCGACCTCCCCTCAAAACATTTATGTTGCAGAAGGCAACCATTACAAGATTGCTGCCGTGATGCCGGGTGGCAACCGTCTTGTAGAGGGAGAAAAAACCCGTATCCGTCTGCAAGCAACTGATGGAGAGTCCTTAGAAGCGCTGGTTGCCGAGTATGGCGATAGTGACGAGGTTTCAACTCGCTGGGAGATAACCAAGGGGCAAGAAAATATTTCTATTGATGATCAGGGCAATATCATTGCCCTCAACCCTGGTGAGGCAACAGTCCAGGTTAAAGTCCCAGGTTTAGCCGCGAATCGAGGCTTTTTGTTTATCAAAGCTTTGGGACGGGTTGGTGTGACTGGCGATGATGGCGCAATCCACTGGGATATTTTAGGCATGGTGCTGTTTTTTGGCATCAGCTTGTATCTCAACCAAGTCTTATCAGGGCAGCAAAGCAGTTCTGACAATCCTCAGCAAAACGCGATTAACAAGTTTACGCCGTTGATCTTTTCAGGCATGTTCTTGTTCTTTCCGTTACCAGCCGGAGTCTTAATGTACATGGTCATTGCCAATATGTTTCAGACCTTGCAAACCTTTATCTTGTCAAGAGAACCTTTACCTGAGAATTTGCAAAAAATTGTTGATGCAGAGACGACGACTAAAGATAAAGACAGCAGCAGTGACCAGGGTCGTCAAGCTTTACCCTTTGAACCCAAACGTTCTAAGAAAAAGGCGCAAAGTTAACTATGGCAGATGAGCGACATCAAACCGGTGCTCAGTGGTTGCAAGAGCTATTAGGGTTTGCGGGGTTAACGGTTAGCGTTGACCCTAAGGTTGTGGTAGATGATCTCAATGATGGCTGCTGGTTAACAATTGACGAAACCAAACTGGCTGAAGGGCAAGTTGAAGCACTGATTGGGGAACGTGGGGCTGTTTTAGATTCGATTCAATATTTGGCGAATACAGTTTTGAATCTGGGCTTGTCTCGGGAAGAACAGCAGGCCTACACTGTTGAGTTGGCGGGGTATCGAGCACGTCGCCAAAACGAACTCAAAGCGATCGCATCGAAGGCAGCCGAAGCCGTCAAAGAAACTCAGCAGGAGTATGAAATTGCCTCACTGTCATCGGCGGAACGACGACAAGTGCATAACTTTTTGACCGATTATGAAGGCTTAGAAACCTTTAGTCGGGGCAAAGAACCGGATCGTCGTTTAGTCGTGCGCTTAGTGGAGGTCACAGAATAGCTTAGTCCGACGAGGAATGCTGGGTCGCATCCAGAGTAGAGGTTATGTTTATCAAGATCTCAACCACAATCTCGGTTGAGATGCTTGTCTTGTCAGAGTTGAGGAAGCGCTATGGAACCCATCTATATTCCGCAGTTGGCGAAATTTCCCGACCAGACTCAAAGGTTTACCTTTCGAGAATACGTTCCTAAGCTAGAAACCTTAATGCCAGTCAAGGGCGATTTTTGGGTCAAGCATCAAAATAATTACCTAGAAGTTTTCGCCCAAGCTGAAACGATTGTCACCTTGACGTGCTGCCGGTGCTTAAACAACTACAACCACCGACTCGACGTCAAAGCAACTGAACTGATTTGGCTCCAGGAGCCCTCCTTATCGGATGCAACGCCACTGTTAGAGCAAGAAGTTGCCTTGGAAGACTTGGTTGAAACACTACCTCCGACGGGATATTTCCATCCCTCAGATTGGCTTTACGAGCAACTTTGTTTGAATATTCCCCAGCGACAACTGTGTGACTCAAGCTGTGTCGGTATCCCCATTGAAGAAACACCAGAAACGTCCTCCACTGCAGTCGATCACCGCTGGGCGGCTTTGGCAGCGTTGAAACAACAACTATCAGAGTAGTGCGGTGTTATGGGTTTTCAGGATGAACTGAGTTTATTGCTGCGGGCACGATATGTCCTGCTCTACATTCCTACTCAAGAAGAGGAGCGGGCGGAAGGGGCGATCGCGGCCTGTGCTGGACATCAAGGAAACCGTAATGTCTACACCTGGGACTTTGTCGATGGCTATCAAGGCAATCTGAACGATGCGGGATTTGGTCGCCGGAATCCGTTGCAGGCGTTAGAGTTTGTGGAAAAACTGCCTGCGGCTAGTCCAGCAGTGTTTATTCTGCGGGACTTTCATCGATTTTTAGACGATATTGCCATCTCTCGCAAATTACGGAACCTATCTCACCTGTTGAAGGCGCAGCCGAAGAATATCGTCATCCTGTCGGCACAGCTCACCATCCCAGACGATCTGAGGGAAGCGATTACGGTTTTAGAGTTTCCCCTACCCCAGATAGATGACATTCAAGCAGAAGTTTCTCGCTTGCTGGGAGCTACCGGCACAACCCTGCCACCCCGCGTGATGGACGATTTGGTTCGTTCTTGTCAGGGGTTGTCCATTGCCCGTATTCGCCGCGTTTTGGCTCGGGGAATCGCGGCCCACGGCTCGTTTCAACCCGAAGATATTGATTTGATTTTGGCAGAAAAGCGGCAAACCATTCGCCAAACTCAGATTTTGGATTTTTACCCTGCCACTGAACGGATTTCTGATATTGGCGGCTTAGATAACCTAAAAGACTGGTTGGTTAAGCGGGGCGGCGCGTTTTCAGAAAAAGCCCGACAGTATGGTCTGCCCCATCCTAGAGGGCTACTGCTGGCTGGGATTCAGGGGACAGGCAAGTCTCTGAGTGCAAAAGCGATCGCCCACCACTGGCACCTGCCGCTCCTACGTCTGGATGTGGGGCGACTATTTGCGGGACTGGTTGGCGAATCAGAGTCGCGTACTCGGCAGATGATTCAACTCTCCGAAGCCTTGGCCCCCTGTGTGTTGTGGATTGACGAAATCGACAAAGCCTTCAGTGGCCTAGATGGGCGAGGGGATAGCGGTACTGCCAATCGCGTATTTGGCACCTTTATTACCTGGCTTGCCGAGAAAACCTCGGCAGTGTTTGTCGTTGCTACCGCCAACAATATCCAATCGCTACCGCCGGAGATGCTGCGTCGGGGTCGGTTTGATGAAATCTTTTTTGTCGGGTTACCGTCCCAATCTGAGCGGCAAGCGATTTTTGCGGTACACCTGTCTCGCCTCAGACCCCACAGTCTCCAGAACTATGATTTGGCGCGGCTAGCCTATGAAACCCCTGAATTTTCCGGAGCAGAAATTGAACAGGCAATCATTGAAGCGATGCATTTAGGCTTTAGCCAAAACCGCGACTTTACAACCGATGATATTTTGGAAGCGGTTAGTCAGATGGTGCCCTTAGCCCGTACAGCCCAGACCCAAATTGAAGCACTCCAAGCTTGGGCTGCCGCTGGCAAAGCCCGATTGGCCTCGCGCCAAACTCCCCTGAGCAGCCGTTTTCAGCGCCAAATTGATCCCCCCGAGTAACCCTGGCAAAAAACCGTGCTATAACAGGGCTGCAGAGGGTGTAATTCTACCTAACCCAGGCGTTGAGATGGCATTGAGATGGCAAAGTTGTTCTTGAGCTTATTGAAGGTGATCTTTGGGGTTACCTTGGCAATGGGGGTCTTATCCCTAGCGGGAGTAGCCACGGCTCGCTACTTTATGGCCAAGCTGTCTGTGCTGCCAGAGAGACCGATATATGAAAGCGAGACAACTGCGGTTGAAGTGGCGGCTGAAGAAGAGCCGGTTGACCCGTCTGCCTCTACTCCAAGCGTTGTCGCCACACCCACCGAGCCCCCCGAGGAGCTGCCAGAAGAACCGCTAGAACCAGGCACCTATAAAGCAACGGTAGTTCAGCCGATTGGGTTAGTCCTGAGGGAAGGCCCGGGTCGAGAATATCAGCAGCTAGGAGGGGTAGAGCACAATGAAACCATCATTGTGCTGGGACAAAACAACGAAGAGACCTGGCTGAATGTAAGGCTCTTGAGCAGCGGTCAGGAAGGATGGGTTAAGGCGGGCAATACGCGTCCCATTGAAGCTGAAGCCACAGAGTAAACGGTGTAGCGGGCTGCAAGGACGAAAGATCAATCTGTCCTACGAATGTGGGGGAGTTCAATTGTTTTGTCAATCTGTTGGTGAACTGGGGTAATATCGGCAGATTCGATCGCGATCGCTAAAGGAGTTACCCCCTCACTACCAACGTTTTGTAACATCCTTAGCCAGCTTTCGCCCTGATCGATTAGGTTTTCGACA
The DNA here is from genome assembly GCA_039815185.1 of Cyanobacteria bacterium P01_A01_bin.123. Classification (GTDB taxonomy): domain Bacteria; phylum Cyanobacteriota; class Cyanobacteriia; order Phormidesmidales; family Phormidesmidaceae; genus JBCBZT01. Next base: position 1,369 of record JBCBZT010000013.1, on the reverse strand, counting down.
TCCACGGCCTGATAAGTCGGCTCAAATGGATAAAGCCGCCCCATCCCTTCTCCCAAGAGGATGGCAGCACCCTGCCAATTATGATTACCGAGGTGATAAAACGCGACTGCTATTTGTAAGATGCCCTGATAAAACGGTTTGATCGGGGTTTTTGCTTCCATCCAAATCGCTTCTAAGGTGTCGTGACAGGCATAGAAATCGCCCTGGTTAAATTGGCCTATGCCTTGCCAAAAAGCGTCTGGCAAAGATGATTCTGAAGTTTCCAAAGGAGGATTAGCCATGTGCTGTGGGAGTAACTGGCACAAAATCTCAAATAAATCTTAATGGAGAGGTGTTATCCTCCACTGTGTGTGAGTGTGTTTGGAGTGAGTTTTACTATGGTGACATCCTGTGTTGGGGTGGAGAGCGCCCAACGGTTAAACCGAACTGCTGCCAAGACTCAATTGTCTGAGCCCATGGGGATGGGATGGAACCGTCTATCCTTACCGACAACCCCATTGTTTGGCACCGACGGCATTCGAGGTAAGGCAGGGGAGTTGTTAACTGCCCCCTTGGCAACACAAATTGGATTTTGGGCAGGGCAGGTGATGCAAGCCCAGACTCAAACCACAGGCCCAGTTATTTTGGGCCAAGATTCGCGTAACTCTGGTTTCATGTTAGCAGCGGCGTTGACCAGTGGGTTGACCTCGGCTGGCCTTGAAGTTTGGAATGTTGGGCTTTGTACTACCCCTGGTGTGGCTTTCCTCACAGAGCACTGCCACTGTACTGGCGGCATTATGATTTCTGCTAGCCACAATCCGCCAGAAGATAACGGCATCAAGTTTTTTGGCCATGACGGGACAAAGTTGGCTAACGCGATTCAGCAGCAAATTGAACAGGCGCTGCGTCACGGCCCTAACCGAGTTGCCCTGACCCAGCCCAGCATGACTTGGGGGCCAGTTCACCATCGGCCTGAATTAGTCGATCAATACATCAATTTCTTGTATCAGTCTCTGCAACCCACCTTAGACCTATCGGGCATGCGGATTGTTTTGGATATGGCTTGGGGGGCCGCGACGCGTTTAGCCCAGCCCGTATTTGAGGCCACTGGTGCTGAGGTAATTGGATTAAATGGCCTACCGGATGGCGATCGCATCAATGTTAACTGTGGCTCAACTCACCTCGGTATTCTTAAAGCAGCCGTGCGCGATCATCAGGCAGATATTGGCTTTGCCTTTGATGGGGACGCGGATCGGGTGATTGCGGTCGATGCCCAGGGGCGAGTAGTCGATGGTGACTATATTTTGTATTTTTGGGGCAAGACCCTGAGTCAGTTGGCCCAATTGCCGAATAACACTATTGTGTCTACGGTAATGGCTAATTTAGGTTT
>JBCBZT010000033.1:0-91837 GCA_039815185.1 Cyanobacteria bacterium P01_A01_bin.123 | reverse complement strand
GTCGGGATGGTAGGATTCGAACCTACGGCTGCTTGTCCCCAAAACAAGCCGTCTGACCACTGACTTACATCCCGATAAGTACTCCTGGTGGGAGTCGAACCCACACATGGACTGTTTCTAAGACAGCCGCCTCTGCCAGTTGGGCTACAGGAGTTTGCTTGGTACTCCTGGTGGGAGTTGAACCCACACGTGAACTGTGTTTGAAATAGTCGCCTCTGCCAGTTGGGCTACAGGAGTATGAACAGGAGGATAGGGCGATTGCTCCAATAAGCAACACCCACGCCCCCGACTGGGAAGGAAGGAATCGAACCCTCAAACACCTGATTCAAAGTCAGGTCGCTTTCCCGATTTGCGTACTTCCCAATAAAGATGGATGCCGAGGCTGGAATTGAACCAGCATCTCCGTGATTCAGAGTCACAGCGACTTTCCAGGTTGTCCACTCGGCAATGAATGGCTGCCCCAGTAGGATTCGAACCTACAACCGTGCGGTTAACAGCCGCCAGCTCCACCATTGAGCTATGGGGCAACGTATGGGAAGTGACGGAATCGAACCGTCTTCTCACCTGCTATGTCCTTCGGACAGGCAGCGCCAACAAAGGCACGTGAGCACCAGCTTCACCAACTTCCCATTTGGCGGAGGATAGAGGAATCGAACCCCTAGCCCAAGAACTACCCTGGTTTTCAAGACCAGTTGCCGACCATTCAGCGGTATCCTCCATCAATGGCGAGAACGGAAGGGCTTGAACCTTCAATCTTCGGTTTCGTAGACCGAGATGTTTTCCAGTTACACCACGTTCTCATCAGGCGGAGAGCAGTGGACTCGAACCACAATTGTTCATCCATCTGTTTAGCAAACAGCGCCAATCGCCTGATCGGTTTACTCTCCAAGACTTGATCAAGTGGGTAGGGAGGGACTCGAACCCCCAGTGGTCAGGGACGACTGGTTTACAAGCAGCCTGCTTCAGCCATTTGCATACCTACCCAATTGGCAGTGCCGACGGGAGTTGAACCCGCAAACATCGACTTGAAAGATCGACGGCTTTACCGATTTGCCTACGGCACCAGGAAATTTCTACGACGCGGACGTAGAAACGCACAGACCAGGATTCGAACCCGGACAAAAGACTTTGGAGGCCCTTGTGCTAACCGTTACACCATCTGTGCAGGTGGTCGCAGCGGTGGGAATTGAACCCACATCTGTCGGCTTATGAGGCCGCGGCTCTGCCGTTAAGCTACGCTGCAGTGGACTCCAGGGTGGGAATTGTAGACGCGAAGCGGCTTCTCGCAGAGTACCCACGATGGTCGGTTTTGCAGACCGACGCCTTTCCCCTTGGCTACCTGGAGATTTGGTGGAGACGTGGAGGATTGAACCCCAGTCCTGCAACCGTCCATTTGTGGGTTTCGGAGCAGTCAACTCCAGTTGCGTCCCCACGAACGAGGATGACAGGATTTGAACCTGTGGCTTCCTGCCTCGGAAACAGGCGCTCTTTCCATCTGAGCTACATCCTCAATGTGGAAACCCCGACGGGAGTTGCACCCGCTTCTCTATGACTGAGAATCACAGCGACTTATCTGCTCGTCCACGAGGCTATCAATAGCGGTGACGGGACTTGAACCCGTGAGTAATCCGGTGCCTTAAAACGCGCTTCCCCAACGTCATCACTGCAACGTCAGGTGCACTGCAAATTCGGCGTTCCGGCTGCCCCTTACGTGTTCTGATGGTACCTGGGGGGCTATCCTCCAGCGAGTCAACGTTTGCTGGCGCTCTACCTCCTGAGCTACACCGCTATACGGGGATGATGGGATTTGAACCCACGATCTTTCGCTGGACAGGCGACTGCTTTGAGCCGGACTAAGCTACATCCCCAAAGGTGGCAGTATTCACTTTTCAAGGTTCTGAGAGAGCAGGTATTCACCTTTAGGAAGGCGTTGACCGTTGATACTACAATTGTATTATATATACTACAATTGTCAAGAGTGGATTTCATCTTTTTTGGGCAGCTCGGTCTGGGTAAGGCCCATGCAGAACGCTGATTTGCTTTACCCAGGCCGGGCTTAGCTGGCTATGTCCAGGCGAAAACTGGGGTTTCACTCAGCCGCCATAACTGATAGATAAGGGCTTCGGCGCGATCGCCTAAAGCGGTAACAAACATCCCTTCGTGGGCTTCATGGCTATCTGCAATTCAGCTACCGCTGAGGTTGATTTCGACAAAGCGATCGTCCACGGGCCAGATGTTTGTATTACGAATACCCCTTTCTTGTAGTACGTTTTCGAGCTTCTGCAGCTCAGCAATTTGGGCAGAGAGCAAAAAGCTCGCGTGGCCCGGTTCAACATGCAGGGGCTGAGCCAACCGCATTGCCAAGGCAACATGCTGGGCAATGAGCAGTTCGGGGGAGGTCATGACGCACTCCATATAGAGTCCAAGGTCGGTGTAATTTAGCTTCAACATGGGCTTGTCCTCCTTTGTGGATGAGTTAGCCAGGGGGATGTTCGATCCAAAACTGCTCAGCAAAGGCCATGACGGGATGCATCGGGGCCTTGGGTTTGGCCATAAGCATTAAATTGCGCATCGGGAGCAAGCGATCGCCTTTTGATGAATTGCAGCGATCGCAAGCCGTCACGACGTTGTCCCAGGTATGAGTACCCCCTTTGGAGCGGGGGATGACGTGGTCAATCGTGAGTCGCTTTTTGCTGCCGCAGTATTGACACTGGTGCTGGTCGCGTCGAAACACTTCGCGGCGGCTGACAGGGGGCACTTTCCATTGCCGTTCGCCGTGGTTACCCGTCAGGCGAATGTGTTCTGAAACCTGTAGTATCCGATTGGGCGATAGCACTTCCCAGCACTGAGTCGCACCCAACTCCAGTGATTCGGCCCGGTCGGTTACCAGCAGTGCGATCGCCCGCTTGAGCGAAATCCGTGTGAGGGGCAGATAGTTTTTAGAAAACACCACTACCCAATGGCGGAATATTGAGGGTTCTGGGTTGCTTAGTTGTATTCGCATTGCTCTTTCCTCAAAAAAACACCCCCCGCTTCTGACCTTCAGGAGCGGGGGGTGAGAACCGTTAAAACACTGGTCTCTATGTCGGTGACAGGGTTGCCCTGCACCTCCCGCTTAGCTGATATTGTTCGGGGTTCAGCCACAGATCAATGCCATAATTCCGTTTGGCGATCGTGGATTGATGGTTAAATTGACTCTGCGCTCTCAATACAAAACCACCCTCTATCTGGCCCATCCCTTGCAGGAGAATGCCCGACAGCGCGCTGGTTGAGTTCAATGGATAGGTGAAAAGCATCGAAGTTTGATCTGTCAATTCAGTAAGCCTGTATTTATACTACATATGTAGTATAAAAATGTCCACTCTTTGTTTTTAAGCAAAGTCGATTAACAGCTACAGGCTTTCGCAAAACTTTTACGGAAATTGTCGCTAAGCAGATTTTCTTTTTTGATGCTCAACACTGGATGCGACAATATTGTCGTTTGATTTTATTTCTAACAAACGACAATATTGTCGCGCAAAGCCGCTACCCTTCCAGAAAAACAGATGCAATTAACTCTCCTTAGAGACCTTAGAGACACTGGGAGAAGCAATCTTTGACCTCACCGAGCTGAGTGATTTAGAAACCTGGTTAGCCCAGAGCGAAGAGTGACCTGAGCGAGAAGCCATGGAAAATTCACTCAGTCATAGCGCGATCGCCTTCACAGCCCTAATGATTGAGAACGCGATCGCCTGTACCTTTGCCTGAGCGCGATTCCCGTTTGTTTTGTAGGCATCTCTAGCGCGATCGCCTTGTTTTCTTGAGGGTCAATATTGCGATCGCGTTTATCAGCCCATGAGCGTTGTAGAGCTGTTTTACAGAGCGACCGAACTGGCCTATTTTCGTTCCCGCAGCGATCGCGAATCGGGAGCAAACGAGTGCTCCGATGAGGAGATGCTCCCCAGAGCAATTTGAGCGCGGCACCAGGCTGTTTTATAGGGAACTGTCAACTTAACTTTCCGCAAATGATGCAAGAAGTTTGCTCAAGCCCATGCCTGATGAGGAGCTTTTTGAGGAAAAGGTCGCCGAGTTGATGTTTTTCGGAAGGGTTGAGAAGGAACTGTAGGAAGTTGGAGTGCTTGATCTCCTGGCGCACCATGCCCACAGCTTCAAAGATCAGGACTTACGCAGTTGGCAACAGAGCAATCGTAGGAGCGGCCAAATAAGAGCGCACAGCGTTGCGAACGATGCTGAGTTTGGCCTCATACCAACTGATGCCGGAGTTGAACCAATGCATCTCCAGGCGCAGAAAGGCTCGAATGGCAAAGCCAATGTGATTACGCTGTGCCCGTGAGGAGCGCACCTGGGCTTTTTCGACCCCGCAACACTGTTTCAGACCGCGATGGTACTCCTCAATCGACCACTCAAAGTCAGCCCACTTGAGGCGCTGCCATTCACTCATCTCCAGGTCATTGGTGGCCCAGTAATCAATGTCGCCGTCTAGGGCAACGATCTTGAACACTCGGATCATGCCGTAGCCTTTGAGATGCACAATTCGACCTTGAGCCCCGATATCAATCTCGCTGATGGCTTGATTGCCGCTGCGCTCAGGATTCACTAGCCGATTGCACTTTAGTCGCGTCAACCAGCGCCAGCCATAGCGGGCGATCAGCTTAAAATTGGCGAGCCCACTGAACCAACTATCAAAGGCCACGCACTCCGGTCGAAAGCCCCGCTCCTGAGCCCGTCGTCAGCATGGCCCAGAAATGGTCGTTCTTGGTCGCTCCATCCATGGCCTTCTCATACAGTCGATAGTCGCAGGGGATGTGTTTATCCCCATCGCTCCACAGCAACGTCGTGAGGTTGATGCCTTTGACCACGCGCTTATGCTTGCCCGACCACTGACGAGTGACCAGGTCCATGCGCTGAGCGTAGAGTTTGTCCAGCACCGTGTCATCAATGACCAAAATGCCTTGAGTTAGCCCTACATAGCCTGCTGCTTCCTGCCATAACGCTTCTGAACTCGGCTCATGACGGTGTAGCAATCGGTTGATGGCATCATGCGCTAGGGGCTTGTCGCTCGCCGGGTGAACCCGTTCGGCTTCACAGCAACTGTAGGCTCGCTGACTGGCAATCAGAAAGTTGATGTAGTCGATCGCTTGGTATTTCGGAGGATTCATTCTCCTCTTCTAACTCATCTTCATCTCAACTGCGTAACTCCTGAAAATTAAAAGGCGTGACCGTGCGCTCATTGAAGGTACGACGATAGGCTTTACACCGAAACATGGGATAGTCCAGGCTGGTTTTCCGTTGCAGAACCGAAACTTGGGGCGAGTGGCAGTGGGGACAATCCATAGGAAATCGACAGGCGATGCCTGAAGGAACCTCTAGCCTACCTGTAGAATGGCTCCCACCCGATTTTGGCTACTCATTCCTGACAGTTTCCTTAGATGCGCTCAACAAGGATAGCTTGAGCGTTAGCTCAGATCATTGCCTAATTCTTTTTGCGACAGAACTGCTTGTAGTATTTTTATATCGTGTGTTTCAGTCACAACCATTAATCAATAAGTCCCTCTTCGCGGGAACGAATTTCGGTTTGAATGCGGATATTTTTCCCTGCATTGGGATACACACCTAGGGCATCTTGAACCTTAGTCCAGTAGTGCCGTACGGTGCGCTCTGAGATGCTCATTTTCTCGGCGATCGCCTTATCTTGCAAACCCTCTCTAAACGCAAGTTGGAGGACTTCTAACCATTCGGGCCTGACTTCTAAACCTGTGCGCATATCCCGTGGTGTGTATATCAGACCCTTCAAGGCCCAGTCTACTTTTATCAGCATCTCTTTCATGGGCAAGCTTTTATCGACAATGGTAAATCCAGCCTGATGGATATCAATCATGGGTTTAATTCGTACGAGAGAACGCACATGGGCGCTCTGCACAACTATATTGAGTTCTGGGTATGTCTTCATCAAATCACGCAGCAACTGAATTCCAGTTTCAACCTGAGAAGGTGCTTCTGGTATCTCTGGAATTGATAAATCCATAACTAATAAATCTGGCAGATCCGCAGACAGTTGGTCATACGCATCTTGGGCTGTTGTAGCTGTTCTAATATCAGCGTCAACGTACTCTTGTGATAGCACGCTGATAGTACCACCCAATACGGCTTCGTGATCGTCAACCACGAGTAATTTCTGATGGGATGATGTAGAAGTCATAGATCTTAAATTAAAGGGACTAAAGGGTATCTTGATTGCTAATCTCTTGATGTTCCCAGTGCAACATCCAACCTAGCTCATGGGGTTGAGAAACTTGGGTATATTCTCCTTGAGTTAAAACTTGAAACGTCTCAAGCATGTAAGTCAAAGATTTTGGAAACTTAGACATATCAGGCAACGGTGATGGCCAGTCAGTATAACGGACAAAAAAGGTAAGCTCTTTTGAATTGCCTTGATGTTTTAGTTGGATATTACAGCAGTATGGTTGCATCGAGAAGGTCATGAGGCTATGGAAAAACGTATCAATAAGAGCAATTAAAAGCTGGGTTAGCTCAGCCGATTCTGCAAACCAGGTTTGGGGAAATGTCATATCTAGATTGAACTTTGATTGCCAGGGGTCAACCGCATGTTGCAGTGCTAGCGGTAAAGCAGACTGTAAGTAAGGAGAAACTAGGCGATCGCTCAATTTTTCAAGCGAACTATAGATTTGCTCAAGCTCCGTCAAACAAGACTTGCAGCCCAGATCGGAGTCATCACCGTGAGATTGACAGATCAGTTCTAGGCGGCGGCGAGCGGCAAACACATCCTGAAGCAGTCCGTTGCGGATCGTGTCTGCTTCTTGGCTTAGCATCTGCACCTGATATTGGTGCCACCAACGCAATAACTCAACATTATCTAGGGGATGAATAGTCAATCCACAGCTCCACCTCGTTACTGCCCCTAAGGATAGCGCCTCTTTCATCAGTCAAGCTGGTTGGTTATAGACAGGTCCCTGGCAGCTTTATGTCTGTCAGGTTGCAGAAAAGTGCAAGCCTATTGACAGGCTGGCCAATAAACCACTTTCCGAAGCCTTTTGATACCACCTTAAAAGACTTCTTAATATCGTTTTACTCAATTCAGCTGAAGGGGGATTGCAGGTTTATGCAATACCAGCTTCTTAATTCTGCTAACAGATTGGTTTTTGCGGCAATAAAGATGGCATTAATTGAAGGTGAAAGACAGCTTTTTAAGGATTATATTAAATTTCATGCCAAGCTGAATGAGAATAACTTAATCTGCAGTTAGGGGTTCAGAAACATGAACATATGCTGGAGGAATATTTTTTCTAAAATAGCGCTTTGGGTTCTAGTCGAGATATTTCTGAGCATGTTGAATCTTGACAGCTTTGCGGATTATAGTGAGTTTCTATTCAGAATTAAATTCCTTCCGAATCATGAGAAATTGGTGGCTATAAATCATTAAAGTGATCAACCAATATTGTCATCTTTTTAAAGTATTCTTGGACACATTTTAGTGATTCATAACGACAATAAATTGCTTTAACTTTTGAGAGGGCATACCTATGACTACTGACCTACTGGCAAATCGTTATCGCTTGCTTGAGAAACTTGGCTCAAGCAACATGTCTCAAACCTATCTAGCTGAAGATATACAGGCTAATGACTTGAAGTGTGTGGTTAAGCAATTAGAGCCTACAAGGGATGGATTTAATTTATTGGCAAGAAATAGGCAACTCTTTGAAGCAGAAGCTAAAGCGCTAGAAGAATTAGGATCCCATAATCAAATTCCTTGTTTGCAATCCTATTTTGAGGAGGAAACCGAATTCTATCTAGTGCAAGAATTTGTTGATGGGATTGATCTTGATTATGAGATCGCGATTGGCCAAAGATGGTCAGAGTCTCAGGCTATGCGATTCCTTCAAGAGATGTTGCCATTGCTAGCGTTTGTTCATAATCACAACGTAATTCACAGAGACATTAAGCCTGCCAATATTATTCGACGTTGTCAGGATGGCAAGCTTGTCTTAATTGACTTTGGTGCAGTGAAGCAAATTCAGGTTAAGCAACCTAAGCTTTCGGGTCAAACCAGTGTGGCTGTAATAATAGGTACACCAGGCTATATGCCTGCTGAACAGGCAAATGGCAAGCCGCATTTTAGCAGTGATATCTATGCCTTGGGCATGGTAGCAATTCAAGCTTTAACCGGACTGTTACCCAGACAACTCCGCGAGGATGATAATGGCGAACTCATTTGGCGAGATCAGGCTGAGGTGAGCGATCGCTTGGCAAGTATCTTAACCAAAATGGTGCGCCAATATTTCAAACATCGCTACCAAACGGCAACTGATGCCCTGGCTGATATCCAATCCCTTATTACAGATGCCCAGCCCGCCGTCGATGATCATAAACAATCGACTGTTGATACCAAGGATACGCGTCCATCCCAGCCTCTAGATGCAGACGATCCCTCAATCCATGGCTCATCAAAACCCCCTCCAAATCAGCAGCGTATAACTCCTGCGTCGTCTAAATCTACCGAGGTTGCCACTGCTGTTGGAGCATCTGGAAATTCAGGCTCTCCCCGGACAAAACGTTTGGTCACGGTGGGGGTGATCGCGGCGGTAGTCAGTGTCCTCAGCAGTATTAGCTATTTGGTTCACGCTAAATCTGTTCAAGAGCATCGGCAAGCATTGGCAGACCTCCAAGAACTCTATGACATCGAACGCTATGAAGAATGCATGGCAGAAGCCAAAGCACTGCCAACCATGAACCAAAATTTGACTGCCCAAGGTGAAGCATTGGCTGAAGCTTGTCAAATGGGTCATGAGCAAGCGACTGTTTTGCAACAGATTCAAACTCTGGAGGATGACGAAGACTATGAAGCCTGTATTGAAGCTGGTGGAGACTTTCCTGGATCTGATACTAAACAATCTACTCTGGCAATGGAACTGCTTAGTCGATGTCGGCAGCAGTTAGCTTTAAAATTAGCGGGAGAGGGGCGCTATGTTGCCGCGATTAACACCGCTACTGAGATCACCTTGCAAGCGCCAAACTACAGCGAAGCGCAAACGTTAATCAGTCAGTGGTCATATCGAATTCTAGAGCTGGCTGAAGAGAAGTATCAAAACGATGGAGACATCGATACTGCGATCGCGTTTGTCAACGCGATCCCCGACACGGCGGCAGCCTACGCCTCTGCCCAGCGCGAACTGCCCCAGTGGAAAGCAGAACTGGCAAGCAATCAAGACCTATTGCAAAAAGCCCAAGCGGCCTTGGATAGAGGGCAGTGGCAAGCAGCCATCAATCATGCAAGACAAGTTACCACACCCTATTTTCAGGCAGCAGCATCTCCTATTATTAGCAAAGCCAACAATACCTTAGATAGTATTCGCATCGAGCGGGATAATTTACGCCGCCCTCTGGTTGATGTAGAAGATACGCTAGGACGTAATTCGCCTGTGCTGGCACGCAGCGGAACACGCTATCACGAACACACATTTGAGGGGCAGGCCGGGAAAACCATCAGTATCATGATGGCAAGTGAAGATTTTGACCCCTACCTATACCTATTTGGGCCGAATGGTGATCTGGTTGCAACCAATGACGATCGGCCCGATGGCAACTACGACTCTGCCATTAATATCCCGCTAAATCAAACGGGAACGTATCGGATTCAGGCAACTGCTTATAGCGTTTATGATCGCGGACGCTATAGCTTGGAGGTGCGGTATGTGCCTGAATGATGTCTGCGTTTTTTAAACCAAACCAACTGCCTTATGAACCCAGTGGTAATTTTGGGCTATTACTGCTGGGACTTTTGTTGAGCCTATAGCCCTCAATATTGAGGCATCTGACATTATGCTAAGCCACACCCATCACCAGCCTATCTTGTGGGTTTCACGTTTAGGGCAAGTTGTTGCCAGTCTATCTATCTTGTCAACTGCTTACCCGGCTGTTGCAGACAGTCTGGTGGTGCCAGATGACACGTTGAGTGCAGAGGGTTCGGTAGTCACCGATATTGATACGGTGACGCAACAGATTGAGGGGGGAGCAACGCGGGGTGCAAATTTGTTCCATAGTTTTTTAGAGTTCAATGTTGGGGAAGATCAGCAAGTCTATTTTGCGAACCCGACTGGCATTGACACGATTTTGTCTCGGGTGACGGGGGGGAATCCGTCTGAGATTTTGGGACGTTTGGGGGTGTTGGGTGATGCAGATCTGTTTTTGGCAAATCCCAATGGCATTGTGTTTGGCGAGCATGCCTCGCTGGATGTTAACGGGTCATTCTATGCCACAACGGCAGAAGCGATTCCGTTGGGAGATGGGGTGTTTAGTGCGGTGGAGTCCCAGAACAGTAGTTTGCTGACTGTACGGCCTGATGCGATGTTTGAAAATTATTTGACGGGTTCATCGGGCGACATCACCAGTGAGGCACGGCTAGTAACTGGTGGAAACTTAGCGTTAGCGGCACAGAATTTGCAACTGCAAGGGCAGTTGCTCGCAGGGCAAGATTTGACCCTGTTGGCAACGGATACCGTGACCGTGCGGGATACGGCCACAGAGGCATTTGTGGCCGAGGCAGGCGGCAACCTGACCGTTCAGGGCAACCAATTGGTGGATATTTTTGCGTTAAACCATCCAGAAAGCGGCTTGTTTTCAGGCAGGGATTTGGTGCTGCGATCAGATGCATCGATTATTGGAGATGCGCATTTCTATGCCAATGGTAATTGGAGGATTGAACAACTCAGTGGAGATCTGCAAGCCATGCTGAGCCCAACAGATCCCATCATCTTGGCGGGTGGAGACGTGAGTTTTAGTAACTACACGGGTGCATCGTTGCACATCCTGGCGGGGGGAAGTGTGACCTTGGGTAGTATCACAATTAACAGCACGGGCCCAGTTGAAACCACTATAAACCCTAGCAATAACACCCGATACAACAGTGTAAATCCCATATCAGATTTAGCAAGTTTTGAACTGACGGAGTATAGAGCTACCTACAACGCCGATGGTACTGTCCGTACTGTAGAACCCATAAGTGTGCCGATTATTATTGATGGCAGCAGCCAAGCAACCTTAGATGTGCGGGCTGGTATAGACTGGAGCAGCCTGGGTGGGTTGGTGCCGAATACGAGTGGGACATCCTCGCATATCAACACTGTTTTGTTACCTTCTCCTAGCCTTGTAAATAACCCGTTGTTGACACCACCTGCTCAGCTAACGACAACTTCTAACTCGGGCGGTGCAGATATCACAGTCAATGGAGATATCAGGATTACTCAAGCATCAGGGTTAGTGTTGCTGACTAACCAATTTATGCCAAACACATCATCGGGAACGATTTCCATTAATGGAATGACGGATGTATATTCTGTCATTAGTACTGTTCCTTCTATCAATGGCAACGGTGGAGATATCCGAGTTCATGGGCGTGGGGATGTTATTGTTGGAATCCAAGAATTAATTACTGAAGGGGATCATCAACTTGGGGCTGTAGGGGGAGACATTTTCATGAGCTCTCAGTCAGGAGATATCACTTACTCACCTCTCCCGTACACTATATCCACATCCTCTTCTAGAACAGTAAGATTTGAAAGTGATATAAGGATTGGTTCGGGAAGTGTATTTTTAAGCACAAATACTGGAAATATCTCAACTAATTTTTTTGGCATCTCTCGAGTTGCCCCTAACCCAGGAAGTATCTCATTTGTGACCAATTCAGGGGATATTTCTATTAGAAACTCTTCTTTTTCCTCTGGTGTCGATTCAAGGACAGATCCAGATACAGGTTCTTTTTCGATTAACTTTGTTAATGAATGGGCAGGTGGCGATATTTCATTTTCTACTAATGAGGGTAATGTTAATACTTTCCTTGCTAGTTTTCGATCTAACTCGTCAAGTCGTGGATCTGTAGATGCACGAGCAGCCGGTGATATACTTTTTTCTACGAATAGAGGCGCTTTAAATTTCGTAGGCTCGGATTTCGATTCAACATCTTCTGCACGTTTTGATCCCATTGATTCTGGTGCAGGTGGTGACATATCTTTTAATTCCGATGCTGGTAATATATCTCTTATAAGTTCGGATCTAAATTCATCTTCTATATCTGCTCTGGGAAATGCTGGTGTAGCTGGTGATATATCCTTAAATGCCCCGATTATCCAAAATACTACGTCTCGCTTGTTCGCCGTCAGTCTAGGAGAATCAGGTGCAGGTGGAAACGTTGTTCTACGTGCTAGAGACATAATTTCGGGACTAGACATATTTACCCTTTCAGAGGGAGGTCCCTCTGGCTCAGTACAAATTTATGGAGACGATAGCTTAGTTGTTGAAAATACTCGTTTGATTGCTAGTGGTCAAATCACTATTCCTGACCCCGATCCAAACAATTTCTTGGATCCGAATAGAACTATTGATATTGACTTAACAGGACTTGGGCAATCGGGTAATGCATTTCTCAGTAGTCCAGGCGAATTAACCCTGGACAATGTTGAGATTGTCAGTGATGCCAATGGCAGTGCCGATGGCGGTAATATTACGATTGCTAATACACGCCTAGTTACTCTAAACAACTCTACACTGCGCACCAACACATTAGGTACTGGTGGCGCAGCAGGCAACATTTTTGTTCAAAACGTGGGTGGCTTGATCTTGCGTAATAATAGCGCCATCGTGTCAGATGCTGCGTTCAGTGCTGGAGGTGGCAACATTGACATTGACACCAATTTTGTCATCACCATCCCCAATGAAAATAGCGACATTATTGTTAATGCAGTCAGTGGCGATGGTGGGCGAATTGATATTGATGCTATTGGTATCTATGGCCTCACCGAACAAAATGGTTTATCGACTGCTCAGTTGAGAGCAAATAGCTCCAGCGATTTGAGCGCTGATTCTCAGTTTGGACGTTCAGGCACTGTCAATCTGAATTCACTTATCGCCGACCCTAGCCAAGGATTAGATACTCTCGAAGACGGGTTTATCAATCCTGAAGACCTAATCTCCACAAGCTGCATTGCTCGTAGTAACACTACCGAAGGTGCATTTGTCGTGACGGGCACAGACGGCTTGCCCCTGCGCCCTGACGATGCTGCGGCCTCTAACTTTCCAGCCACGACAGTGCAGACAATCCCGACTGAGACGGCTCAGCCTCCCACCTGGCAAATCGGCGACCCCATCGTAGAACCAGATGGGGCCTATACTGTGGCCGATGGTCGAATTGTGTTAAGTCGGACGTGTGAATAGCTCACTCAAATTCAGCGATCAACCTTAGTTGCTCACTCACCCCAGGCCCTTCAAACTCTGCTAGTTCAGTTAATAGCTCACGGCGATAGCTTTGTTCTGCCACTGTGAGAGACGCATTCGAGAGGATTGCCATGGCGTTGTACCACAATCCTGCTGCTGCATATTGACTGGCTTGCTGAACGCGATCGCCCTGCACAGCCCCTAACCCCGCAGGTTGCCTTACTACCTCAAATTCAGCTCCTGTAACCTGATCGCTAGATCGGCGATCGGGATTGCAAATCAACACCACATGCCAGCGATACCAGCCTCCCACTTCTAATTCAAGGTTTGCAGGCAGCGTATAGCTCATGAATCCTTGCTGACTAGGGCCGATGTCTAAATCTTCAACCACATCTTCCCAGCTGCTGCCATTGTGCTTGTAGATTTGGAGCCGCAGGGGATAAGCCGTTTCATCTGGCACAAACCAGGTCAACGTGGGGCGAGTAGAAATCGTTTGGCCAGCCTGCTGCTGGGGAGCCAACGCCATCAAGTCAATTTCTGTTAGATCGTCACATCCACCGCGTCGCCCACCCGGAATTGCCGGTCCACGAGGTGGTTCAACATCGTTCGGGGGGGTGTATGCAAGACCTGGAGTTGTAATACCTATCAAAATAATGCTTGTGCCGATTGAGGTTGCACACCGGGTCTGCAACATTTTCAATTTAGTTAGTATCATATTCCTAGCTCCTTTAAAGCTTATAGTAAAACTTGCAAACTGGTGAGCAAAATCACCATAACCACCAATGGCGTGGCTGGTAAATAGGCCATCGTAATTCGCAACAAGTGCCATGGGGAGACACAGTAAATCGCCTGAACTGGCCTTTTAGATACTTAGCAAGTTGCTTCGCTTGCCGAGTGCCTCTCCCGCCCTCTGGCTTGTCAACGTTAAATCCATACTGATTTTGAGAACATTTCCCATTATCTTCAACCATAATTAAATTTTCGTATTCTGTTGACAAGCATGTAACTTTCAGCCGTGTTACACCGTCAGCATATCGACCCACATTACAGAGAACCTCTTCCAAGAATCGGCAGAGATATCGCTTTTCATCCATACTTAAATCATCTGCTTGCATCGGTTCAAACTTGACGATTTGAACTCGAATCGATTGAAAGTTTGGAAAATCGCGTTCTAGGGTTTGGGCATAGACCTGATAAAGCAATTCGTGGAGGGGAATTTCTAATTCTAAAATTGGCCCGCCACTATCTAAATGCAGCTGATTGTTTTGAGGTTCAAGCTCTTGCTCTAGGGTGTCGTATAGGGAACGAATCTCTTGATTAAGCTTATGCAACCGAGGAGCGACCTGAGTACCACTAACATCTTGATTATTGTCGTCAACGTCTCGCAGAACCAGAGCCAGCGTCTGCAAAGGGCCATTATGCATTGCATCATAGGTATACCGGATGACTCTTTGTCCTTCTTCGATGCGCGATCGCAGGATTTGGTCGTACAGCAAAAATCCTGGCAATACCAGCCCATTCAGCAAAAAGGCTACCAAAGGCGGCACAACTGGAATCCACCAACCGCCCATTAGAACAGCATAAACAATTGCCACCAGGCCCAAGCCTGACCCCAAAATCAAAAATAAATGCCGGGAGGGTGTAGACACAAACCCGACTAAAAATATACCTGCTGCCCCACACACCAAAATCCAAAGGTATTCACCTGCATCAGGTAATGCTCTTAGGAGCGAGCGATCCTCCATAACTGCGCTGAGAATCTGGCTCACTGCATGGGCTTGCATCTCAACACCATAAACTTGACCAGGATTTCTACCCGCTAGCGCTGCGGAACCTACAATGTCCTTCTGAGACAGAGAAGTAATACCAATTAAAATAACGCTATTTTGAATCCAACTGGGTTCAACAGTTCCTTTCAAGACCTCTTTGAGGGAAACAACTCGAAACGGTTCCGACCCACTCCGAAAATTCAGTAAGATTTGCTGGGCGTTAGCATCAGTTCTGACATAGCCTCCCGTGTTTGAGGAGAAAGGGGTTAACTCTGTTTCTCCAAACCGCATCGCACTGGGATCCCGAATCCCATTGTCTAGAGAAATTTGCTCATGCCTTAAATATTCCTCTACTACACGAATGGTTAGAGAAAATCGATACTCACCAGAAGCATCAGGACGACCGAGAAGACTCCGACGAACTAGTCCATCCTGGTCTAATAAGAAATCAACAAATCCAACCCGTTCATCAGGAAGAGAAGGCGGAGGTGCGATTTCAGTTTCTAAGAACTCAACGCCAAAAACGTAGGGCAAAGCTGCCAATGTCTCTACAAAAATTTGATGTCCTGGCTCTACTGGCAAATCCCGAAAGATATCAATGCCAACCGCCCGCGGCTGGTACTGATCAAGCTGCTTCAAAAGGGCTGCCAAAGTCTCATCCGGGATCGGATAGGTACCGATGTTTTGGATGTCAGCTTCATTGATAGCCACAATCAGCACTCGCTCATCAGTGGGCTCAGCAGGACGCAATCTTAGAAACAGATCCAAGGTCTTCAATTCAACGGATTGGAATAGTCCCAAAAGACGCACCCCAATCACTAAACCCGTTAAGGTCAGTCCGGGCAAAATGCTAACCCGCCAATTGCTGAAAGGGTTCTGTAGCCGTTGCCAAGCCGCGTTAACGTAGGATTTCCTTCCCATGCAAGTTACCCTGAGCGGATCGTTTTGTTGCCTGAGTCGTAGGGACTGCTACGGCAAGTTGATGTCACTATATCTGGGATGGAGCGTCGTAGCTAGAGGAATCATGGCCAAAATAAATGCGCTAATCTTCAGATGAAACTGCAGAAAACTGTAAACTTCACAATCACGCTTATCGCTCAAAAGGTTCTAAGGGTTGCAAATTGATAGAGAAATAAAAGCCATTTTCCTGTAAGGACGTTCCATTTGAAGATGTGGAAATCAGGGGGATACCATAATCCAAACGCAAATTAACCCCCGAAGCTGGTCGCCATTGCAACCCCGTCCCAATCCCTAACAGTGTCGAAACCTCTGGATTGGGTGTGCGGTTATTCCAACCCGTCCCAAAATCGATAAAGGGGGCAAGTTGTAAAGTATTTGGGTCGCCTGATATGGGAAACCGCACCTCAATAGAACTGGTTACTGCATTATCGGTTACCAGTTCATTTTGAGCATATCCCCTAACCGTTGAAACCCCACCCAAACTAAACCGCTCTAAGGGCAATAAAGAATCAGGCGTCAGTTGCGTATTAACCCGCGCCAGCAGTAGCGTACCTGGGGCAAATTGCTGTACCCACTGGAACTGGCCAATCCAAGAGAAAAACCGACCATCGGTTCCCGTGTCATTAACGGTGGCCCCAAAGGCATCAATGCCAAGGCTAAATTGCGATCGCGCCGCCAGCACCGTATCAATATCCCGGTTGAGCCACTCCTGGGAAAATCGGATGGCACTAACCCGAGACACCCCATCTTCTGGGCCAAGGGAAAAGGAGAACGGAATATTCTCCAAAATAAAGCTGCGACTTTCCCGTAAGTCAAAACCCAACCCCAGGGCCACTTCAGAAGATAGCGAGCGCGTTAGGGGTTGCCGAAAATTAAACGATAGCGTTTGCGTTTCGCTGCGAATACCTGCGTCTAGGAAGCGAGGATCAACAATGCGGCTTTCACCCCGCTCAAATTGGGCTGAGAGGGTACCATCTAACGCGTTGACTGGCACCGAATAGCCCAAGGAATAAAGATCCAGGCCCTCAGTATAGTCATACCGGACACTCAAGCGATCGCCCAAGCCTAATACATTTTGATTAGCAATGGTGGGTGAAATTTGACTGGAGCCAATGCTCGTCGATCGATTGTTGCTGACCGCCAAGTTAATAAAGTAGGGATTAGCTTCTGTTAAATCTAAAACTAAGATATTTCGACCCGGGCCGCTACCCGCTGTTAATTCAGCATTAACCCGATCGAGCAACGGATCAATCTGCAATAACCGTAACCCTTCTTCCAGTTGCCTCACATTCAAGGGAGCTGAGATAGCAATATTAATGCGATCGCGCACATAGTATTCTCTCAGGTGATTCAATCCATTGATTTGAATCGTTTCTAACGTCCCTTCTACTACTTGAATGTAGACAACACCGCTACTTAAGTCTTGGTTATTGGGTAAAAAAGCGCCAGAGGTAATGTACCCCTTTTCAATGTAAAGGGCTGTAATCTGCGATCGCAAATCTAACAATTCCGCCAGCGTTACTTCATATCTCTGGATAGGAGCATTGGGTTGTTCTATTAGTGGTGTGGCTTCTGTTAAAAAATTGTTTGCCAGGTCAGTAATTTCATTTTGGAGCACTGTGCTGCCGAGTACATGAATGCGTTCAACCGTAAAGTTAGTACTTTCGAGTACCGGATCTGCAGGTTCAGAGTCTACCGGGGGCGTTGCATCATCTGGAATGAAGATTTGTGGCGGTTCTGGGGGTGGCGGTTCTGGCGTGGGGAGTGGATCTTCTGGGCTAGGTAAGGTTTCCTCAACTGGATCGGGAGGAGGGTCAGGGGATTGCCGAGCGATCGCGGGTCGCCATGCATAAAGGGATATCAGACTCAACCCAACCCAACCTAGTAGTCTGTAGATTGAATGCATAGTTTTTGAGAGATGCTTTAATGTCCTGAAATCGCAACTAAGCTTAGCGAAGTTTTTGAGTGATGATTCACGCAAATCCTTTTAGTACGTAGGAAGCCTTTTCTGGGTATGGCTGTCTGTTGCGACTTTTTGAAGCTCCTCTGAACTGATTTATATGGCATCCTTGTATGCCATATGCTGCCAACTTAGTAGCAGGAATTCTAAATCCCGTCATTTCATTCATAGGTAGGGCAACAGTTGTTCGAAATTCAAATGTGGCATTGCGGACATCACACAAGGACTCAACACGATGCACAACTTCACTGAAGAATAGTAATCGGAGCTGTTCAAAACTCAAAATTCCTTGCGATTCTAAATACAGTCCAGCTGCAATACCTTGGGGCGATCGCGCTTTCAGTTTTTTAGCCACAAATGGACTCACCCATTCCTTCTGTACAGCGAGTGTATAGACATCTTGTTGATGGCTCTTACGATGTGTCGAAACAATATTCCCTTGATCTAGCCAGACTACGTAACACTGGGGTTGGAGCTCCACATAGTGATTAGAAGAGATATGCAACAACAAACATCCGGTTGTCTTCAGCCGCTCTAGGAACTGAAGTAATTCAGGAAGCGGAAATTCTGAGAAATGACCTCTTATTTCCATAATGTTTGATTCTCCTCATGAAAATGGAAGATAGTGAGTTAAGGCTCTTTGAAAATTCGATCCGCAGAATTTATAGCGTTGACTAGATTGCTTAATGTACTGAATATCGTTAAAGTTGCTGTTTACAAGTAATCTGGCTCGCAGTCGCGCAGAAAACTTTGTGACTACTGCTATAAAGGGGCAGGGAGATGCAATGCCAATTTTAGGATCTGACCCTGCCCATGCAGCCTGGTTTAGGCAATAACGAGATCGGTGTAATTGAGGCTAGTGCCTGGTGCCAATTTGGCAAAATTAACCGCACCTAACGAACCTGTCCCATCTGCATCGTAGGAAAGTGTTCCTGTCGCCTGATTGTAGATGAATCGATCGTTATCATCACCAGCAACCCCTAATGCAAAGTAGCTAGCATCTAGAACCCCTAATTGAAGCTCTCCATCGAAGCCTTGTGCCGAAATTTGAATAGTATCGCCTTGTGCCGAATTGAAATCAGCAATAATATCTACGCCTTGTTTCACCGATTGGAAAGCGAAGGTGTCAGCCCCAGCATTGCCGTGGAGCAGATCGTCACCGTATCCACCTACAAGGAGGTCATTGCCATCACCACCCCGTAGTAAATCATCACCACTCAAGCCATCAAGCTTGTCATCGCCACCCAAACCATTGATGACGTCATCTGAGTCGTCTAATCCATTCGTATCATTGTCTAAATCATTTAAGAAAGTAACACTATTGCGATGGAGTATTGAGTCCTTTTCCCAATCTGCATTGAAAACATCAAACACATCTTCAAATTGATTCGCGTTATTTTCTGGGGCTGTAGGTAAGAATAAAATATTGCCTTTGTCACTCGTAGTTCCAGGGCCAGAGGCAATGTTGTCTAGATTTTCAAGGGCGAAGTTTTGCAAGATGACTTGCGTGTCACTCATGCCCTCGAAGGAAATGAGCAAGTCTTCTCCGATTTGGGTAAGCAACATGTTGTGAGCGGTCATCCCCTCACCTTCAAACTGAAGGATATCAGCTTCGGCTAGGGTTGTTGTATCAGGCTTGGATCCGGTACCAATGCCGTCAAAGTCTGTGATGGTGTTTGTTCCATCGCCTGGTCGGATGATGAAGGTGTCTTTGCCACCACCACCAGTCAATAGATCGCTACCCGTACCGCTAGCTAGGGTGTCATTGCCGTCACCGCCATTGAGGATGTCATCGCCTGCACCCCCGTCGAGGTCATCTTGACCAACATATCCATCTAAAATATCAGCACCATCATCGCCTGAAATAGTGTCGTTACCTTCACCGCCTTCGAGATAGTCTTCTCCTTCGCCACCGAACAGGTCATCATTGCCTGCAGCGCCATAGGCAATGTCATCCCCGGCACCGCCATCAAGCAGATCGTTGCCTGCGCCCCCTTCTAGCAAATCATCCCCGGCATCACCAAACAGTTCATCTGCTTGGTCACCACCATCTAAGATGTCGTTCCCAGTGCCACCCGATAGGGTATCACTACCCTCGCCGCCATCAAGGCTGTCGTCATCCGCATCTCCGTTGAGGTTGTCGTTGCCTGCATCCCCTGTGAGGCGATCGCGGCCTTCACCCCCATTGAGGGTGTCATCTCCACCACGTCCATCGAGGGCATCATGGCCGCCTAAACCACCGAGCCAGTTATCGAGTTCGTCCCCAACCATACGATCGTTATACTCAGTCCCTTCAATCCCCTCGATGCTGATGAATGTATCGCCACCGGCAGACCCTGAGTTAATTCCGGTCGTCATATTGACCAGGACTTTGCCAGCAACATCGGCATAGGAAGCTCTGTCAAAACCTGCTCCACCATCCAAAATGTTGTTTCCGGGGCCACCGTTAAGGTAGTCATCTCCGGCTTTACCCATTAGATGATCATCCCCGGCTTCACCCCAAAGACGGTTGTTGTTTTCATCGCCAATCAGGGTATCGTTACCCAAATCGGAACCGATAATGTTTTCAACTTCGCTAATGGTGTCGGCTGTGCCATAGCCATCAATGGCTTCACCTTTGCTCAAATTGACGATGACATTGCCAGGGGAGCCTTCATAGTAGACAGTATCGTTCCCTGCGCCACCTATAAGGACATCATTACCAGCATCTCCATGCAGGTGGTCACTGCCTTCGTCGCCATGTAAGGTGTCGTTTCCCGTGCCGCCACTGAGGTTATCGTCACCTGCCCCGCCGTAAACTTCATCATTACCATCTTGGCCCTCTAAATGGTTGTCTCCATCGTTGCCAATAAGTTGATTATTGAGACTGTTACCAAAACCATCAATTGGGTCAGTTCCTATGAGGGTCAGATCTTCTAAGTTCTCTCCCAGCCTGTAGGTAAGATTGGCTTCGACAAGATCATGCCCGTCATTTGCTTTTTCGATAACAACATCACGCACATCATCAATGCGATAGATATCATTTCCTGCACCCCCGATTAAGGTGTCAGCACCTATGCCCCCATCGAGAAAATCATCGCCTATGCCCCCATCGAGCAAGTCATTGCCTGCAAGCCCGTATAGCTTGTCATCACCTCCCCACCCATAAATCGTGTCGTCACCAGCCCCGCCAAAGACTTCTTCATCTTTGGGGTTAACAACCAGTTTAGAAGGCAGTATACCTGTGTTGTTATCCTCGATAAATTCTTCTTGAGTGTTTAATGAATCAATCAGCCAGCCAATGTAATATTCCCCTTCCTGCATACGAGGAAATGCACCTGACCAGACTGCATCAGACCAATCGAATGGATTAAGCGATGGAACCGTTACGTCACCGATATGATTGTCAAAGGGGCTAATGGTTGCATCAGTTGAAGCAAAGAAAGAAACAACAAAGTTGTTGGCAGTAGCCGTTCCGTTATTGCGAACTACAGACCTGACCTTAAATGGGTCGCCAGCTGTAACGTTAGTAGTAGAAATATACGAAAAATCAGTATCAAACCACTCATCGTAATCTACTAAGTCAGATCTATCAACGGGTATGATATCAACAAAATCTTGATCCTCGCCAGGTTTGTCTTCTAACAGTTTATTAAACCAGTCAATGTGATAACCCCGGATCCGAGTAGCCGCATTAAAATTACCATCTTTCACGCCTCCATAAGCATGAACGCCGACAATTTTAGGTTCACCATCCTTGTAGTACCAAACAGGACTTCCACTTTGACCGCCATTGGTATCTAGCGTGTCTTGATAAAAAATCTGTCGTTTCTCTACTTTCTGAATTTGACCCAAAGCCTGATACATATCATTAAATTTATCGGCGGGATATCCCGCCGTTATCACGTCTAGATTTTTTAGAAAAGATCCTTTAGCTGCATGGGTACCCATCCAGCCTGTAAAATTTCCAATGCGTCGGTCCAGGGTCAGAATTGCCCAGTCGTAACCAGGATTTTCATCATCAACATACTTTTGAGAGGTAAGGTAACGTGTGACGACGGCTTCCCCAAAATACTTCGTATCACCCTCTTGACCTAGGGCAACCGTAGCGCCCTCGTAGAATCCGCCTTTATCAGAATCATAGATATTGTGCCCTGCTGTTAGAAAATGATAGGGACTAATCATTGCACCAGAGCCACGATATTGTTTCCCATCTGGGAACTGCATGGTGATTTTTCCAATGCTGCTCCAAGGATAAATAGTTGTGTCACTAACCTTTGTGCGATCGTCGGGGCCAAGAATGATTTTGGGTTGGACATTAAACGCATTAAGCATTTCAGATTCGGTTACATCTAGTTGATTTGAATCGATACCTGTGAGTGTTTTCATTTTGGTTCTCCGATTTGTCAATTATTTTTCAGGTTGCTTTTTAGCGATCAAGTTTCCCAAGCAAAAATCATCATTAGATTGATTGAAAATATGCTGGGTAGGCATGGTGTTTATTGGTATTACTCGCGCCACACAGAGACTCAACGCGATATGCTATTTCACCAGGAAGACGATCGCGCTTTTATAACTATTCCTTTTCAGAAAGCTTTGTCTAGATCAATCTGTAAGCACTACACCCAGTGCTTGAGCATCTTCACCATTTTCATTTAAAGGCTCAACTGATTCATTGCGATTATGATTCTTTTCCTCAATTGAGATTCTGGCTTCATCAACTATTAACTTAGTCAACTCTGAGAGATGTTCTACCAGTTCTATAAGTTCAAGGATGAGCCGATCTTTAGCGATTGAATCTGGCGGACTGTTAAATCCCAGTGGTTGGGCGCTATGAATTGCGTTAATGGTTTTAACTTCTTCATCAGAGAGTGCTTCGCTCTCACGAGCAACTGCTTGAGCAATTTCGAGACTGAGCCGATTAATTTCAGCAGAACAGAGTTGACTTCCAACTTGAATTTTAATACTTGCAAGTAGAAATGAGTGAATGCTATTTGTGATGCCGTGGCCCACTAAGGCTAAAGCCAGAAAGTTAGCAAGGATCATTTTCCAGTTGCCGGAACTTAACTGTATTTGCAAATAGCGAACGTAATCGCGTCCGACTTGAACTAGCTTTTTCTGGGCAGTACCATCTTGAGAGATGATTGTATCGACTTCATGCTTCTTTTTAGGGCTCATTTCACAGTCTCCAAAAGCGTGCTCAATCGGGTGTCTGAATGCCAGAACTCCAAAGGCTAAGCTTCAAATTGAGTCAGTGCTGATTTCTTCCGAATTTGTTTGAATTTCTATTTCCGGGAAAAACTCTCCTTTTAGCCGAATTAAAGTAGCTGCAGAGATTGCAAGGATGGTAATAAAGACAACAGAAATCCACACTTCAACCTGAATATGTTTGGCATTGGTGAAATCTCTGCCGACTTGGGTGATGCTGCCAATTTTCGCATTGGCAGTTTGGCGCTGAATTCGCCTCTTCTTGCTGCTCATTTCTCTGCTCTCTTAGAACCTTTTGGGCTTGATAATAAATAGATTACAAGCCCGATTAATCTAGTGCATTTACAGTCTCTGTAAACTTACTGACTGCTTTCAGAACGATAAATGTCCCTATCAGAAATCCCACTGACAGAAAACTGCAATCAGGTTGCTGTGTCCCTGATTCATAGTCAAACAAAAATGGACTGACCCCATGAGCAGGATCAGTTTGGCTAATGACAATCTGCTAATTTTTTCTGGAATGCGTTGAGTAGGACTACGAACACCCTCGACTCAACACAATGCGTCCATCTTCGAGTTGATAGACTCCAGTGGGTTCGATGATAGGGGCGTCGGGTTGCCAGACGAGGGGGTTATCTGTACTAGGGATGGGTTGGACTGCGACGGCAGGAAATTGGGAAGCGGCGGCATCATTGGGGCGGAGAGGGAGGCCGTCAGTGCCCGTGGTGATGAAGTAGCCGTCGCTTTGATCAGTGCGGGCAATGCAGCTACCGGCAGTAAGCGTGTTTGGATCCACCAACGTGTCGGCGAGTTCAGATAGGTTGTTTTGGATGAGAGAGACATCGGGAATATCGATCACACCATTGACGGCACCACTGGCGTTTACATCAACGCGATCATTGTTATCTAGCGTGCGGGGATCTGTGTTCGGTGGTGCAGGCTCAAAGCTATCGCCAAAGAAATAGGGCGCTTCAATGGTAATGTTGCCGCCACGCCCATCTATCGAAAAAGCCAGGATATCGCTGTCGTCAAAGGCGATGACGGAATCAGATCTAATGGTAATGCTACCGCCACCGCCATCACCATCGTTCACAAAAGTGGTGATATCGCTATCGCCAAGCAAGCGAATAACACTGGCTGAGATATCAATTGCGCCACCTGAAGTGTTTTCAGCGTTGGTCAGCACACTGCCATCGACAGCTCGTAAGGTTTCATCAATGCTAAGGATGACATTTCCAGCGTTGCCTTGCCCGGTTGAGGTTGCACGGATTTCAGAACCATTAACCAATTCAACAAGACGAGCAGAAACCCTCACAACACCGCCGTCTCCTGAAGCTTCTGAACCGACTTCCGTTGATGCAAAGCTATTATCAAATCGAACAATATCTGCATCTTCGATAATCACGGAGCCAGCGTTTCCAGAACCACGCGTTGAAGCGCTTATTTCTGATTCATTAATAACTTGCAGCTCACTAGCGAGAATTCTAACGATACCCCCGTCTCCCGGTTGACTTGATGCATCAAATAAAACCGGATCGCTCAGCGTTCCAATTGTAGTGTTATCTACAATTACCAAAGGAGCGTCGACAGTAATTGAACCTGCGTTAGACGTACCGGTTGTTGATGCAGAGATGTCAAAGAATGTCTGAGATTGGAGACCAAATGATCCATTGTCTTCTAAAACGATTGATTCGAGACCTTGAAGTAAAATATTTCCCGGTTCTCCTGGTTGACCATCAACACCTCCAGTATCTGTATTAATCGTAGATGAGCTAATGAACACATTATCTGCACGGATAGAAATACTCCCTCCAATCCCTGGCAATTGAGTCTTTACGTCATCAGAAGGTGTGAAGCCTGCATTTATTCCTGTAACAGAGATGTCCACTACTGTTGTATTTTCATCGCCGATTAAAATGTCACCTGCAGTTGCTTGAGAATCTCCAAAAATGCTTGATGATATGCTGACTGGTTGACTTATTCCATCAAGTACCCCTCCAATATAAATTTCACTGCCTAATATGGTTATGTCTCCACCATTACCGTTGGAGAATAGAGATGCCGCAGTTGATATGGCACCATTTCTAAAAGTAAAGATATCTTCGGATTCAAATGAGATATTGCCAGAGTCACCCAAGCTTCCTTGTGCTGAGATACCACGAGTGTTAATGATGTCAATCTCATTTGCTCTCACAGTTATATCTCCGGCTGTTCCGGTGTCAACGAGTGCAGAAAGCATCTCCGTATCTAGCAGATTAAAAATTCCATTGGCGAGTATGGTAATGTCACCAACTTCTCCATTTGCAGCTGTTGTTATTCGAGTAAAGAAATCTGTGGTTCCTACCTGAACATTGCCGCGTGAGTCAATAAATATTCCTGAGTCAGGACTGGCTGTCCCGAAGCCATTAGGATCTAAGTTAACGTTATGGCCAATTCCGCCCGATATGTTAATGTTTCCGTCTTGAGATGGATTAGGTTGATATTGATTTGTCAATAGAATTTGCCCATTAGCTGGAATTATCGCAGCGTTGGCAATAGTTATGTCTGCTCTTACAGGAAGACCTTGGCTCTGGGGAAATCCTTCGGGGAATCTATCGCGAAGGAAATCAAAGCCGGTTGGAAACATTGCTTCAAAGCCAATCGCATTAGTGCTTACGCCTGCCCGAATATCAAGCGTCGGGCGAGCACCTCCATCAACGTTGACTTGTGTTTGACCATCTGAAAGCAAAATATTCTCTCTTAAAAAGTCAATGTTCAAAATGCCTGGATCTGAATCGGTGATTTCTACAGAGGTAATGCTAACTGACCCGCCAGCTAATATATGTAATGAAGTGCCTTCATAACTTTCAAAGCTAACATTGCCAAAAGAACGAATAATAGGATCGATAGGACTATATAGTTCTCCTAAATTTCCACTTAACGCTTCGATTTGAAAATTGCCGCCACTCCAGTAGTGGGCATCTCCATTCACCCGGTTTGCAGACCGCAGCACCATATCTCCACCAGAGAATAACCCACTCTCTGGATGACTCAGGACGACAATATCAACCCGCTTATTTCCCTGTACCAGCAAGTCTTCACCTGCAAAGGCGATAAAGGGGGTATCTACACTGTCGCGGGCCAGAACTGTATCGGCACCATATAGCGTTAGATTTCCACCCGCAAAAATCTGCCCCTGCAAATGCACTTCATCGGCAAACAGCATCAAATCTTGCCCAGCTGCAAGAGTTCCCTGACTGGCAATCACTGAGTCATCCCTCGGTGCAGGTCCCACCTGTAACCCCAACGGTACGCTCACCGTCAACAGCGATCCATCCCCCGGTGCAACCGCATTAAACTCACTGCCATTCTCAAAGCCAAACCCCTCAGCTGTACTCACCACAAACGAGCCTGCAATATCTAAACTCGCCTCTGGCCCAAACATGACCCCATTCGGATTCAGCAAATACAAACTGGCAGCGCCATCAACTCCCAAAAGTCCGTCAATATTTGATGGATTGCCCCCCGTAATTCGACTAAAAATGCGACTAATCGCGACGGGATTGGCAAAGTAAACTCGCTGACCAGCATCCACATTGAACTCTAAAAAGCTGTGAAATAAGTTGCTCTCCCGCGCTGCACCCCCCTCAACCAAATCTGCAGGCAATCCTCGCACCTCGACTTCAGGTGTTAGAACAGACCTTTCATCCCCTAGCGTGTCATCCGGCGTAATCTGGGCAATTAACACCTCATCTTCAATGTCAAGGGCAGTTATCCTATCCATGGCAGGCTCAAACACCCGCGACCTTGGCAATGCGCCATCTGGAAAATTGGTTCCATCGATAATAGTTACTGGTTCATAGTTAGCGGTAGGTTCAAATACTTGCATTCTTGGCAGCGCCCCATCTGGAAGGCCATCTTCCCCTATGTCCTCAGATTGCATATCCACCTCATCTTGAGGTGTAGAAGGGGAAGCTGGTGACAAATCTGCCCTGTCCTCAACTCCATTGCCCTCAGTAGATCCTTGAGCGTTCGGTTCAACAGGATCAACTTCTGTCTCCCCTGATAGTTGATTAGGTAAGGGAATGACCTGTTCGATAGATGTGCTGTTAGTTGCACCATCTACGGGTGACGTTGGAGACACTTCATTGGTCGCCAATGGTATTACTAGCGTCTCGACGGTTTCACCCGCTAGATCTTGCTCACCAAACGTATCAATCACTGCCCCATGGGCCACACTAGCGAAGCTGCTTGTGAGCAACACCAACCCCACCTGTAGCCAATGCGTACACCGAGGACAGCTCATGAGACTCTCTCCTTGCTTTGATAGCGCAGTGTAACTAAACCCCAACGCCCCAGTTTTATAGGGATGCATTACAACCTTTACAAAACTGAAAACTATTGCCTGTGCTCAAGATCCGTTTGGTACGCTGATGAGCAGTTTCGATTGTAAAACCTGTCTATTTTTATATCGGTATTTCTGCTGAAAATCTGCCAACTTCCTCACCGGGTAATATTTCGATGCAAACGCTTTGGTGGCGATCTACTCGATGCTTGCTCCTTACAGCTTGCTTTGTCGTTAGTCTGCTCCTTACCCTCGGGTTAAATCGTCTGCCTTCCCAGGCATTACCAACCCAGGCATCACCAACCGATTCTGTGTGTGCAGTTGCACAGACATCAATGTCGGCTGAACTTGTACAAGGTGGTGTTGATGCTTACGACGAGGGGCACTATCGAGCTGCCATAGCGTGTTGGCAAAACGCCTTAGCTGCCTATTCTGATGGCGACAGAAATTCTGAACAAGCCGCGATTATTCAAACTAATTTGGCCAAAGCTCATCAACAATTGGGGCAGACAGAGACAGCGCTGTCTTACTTAAACAATGCAGCCGATATTTACCACGAGCTCGCCATGCTCGCTAGAGCGGGACGCATCCAAACTGAACAGGCCCAAATTTATACCAACCTGGGGCAATATCGACGCGCCATTGCCCTACTCTGTCTGCCCCTTGATTCTGATGTCGAAGCTGAAATCATTACCCTTGAAGCGATTATCCAAAACTGCACTGTAGATGGTGCTTACCCCATTGCAGTTGCAGCTCAAGATTTAGAAGGTGAAGTGGCAGCCCTTGGCAGTTTAGGCGATGCCTATCGTCTCAAAGGAGATTATGAGGTGGCCCTGACTGTCCTCTCTGAAGGGTTATATCTGGCTAGACAAGATCCTGCTCTAGCGACTTACCAAATTCCCATGTTGAATAGCCTGGGTAACACCTATGGCAGAAGAGCCTTGGTTAATTATCAACGGGCAGAGTCTGCCGAAAATTTGACTTTTAGCCGTTCTGCACAAAGCTTTCGAGCAGAGGGGGATGGGCAATTTCAAACCGCGATCGCCCACCTAAACGAGGCACTCACACTGGCTCAACACCACAACGATTTAGTCGGTGAGATCCGCACTCACCTCAACCTACTGAAGCTTTACCGCAGAGGAGTTTCTGGTTCAAATTTGGCACCGACCCAGCAGCGACTGAGCCAACTGCTGCTGCAAGTTCCTGAATCCCGCGAAACGGCTTATGCTGCGATCGCCTTGGCTAAGTCTTACCAGCAAGACCTAGCGCCCTTTAGTTGCTTTATTGCCGGTAGTGAAGTCCAAGTCCAAACCTGGCTAGAAAAGGCACAGGACATTGCGGTTAATATCAACGACTTTCGGGCCCAGTCTTTCGCAACTGGGCAGCTTGGCCATCTCGATGAGTGTCGTGGAGAGACCTTCTTGGCTCGCGCCCTTGATCTCTCTCAAAAGGCTGAGTGGCAAGCTAGTGAAGCCTTAACCTCTGCCGATAGTGAGTATCTCTGGCAATGGCAAGCAGGGCGGATTTATGAAACCCAAGGAGAGCTCACCAAAGCGCTAGAAACCTACAACCAAGCTATTAAAACACTAGAGACCATTCGTGACGATATTTTGACGGCGGCCCAGGATCTACAATTTGACTTTCGCGACTCAGTTGAACCGCTTTATCGCACGATGATCAAACTCCAACTCCAGTTGGTGGAAGAGACGACAGTGCTCAAGCAATTTGATGAAACGACTACAGATTCCCAAGATGTTTTGCTTGAGAGTTTAGATGGCGTTCTGAATACGGCTGATGCGCTCAAATTGGCCGAACTGCAAAACTATTTTGGAGATGACTGTCTACTTAGTCCGCTCCAGCAAGAGCGGGTAGTGGGTTTAGTGAATCAAAACAGCACCTCTGCCGTCATTAGTTCCATTATCTTTGATAAAAGAACAGCCTTGATCCTAAACTTGCCAGATGCTTCCCCAGAGCTGGCGTGGATTGAGACGGACAACGAAATTTTGAGACAAACCGTTAACCAATACCTTGAGGGTTTAGAAAAGTCCTACGACCTAACCTACGACAACAACTTTGCCAAACAGCTCTACCAGTGGATCATTAAACCCTTTGAGATAGAACTACAAAACGCTCAAGTTGACACCCTTGTCTTTATCCAAGATGGTATTCTCCGCAGCATTCCCATGGCAGCCCTGTGGGATGGCAATCAATATCTGATCGAAAAATTCGCGATCGCAACTACCCCATCCTTAACGCTGACCGATCCTAAACCCTTAAATCCAGAAGGCTTAAGCGTGCTAACCGTTGGTCTTAGTGAGCGTGTTTGTGAGCAAGTGGGTAACCGTTGCTATGATCCTTTACCCAATGTCCCAAACGAAGTTGCACAGGTCAGTGGGACATTTTCTGGCAGTCCACAACCGCTGCTCAATGAAGCATTCACCCGTAACAATTTGGCCACGGCGTTAGCCGGAAACAGCTATCCCATCTTGCACATTGCTACCCATGGCCAATTTAGTGCTGATCCTGATAACACTTTCATTGTGACAGGTGAAGGGGAAAGGCTTACCTTTGGCGCATTGGAAGCGTTGATTCGAGAAAACTCGTCGAACACTGGTCCAATTGAGCTAATCACCTTAACGGCCTGTGAAACAGGTGTGGGCGATGATCGCTCAACCCTAGGGTTAGCAGGCGTCGCTATTCGCGCTGGAGCCAGAAGCGCGATCGCATCTCTATGGCTCATTGACGATGCCACTACCGCCGAAATTATCAGTACTTTCTATGAAGGTTTGAAGAATTCTGAGCTTAACAAAGCCCAAGCACTTCAAGCGGCTCAGATTGCTGCTATCCAGCCAAATGCTAATCCCGGTAATTGGGCACCATTAATTTTGGTCGGTAACTGGTTATAAATAGGGTTCTGTCGCAAAGAGCGGCAAGGCTATAACAACGCCATCATATGTTTTACCTATTACGCTGTTAGACCAAAGAGGTGATGGATGAAAGAGATCTGTCCTGTGATATCGTTACGCTCGACAGCTTGGATCTGACCTTTGCGGATCATAGCCATCGCCTCATAACCTTGGAGCGTCCGCCAAGCGGTCTGGAATGAGCCAAAGCCCAATCCCGGCTTGACCAAGCGTTTGATGTTGCGATGGTCTTGCTCCACAAGATTATTAAGGTATTTGCTGGGTCGCAGCTTGGTGGCCAGAGGCAGGGCTTGCTCCGCTTTGAGTTCTCGGACTGCAGCCGGATAAGCGGCATGTTTATCGACATTGATCACACGGGGAGTTTTCGTATGCGAAGCGTTGAGAACCTTCTTGAGAAACCGCTTGGCTGCTTTAGCATCGCGTTTGGCACTGAGCATAAAGTCCAGGGTTTGACCACTGGAATCCACCGCTCGGTAGAGATATTTCCATTCACCTTTGACTTCAATGTACGTTTCATCCACCCGCCATGAGTCATTCGTGGGTTGAAGATGACGGCGACAACGCCGATTCAACTCACGACCATATTGCAACACCCAACGATGGATCGTGCTGTGGTCAACTGTTAAGCCCCGCGTCTGCATCATCTCTTCGAGTTGCCGATAACTCAACGGATAGTGGCAATACCAATGCACATTGAGCAGGATAATTTCAGCTTGATAGTGCTTTCATTTGAACGGGGACGGTTTGGGCATGAACTTAGGGCGAAGGGATGAGCTGAAACACTATACCCTCTAAGCTCTCCACCCAATTATTTTTGCGACAGAACCTGTTGGGACTTCAATAAAATTGAAAGGGTGGCCCGTACGCTCATTGTAGGTTCGCCGATGCACCTTACACTGAAACATGGCATAGCCCAAGCTGGTCTGACGTTGTAGAACCGAAATGCGGGTCGATTGACAGTGAGGGCAATCCATAGAAGGTATACAGAGCAAGGCTTAAAGGTATCCTCTATCCTACCAGCACTCTATTTTGGCGACTCAGATCTGACACTTTCACTTGAAGGGGGGTGAAGTAGACATTGGGGGGAGATGCGATCAGCCCTCCCATCAAACGATCTAAGTCCTGTTTTTGCAACAAAATCCCCCAAATGGATTCTATAGGAATGGATACAGATTGTAGGAATGGATACAGATTGTAAATTCAGTAATTCATCCTTGTTCGCCCCCTTTAGAATTGATACTCAAAGGGAAAGCTCCACTCGTCATAGCAGATCAAAGTAAAACGCTTACACTCCTTCTTGTGTTGCGCAGTTAGGGTCATTAAGACTGCGTAGAAAGCGATAGGCTATATCTGTTCAAAATACACTCCTTTGTCCGTAGATTTTCTGCTTCTGTATTTGGCAGCTCATAGCAATGCTCACGACTTCCTCTTCCTTAGATCTTTTGCCTAAGGTAGCTCTGGAACATAAGAGCAATGAATTTTCCTGATATTAGGGTTTATCAGGAAATAAAGTTGATTTGCTATTGATTTTCAATTGAGTCTTATAGGGCTGCTTTGGGTAGCTGGTGGTTTCCAGTGTTTTTGCATAGTTG
Organism: Cyanobacteria bacterium P01_A01_bin.123; assembly: GCA_039815185.1. GTDB lineage: Bacteria > Cyanobacteriota > Cyanobacteriia > Phormidesmidales > Phormidesmidaceae > JBCBZT01. The sequence goes on along the minus strand of JBCBZT010000033.1, from coordinate 59,897 downwards.
ATTGCGATTCTTCTTCTGAGGAGATTTGGATTTCGATGAGCTTATTGCCTAAGGTTAATTATGGCTACCACTGATGCTGTGCATGCAGTGTGCTCCGCCATTGTGCATATTTTGCAAGCGGCGATGGCGGAGCAACTTGTTGAGTTGGGGTTTGATGAAATCAATCCTACGTTTGCGGTCTATCAGCCGACGGACTTTGCAAATCCCAATTCTAATGGCAATGCCAGTGGTCGCATTAGTTCGGGGGCCTCCGTGTTTTTGTATCGGGCCTTGCCTAACCTCTCTCATCGAACCCCCAGCGGGGCCTTGTTGCCGGACGGGCGACGGCATTATGCCAGCTTGCCATTGGATTTGTATCTATTGATCACCATTTGGGGCGAGAGCGCCAGTACCCAAAACCGCTTGGTTGGTTGGGTGATGCGGACCTTGGAGGATTACCCTCTGATTCCCGCCTCGGTGCTCAATATCAATAGCAGTACCCCCATTTTTGACGAGTCGGAAGCGGTTGAGTTAGTGCTGAGTGAGATGAATGGCGAAGAGCTTTTGCAATTATGGGACACGCTAGGTAACGGAGAACTACATTACCAGATTACGATTCCTTACTTGGTGCGGAACTTGCTGCTGGCGTCTCGGCAAATCCGGGGCACGAGTGAGCCCGTCCAAGTGCGCACGGCTGATATGCAGCGCTTGGAGGTTGCCCGATGATGAAACTCATTTCGCTAGAACGCCATCAAACTCGAACCCTGTTGGGGGTGCGTTTTTGGGATCGACTAACCCATGACATTGTGGCAGATGGTTTGCAAGTGACGGTGCAGCGCCTGAGTACCGATCGCACGCAACGCCTCGGCAAATCGGTTGCCGGGCAAAGTACTCCCAGTGGCACGATCGCCTTCTTTGGCCTAACCGATAGCGAAACCCTGGCAGCGGATACTCCTGAACTCTGGGATACGCTGCCGCCGGAGCAATTGGTTGTTATCGATATGGTGGATCGGCGATCGCGCTACTTGCCAGTTTCTTTCGTGGCGCGATCGCCCTTTCGCGGTGTGTTTAAGGGTCAGGGGGAGTGGCTGAGCATTCCCCTGCTGCAACCCAACTTGGATCCTGACAAGGCTCTAGGGATTCAACTCTGGTCTAGCCCAATGCGTCCGGTACCTCCGGGACGGGCCATGATTCGGGCGCAGTTGGTTCTCGGGGAAGGCACCACGCCAGCAGCCCATGCCTTGGTGCGTGTGCAGTCAGCGGACTCACCGCCCGATGCCACCTTCGACCACTACGGCCTGGCCGACGCGCAGGGGATTTTGGCGCTGCCAGTGCCCTATCCTGCCGTGCCTGAGCCCGTGACAGCGGGGACTCCCTATCCGCCCTTGAGTCAGCAGGAATTCACTTTGGCGATCACCGTGCGGTATAGCCTCAACCCCGCTCGCTTGCCGGGCAGCCCAGTGCCGAATTTAGAAGCGTTGCTCGCGCAACCCGCTGCCGCGATCGGTACGGTTTGGACAACGAACGATCCGCCCGCGCTGCAGTCCCAGGCCACCTTAACCCTGCCGCTGCGGTTTGGTGAGCCCCTAATTTTGCGAACGGCCCTGGGGCCAGGGCCAGATGCAGAGCTGGAATCGGTTCTGCGAATTGGGCAAACCTAGCGGTTTGCCCAGGGTGTCACCCCCCCCCAGAACTCCATCACTGTCGCACAAGGAGAGTAGCCCATGCCGGAATATCTTGCTCCCGGTGTTTATGTCGAAGAAACCAGCTTCCGCTCAAAATCCATTGAGGGGGTTGGCACCAGTACCACTGGATTTGTGGGAGCCACTCGCTACGGTCCGTTGGATGGCGAGCCCGAGCTGATGACCAGTTTCAGTCAGTTTGAGCGCATTTATGGCGGACTCGATCCGCTGGCATACCTGGATAGTTCTACCACGCCCAACTATTTGGCCCATGCGGTGCGCAACTTCTTTGACAATGGTGGTTCGCGCCTGTACATTGCGCGGGCCTATGCCTCGCCAGACTTACCCGATGGTCCCCCAGATGAAACTGAGGAAGAACGGCAACTCCGGGAAGAGCGGCAAGGACGTGGGATTGCCGCTCTTCCCGCTCCGGTGCCGATTATTAGAGCGGTGGATGACCAGGCAAGAACCGCCACCAATACTGTGCTCGCGGCCTTAGGAACCGCTATTACCAATCTGCAACAGGCCCGGGCCAATGCCCTAACGGTGCTTAATTATGCTGTGGGACAGGTGCAGCCCGCGATCACTGCGGTGGTGGCCGTGCTCGCTGCCGCCGATCCCCTCGTGCTTGACTATGACTACGAAGTGGGCACCGACCCAAATATCCATGATCAAATCGATAGCTGGATCACCCCCCTGCTCGGAACCGGGGCAACACCTGCCGAAACCGCCGCTCTAGATGCCTTGGATACCGCTTGGACCACGTGGGAACCGATCGTGACGACGGCGGAAACCGAGTGGGTCGCGATCGCCACGGCCCTGGATGATGCCGCCACCGCCCAAGTCAACGTCGGCGCGGCCTATGGGGATGGCGTAGACGACGGAGAAACAGCTGATTTAGATACCGAAACCTCCGATTTGGCAAACCTGGAGTCGTTGGGGAATGGGGCAGTGGTAGCCGCGACGGGGGTCACCACGGTAGCCGCCGATTTGACGCCCGGCGATCCGACCACGGCCCCGTCAGCCCTGGTTCTGGATGCCCTGGGGGCGATTTCCAGCACTGACCCCACGACGGTCACAGATGCCGTTACTGCGATCACAGACTTACGGACTGAATCCACTGAGGTGGTCACGGAGTCCGGCAACGTGATTATCCCCATTCGTGATGCTGCCGAACGGGCCACTATTGAGCGCCTGCTGGCGATCGCGGCCGCCGACAGTGATTGGGTGGCGCGTTTTCCAGGAGTAGCGGGGAATGCCACGATTCTCGTCACGGGACGGCTGGGGGCTAATGTGCTCATGATGGGGGCCAGCGGTCCCGTCGTTCAGCTCCGCCATGGTGATTTGGTGGTGATTGCGCGCCCCGGTGGTAGCCCGCCTCTCATCTACAGTGCTGCTCGAGACGCGGGCACCTGGAGCTTCACCCCCACGACCGGCAGCGAACTGCCCCTGAGTAGCCTGGTACCGGGCAGCGATCGCGTCATCCCCCTCACCCTCACCGTCGAGGTGATGCCGCCCGGCAAGTTTGCCCAACCTCTGCTCTGGGAAGGTCTCACGATATCGGACTTGCCAGAGCGACTGCGAGATAGTGCAACTCAGGTCTTTGGCATAGATATTGCCAATCGGATTCAGGAACTGGAGACGCCTATCATGCTCCAGAATCGCAGCGGCAGTACCGTGACAAATGTGCAGTTGGCCGCCAACCTGCTGGGATTGGCTGATTGGCCCACCTCCGAAGATGACGATACTGTCCTGCTGCTGTCTCACACCAGCTCCTATGTTTTAGCGGGGGGCAATGATGGCAACCCGCCGCCACCGTCGAGCTATGAGGGCCGAGGAGATGACAGCTCGCCGACCAAGAGTGGTCTGAAGTCCCTCGAAGATCTGGAAGAAATCGCGATCGTGGCGGCTCCCGGCTATTCCTATAACTGGGGTACTCGCGAAAGCCAAATCGTGGCCATTAGTCAACATCTGATCAACCACTGTGAACGGATGCGCTATCGGGTGGCGGCGCTGGATAGTCCCGATAACCTCGCGCTATCCGGGGTGCGGGAATATCGGGCCTTGCTGGATACGACCCGTGCCGCCCTCTACTATCCCTGGGTGATCATTAACGACCCGATTACCAATCAGGATCTGAGCCTTCCCCCCAGTGGCTTCATGGCAGGGATCTATGCCCGCAACGATGTGGAAATTGGGGTTCACAAAGCGCCCGCGAATGAGGTGGTGCGCAATGCTATTGGGATAGAAGTGCTGATCAATAAGGCGCAGCAGGATGTGCTGAATCCCCTCGGTATTAACTGCATTCGCTTTTTTGAAGGGCGCGGTATTCGGGTGTGGGGCGCCCGTACCATCAGCTCCGATCCGGAGTGGAAGTATCTGAATATTCGGCGCTACTTTGCCTTCCTGGAAGCCTCCATCGATCACTCGACGCAGTGGGCGGTGTTTGAACCCAATGGCGAACGCCTGTGGGCCAATATTCGCCGCACTATCGAGAGTTTCTTAGCAAATGAGTGGAAAGAAGGGCATCTCGCCGGCACCAAAGTCGAGGAGGCGTTTTTCGTCCGCTGCGATCGCAGCACCATGACCCAAAACGACCTCGACAATGGTCGACTGATTTGCCTGATTGGTGTGGCCCCGCTGTATCCGGCAGAGTTTGTCATCTTCCGCATTGGGCAGTGGACTGCTGACCGACGTTAAGGATAGGGGAGTGGGTGTGGGAGTGGAATTTTGGATTTTAGCTTCCGACCTCCGACTTCCGACCTCTGTCTTCTGCCTTTTTAGACTGTCAAATCCTATTCATGAATTGACTGTAAGGAGACTGTGTTATGGCTACTGAGCGCGATCGCCCCTATGGTGCTTTCCGCTTCCTGGTGGACTTGGGGGGTGGTTCCGATGGCCCCAAGGCAGGCTTCCAGGAGGTGACTGGCCTGGGGGTCGAAATCACCATGCAGGAATATCGAGCGGGCAATGATGTCCGCAATGCCCCGATCAAAATTCCGGGCATCTACAAGGCCACTGACATTTCCCTCAAGCGGGGTGTCTTAGGGGCACTGGATTTAACCGAATGGCTCGATGAAGTCCGCAGTGGGGTCGACGCCCGCCGGGATATCACGATTGAGCTGCAAACCGAAGATCTCAGCGCGATCGCGCTGACCTGGAAACTCTTCGGTGCTCAGCCGATGAAGTACACTGGCCCGTCTTTGAATGGCAAGGGAACGGATGTGGCGATCGAGGAATTGGGACTGTCCGTCGAAGATATCCAGTTCGAGTAAGGAAGAGGCTATGCAAACCGCCCGCCGATTTCCAGGAATGGCCTTTCGGGTCGAGACACCGACGACGGTGGATCTGCCCCGAATGGATGTGGCTGCCTTCGTAGGGTTTGCCCAGCGGGGACCGGTGCAGGTGCCGGTCGTGGTTGAGAGCTATCCCGATTTTGTCAACATTTTCGGGGGCTTCTATCGTTTGGCTTGGGATAGTGAGGCGGGACTGTGGCAAACGGCGTGTTTGGCGCCAGCAGTTAAGGCGTTTTTTGCCCAAGGGGGCCGTCGTTGCTGGATTGTGCGCGTCGCCAATCCCGTGGCAACTACCACGATTTTCCCCCTAGCGGGACTGTTACAAACTATGCCCAACGGTCGCTATGACGCCGTTGTCGCTCAGGCCCGCTGTCCCGGCAGTTGGGCCGATAGACTCATCACCCGAGTGGAACCGCTTGTCAAGGCACTGGGGTTTGAGCCCCTGATTGTCGGGCCGGGAGACAACCCTGAGCTGACTCTGGTGAATTTGCCCCAAAATCAGTCCTTGCAGCCGGGAGACATCCTGCAGCTCGACTTCAGCGATCGCCGCCACCGGGCTTATACCACATTGCCGCCAACTATAGGAGCGATTGCGGGCACCGTGACCGTGCCCCCCGATGTCTTGCACTGGTTCCATCGGTTGTCGGTGACTCAACTGCCACTGACCGGTACGGTTCATCTCGTATCCGCAACCTCTGAGACCGGGCCGACTTTCACGACGGCCACGCTGAAGGGGGCTCCTGATGAGGATGACACCGTAGTAGAGCAGGCTCTGTTGCGGCTTACCGATCCGCTGGCCATCCAAGCGGGGGCCTGGCTCCGACTGGAGACGGCAAACCAAACGCTCTGGCTGTTGGTCGATGAGGTTGCTCTCGGTCAGGAATTGGACATCGCCAGTGTGTGGGCCGTGGGGGCAGATCTGGCGACGGGACCGCTCACCCTGGAGCGCTTGCAGCAAATTCAGCTGGCGCTCACAGTCCAGAGCACAGACGAAGCTGAAGATAATTCCCGGTTTACTCTATTAAACCTGGCGGGCGCAGCTCCCCATCCCCGCTTTATCGGCTACTTGCCCACCGATCCGGCGTTGCTGGCCCCGCGCTTTGGGCCACGGGATGTCACCCGCCGTCATCCCGCAGCAACCCTTTGGCAGGAAGTCACCACCCCCCGGTTTCCCCTAGCCATGGCCCTGGAAACGGGAACAACTATTCTGCCCCTGGGGTTGGATCGGATGACGGCAGCCCGATCGCCCCAGATTCCTCCCGGCGACCCGCTGGTGCGGGACGGCCTGGTGCCTACAATGGATGATGACCTGGGGGCGCTGACTGGAAGCCACTGGGCCATCTTCCTTCCGGAGCTGTTTCTGGATAGTTATTTACGGTATACCGGGCAGCGATCGCTGCTGAATGAAGCCAGCGATCGTCTCTACCTGCAGGGCCAATCCCTGATCGGGATTCATAGCCTGATTACGCTGGAGGAGATCAGTCTGGTAGCGCTCCCCGATGTGGCCCATCCCGGCTGGCGACTCACGCCGGTGGTCAGCGTCACACCCGAATCGCCGGATGACGGGCCAGAACGACCGGATCCCTGTGCCAAATCGGGACCGTTCATTCCCTGCGTGCCGCCCCCTGAAACGGACAGTCCGTCCCTGCTACCGCCCCTGCCACCCACCCCAACAGAACAGTGGCAGCTTCTCTCCGCCCTCGAATACGACGAGACGGGACTACTGGAAGTGCAGCGAGCGATCGCGAGAATGGCCGCCGCGTTGGGCGATCGGGTGGCGGTGTTGGGGTTGCCTAAACATTACCGATTACCAGAAGTCCTGCACTACCAGCAGCAGTTCCTCAGTCAGGTGCGGCGCGATGGCGAGACCACCGACAGCTATCTCGCCTTTTACCATCCCTGGTTGATTAGTCGCGACGACTCGAGCGACCTCATTCACACCGAACCGACGGGGGCCAATACCGGTGTGATGGCCGCCCTCAGTCTCACCCAAGGAGCCTGGATTGCCCCTGCCAATGAGCGGCTGCAAGATATCCTGGCCACCGTGCCCACCTTTGCCCTACGGGATGAGCAAACCCTATACAGCACGGGCATTAATCCCATTCGGCAGACCGCGAGAGGCTTTGTGGCCTGGGGCAGCTATACCCAAAGCCTAGGCCCCGAGTTCGAAGACCTCAATGTGCGCCGCTTATTTATTTTGCTCCGACGCTTGGCCCTGCAGGAGGGGCGCACCTATGTCTTCGCTCCCCACAGTGCCGCGTTTCGCCGCCGTATTCAGCAACGCTTCGAGCGGCTGCTAGGCCGATTGTTTGATCGGGGAGCCTTTGCCGGTCGGTCGCCGACCGAGGCCTTTCAAGTGGTGTTGGATGGGACACTCAATACCCCCGTCACCATTGAGCAAGGACAACTCATTGTGGAGCTGCGGGTGGCCCCCGCCCAGCCGCTCACGTTTATCACCGTCCGCCTGGTGCAGCAGGAAACGGATCAGTTGACCATACAGGAGGTCCAGACCCTTGGTAGCTAGTCGCGTGTTCACGACCTTCAATTTCCTAGTGGAGATCAGCGTCGATGGGATTGCTGATGAACTTTGCCAGGCGGCTTTCCAGGACTGTGATGGGCTGGAAATGACCATGGAGCCGAAAACCTTCCATCAGGGCGGGTTGAACAACGAACAAATTCACCTAGCGGGCCCCGTGTCCTACAGTCAACTGACACTGAAGCGGGGCATGAGCAAAGACTTTGGTCTGTGGAAATGGTTCACCGAGGTGATGAAGACCGAGCAACGGGGACTGCGGGGCCAAGGCCGCGTGGTGATGCTGGATGGGGCCCAACAAAAGCAAATCACCTTCAAGTTGAAGGATTGCCTGCCGATCAAGCTGCGGGTGCCGACGTTAAATGCGAAGGAAGGGGGGATTGCGATCGAAGAACTGCAACTCGTCTATGCCGCGATGGAAGTGGACTTTGATAGCCCGCAATTGGGCTTAAACGTGCAGGCCAGTGTGGGGGTTAGCGCCCAGGCCAGCATCGGATTGTCGTAATGGGAAGCCGTCACCATGACCTTAGAAAAAGCCAAGCTGTTTGAAATTATTCGCTGGCCCGAGGGAGAAGACCCAGAGGTGGCGAGCAAACCGCGGATGACGGTGCAGTTCAATCCCGCTTCGTTGAAGGTGTCCTACTCTAACCAGGTGCAGACGAATGGGGGCAACAATGGCTCCTCCATTCAGTCGGTGGGCAAAGGGGACTCCAAATTAACGGTGGAGTTGATCTTTGATGTCTCCGGAGAAGGGGCTCAAAATACCCAAGACGTGCGCAAAACCACCCAGGAAGTTGCCTATTTCATTAACGCTATTCCCCAAAAAAACGATGGCAGCACCACCGATCAAGCCGCCGAATCGGGCTCTGGATCAGGCGGTCAGTCTGAGGAACAACAGCGCTATCGGGTTCCGGGCATTCGATTCCAGTGGGGCACGTTTGTCTTTGACGGCATTGTTGTGTCCATGGATGAAACCCTGGAGCTGTGGTCGGAAGACGGACGCCCCCTGCGGGCCACCGTCACGATTAACCTGAGTCAGCCAGGGATTCACTTTAAGTTTGGGAAGAGTCCCCAAGCCACCCCACCACCCAAAACGGGCGACGGCACTGGCCAAGCTGGCACCACGCCTCTCACCTCGGCCATCCAGGGAGCCAACCTGCAGGGCCTGGTCGCCAATGCAGGCATCAAGGCGGATTGGAAGGCTGTCGCCGCCGCCAATGGCATTGAAAATCCTCGCCATATCGCTCCCGGTACTCTCCTAAATTTGAATGTGAAGGCCAAAACTTCGGTCGGAACGAGCGCGAGTGCAAGCGCGAGTGCGGGAGTGGCGATCGGGGGAGTGCGCACCAATCTGCAAGCCGGAGGTCGTCTCAATGGTTAATCCTACCGTGAGAATGTTGTCGATTGATTGGGATGCGATCGCGCCCTGTTCACCTTGCCGACCCCCACCCATCCTCCCAGAGATCTCCTGGGGCATTTGCCAGCATTTCGATGCGGTGCGTTAGCTCCGCCAAACATACCCTACGGACAAATTCCGAATTCCGAATTCTCCCAACCTCCTCCTTGTTCTCCCAAACCCGGATAAGCCATGCCTATCATCATCAACGAAATCGAAGTCATTGCCCCCCCGCCGAGTCGTCAGGAAATCCGCAATAGCGACCCGGTGAACCTGCCGCCCCCTGGCCCGACGCCTCGGGATATTTACTGGGTTACCCGTAAGCTGATGTCTCGGCAACTGCGCGTCCACGCGCGTTAGGGCGATTGGCGGCAGAGCCGCCCTAATTCGGTGCCCTAGCGGAGCCAGGGCAGCAGAACTTCCACATTGCTTTTGGTCGCGTTGCTGCGCGAATACATCCTACGAATTTCCTTCTGCCTTCTGCCTTTTCCCTTCTACCCTTTACCCCCCTCCCATGATCGAACTCGGAGTTCCCCCTGGTATCGTTCCCGCTGAAGCCGCTTTCACCCTTGATGGCGAGCCTCAACCGCGCTTGACTCCGGCGCTGGTATCACTCACGGTGGCGGAAACCATTGAGGGGCTGTATCACTGTGAAGCGCGATTTACGAACTGGGGCGATCGCGGCAACGGTCTCGATTATCTGTACTTCGATCGCGATCTGCTCGACTTTGGCAAGGAGATCCGCGTCACTCTAGGGGCTGGGGATGAAGGCATCGAAGCGTTTAAGGGATGCATTACAGCCTTAGAGGGTCAATTTTTGGCGGGGGAACCGCCGCAGATCGTGGTGCTGGCGGAGGATGCTGCCCAGGCATTACGGCAAATCCGGCGTACGCGAACCTTTGAAGATGTGACTGATGGCGAGGTGTTTGAGCAGCTTGCTAACGACCATGGATTGCAGCCGGACATTGACCTGACGGAACCGCCCCGTCTGGCGGTGATTGCCCAGCTAAACCAGAGTGATCTGGCCTTTCTGCGATTGCGGGCGCGACGCTTGGCCGCCGAAATTTGGATTGATGGAAACACCTTGCATGTACAGGGGCGACAGGCGCGACAGCAATCTGATGAGCAGCTGATCTTGGCCTTGAATCGGGGCCTGCTGGAATTTAGCGTCATCGCCGATACGGCGGATCAGTACACCCAAGTGGTGGTGAGTGGCTGGGATGTGCAGGCTAAAGAACGGCTGGAGCACGAAGCTGATGACAGCCTCCTGAGCAATGAGTTAGCGGGATTGACCAGTGCGGCCAGCATTGTCAGTGGGGCCTTTGGCGATCGCCCCGATCGCATTGCCCAACAGATGCCGTTGACGGCCACGGAAACCCAGGCGATCGCGGAGGCCAGTTTTCGGGCACAGGCGCGTCGGTTTGTGGTGGGTACGGGTAAAGCCCGTGGGGATGCGCGCATTCGGGTAGGGCGGGCGATTGAGTTGCAGGGCTTGGGGCCGCTCTTTAGTGGTCTCTACACCGTCAGCGAAGTCCACCACAGTTTTAGTCGTCAGCCCGGGGGTGGTTACCTCACCGAGTTTGTCGTTGAGCGTCCCGGTTTAGGGGCATAGGAGCGTGAAATGGTTAGCAGTCCTCCCCTTCACAACTGGATGCCCCCGCCCCCCATCAGCGGCACCGGGGGACCCTACTACGGCGTCTATGTCGGGCTCGTGACCGATGTGCAAGATCCCGATGGACAGGGGCGGGTGCGCGTGCGGCTTCCTTGGACGACGGATCCCGATGGCGACCCCTTTGAAATTTGGGCGCGGGTGGCCACGCTAATGGCCGGGGGCGATCGCGGCACCTGGTTGATTCCCGAACCCGATGACGAGGTTATTTTGGCCTTTGAAGGCGGCTGCCCCTGGTCGCCCATTGTCGTCGGGTCGGTATGGAACGGCGTCGATACGCCACCCGAATCTATGGACGATAACAACAATGTCCGCTCCATCACCTCCCGCAGCGGCATTCGAGTCACCTTTGACGACACCGACGGTGGCGTGCAGTTCATCGTCGAAACCCCTGGCGGCCAAAAAGTCGTCTGTGCCGACTCCCCCGCCACCATTGACATGACTGACAGCAACGGCAATCAGGTCACCCTCGACGCCAGCGGCATCACCGTGAGCAACGGCAGCAAAGTCACCATCAACACCACCACGATGGAGGTCAACGCCAGCCTGGTGTCCGTCAATGCCGGGATGAGCAAATTCAGCGGCGTGGTCAAGTCCGACACAAATATCACCAACACCACCGTCAGTGCCACCTATACCCCAGGAGCTGGAAACATATGGTAGTCCTCCCCCGTACCCGTCCGGCGTTAACCCCCGATCATCCTGTGCAGTGGCGCACGGCGGCTCCCCTATGGCGCTTTGCCGAGCCCACGGATAATGCCACCCTGCTGCGTCCGGCCCTGTTGCGATTCACAAGCGACAACTTTATGGACGATTTTCTGACGGTGGCGACCCAAGCTCCTGAACGGTTGGGAGAATGGCAGGTGCAGCCGGAAACCTGGCGTCAGCCCGCTCCCATCCCCCCCCTGCCGCCGCTCCCCTCGGCTTTCCCAGCCGCCGCCACTGAGACGGCTGAGTCAGACAGTGAGCCACTAAGGCTCTACCAGCCCGCCCACGAACGGTACTACCTGGTCACCGCTAACCTGGTGTGTCGCGTGCCGGGGCTGCCCGATCGCACTCTCAAGACCAACAACGATGAGCAGGTGTCCTTTGTGCTGCGCCGCTATCTGGAGGATGCTGCCGACAATCAGGTAAAGGAACATGCCTTGGTAGGCGATCGCTGGCAGCCCGTGGGCGATATCGACAAGCAGTTGCTCCCTGGCGAAGCCACATTCCCCATGTTTCCCGTCACCTACAGCGAGGCCGGGGACTATCGTCGCCGCAGCTTTGCCGGGTTGGTTCCTGTGGGGGAACGGGAACGGTTGCTAAATGCGCCCCGCCAATCCGTCCCCGAGGCCGACGCGACGGCGACCGCCGCCAACAGCCTAGAGGATCGACTCGATCAGCTGGTCACCCTCTTCAATTTGGATGTGGCCGCTCCCTGGCGAGAATTGCGGCGTCCTGTGGGCGAAGATCCCACCAATAGTGCAGCTCCTCCGGGGCGGGAACTGGGGCCGTTTACGCGAACGGTTCAAACGAGCTTCAACGACATCAACGCGGACGGGGATGACGGCGATCGGCAGGCGTTACAGCAAACCGTCATCGCGCAACGAGATCAGCTACAACTCAGTAGCTGGTACGTGCTGCTAGATTTTGCCAGCTTCCTGCAGACCTATCTGCCCCAGCTGTGGCGGGTGATCAACGGTGAGGTTACTGTCAGTTCCCTACCCTCGGCCCAGCGGAATCTTTACAACGCGCTGGACGACATCCGCTTTCGCCCCGCGGATGAAACCGAGTTTGAGCTGGGGGGGCTCAACGATTATTACGAATTGCTGGTGGGTCAGCAGGCCGCTCCTGGGGTGACGTCCATCCGGCTGACACGAGCCTTGCGGGATGCGGAGGAAAAACGCGGGTACCTTGAACAAACCACCGTTGCCTACGACTCGACCAACATCCCCTCGGCCCAAGACTGGCCCGAGTCGGTGTTTTTGCTCTGCGGGCGGGGATTGCGTGCCGAACTGGATGCCCTCGACGACACCCACGACCCCGATACGCGGGAACTGACGGCTCCGGGTTTGATCCGGTTGGCCCTGGCTGCCGAAGCCGCAACCGCCACGCGCCCCATTCCTCAGACGCCCCTGGCCCAAGCCATTTCGTTCTCGGCCAAAACCTCGGATGTGGCCAACAACGGGTTTGTGATTCGTTGTGTCTTTGAGCGCCCCCACTGTCCGCCCAGTCTGCATCCGGCGGTCGTCAGCGAACCCACCCAGCGATTCCAAATGGCGTCCTACTTCGACCCCGATGCCCCGGCACGACCTATCCGCATTCCTATGCCTGTGGATACGTCCCCGGCGGGCTTGCGCAAATTCGCCAAAAATACTTCGTTCGTGATTTCCGATTCCCTCAGCTGTCAGATCGAAAAGGCGCGATCGCTGACCTTTGGCGACCTGGTGTTATCCGTGCTGCCCTGGCCCTTCAACAAAAAGCTCAATACCAGTGGGGCCAAGTGCGACAGCAGCGGTATCGACATTGGCAAGATTTGCACCCTATCCATTCCCATCATCACTATCTGTGCCTTGATCTTGCTGATTATCTTCGTGCTGCTGCTGGACATCATCTTCAAATGGGTGCCGTATCTGATTTTCTGTCTGCCCATCCCCGGCTTAAAAGCCAAGGAGAATTAGCGAATGGACGCTGGCAAACTTTTTGGTCGCAGTATTGCCTTTCCGCCTCGGATTGGCAGCGACGGGCGCATGGCCTGGTCGAAAGGCCCGCAAAACATTCGCGAGTCGATTCAAATCATCTTGCAAACGGAAGTCGGTGAGCGGTTGATGCTGCGCTCCTTTGGGGCTGGGCTGGGGCGCTTCTTGTTCGAGCCTAATACCACGGCTAATCGTCGCCTGATTCAAGAGCGGGTGGAAACCGCTCTGCGTCTGTGGGAACCGCGCATCCGGTTGCGGCAGGTGCAGGTCGACGCGGATCCGCAGGATCCGCAGCAAGTCATCATCACCCTGGATTATGGGTTGGTGAGCACTGGAGCGGGTGAGCGCCTCGCCCTTACGGTCAATTTGGGAGGTTAACGGAGACCGATCATGCCCATCAACATTCCCCCCCTCGACGATCGCAACTATACCGATATTTTGCAGGATGCGATCGCCCGGATTCCGGTTCACAACCCCGAGTGGACCAACTTTAACGACAGCGATCCGGGGGTCACGCTGATTCAGCTCTTTGCCTTCATGACCGAGAGCATCCTGTATCGGGCTAACCAGATTCCCGAGCGCAATCGGCTCAAGTTTCTGCAACTGCTGGGCATTCCCCTAGTGCCTGCCGCTGCCGCTCAAGGGTTTGTCACTGTGTCGAACGATCGCGGTCCTCTAGACAGTCGCAGTTTTCCCGCAGGGCTGGACGTGCGGGCTGGACAGGTGCGGTTTCGCACCACCCAGGGACTGACGGTGCTGCCAATCACGGCACAACTATTTTATAAACAGGCAATCGATCCCAGTGACGAGCAAGACACCCTGTATCGTCAGCTCTATGCTGACCTGCTGGGGGATAGCCGAGTACCTGCCTTTTATGAAACGGTACCGATGCCGCCGCCCCGCCCCGACGGCACCCTGCCGGTGCTGGATTTAGCGACCGATACCGTGGATGGTTGCCTGTGGATCGCGCTGCTGTCTCGTCCGGGAGAGACGCCGGAAGCGGCCCGGGCTCAGTTAGCTGATGAGACCCCAAAAACCTTGACCCTCGGCATCATGCCCCACCTCGACGAAACCGGGGTGACCTTAGCCCAGGGCGAAATTACGCGGGCGGCGGGAGAACACGCCCCTGTGCAGTGGGAAATTGCCGACGCCACCAATCCCACCCCCAACTATCGACCGCTGGTGTCTCGTAGTCGAGGGGCCTTTCTCAATGCGCCAGGGCTGGTCGAGATTGATTTACCGGGGACGGAAGTGCAACTCACCAGTTGGAACTTTGCTGCCCTAGAGCCAGGGCTGGAGGGCACGGACGAATATCCCCCGTCGCTGGCGGATACCAACCTCAGCGATCGCCTCATGACATGGATTCGCCTGCGGTTAGATACCACGAGTGAAACGGCCACAACCACCTCCCTGAAAGCCCGGTTGAGTTGGGTGGGAATCAATGCCACTCAAGTACAGCAGCGGGTAATCGTGACGGGCGAGGTGGTGGGCACCGGCACTGGCGAACCGGATCAGGTGTTTCAGCTGGCCCACGCTCCGGTGTTGCCCGACACCTTAGATCTGACGGTGGGAGGCACCCTCTGGCAGCCCATTGATGACCTGCTCGCTGCCGATCCAGAGGTGCCCGTCAGCGATCCCCGCCTGCCTATCTACCAGTCCGAAATCACTCACGAGGTGTCGGCAGAACTGCGTTCTGAGGTCTTTGCTCTCGATCCGGAATCAGGACAGATCACCTTTGGAGATGGCACCCATGGAGCGCGACCGCGTCAGCTAATCGTGGCCAGCTATGCCTATGGCGGTGGCCGTCAAGGAAATGTGGGGGTGAATGCCATTACCCGTAGCCCAGAACTGCCCGCGGGCTTTAAGGTAACGAATCCCCTACGTACCTGGGGTGGCGATGATGCCCAAGATACGACGGCAGCGGAGAAGGGGGTTTCGCGCTATGTGCAGCACCGCGATCGCCTCGTCTCGATCACCGACTTTGCAGATGTGACCCACCAAACCCCCGGCATCGATTTGGGGCGGGTGGCCATTTTGCCCCTGTTTGACCCCAGTCTGTTTGACCCGGACAATCCGGTGCTGACTGATATTCCAGGGGCCGTGACGGTGATGGTGATTCCCGCCAGCCCCAACAACACTAATCCCCAGCCCGATCAATTCTTCCTGGAGGCGGTGTGCAATCACCTCCAACCCCGGCGACTGGTGACCACGGAGCTGTTTGTGCGCGGGCCTCACTATGTAGATGTGTGGATCTCTGTAGGCATCACCCTGTTGGGGGGCTATGCCGCCGGTCCCGTGCGAGAAGCAGTTAAGGAGGAGCTCTACCGCTTTTTGTCGCCCCTCTATGGCGGACAACAGGGCACGGGCTGGCCCTTGAATGGCCCGGTGTTGCAGGGGGAACTGGAGGCAATCGTCACGCGGGTCGACGGGGTGCGACTGCTGGACGAAACTGCGCCCCTATATCTCGGTACGACCACCACCGACAACGTTACCCGCGTGACGCTGGCGGGTTTGATGCTGCCCCGTCTGGCGGGGGTATCGGTGGTCAGCGGTCCGGCGGTACGCCTCGATCAGCTCCGCAATGCCCCAGCCGTGAGCACGGGTGCTGAGTGGACGCCCATTCCTATTTTGCCTGAACGGTGTTAACCCATGAGAGACGTTAACGATACCCGCTATCATCTGTTCCTGGGTCGCTCGGACTGGGAGGAGCGTAGCCTGCTAGAGCGCGGCCAGGGTCGACGCTGGGAATATGACGAGGCCCGCGAGGGCATTCGACTGCAGGCGGAAATCTTTACCTTCCAACAGTCGGGGGCGATCGCTCTCGATCCGACGCAGCGGCGGGATAGCGATCGCGACGTCTACGGCCATTGGTACTGGATCGAAGTGATCGAGCAGGAGAACGAGATCCGCACCCAGATACACGCGCGCTGGGCTGAAGCCACTGCCCCCGAAGTGCTCTTTCCCCGACCGGCGGCTGAGTGTCTGAACTCATCCCCCTCGCGACCGTTCCGTCCTGCGGCCCCATCCTCTGCAACGCGTGAGGAACGGTTGGCAGGTCTGGCGGTGATGCGGGAAGGGTATCTGGTGGTCGGCTCCCCCAGTACCGGCAGCCTCTTGGCCTTTGACCTCTATGCCTTAGACAACGCTTATTTGCGGCTCCCCCTACCGCCCGCCGCCGGGGGGGAACCCGCTGCGCCTTTTGATCTCGCTGCGTTGCCCGATGGCGGCTTACTCGTGCTCGATCGCCAACATCGTCAGCTTTGGCGGCTAGATCAGCGCCTCCGGCTCCTCCCGGTGCAACCCAGAACGGCGGCGGTGTTTACCCCGTTCCAGCCCAAGTCAGGCGCGCCGCGTCGATCGCGATCGGCGACCCTGCCCAGCGCCATTTTGTTAACTGAAACCACAAACCCGATTGCCCTGGCTCCTCTACCCGATGGTTCTTTCTGGCTACTCGATCAGCCCGATAGCGGCGCCGCCATCCTCTGGCACTACGATCGCGAGGGCCAAAATCCGCGATCGCTAACGCTGCTGATCAGCAATCTGGTGGAGGCGGAGGCCGATGACCTGAATCTCGGCCAGATTCGCGGCTATGATCTGACCTACGTGCCCGATCGCGATCTACGGGGGCGGTTCTTGGCCACCGGCACCCTGTTTGTGGTGGATCAGTCGGGCAATCAAGCCTATGGTCTGCGGCTGGCATCCTTGGAGCCCCTGCAGTTGCGCATTGAGCGGCGCTACTATCCTCTACGGCAGCTGGATACGGTGTCCTTCGTGGCCACCTGGTCAGAGGGCGAAGCGTATTACTTGCAGGCGAGTGATCGCTGGTTGCCCATTAAAGCATTACCCCGCCAACGTTACGAAACCGAGGCCACACTGACATTAGCAGCCCTGGATGGCAAGGAACCCGGCTGTTTGTGGCATCGCCTCTGTATCGATGCCTGTCTACCGCCGGAAACGGCTCTGCAGATCGAGGCGCGGGCGGCAGAGACAATCGCCGATCTGGAGTGGGCCACCTGGCAGCGACAGCCGACTCCCTACCGCCGTCCCGCCGTTGAGGTGCCCTATAGCAACCTGTGGAGTGAGATAGACCGGGAGGATCCCCATACAGGCACCTGGGAACTGCTATTTCAGCAACTGCCGGGACGCTATCTCCAACTGCGTCTGGCCCTGATCGGCAATGGTCGCAGTTCGCCCCTGGTGCGATCGCTGCGGGTGCACTACCCCCGATTTTCGTATTTGCGCCAGTATTTGCCCGCGGTTTACCAGCAGGATTTGGCGTCCCAGACGTTTCTCGATCAGTTCCTGGCCAATCCGGAGGGCATCTTCACCACCGTAGAAGGGTTGATTGCCCAAGCGCAAACCTTGTTCGATGTGCGCACAGTGCCCACCGACGCCCTGGACTGGTTGGCGGACTGGTTTGGTCTGGCTCTGGAACCGGGGTGGAGCGAGTATCAGCGGCGGCTATTGATTGCCCAGGCTCCCTATTTCTTCCATCGTCGGGGCACGACCGTGGGAATCTTGCAGGCCATTTTGCTTACCCTCTATCCCGAATTCGGTCCCCGCCTCTTCCAGGATGACGTGGCCCAGTTGTGTCCCACCGTCCGGATTGTAGAGCAGTTTTTGACCCGCACGTGGCCGGGGGTCGCCGCCGGGGACCCCACCGACCCCGAACTGACCTTGACCGCCAATGTGCAGGCCGACGCCAAGGCTCGGGCTCACCGCTTTACGGTGCTCTTGCCCACGCCGCTCACCAGCGCGACCGAAACCCTCATCCGGCGCATTGTCGAGCTGGAGAAACCCGCCCATACCGCCTTCACCATCAAACAGTACTGGGCACTCTTCCGCGTCGGCGAGGTGCGCCTGGGGTGGGATACCGTTTTGGGCCAGGGCGGCCAATTTGAAACCTTTGTGTTGGGGCAATCGGCTTTAGCCGAGGCGACGCTAGCGGCGGCCTTCCCCTACACCCTCAACAATCGCACCGTGCTGGCCTGCTAGCGGTCGGTGTCCCCCCTCCTTTCCTTACCCAATTGCCAACAGGAGATGCCCCATGAGTCAACCCTTTCACCTTTGTGCCGACCTGGATGAACTCCATGCCAACGAGCGCTTGAACTACGTGCTGGGGCAGGTCTTGGGAGTCAAAGACTTCCAGCAAGAACAACTCTATTTCCTCCATAAAGCTCGGTTGCATAATCGCAGTCTCCATGGCTATGGCACGGTCTGGGGCCTGGATGTCACCACCCAGGGCACCAGCGAGGACCTGGAAATTCAAGTCGACTGCGGCCTCGCCATCGATCCGCTGGGGCGGGAAGTGCTGGTTGATGCACTGCAATGTGCTCAACTCAATACCTGGCTCAGTGCTGCCGTGGCCGAGGGTGAGGAAACGGCGAACCGTGACACGTTGATGCCTGTAAATGGCGAAGGGAGTCCGCTGGGGGTCTACGTCACTCTCTGCTATTACCCCTGCCAGACGGGTGCTCAACCGATTTTGGGCAATCCCTGCCGCACCGATAGTGGCGAAAACGGCGTCATCCAATACACCCGTATTCGCGATGAGTTTGAGTTGCAGTTGCGATCGCAGCCCCCGCGGCAACATGAAGAAGACTGGGTGCGGGCGATTGGTGATCTCTTGGCCAAGATTGAGCTGGTGCCCGGGGGGGCGGTTGATGTGCCCGCCGCCGTACAAATTCTGCGGGATAGCCTGGATGACCCGACCCGGTTGGCGACCCTGGAGTCTGTCGAATTGCCCGAAGCTGAGGCTCGCGACATTCTGCGGGAACTGCTGCGCTATTGGGTCACCAACACCCGTCCCAGTCTGAACTTGCTGCATAATCCGGTGCTCGCTCTGCTGGAGAAAATTGCGATTGACACCACTGCCCCGAGCGACGAAACGCTCTTGGCCGAGCAGATTGACCTTTTTACCACCGCTCTGGACGACTACATCGAGCAAAACAGTCAGGACCCCATTGATGCGGTGGCGGAGGTCACCCTCTCCCCCGAGGATGGGACGGTGCTGCGGCGAGCGGTGCTCCAGCATTGGGCCAGCCAGCCCCAAGCCTGCAAGACCACCGAGGATGACTGTCTGTTATTAGCGATCGCGCAGTTTGACCTGACGGCAGAGGGCACCGTCGACGAAAGTACTTTAACTGTTGAACACCTGAAGCGACCGTATCTGCTCCACACCCGCCTGCTGCAAGAACTGCTGTTGCAAACCTTGCTCCACGGCGGCACCGAAATCGCCCTTGGGGAGGGCACGGCTGAGTATGAGGCGGGGGATAGTGCGCCGGGGGTCTATCCCGCCGAGCCTCTGCCAGACGGGGCCAATGTGGCTTTTAACGTCGTCGTGCCGAATCCGCTGCTGGGCGAAGGCAGCGCCCGCTATCAGGAAGGGGATGATACGGTTGGCGTGTTCCCGGTGAGTCCCCTACCGGACGGGACCAACGTAGCCTTTAACGTGGTGATGCCACCACCGCCGCCCGCCGCCACGCCGCCTTTAGCCAACGGCAGCGTCACCTTTGAAAGCACCACTCGACCCCGGGGGGTCTATCCCGCCGGAACCGCTGAGGCGATCGCCTTCGATGTGGTCATTCCCCAATCGTCGTCGCTCCCGCCCCCCGCCAGAACCGTACTGCGGCCCATCGATATGGTGCTCTTCGGCGAGGTCACCGATCGCCCAGAACAAATCAGTCCCGATCTTCGCCCCGCTCGCCCCGGTACCGTGAACGGTTATCCGGCCCTGATTTTCCCGCAGAATGGGGGGCTCGCCGCCTTTTCCATATTGCGTCCCAACACGGTAGAGCCAGGTCAGGTGCCGTTTTTGCGGCTCTACTGCACGGCGGCGGGAGGCGGTGTACTCTGGCAGGTGCTCTGGCGGTGGCGTCAGTCGCTGCGATTTGGGGAGGCACCCCGAGCCTCGTCGCAGCTCACCATGGAGAGATTTCGCGAACCTCCCCCGGAAAACGAACCCCTGCCGTTCATGCGATTGCAAGAGTTTCATTTGCAGCGCAGTCCGGCGTTAGAACTCACCCTCAACGAGGAGATTCGCGAAGAGGGCATCGACAGTCCCGATTATCTGGCGGTATATCTGTCGCCTCGCTGGGACCCTGGCAATACTGAGGATCGACAGCTTTATTTGCTCATAGCTGAGTTGACCTGGGGAGGCGATCGTGATGAATAATCAATTTTTAGACGCCGTTTTTGTCGACAGCCTACAACATCCCAATTTCTTTAACGGGCGCATTCTCACGGCCACCGACCTGCGGGACGAGCAGGCCGCCGGACTGAAGCGATCGCGCTATTTAGGTCAGGCGGTTGGCACCGGGGTTGTCCACGGCTTAGCGGTAACCGCGGTGAACGGCCAACGCGATCTGCAAATTACCGCCGGACTGGCCGTCAATCCCCGAGGCGATGGTTTATCGCTGCCGGGTACCACCACCGTTGAACTGGTGTTGACCGAGCCATTGGGCAATCCCACCTCCCCCTTCGTGCCCTGCGACATCGCCGGAGCCACGAAGCTAACGGGCAAAGTCTCCACCGGCTACTACCTGCTGGCGATCGCCAGTGCAACGCGCCTTTCCACCACGATGGCCCCCAACTCCGGGCTGGAGGGCGATCGTCCCGGCTGCACCCATCGCTATGAGGAAGTGGGGGTGCAGTTCAAGCTCATTCCCTTAACCAATGACGACTTTGTAGTTCCCTCCGGAAGCGCCCCCAACACCCGCAGTCGCTTGGCCCATCGTTGTTTGGGCACTGACCAGATCATCGGCTTTGCCCCCGATCCGGTGCATGCCCCGACGGCATACGGCCTGATCGATCAGCTCCGAACCGATCAGCGCCTCACCCAGTGCGACGTACCGCTTGCTGTATTTCGCTTTCAGCCCCAGACCGTACGCTTTGTGGATATGTGGGCCGTCCGGCGTCCGTGCTTCCCCAACGGTGGGGATGAGAGTTGGCTCAATGCCGATACCGCCCTGGTCGGTCGCCGTCGCCTGATTGAGGCCCGCGCTTTCCTGCGGCAGTTTCAGCAACAGTTGGCTGACCTGCGGGCCAGCGGTGACATTGGCATCCTCGCCAGTCAAGTGTTTGACTATTTGCCCGCAGCAGGTTATTTGCCCACTGGCATCGGCACCACTCCTGGCTTTAGCTTGAGCACCTTTTTTGCTGACACCGAGCTGCGCCACGTGGCGCTAGAACCGACTCAGCTCCGAGCAGTATTCCAGCGATCGTTCGCCTTTGACCCCATACGGCCTGGCGTCGATGCGGTTGATGTCTACCCGGTGCTGGCAGCCACGGGCCAGGAGACCTATGTCGTGTTTCTGCGACGGGGACTGAGTCTCTCTGGGACAACCGGCGGCGGCACCTGCACCTACACCCTCAATCCTGATAACTGGGAAGCGAGTCTGACGCAAATTGCTAACGGGGTCGCAGATATTCATATCTGCTTACAGCCGGGCAATTATGCCCTTACCCGCCCCCTCCTGATTCAAAACAAAGGGCATGTGAAAGTCACCGGATCCGGCTTTGGCACTCGCTTGCTGTCGAGCAACGCTGAAGCCGCCCTACGGGTTGAAAATTGCCAGAGCGTCATTGTTCGAGACCTCTATGCCGAAAACAGCACCGCCAGCTTTCCACAAAATGCCCGACTCCAGGGCACCCTCAGCTTTTACGACTGCCCCCAAGTCACGGTCGAAGAAACCACCCTGAAATGCACCGGCAGCTCGCGAAAAAACGCCGCTTGCATCACCGTATCTCCCCGTCAGGTCGAGCAACATCAGCTGAGCAACGTTGTCAGTATCGTACGGATTCAGCGCTGCAATCTAGAGGTGGGCGATCGCCAAATCGGTATTTTGCTGGTGAACACTCGCTACACCCAGGTCGACAACAACCAGATTCTCTCCCCGAACCCCCAAAATCCAGCGGCCCAGGGCATTGTGGTGGGCGGCGCGATCGCGGAAGACGTACGGGTATTGAACAACAGTTTGCAAAATATGCTGCAGGGCATCCATGTCGGGGTAAGTCACCATGAAACGTCGCGGGGCGAGCCTGATCGCATTGGCACACTCCTCATCCTCGGCAATACCCTGCACATTGCCTTTCCCAACGTGTCGGGGCGCATTGTGAAAGAACGTCACGGCATCTTTGTAGGCAATTGCAATAGTTTTGTGATCGAAAATAATGTGCTCTCGCTACGTCGTTTTACGAGCACAGCCAACTCGCCGATTGATGGTATTCGCATTTTTGGCTTCTTGGGTCGCCGCCAGGTGATCCGCCAAAATCATCTTGCTGCGGCAACTTCGTTTGGCGGATTCTCACGGGAAGGAATTCACATTACCAATTTAAGTGATCCGATTTTTCCAGCTCTCCAGGAGAATAACTTTATTGAGTAGAAGCCAAGGTGGTTATCATTTGGATTTTAATCTTTTCTTGGAATCGCTTTTTTAGGTTGATTCTATTCAGGACGTCTGGGGGCAAAAATTCGTCTTAGCGTATTTTTGGTTCGGGTGATCGCGTTGTGGGTGATCATCTCCAAAATCTTCTATATATAGCGCTGGCCAGATTACTTAATGCACCGAGTAGCGCTGGGACGCTGAGTCTACAGGCAACCTGGCTCGCCGTAGCGCACAAAGCTTTGTGGCTACGGCTATATCTCTTAGGGAAAGCCTTCCCAAGGCTAAACATAGTCATTTTAACCAGGATTTGATTCTCTAGAACACCCGCACAGAATCCAGGATTTTCAGGGGAATCGACAACGGAACTTAGAAGTATTAGCCAAGAACCTCGAGTTCTTGACATACTGAGCTAGGGCTCTGATCTCAATCTTTGAAGTGTCGCTTGTAGATGTTAGTGGCAAGACTAACGGCCATCATAACAGTACTTTAAAACCCCAAAATTCACTATAATGCACACGATCACGGGATATCATTTTGACGCCGACAAAAAACCATACAAGAATATAAAGATTCCAACATTAAATTCCCTTCAAATCAAATCATTCAAGCCTGGAAAACATTAACCTTGGTTAACAATTACGCCAAAAAGAATTCAGCCTTGATACTTTAGAAAGTGCAGATGCTTCTATTGGTATTAGTCGTTGCGTATTCTGCTGGTTCAGACAATTGTGGTTTCGAGCTGCGTCTAACGTTTGCCTCGTTTTCATATGCGTTTTCTAGCGTTGCGTGTATCGGAAGGGTTCGAATCCCGTATCTGTGAGCATGGGGAGTGCCTAGCCGCCTCCCCTAAATTTTGTTTGCCCCTGCGTTCAAAGCCAAATATAGCGCTGGCCAGATTGCTTCATGCACCGGGTAACGCTGGAATACCTGTTACACAAGCAAAGTGGCTCGCAGTCGCGTCCTAACCGGAGTCACTCAGCCACCCGGCTACCCACTCGCCGTCTCCAGTGCGGGGAAATAAAGTACCCGCACAGCCCTTATGAGCCCCGCTGTCTCCCATGCCCTCACCCTCCACCAGGTCAGGCTCACCCTGCCGGAGTCAGCAACGCCCTCCCAGTGTCAGATTCAGGAACGCCGAGTCAGGAAGGCGCTCGAACGCATTGCGGTCTATCCAGGACTGCCACCTCAGGCGATTTTGATCATTCGTCACCTGGCTGATCCAGACCCTGGCCAGCTCTTGGCAGCCAATACCTGGCAGGGATTACGCGCCTGGGAACAGGCCACTCAAGCTGCCCTCAATCAGCATTGGCGCACGGCGCTACGACCCGCGATCGCCGCGGTGTCTGCCAATGCTGCGAGCGTTTGGTTTGAAGATCCGGCGGAATGGCTGGCGTGCCTCTCTTGGGATGTCTACCAAGGCGTGGCGGGCGATCGTTGGTGGTGGCACGCCGTCTTGTGCCACTATCCCCACGGAATGGCCCGCGAGGCCCTATTTCACCAGTGGCAAGCAGACCCCCAATGGCTGCCAGCGGCACTCAGGCTGCTCTATCAGTCGCATCCGGTTGAAGCAGTGCAGTTGCTCGGAGCCCTACCCGCCTCCCAAGCCGAACATTTGCTCGACACGGTGCTGCCGATCTATGGGGTCTCGATTCCGGTAACACCAGGCGCGGCCCCCACCGATCGCCACCAGACCCTGGTCGCCGCCTTGACCCCGCATCTGGGGATTCCCCAACCGTCGACGATCGCGACACTGCCGCTGGTTACCCAGGCGCTCGTGGCCGTCTGTCTGACGCTCCCCAATACCGCAACCCTGGTGTCAGCGACGCGATCGCCCGCCGCTGCAGCGGATGCGTCCCCGATGCCCACCGAAACCGCTGACGCTCCGCCCCCGACGAAGCTCCCTGTCGCTCCTGACCGTCCCGTCGTAACACCGGCCTCAGAGACCGTTTCGTCCCAGGAATCCCCCGCTGCGTCTCCCCATTCCTGGCCCCCAGGGATTCCCAAAATCGTCTCCGTCCATAGCGAAGCGCTAGGGGAAGTGTCCTCGTCATCGGGCGATCGCTCCGCCGCTCCCCCCGCCGTCTCCTCCTCTGGGTTATCTGCTATCCCGCCCGATGAGTCCTCTGACCGTCCGCCAGAATCGGCCCCGGATCGCCCCATCGCCCCACCGTTGATTCTCTCAGACACGGCGATCGCGATGGGTGAGCTGGGAATTGGGACCGCGATCGGCGGACTCTGGTATCTGGTCAACGTGTTAGTGGATCTGGATTGGCCGGAGCGATCGGCGGTGATCACCCCCTGGCACCAGGTCGCGGCACTGGCCCAAGCGTTGTTGCCCGACGTGCCCCTCGACCCCGTGTGGGAGCCGCTGGCCGACATCGCGGGCGAACCGTTACCAGAGGCGCTGTTGAGCCCATGGCAAGCGCACATCCTCACCCAAGTCCGCCCCTATCTGACCGAGCGGTTGGAATATCCGGACGCGATCGCCCACTACCTGCAGGAACCCGCCACCCTCTACCTCACCCGCACCCATGTAGATGTGGTGTTCAGCCTCGACCAAATCCGTCTGGATGTCCGTCTGGCCGGGTTGGATCGGGATCCGGGCTGGGTACCAGAACTCGCCCGTGTCATTGCCTTGCACTATGAGTAGCTGCCATGACGATATTCACTAGCCCCCAGATTCAGATGCAGCAGTGGCTCCGGTACAGCATTGGACACTGTGCCGCGTACCTCCGTGCTGTAGGCGGGGATTCGGTGCTGGACGAGTATCGCTTTTTGACTGCCTATTTCCCCTCATTAAACGCCCAATTTCCCGACGCCACGTCGCTCAACGAAGTCGATCGCGCCTGCCAGGCTCAACTAGAGGCAGACGATCAGGCCCTCCAGGCAGAGGATTACCCCCTCATGCGACTGCGGCAGGCCGGTCTCACCCTGGCCCACGTCCAGACGCTTCTGTTGGCTGGCCTGGTCGAGATGGATGCCCGCTTCGGCACGCTCTATAGTGCGCTGCATCCCTTTCCCGATGAGCAACGCCTAACCATCGGGCTATTAGAGGATCTGATGCGGTTCAACACGGTGAACGAACCACCCCCGGCCTGGGTGGTGGTGCAAGACCTCGAACGTCGGGGGTTCATTACTCGTCATCAGGGCGATCGCCCCCGCGCCGCGCAAGCCTTGTCTATTCCCACCCCGGTTTGGGATGCTCTGTGCGGGACGATTCTCGATCGCCCCGCCGACCATCTCACCTACCAGCCCCCTCACACCCTCAAGCGCTTTGCCGATTTGCAGGGACTCCTCCCTGCCGAGATACTAGAGCGCCTAGCGAAGCTGCCGGACTTGGTTAACCGCCAACTCACCCGTGGCGTCATTCTGCGGGGCATGCGAGGCACCGGACGGTTGCGGGCCTTAGCCGCCGTGGCCCAATCCCTCCAGTGTGGGATTTTGCATTTGCAGCGACCAGAGGCCAAAGCCCTACCAGCTTTGTGTCGGTTGACGGGAGCGCTGGCGATCGCGCATCGGGCCATGCCGATCATCGACCTCGAACTCACCCCAGGAGAAGCCCTAAACCTCCCCGATCTTGCTGGGTACAGTGGACTGTTGGGCATCTTGCTCAGTCGGGAAGGCAGCTTGAAAGGTCCTCAGGTGGAAGGTTGTATTACACTATGGCTGCCGCCCCCCGATGAAACCGCCCGCTACCAACAATGGACTCAGGTGCTGGGTCCCCACCTCAACGGCACTCGCGATGTGGTGACCCAGGCCAGCCAGCAGTATCTACTCACGTTGGGTACCGTTGAACGCGCCGGACGCCTCGCGCAAGCCTATGCTGCCCTCAATGAGCATTCTCATGTGGAACTAGCCGATGTGCAGGAAGCCTGCCGCGCCCTCAATCAGCAAACCTTAGAAAATTTGGCCACGCGGATCGTCACCCGCCACGATTGGGACGCCCTGATCGTGACCGAGAAAACCCGAGCCGAGTTAGCCAACCTGATTCGCCGCTGCCGCTATCGAGAAACGTTGCTCACCCACTTAGGATCTGGGTTCGCGGGCACCAGCCGTGGGGTGAGAGCCTTGTTCGGCGGTGCCAGCGGGACGGGTAAAACGCTGGCAGCCCGCCTAGTGGCCACCGAACTTAACCTTGATCTCTACCGGGTTGATCTCTCCACCGTCGTCAGCAAATACATCGGCGAAACGGAACGGAATTTAAGCCGCCTGTTTGCGCGGGCTGAAGAGCAAGACGTGATTCTGCTGTTGGATGAGGGTGACTCGCTGCTCACGGGACGAACCGATGTACGCAGTTCCAACGATCGCTACGCCAACATGGAGACCAACTATCTACTCCAGCGGCTGGAACAATACGAAGGCATTATTTTAATTACCTCTAATGCCCCCAATCGCATTGACAGTGCCTTTCAGCGTCGCATTGATGTGGTGGTCGACTTCAATGCGCCCGATGCCGGGCAGCGCCAACAGCTCTGGCAACTCCATTTGCCCCCCACCCATACTGTAAGCCCGACCTTGCTCCGGCAGGCGGCCATCCGGTGTCAACTGACGGGGGGGCAGATCCGCAATGCCGCGTTGCACGCCACCTTACTGGCAGTCGAAGCGGAGACGGACCTATCCGATCCCTTTCTAGCTGAGAGCATCCGCCGCGAATATACCAAGATGGGGGCGGTTTCCCCGTTGAACTGACATGACTCGAACCGTTGCACGCACTAGACGTCGGCTTCCGCCGACCCGAGACGATTCACAGGGCTCACCGTCGACGGCGACATCCGCCCGCTCAACCATCTCCCCGTTGGCCATGCGATCGCCTGCCGTTCAACCTAAGCTCACCGTCAATCAGCCCGGCGATAAATATGAGCGCGAGGCGGATGCAGTCGCCAGCAAGGTCGTACATAATACCCCAGCCCCCCAAGCTCAAACGACCATCGGATGAATCGGTTTATCTGCAGCGCTGGCAACAATGGTGGCAATCTCAACCCCCTAAGCCCCAGGCCCATCCCTAACCCCACCTCGAAAACACCAATGATCAACAATCCCACACCCCGCGATCGAGCTGTCTTAGTGCATGCAGGAATGCCGAGATAAATGATGCAGTTGGCCGAACGCAAGCGACGGCATGCGCCGACCCATGCCCCCACTGAGCTGACCCCGTCGACCAAGTCGTCGCGATCGCTCGTGTCGCCGTTAGCCCTGCGATCGCCTATCATCCAACCGCAGCTCACCGTCAACCAGCCTGGCGACCCCTATGAACAGGAAGCCGATGCGATCGCCAACGCCGTCATGAGGGTGCCTGAGCCGCTACCCCAGCCAGACGACAATCGCGCTAGCGGCAACGGGATTCAACCCCTGCCCCTGGATGCGGAATCGGTGCAGCGAAAATGTGCCACCTGCGAATCCGAGGATCTGATCCAAAGATCGATGCCGGATACGGCAACTCGTTCTGCGCCGCCCTTCAAACCGCTGGCGGCCACCATTACGCCGCTGCCTGCGCGGGGACTGCCGGGAAATCGCTTGGGTCTACAGCGAAAATGTGTAGCCTGTGAGCAGGAAGAACGCGTGCAACGTCAGGGTGATGGCCCTACTCAGACCTCGCTGAACCTGGAGCAACAATTGCAACGTAGCCAGAGTCAGGGTCGTCCCCTATCAAGAGATGTCCGTGCCTTTATGGAACCACACTTTGGTGTGGACCTGAGTCCAGTGCGCGTGCACACGGGCCGCGATGCGGCACAAATGAACCGAGCGCTAGGAGCCCAGGCCTTTACCCACGGACGCGACATTTACTTTGGGGTAGGGAAAGCACCCGGCAAGAACGCCCTGACCGCCCATGAGTTGACCCATACCGTACAGCAGGGTCAGGCGGGTCGTCGCCTCCAGATGGCGGAAATCCAGCGCAGTTTGGAGGAACGTGAGGAAACCGCGATCGCTCCTCCTGTTACCGCCAGTCAACCCGCACCGACAGTATCTCTTTATCCTACGGATGACAGCGCTGATCGACCCATCCAGCGTCTGGAACTCCCCGATTTGCCAAGCTTCAGCGATATTGTCGAAGTGGGCGAAGACATTCTAGACACGGGCTCCGAACTCATCAGTGATGCCGCAGACACCATTAGTGGTATTGCCAGTGAGATTTGGGATGTCGCCACTAATCTGGCCTCGGCTCTGGGTGGTGTGGTCACCCTCTCAGGGAGCCGACTGATCATCAACGTGCCGCCCTTGCCGGTGTGTCCCACCCTGCCGGTTCAATTTACCCTGCCCGAAATTGGGGGAGACATTCCCTTCCTGGCGGGCGTGTTACCCGTGACTTCGGTCGTCTCCCTGTATGGGGCTTTGGGATTCCATGCTGGGATTATCCCCGAATTGTCAGGACAGCTCGGCCCTTGTACGTTGAATGGTCTCCGCATCGTGATCGATCCGTTCGCGGCGAGCTTGAGCGCCAGCGGCAGCATGACGGTGATGACGGCCATCGGCCTCGGTGGAGAACTGCGTCTCGGGCTCGATGGGGAAGTCGGTGTCTTGATCCTATGGCCAGATCCGCCGCTGGTGATTCAAGTGCCCGTGGTCGGACTCGAAGCGGGCTTAGCTGGATTTGGACGCGGCATTCTGGCCTCTTCGACCACGTTAGAGGTGTCGGTATCGGCGGGCCTCAGTGGCTTTAGCTTCCGCGCTAATCGCTACGAAGATCTGGGCTTAGGTCTCGATTTGGGATTGGCGGGGTATGGTGCCTTGAGCCTGCTGGGACAACGTTTGTGTACGCTATACTGGCCCTTCTGGGAGTGGCACCGGGATGCCACCGTCTCTACTAACCTTAGTGTCAGTCTTGATGTCGGCAGTCGCGGAGCTAGTGCGGCCATTAGCTGGACTGAGCCCGCCCTGAATGTGGTGCCGTTTGATGCCCTGCCGCTGGAATTGCAGCGGGAAATGTTCAGCGACGATTGTCCGCTCTGCGATGCCTTCTTTTCGCTAGGCTTAATGCCTTCCCAAAAAGGTGGAGATTGGACTGGGCATCCCAAGCCATCCCTGGATGGACCACTGGAAATCTATCCCCGTGACCCAGATATTGCATCGGGCTCAAAGTGTCGTGGAGCCTGTGGGCCAGATTGTACAAAGTGTGATCAAGTTGGCGATCTCGCAGTCTGTGAGGATATTGGCAGCGGACAACATCGATTCTGGATTTACAAAGACGTCGCTGTCTGTCCTACCCATGAAGGCTGTCGCCGACACGATGCTGGTTATGACTGGTGTGCGGCGACCAAAGACGAAAAAGACTGGGGTCCTTGCCATTTACGGGCCGACTTTGAAGCCGTTTGTAGACACGGTGTCCCCAATGCAGTGAGTTGGATCGGGGGTGGGCCTCCCAATGATCCAACACCAATGTTGTTTGCCGATCGCTCCACGAGTCCGACTGGCTGCACTGGCCCCTGCCCCGATGACAGCGAGGAACTCAGTAGCCCGAGAACCTATCAACTCTGTCTGCCCGATATTCCCCTGTTCGATCAGCAGTCCGTGAGCGATCGCTTCGGAACCTCCACCGGCAACATTCGGCTCTATGCTCAGCCCATTGAAGTTCCCTATTTGGGCTTCGTCATGCTGAACGTCTTTGCTCGCGGGTCGCTCAATGCCACTGTCGGCGCTGACCTGGGGCCAGCGTGGCTCGCCAATGTCTGCCTGACGGTCGATCCCTTCAGCGGGGTGTATGCCGGGATGGCAGAATTGCATGTCCAAGCAGGATTGCAGGGTTCACTGACCTTGACGGGCACGGTTGGCGCAACCGCTGATTGGCTCTGCCTCCTCGAAGTCATCCGCGTTGAAGGTAGCCTACAAGGCACCGGTCGCGGCGTCCTAGACGCCGAACTCATCAACACAGTGACCGTGGGGTGCGTTAACGGTGAGCTGGTTCTCGACAATACGGCCGTGCTCGAACCCTGCCTCAATCTCAGCTTTGACCTCGATGCTATGCTCATGGTGCAGCTCTTCCGGCGCTTTACCCTCTTCCGCGAGCGCTGGAACCTACTGCGTAGAGAATGGGGCGACTGTTGGCAGCTAGACCTGGGAGGCTTCTCAATCCCGTTGACGAGCAGTGATAGCCGTAGTGCCAGTGCTGCTGCCAATGCGGCCAGTGCCGCCGCTACGAATGCCGCGAATGCGGCCGCTGGTGCCGCTGCCGCCCCAGAAACTGCGCCGATCGCCCTGGAAGCCGCGGCCATTGATGCGAGAAGTCTCTTACGCTGGCTCTTTTCTGCCGCCAATGACCAGCAAGCCGTGCCGGCCCCAACTGCGGGGCGTCGGTCTCGCCCCGCTCTGGCCACGGGGGGAAGCGGCACACTTCCCGCCATTCCTGACGATCCGGCTGCCACGGCTGGGGAACGGAATCCATGTGGAAGAGAAGATGACACGGATCGTGAAGATGATAGCTGTAAGCAACCATCAGGAGGAGGAGTAACCCTAAATCTGAGTTATCACCATGCGCCAACAGCAAGAGATGACTGTGGTAATGCAGGAGACATTGGAACATTTGGAGTTACAGGAAACATCGCAGATAAAGGGGCAATTATACAAAAAGTCATATACGAATACGACTATCACGATATCAGCGGAACACATAGACAAGCCAGTGGCAACCAAGAAGGATACTATGAGGCTTGGTCGGTTTATGAGTTGAGTAGCGGACCTTTTGTTGCGCCCAATAAATTTGACTACTTTAACTTTTTCCCCATAGGAAGCAACAATCAGAATAAGGGGGTGGGAACCAGCGGATGGTGGAAAATCACAGGACAAGCAATCTATGCACCCTGCTTTGATCCATATCTTCCAGAAGATGCAAACGGCTGGGTCCGTGGCGATAGTTCGGGTGATCCTATTCTGGGTAGGGCACTTGTTTTGCTTGCGCGGCCTTTGACGAATCAACCAACCCAATGGGATCCCTCGGTTTCTAGCGTAGAAAGGCTATTAAAAGCTGAATGGGACTGTTCTGATGAGGATGCTATACAGCCTACTGATTTGGGTGAATCCAGCATTGTCCGAAGTCAGGCTTACTACCCATTTAATCCATAATCAAGTGAGTTGGGATCAGCATAGGAACACGCTACAGCCGTCTTGGTGGTAGGAACTTTAGCAAAATTCCTTATCCCAAACTCAGGTTGTTTTATATTTAACAGAAGAAATCTGCTTCAATCAAGCTCTGTACGTTTCAACATTATCAATCAAGTCAATTTAAAAAGAGTTGTTCAGACTATCTTGAATAATAAAGTCTTTTATCGAATTTAATATCGTTTCTTGAAAAAGAAATTCGGTATGAGAATTATTAAGCATAAATAATGCCTAGAGAAATTCCAGCATTATTTTTTAAGTTGCGCAACGACATCCAAAACGGGGGCCAGACCGCTCCATCTCAAGTCGTTTTGGCTGCATCTACCCCAAACCGACATCTCATCTGCCCCTAGCTTCGGCATTCTGCAATGGTTCATCTGGCAGAGCGGACTAAACGACCCAAGAGCCGAAAGGTCAAACCAATCGCGGCGTCAGCGGTGGCGAAATCCTCGCGATCGCCGGTGTCACCGTTAGCCCTGCGATCGCCCATCATCCAACCCAAGCTCACCGTCAACCAACCCGGAGACCAATACGAGCAGGAAGCGGATGCTGTTGCCAGCACGGTGATGAGTGGGGCAGTTCCGCGATCGCAGTCGACTCCAATCCGAGCCTCTGTCCAACGTCTGGCGGACGAAGACCAGGATGTGCTGCAACGCCTGGAAATGGACGAAGACCCCGTGCAGCGTCTTGAAGCAGATCAGGACGTGCTGCAGCGGCAGGCGATCGCAGAAGAACCCATCCAGCGTCAAGGCCAGGGCCAACCTACGGTTTCCGCCCGCACCGCCGCCACCATTCGTAGCCCGGGCCCCGGAGCGTCTCTACCAGCCAACACCCGTCGCCGGATTGAGCCCCATGTCGGGGCAAACCTGAGCGGTGTCCGGGTCCACAGTGATACCAATGCTCACCGCGCTGCGAATAGTTTGCAGGCCCGCGCCTTTACCCACGGCAACCATATTTTCTTGAACCGCAGCGAGTCTAGCCACAATCTGGGCCTGATGGCCCACGAAGCCACCCACGTTGTACAGCAAGGCGCGGCGGCTCCCATTCAGCGACAGCCCCTGCCCCAACCTGCCCCAGCGGTTGAGCACCTGCCCAGAGTTTCCGCCAATCCGCCCGAAATCCAACGCTTCATTCCCGATGCGGTGCTGGAAGAACTGGCAGACTACGCGCGCCATATTCCGGGCTACACACTATTCACCGTCATCATTGGCTATGACCCACTCCGGGGGATTGATGTGGAACGCAATGCCACCAACCTGCTCGCCGGATTAATGGGCTTGGTGCCCTTTGGTACCGCCATTTTTGATGCGCTTCAAGAATATGGCGTGATCCAGGCTGCCTTCGACTGGGTGTCCAATGAATTGCGCCGTCTCGATCTATCCCTGAGTCGCATCGAGCGGACGATCGAGAATGCCTGGGAAGACGTCCGCATCATTGAAGGGTTTGACTACAACCTCGCTGTCGTTCAGCGCCACTTCCAGCAACTGTATGACGATGTTGTTGACTTTGCCACCTCTTTGGTGAATCACATTGTTGAACTCATCAAAGAAGCCGCGATCGACTTTGCCGAGCCCCTCTTGGCCGACAATCAGGCTTGGGCGCTGATCAAGAAAATCATCAAGTATGATCCGCTCCGCGATGCACCAGTCGAAGCCACCACGGTCGAAATTCTCGAAGACTTTCTGTTGCTGATTGGAAAAGAGCAAGAGCTGGAGCAGATGCGGGAGCGAGGAACCCTGCAAGAAACTGCCGATTGGCTGGACACCCAATTTGCCCTCTTCGTCAGTCTGATTGGTCAACTGCGCGGCCTGATTACCGAAGCGTGGAACGCGATTCAGCCGGAAAACTTGCCGGATCTGGGCACCAACCTGGAGACCCTGGCAGAACGGGCTGGCACCTTCTTAGAAGACGTTTGGACCTTTGCCAGCACGGTGGCGTTCAAGGTGCTAGAGCTGATCAAGAACGCACTATTAGGCTGGTTGAGTACCTTCGCCACCGATATTCCAGGTTATCACCTCCTAACGGTCATTCTGGAGCAGGATCCCTTTACCCAAGAGGCCGTTCCCCGCAATGCCACTAACTTGATTCGCGGCTTTATGAGCTTGATCCCAGGGGGTGAGCGGCAATTCCAGCAAATGCAGGAAACGGGCGTGATTCCGCAAGCGGCTCAGCGCATCGAAGGTATGATGACCGAATTGGGCATTACCTGGCCGTTTGTTCAGCGCCTCTTCCTGGATCTGTGGGACGCCTTCACCATTGAAGATTTGCTCAGCCCCATCGATGCCTTTACCCGCATTCTCAATGAGTTCCACGAGCCTCTAACCCGCCTGTTCACCTTTGTGATTGAGGTGATCAAGGTGGCCTTGGAACTGATTTTGGCCCTGATGAACTTCCCCACGGATCTCATTGGCAGCATCATTACCAATGCACTTCAGGCCCTAGACGACATTCAGCGCGATCCGGTCGGCTTCCTGATCAACCTCCTGAACACGGCCAAGTTGGGCTTCCAGAAATTCTTTGACAACATTGTGACCCACCTGATCGGCGGCTTGACCGATTGGCTGTTCCGCGCGGTGCGTGATGCCGGCCTGGAGCCACCCACTGACTTCTCCTTTGAATCAATTCTGGGCTTTGTGCTCCAGGTGTTGGGGTTGACGATGGATCACATGTGGGAATTGTTGGCTAACCACATTGGGCAAGAGCGGGTGGATCAGATTCGGGGCGCGATCGATCGGGTCATGGAAATTGCCCGAGACGCTTGGGGCTTCATCCAAGACGTGCAAGAACGCGGCATTGTCGCGGTTTGGGAATACATTCAATCGCAACTGACCAATCTCTGGGATGTGGTGCTAGAGCAAGTGCAGTCCTATGTGATGGAACGAGTCGTCATGGTGGGCATGCGCTGGCTCTTAAGTCTGCTAGACGCCACTGGCATTACCCCTGTCATCAACAGCTTCATCGCCTTCTTTAACGCCATTCAGTCCGCCATTGAATATCTACGTGACATGCTAGAAGTCGTGAACGATTTCGTCTCCACTGTCGCTAGCATCGCCGCCGGAGATATTGAGCCCGGTGCTACCCGCATGGAACAGGGCCTTGGCAACAGCATCCCCATCGTCATTGGCTTTATCGCCAATCAGTTGGGCCTCGGCAATATTAGCGATCGCCTTGGCGAAATCATCGAAAGTATCCGCGCTATGGTCGATCGCGCCCTCAACTGGCTGATCGAGCAAGCCCTGAGACTTGGTAGAGCTGCTCTAGAGAGCCTAGGCTTCGGAGACGTCCAGCAGGATTCTGCTTCAGCGCAAGAATCTTCTTCAGAGAGAGAGGGGCGTTTAGTACTTCATACATTTTCTGAGGATGGAGAAGATCACTCTATTTATATCGATTTCGGAAGCGATGAACCAAAGCTGATGATCGCTTCTACACCCGAGGAATTAGAAGACCTGGTTGATACACAAGTTGACAACACAACGGGCAAAGATAAGAGAAGCCTCAAAAGATTAGCTAAAGATCTAAAACAATTACAAACAATAATGAATCGTCTTACTGGAGCAGATTCCGGTGGGCAAACCTACGAACAAATGCTTAGGAGACATGAAGAACTAACTACAAGTATTTTTGAAAAAGTAGAAACATTGCTACCATCCGGCCAGATACCAAATGCTGACCAGGCAAGCAATTGGGGATCTCGCTTCTTGGCACATGGTGGAATTGAGAGGCATGCAGGATTTACGCCCAGATTTGAGCCTGGTGGTAGGTCAGTTCATGCGCACGATCATATTTATGATAAGGGCCATCCAGGAGGGACCTTCAGCGATCCCAATTTAGCCAGTAACATCTGGGCTATGAGAGGAAGTCGTACAGTCATATCTGTCTTTGAGACGGCGATCCACGCCAATAGGCACATTAGTGATTTGCTGAACCAAAGATCAGCTAACTTAAATCAGAAACTTCAGACTTTTCAGGGAGCACGCAACCTTTCAAATGCAGACCTGTATCTCACTGACGCAAGTATGCAGACTAATGGGCGGGTTGTGAGGAATAACGGACCAGCAAATGTCTCTACAGGCATCACGGTCGTAGTCGTCATGCTTGATGTCCCTGTCAATGAAACGCGTATAGGTCATCCAGAGCAAGGATTACCTTTTGCCATTTGGACGGCATATCCATCTACATAACCTTCTTGTTCAAGCCAACCCTTCGTTTTTGCAACAGAGCCGTTCTTAGACACATGGCCCTTGGATCGCCCCAGAAAACAGCCTGAAACCTTCAATTAAAACTACACTGCCCTCTTGGAACCCCTCTCAAGGAAACTGTCAGGAGTGAGTAGCCAAAATCGGGTGGGAGCCATCCTACAGGTAGGCTAGAGGTTCCTTCAGCCATCCCTGTCGATTTCGGTGATCCAGGTTCTCTATCTGCAAGGGCCGTTTCCAGTCTTTTAAGGGCTCTAAACACTCTATGGCACCACACCTTGCTGGTTAACTGTCAACCTGCGGAATGTAGGATCTAAGCGAGTGGTGTAGGCTGCAATTTGTGCACGTTCTGCATAGTCATCAGCGTTAGTGGCTTCACTCCAGGGAGCAAGTTCAACGATGGGGATATCAATGGGTTGCAGATGGACATGCCAGCCGTAGGGGCGATCTAAGGGACGGAATACGCGAGCAATTTTGAGACGGTAACCTTGATAGCTGATGCGTTGCCTGGGGCTAGATTTCGGACTGGGGTTGTGAGGGTGTAGAGTTGAGTGTCTTGAGGCGTTTGAGTTAGAGTAGGCATAACAAAATAACTCCTTTTGAGGGGTTAGTGCATACCGCGTTGGTTCTGGCTTTGGCGAGTTGGGAACCGGTGCGGTTTTGTTTTGCTGATTATGTCCCTATTCTATCCATTGACATCCATGGATGTCAATGGATATTCGCAACAAGAAACTTACCTTGATGGGTTGGAGTTGATTACAATTCGCCAGCTTCTTCGGCTTCAGTTAGGTATTTTGAAACCGCTTCACGAGCGATCGCGGCCATGGTCTTACCTGTGTTTGCCGATAGCTTTTCTAGCTTGGGGTAATCTCGTTTGGACACTCTAAGGCCAATTGTTTTGGGATAGAGACTGTCAGGGGATTCGACGAACTTACCCCCATCCCCCCGATCTGGTGTTGTCATTGGAGCTGATTGAGTGAGAAGCATTGGACAGCCTCAAGTCTATTGCAGAAGGATGAATGTATCAATGGATGTCGTTCGGCATCAATGGATGTCTATCGATGATATATGCTGTTGCACATTCAGCAGAGTAATCTTGGAGTGAAAATGACGCCACTTGAATGGGGGGTGAAGCCGACATTGGGGGATAGATGCGATCGATAATTCCTTAGTTTTCCCATCAAACGATCTAAGCCCTGTTTTTGCAACATAACCCCTTAACCGTTGCCTACTCTTTTGCGGTTTTGACTAGGGGATTGTAGCCACATGATCAACCCAGTCAGAATCAGCGTCAAAAGTCCTAGTGCGTTGAGAATTGGATATATCAATTCCAGGTTGATTTGGCCGAATTTACCTCGATGCAGATCGAGCAGCCAGAGAAAGTCGTTGGCGCGATCGCTGATGACAGCCAGTTGAAATAACATTCCTGTGGTCAGCGTCAGCAGCAACGGCAACGCTAAAAATGGCACTAATGCCCGGTGGAGCTGACGTAAACGGAGCCGATTTAGGTTCATAACCACAAGTTACGGGATGAACATCAAGACTGGACTCGTCTTCTTAAGGCGTTTAAGAGAAACGGTCCAGCAATTATCAGGCCTAGAAGGGGTTCTCCCAAACTGATCGAAAACCCATCAGACAATCCAGCTTGGGACACTGGGGTTGGAGCAGACTCTTGAGACATGGGGAGCACTTCGCTAGTACTGCCGTTCGAGCCAGTTTCTTCTGCCTCAGCTGATGGCATTGTTATGACATCAATCTCATGGGCCTCGGAGGTTGGTGCCAATGACTCGTCGGTCGTTGACTCAACTGTGGGGGTAGAGGGTTCGGTGGCATTGGTAGGCCCATCCGGTTCAGCCCCTGTTGTATGGGCGTGCCCCGTATGGGCTAAGCCGTTGTGATTGTTTAACAGTGTGCTATAAGCTGTAGCGCCACCCGCGATCGCGATCCATTTTGGGGGCATCCGATAGGTCATGGGTTTAATCTCCAAAATGGTGATGGGGAACCGTTGAAGGCTCAGTGTACCCCCGCAATTGGTCATAGTGTTCAATTTGCTCGGCTGAGAGTACCGGGGTGATTACCAAATGAGCTTGGAGGTGGGTCAAACGCAGGTCACCATATAGATCAGCTAAATCCTGGGTTTGTTGATCAAGCAACTCAGGGGTAATCGACTCGGTTGCAAAAGCCTGACTCAACTGTTTTTCTTGGGTAACGATCCGCTCGCCCAGTCGCTGTGCTTCCTGCTGCATACTGTCAAACGTGGTCTGAATCATTTCTACTTGATCGGTTGAAAGCCTTAGTTCCTGTCGAAGATCAAGCACGTGGCGTGGTCCGGGATAGCTGTTGAGTTCAGCCATGCGAGCATATCCGGCTCCGCGCCCGTTCAACAAATCATCGATTTCCTGAGGACTTAAGCCATGCACAGGACTGTCAGTTTGAGCAACATAAGGAGATTTTGAATGGGTTTGGGAGAATTGCAAGGTCACTAGCCCTAAAATCCCTATCCCCAGCCCCCCTAAGAACGACAATACTGTAATTTTCTTGCCCATGGTCATTCCTTAAGTCAGTGTTATGAGTGTTCGGCGAAGACGGCAGTTTTGCCGTTTTTCTCAAATGAGAACACTGTGTAGGGTTCAATATAATCTCCCGATTCCATCCCAGGAGAGCCAATGGGCATGCCGGGTACGGCAATGCCAGCAATGTTGGGTTGCTCGGTTAATAAACGCTGCACATCTTCAGCCGGAATGTGTCCTTCAATGACATACCCATCCCCTATCGTAGTGTGACAAGAAGCCAGGTTTGTCGGCACATCATACTGCTGTTTAATTGCCGTCATATCTTCAGTGACTTCGTCTTTCACTTGAAAGCCCGCAGCCTGCATATGCTCAATCCACAATCCGCAGCAGCTACAGGTGGGGCTGCGAAAGACAGTCAGTTCGTGGGCCATCGCGGCTTGTTGGGCTGTATCCGCACTTGCTTCCGCTTTAGGATTTTGTCCCCTGGCAGTGCAACCCGTTAAAATCATGCCAGTTACTACCAGTCCTACCGACCAAAATCTAGCTGTAAATGAACGACGATT
The DNA here is from genome assembly GCA_039815185.1 of Cyanobacteria bacterium P01_A01_bin.123. GTDB lineage: Bacteria > Cyanobacteriota > Cyanobacteriia > Phormidesmidales > Phormidesmidaceae > JBCBZT01. Next base: position 20,913 of record JBCBZT010000033.1, on the reverse strand, counting down.
CATTTATCCCTCCAAACTGAACAGGTCAGGCGATTTGCCCCATACAACAAAAGCCCTCCACCAAGGCTGACAGACAATTGTGAAATAGGAATGAAACGCTCCGCTATGTCCCAACTAATGTCAACTTGATAGCAACAGGCGGGGATTAATGCATCGTTAATTAATGCATCGTTAAATGCATCACTTTGTTACGTCAACAGCATTTCCCTTGACCCTACAGTTGACTAGAATGTTTAGAGTTAAACCACATCCGAGTTGAAACCTGGAGTAGGGGCGAGAGGCCTCTCGCCCCTGCGAAGGAAAAACCATGGATCTAGATGTGGACGCGATTTAGAATGAACTGCATTCACATTTGGAGTCGTCGTTGTGTAAGCTAAACCCCGTCTAGTTAGGGATGATTGCATCGGAGCGGTATGGGTCTCCAGGAGGGCAGAGTAATGGCTGTAGCAACTCGCTTAAAAATTGGTCAAGTCTCTAAGCAAACTGGCATTGCCGTGGGTGCATTGCGCTACTACGAAAGTTTGGGGTTGCTGTGCTCTGAGCGCGGCGAGAATGGCTATCGATACTATCCGCCAGCGGCGGTGCATCAGGTGCAGTTTATTAAAAAGGCGCAGGCCCTAGGGTTTTCCTTGGAAGACATTGGTGAAGTGCTGAATGTCCACCACCGGGGAGATGTCCCCTGTGAGTTTGTGCAGTCGCTGCTGCAAGCCAAAATTGAGCAGATTGAAGACCAGATTCAGCAAATGATGGCATTCAAAGCCAATTTAGAACACTATCGCGATCGCTGGGCAACCACACAGCCTCATCCTAAACCGGGGGATATCTGTCCGTTGATTGAGGCAGTGCCATTGGTTGGGCAACCATCCTAGCTGTTTCCTATGCGTATCCTTCTTGTTGAAGATGAACCTGATTTGGGTAAAGCTATCAAGCGCACCTTGACTCAAGAGGCTTATGTTGTGGACTGGGTGCAGTCGGGGGACGAGGCGTTGGCCTATTTAGAAAGTGATTTCTCCCTATATACTCTCGGGGTATTTGATTGGATGTTGCCAGGGACCTCGGGAATTTCGCTATGTCAGTGGTTAAGATCCCACCATTCCCCATTGCCTGTGCTTATCCTCACGGCTAAGGACCAAATTGAAGACCGGATTACTGGATTGGATGCAGGTGCTGACGATTACCTGGTGAAACCTTTCAGCATGGCAGAACTATTGGCGCGTTTGCGGGCATTGCGGCGGCGATCGCCGGACATGAAATCGGCCCAAATCGAGATCGGCCCACTAACGTTGGACTGCGATCGCCGAATCGCCTTTTTGCATCGAGGCGATCCCTCAGAACAATCGATTGAGCTGACCCAAAAAGAATTTCAGCTCCTGCAATATTTCATGGAACACCCCAACCAAATCTTCACCCGCGATCAGGTGCTGAATCGGCTTTGGGAAATTGGCGGTGAACCCAATAGCAATGTGGTGGCGGCTCAAATGCGACTGCTGAGACGTAAGCTGGGGCAATATGACCATTTGATCGAAACTGTGTATGGCATGGGATATCGCTTCAACGCCCCGGAATCATAAAACCCTGCAAAATCAGCTTTTCCAAAGATCGCGACTTCGTCTAGCCGTTTGGTATGCCGGGGTGATGGGGGTGATTTTGACGCTGCTGGGGCTGGGGGTCTATCGCGCCATTGCCCATGCCCACGAGGTAACGGTCGATCGCGAACTGCAATCCGTCGCAGATGCCATCTACGATTCCTTAGAGGCAACCCTATCCAGCTCAGCGCAGCTCGATCAGTTGCCAACCCAACTGCTGCCGGACTTATGCTTGGCCGATCAGTCTTGCTTGGCAGGCTGGGAGGGGCCAACCCATCATCTACAAAGTCAATATCAGCAAAATTATTACATTCGGATTGTGGATCCGGCTGGGGGACTATTGGCAGTCGCTGGAATGCGCCCTGAGGGATTACCGATCACATCCCCTGATCCTGCGTGGCAATCTTTGAAAGATAGGGACGGTCAGGTTTATCACCAGGTGGCGATCGCTCTTCAAACAACCGAACAAGAAACCTGGGCCTACCTGATGGTGGGAAGGTCGTTTCAAGACTTTGATCAGTACTTAGCTGTGGTGCGCTGGAGTATTTTGCTGGGGTTATTGTTGGCGTTGTTGCTGGTGGCTGCAGCAAGTTGGTGGTTAGCAGCCCTGGCCATGAGACCCATTTATCAGTCTTACAGTCAAATTCAGCAGTTTACTGCTGATGCTGCCCATGAGCTGCGCACTCCCTTAGCGGCGACTCAAGCTACTGTCGAATCGGTTCTGCGTCTACCCCACTTATCAGAAGTAGACGCCCAGGAGACCCTGACGGTAATTAATCGTCAAAATCAGCGGTTAACGACCCTAGTGAGTGATTTGTTAATGCTTTCTAGGCTCGATAGTGAGCGTCCCCTGGTCAGAAATCCCTGTCATCTTGGGGATTTGCTAAACGATATTGCTGAGGAAATGGCCGCTTTTGCAATCTCTAAGGGGATTACCCTGACTGTGGATGGACAAAGCCTGCCCCTCCTCAGGGTACTCGGTAATGAGGAACAGCTATATCGCTTAGTTCTCAACCTGGTGAACAATGCCTTGACTTATACCCCGGCAGGGGGACAGGTCACGTTAACCCTAAAGCGCCAGCAGCAACAGGCGCTGATTTCAGTCTGTGACACAGGTATCGGCATTGCCCTTGAGCATCAGCGCAAAATTTTCGATCGATTTTACCGGGTGGATACGGCGCGTTCTGGGCACACTGGCAATTCTGGATTAGGGCTTGCGATCGCCGCGGCGATCGCCCAAGCCCATAACGGGGCCTTGACCGTCACAAGTCAGCCGGGGAAAGGCAGTACGTTCACAGTCTGTCTGCCTATTTCATGATGATTTCATAACGCCTCCTTAACCTGAAGAAGACTTAAGCGTGAAGTCCACAAGATCAGAAGAAAACTGCACGCTGGAAATTCAATTTTAGGGGAGCAGTGCTTTATGGCTAGTGATATTTTGATTGTCTCTAATGATGAGCCCATGAGCCAGCTTATGCAGATGGAACTCAGCTTTGAAGGCCATAGTGTTCTTGTTGAGAGAGACAGCACAATAGGCTTTTTAACTGCGCGTAAGACCCAACCCCAATTACTCATTCTAGATGCGGCAACCCCTGGCCTACCTATAGTAGAAATTTGCAAGCGATTGCGAATTGCCAATGCCAATCTCAAAATTATCCTTTTAACGACTATCGACAGGATTCAGTCGATCGAGTTGTCGGCAGATGACTACATCTTTAAACCTCTTAGGCTGACTGAACTGCTCTTGAGAGTGAAGTTAAACTTACGCCAGCATATTCGTGAAAGGGCTAGAGTCCTGACCTTTGAAGATCTAGTGCTCGATTTTAATAGCCATGAAGTGCATCGTGGTCATCGCCTTGTCAAATTACCCCTCAAAGAATTTGGCTTGTTAACTTATTTGCTCCGCCATCCTGAGCAGGTACTTGAACGCGATCAGTTGCTCGAAGCCGTCTGGGATTATCATTTCGTCGGCAGCCACAACGTATTGCATGTCTGTATTCGTAGCCTCAGAAACAAGTTAGAAGCGGCTGGAGAACCCCGTCTGATTCAAACCGTACGAGGGGTCGGCTATATGCTGAAAACTTCTCGCTCAAGATGTTCAAACTTCGACGACACCGCACTTGTGAGTTCCAATAGTTGATCATTTCATCTCCATTTCACTATTGATCACTACGCTTGATGCAGTTTGCCAAATTCGGGCCAGCACATTGCCAATGAGTTATCCACCTGAATCAACTGAAACGCCTGTATCTGGGGAATCCGTAGAAGAATCTCCATCATTAGATGAAGTTTCACCCGAGACATCTTCTGCAGTTGCCAAGATGCCTGAACCCGATAATCTCGTGTCTGTACCCTGGTGGAAAACCTCAGGTAAGGCATTCCTTGGTGTTGGGGTGTTTACTGCCCTTACCGCAGGCATCTTGGTCACTACGGCCTTATTCAAGATGTCAACCATGTCTGGGATGGAAGGTCATGACATGGGTGGTCACGACATGTCGGGCATGTCTCACGATGACATGATGCGGGTAGATGGAGCGTTTAATCCAACCCCGGTAACAGTCGAGACAGTGGAGCCTACCCAGCTAGATATCAGTGTGAACTACACTGGCGCAATTTATCCCTACACCGAAGTAACTGTCTATCCCCGTGTGATGGGGCAACTTTCCAACTATTCAATTTACCCCGGCGATCGCGTTGAGGCCGGACAAACCTTAGCAAGTTTAGATGCCATTGAGCGAGTTTCTCAAACCAATGAGGCCCAGGCCAACGCTGCTGCCCTAGCGGCTTCAGTGGAGGCTAGCCAGTTAGAACTTGAAGAACAACAGCAGCAGATTGGTCAGATTCGGGCCGACTTAGATTATTTGCGCCTCCAACGCGATCGCTTTGCTCGTCTAACTGAAGCCGGGGCTACTTCGCAGGACGAGTACGACTTACTCGCGTCTCAAGTAGACGCGAAGGAAGCCATGTTGCAAGGTGCTGAGGCCAGACTGGCTCGCTTACAGGCGAGGGTAACCAGCAATCAAGCCCAGGCAAATCAGGCTCAGGCTCAAGTTGGCACTGCCTCGGCCTTTGAAAGCTATACCCAAATTACCTCCCCCATCAGCGGTATTGTGCAGGCTCGCATGGCTGATCCAGGGGTAGTGGTGCAGCCAGGGATGGGGATTTTCAAAATTGGGGACTATCAACGGGTGCGGCTGCGGGCCAACGTTGCCCAGCAAGATGCCAATCGGATTCAGCCTGGGACACCGATTTTAGCTAAGGTACCTGGTGCAGATACGACGGTGATTCCGGGTCAAATCACCAGCATCTTTCCCCAGACCGATATGACAACCCGCACTGTGACCGTTGAAGCGGTGGTCAACAATCTCGACGAGAAACTACTGTCCGGTCAGTTTGTCGATATGGAAATTATTACCCAGCGCCGAACAGATGCGCTTTCGTTACCGCAAAAGGCACTGGTTGATTTTCAGGGGGAACCAGCAGTTTGGGTGGTCAACGGTGATATGGCCCAACGGCGGCAAGTCACGACGGGGTTAACCAGTCGCGATCGCATCGAAATTATCGAAGGTCTGCAAGCAGGCGATCGGGTGATTACCACTGGCCACAGTCGTTTGATGGATAACAGCCCGATCACGGTTGTGGATGCCCTGGGTAATCCAGTGGAAGGCTTTACCAGCAGCGAAACCAGTCCGCTTGACATCACCCTAGTCAGTCCTGATGCGCTGGAATCGGGCAAGGCTGAACTCACCATTGCCCTGAAAGATGTGGAGACGGGTGAACCGCTAGCGATCGCCGCCGATGATCTAACCGTTGATATCACCATGCCGATGCCAAACATGGCCCCAATGACGGCCAAAGTAGAGCTTGAACCTGCTGACAACCTTGGGGAGTTTAGGGTCAACACCTTTTTAGGCATGAAAGGTGACTGGATTTTGGAGGCTACCGTCACCGACGCCGAACAAGCAGGCACAGCTCGCCTCAGTCTGCCTGTGCAATAGCTTTCGCTTTTTACACATACTTGCATTTTGTTATTTCAGTAAAACCCATGAAACACCTACTGCTAAGTCTGATTGCAGCGACCGTTTTCGTTACTGGCTGCACAAGCGGTTCAGAAACAACGGCATCACCTGAGGATGCTCCCGAGACAACTGAATCGGCTGATGCCGCTATGCCCGAAATGGATGGCATGGAAGCTAGTGAGGGCAATGTTGAAATCACTTTAGTTAGCCCTGAAGAGACGGTTCCCATGGGAGATGCAGAACTCGTTGTCGCTGTCCAAGATACTGCTACTGGAGAACCTGTTACCGATGCCAACTTACTGGTTGATATCTACATGCCGATGGACGGCATGGAACCGATGGTGACCGAGGTTGATGTGTCTCCTGATGCTGAGCCCGGCCAATATAAGGTAACAACCTACTTTGGCATGGAAGGTATGTGGGCTATCAACACCATCGTGGATAAAGGGGAACAGCAGGGCAAAGCCCACTTCATGATCGAGGCCCAGTAGGATACTGACTCGCGTTGTTTTAACAGGTGAGGTTTGCCCTATGCAAATCTCACCTAGCACTTTGGACTTCTACTATGAAAGAATTTCTCACCCGATGGTCGATTAAGAACCCAGTAGTGGTCGCAGCTATCTACATTGCGGTGGTCATGCTCTCACTGCTAACGCTGGTGCTGCTACCCGTGCGGATGATGCCTTATGTCGAAAGCCCGTTGGTGTCAATTGTCACCATGGCCCCTGGCTCATCCCCTGCTGAGGTAGAAACTTACATCAGCAAGCCCATCGAACAGCGGCTTAGTGTCCTCGACGGCGTCCGGTTTATTCGCTCCAGTTCCCAGCAGGACAGCTCCTTAGTCACCATTCAGTTTGCCTGGGGTGGCGACATCGACAAAGCAGTGCAGTCTGTCCAAAGTGTGATGACAGCGGCTGAGGGTGACCTCCAGCTTGATGGCATTAATTCTCGCACCTACTGGGTATTGCCCATTGATCCCCTAAATCGGCCCGTATTAACCCTGGCCCTAAAGGGAGATGGGTGGGATCCACTACAACTCAGAGAGTTTGCCGATAATACCCTGGTTGATCGTCTGACCCAGGTTGAAGATGTGCAAGCTGTGTCTATCTTTGGCGGCTACCGCCGACAACTCCAGGTAGTCGTAGATCGCCAACAGCTAGCCGCCTACGGCCTTTCCATTTTGCAGGTGCGCGATGCCATTGATGCCAATAATGTTAGTCAGGGGGCAGGGGTACTGACCCAGGGTGACAGCGAGATTTTAGTCCGCACTGATGAGCGCGCCCTTGATGCAGCAACGGTTCTAGATTATCCCATCTTAGAAAATGAGGGGCGTGTGGTTTACGTGCGCGATGTCGCTACCGTCAAAGACACTTACGAAGAACGGCGCAGCGGCTATCGCTACAACGGTGAGTCAGCCTTAGCGGTGAATATTATCCAAAAACCTGACTCTAGTTCGCCCCAGGTGATCGAGCGAGTGAGAGCAGTGCTAGAAGCCATTCAAGCCGAATATCCTGGCCTAGAATTTCAAGAAGCCTATGACAACTCATACCTGGTGAATTTGATCCTCCGCAGCACCTTCCAAGAGCTGCTGGTGAGTGTTGTGCTAGCCGGAATTGTGATCTTGATCTTCCTGGAAGATTTTCGCGCCACGGCGATCATCATGATTTCCATTCCGACCAGTTTAGCGCTGTCTACATTGCCGTTTATTCCTATCGGCATGTCGCTCAACTCTTCGACACTGATTGGCATGATGATGGCGATCGGTAAGCTGGTAGATGATTCAATTATTGTGCTCGACTCCATTGATCAAAAACTGCGGCAGGGGTTGATGCCAGTACAAGCGGCGATTCGCGGTACCGGGGAAGTTTTTCTGGCCAGTGCCGCTGCTAGCTGTGTCATGATCGCTGCGTTGTTGCCTACCATTCTGGCAGGGGGCCTCACGGGTCTCATGTTTGTGGGCATTGTTTGGCCGATGGTGTTCGCCTTTGTGGCTTCTCTATTGGTTTCAATTACACTAATTCCTATTGTTGCGGCCTTTACGCTCAAACCTCACACCGATAAACCCCAACGCCGCACCTGGCTCCAGACAGTGCTGACGCCTGTGCGCTATGGCTTTCGGAAGTTAGAGCAGGGTTACGGATGGTTGCTCGATAGCTGTATGAGAAACCGCGAGGTGACGTTAGCCGTGGCAGCAGCCTCAGTGGTGCTGGCGGCTTCTTTGTACAGCTTTATCCCGCAAGAGATGATGCCCCTGGGGGATTCGGGCCAGTTTATGGCCACTTTAGAAATGGAGGCGGGGACTTCATTTGCGGCAACCGATGCTGCTGCTGCCCGATTCGAGCAAATTATTTTGCAGCAACCTGAAGTCGAAAAAGTCTCGGCCCAGGTGGGTTTTGAGCTGACCCGCAACAGTACCTATTTCACGGGATATAGCATGGGCGGGGTGAATACGGCTTCCCTAACGGTGACCATTACCCCGCTCAATGAACGACAGCGCGATATCTGGGAAATTATGGACAACATTGAAGCGGAAGCTAAGGGCACAATTCCTGGTATTCGCCGCCTGGCGATTAAGGAAATGGGAGTGGACGTAATGGCTACCTCTGCGGCTCCGATTCAGCTCGCGGTCTATGGAGATGACTTTGATATTTTGTATCGGCTGGCTGAAGAGGTGCAACAAATCGCCGCAGCCAACCCCGATATTATGATGACCCATACCAGTTCGTCTCTGTCCCAGCCTGAGTACCGACTCAACATTGATCGTCGCCGTGCCCAAGAGTTGGGGCTAAATGTCCAGCAGGTTTCTCAACAGGCTTATTACGCGCTCAATGGCGGCTTTACGCGTCGCTACTACAACCGCCCCAACTTGCGACAGAACTCAATCTTAGTCCGCTATGACGAGGGCGATCGCGGCACGGTACAAGACCTCTCGGACACTTACATTACCACCCCCACGGGACAACAGGTGCCCTTAAGCACGGTAGCGACACTAGAGCGACAACAGGGGCCAACGCTGATTGAACATGTCAATGGCAAGCGGGTCGTCTATGTCAACGGCTACTATCGCAAAAATGGCCCTGCATCGATGGATTTGTCCATGGCGATCGCCATGCAGGCGGGCGCAGAACTCATCTTTCCCCCCGGCTACGGCATTGATTCCATGGGCGATATGACCGACATGATGATTGAGTTTGAGCGACTGCTGAAGGGGCTATTGGTTTCGCTGGTGCTGATTTATCTAATTTTGGTGATTCAGTTTGGCTCTTTCGTACAGCCGTTGGTGATGATGTTGTCGGTGCCATTACAGCTAGTGGGGGTGTTTGGAGCCTTAATGCTGGCGAATCAAACCCTATCTACCGTGTCGATTTTGGGCATTGTAATTCTCTCGGGGATTTCGCTGTCAGCGGCGATTCTACTGCTAGAGCTGATTTTGGCGAAGCGGGCAGCAGGGGTTCCCAGGGCGATCGCGATACGGCAGGCAGGTCCAGTGAGGCTTAAAGCCATTGTCATGACGACGTTTACGACGCTGATTGTAATTGTACGGCTGGCCTTTTTCCCAGAGACAGGTATGGATGCCTATTCACCCATTGCCACGGTCATTCTAGGGGGATTAGTAATTTCTACGTTGCTCACGCTAGTGGTGGTTCCGGTTGTGTATTCCTTTGTGGACGATGTGACTGAATTCTTCAAGCGGTTGCAACGGCGTTCAAAGAAAAAAACTCATCGTTCTCGTGTGACGCTTCCCTAAGCACGATGTCCTAAAATCTGACGACGGGCTAAGAGGATGATCACGGGAGGAATAACCAGCCATTGTATCAACGGTAATCCGCTGATTTGGAGACCCGGTATACTGAACCCCAATATCCCATATAGATGGGCAATCCGAATGCGATAAATTTCTGAAAAGAGGGTATAAACCCATCCCGCCCCAATAAACCAGAGCATTGATTTAGGGGTTGGATAAATGATCCACTGGCGAGAGCGAGAAATGACGCTTACGAGTAGGCTACATCCCACCGTAATTACACCATCACCAAAGGTACAGTGGGTCAATGCCCAAATCTTATCAGCTAGGGTTGGGGCATTGTAGAAGTCATAAAACGGGGCCTGCCAGACCTCATAGACAAAATTCAACAAAAACGAAAATAGAAACAAATTAAACTCGGGCAAAGCTACCAACCGACCCAGCCAATTTTGCTGAGCTAGTTTCAGCGGACGCTCCCTGTTCAATTTCATTGAGTTTTGCTCCCTTAGGTTTTTCAGGTTTTGGATTTCTTCTGGTTGTGTCTGATTGAGTTCAATCCATGGATAGGGGTCGCCTAACCTAAGCCAACTGAGTGCGGCGTAGCATTACAGCATTGATGGCCACGATGACAGTAGACAAACTCATTAACAGCGCACCGACCGCGGGGGAAAGCACAATACCCCAAGCCGAGAGCACACCTGCCGCCAAAGGAATTGCAATCACGTTGTATCCCGTGGCCCAAAACAGGTTTTGAATCATCTTGTTATAAGTCTTTTTCGCTAGGTTCAAAGCCCTCACTGCATCCAAAGGATCGTCTTCAATAAGCACCAAATCAGCTGACTCGATCGCAACATTGGTACCTGCCCCAATCGCCAGTCCCATGTTTGCTTCCAGTAACGCCGCTGCATCATTAACACCATCGCCAGCAAAGGCTGTTGGGGCTTCCTGCTTTAGCGCCTTAATACGATTGACCTTATCTTCTGGCAGTACTCGGGCATAGTAGCGGTCAATGCCCAAATCCTTCGCTACACCTTGCGCTACGGCTTCAGCATCGCCTGTGATCATGACTGCCTGAATGTCCATGTTATGCAGACGATCAATGGTTTCACGCGCCCGTTCTCTGACTTGGTCGGCCATAGAAATGACGGCAGTGGGATGATTCGGCGTCATCAACACGACTGCACTCTCGCCCCGCTCGTCGGCTTGGTCTAAGGCACTTCCTAGACTGTTGGGTAGGTGCAGGTTCTGTTCCTTCACCCATTCTGGGCGGCCCAAGCGATAGGTTTGACCTTGAACCTGACCTTCGACGCCGCGTCCGGTAACGGTCTGGAAGTCATGCATCTGTGGCAAGTCCAGCTGACGTTGGTTAGCAGCCTCCACAATTGCCTTTGCTAAGGGATGCTCAGAAGCCGTTTCCAGGGCAGCCGCGATTGCCAGTGCTTGCTCTGCCACCATGCTATCGGTGGCAATATTTTGCACTCCAAACTTGCCCTGGGTGAGTGTCCCTGTCTTATCAAAGGCCATAATTCTGATATCTTTAGCCCGTTCTAGCGCATCTCGGTTGCGCACCAGAATGCCATTGCGTGCGGCCAGCCCTGTGGAGTTAGCAATCACCAGCGGAATTGCCAGTCCCAGCGCATGGGGACAGGTAATCACCAACACGGTCACAGCCCGGTTGATGGCAAAGACCAAATCGCTAAGTGACAGCCAGACAATGAAGGTAAGGGTGCCTGAGGCGATCGCAATAATGGTCAGCCAATAGGCCACCTTATCGGCCAGGGCCTGATACCGACTACGAGAGGACTGCGCTTCTTCCACCAATCGCATGATTTGGCTGATGGCCGTATCATCCCCTGTGCGCGTCACTTTAACCTGTACGGAGCCTTCCGTGTTGACCGACCCCGCTACCACTTCATCACCTACGGCCTTGGAAATCGGCTTGGATTCTCCAGTCAGGAATGACTCGTTAACGCTGGTCTTACCTTCGAGCACTTCGCCATCATTCGGAATCTGCTCACCGGGACGAATGAGAATCACATCACCAGCCTGAACTTCACTCACTGGCACATCTTCAGCCCTGCCATCTCGCATCCTGTGAGCTTCGTTAGGCACCAGACTCGAAAGCTCTTCCAAAGCTTTGCTAGCCCCCTGCACTGAAGCCATTTCCACCCAGTGGCCCAACAGCATGATGTCGATAAGCGTTGCCAGCTCCCAGTAAAAGGGTTTGCCCTCTAGCCCCAGCGATACAGCTAGGCTATAGACAAAGGCCACTGTAATTGCCAGTGCAATCAGCGTCATCATGCCGATTTTGCTTTGAAACTCGTGCCAGGCTCCCTGCAAAAATGGCCAGCCGCCATAAAAATACAAAGCGATACCCAGAACTGGACTAATCCATCCTGAACCAGGGAAGGAAACGGCTTCGTACCCCAGCCATCCCTGCAACTGTGGCGAGAAATAGAGAATTGGCAGCGTCAGAATTAGTGATACAAAAAACCGCTGCTTAAACATCTCTGGGCTATGGCCCGCATGTTTATCGTGTCCAGTATGACTATCGTGATTACCGTGGCCCCCCGGTTCGTGCTTATGGTTTCCATGATGATCTGCGTGATGACCAAGCTGATGAGTATCAGTTTGGTTATCTCCATGCTGATTGGTCTGAGTTGAATGGTGAGAATGGGAATTATGCATCGAACTTCTCTTAGTAATATTGAAGCGGTATAAATAGCTTTGTGTTCACCCTAGACCCTCAAGTCAACTGTAGGCTCTAGTAGTGGCAACAATACTTGACGTTTTGACTTCTCTTAGTCAGTCCTGAATCGATTTTCTCGTGAGCTACATTCTTCTGTTAGCAGCGTCTGATATCTATTCAGGACTTGAGGAGAAATCTGGTAGTGGTCTGACTTCTGTCTGAGCAGGTATATTTACTATGCCGTTTTCTCTGATGTCGGCAATTAGCTACTCTATTTCTTTGATTTCGCGGCGCTGCGCTTCAATAATTTCATCTGCCAGTTTACGAACGCGAACATCTGCAATCTGAGCGCGATCGCTAGTCAAAATCGCAATGGAATGGTGAGGAATCAAGCTCAATTTCTCCCCTGCATAATAGGTCAATTTCATCTTGATTTCATCAGGTCATGCTAGTGCTTGATTGGGTCGCTATTTTTAGCAGCCGTAACCCATTTCATTGGCATTTCATTATTGAGTGGCAACATGAATTTTTGTCGGATTAAATCCTGTATTCCCAACTTGACTCTATAGCTGACTGTAGTTTTTAAGCTAAGAGCAAGCGGAAAATCACTTCTAACATAATTTTCCGTCTCAGGTCAGTTTTTCTGAAGAGGTTCCATAATGGATAGCAAAATTTTGGCATCGGGTTCGATTGGTTTTGTCATCGGCATTATTACTACCTTGCTAGTCAGTGCCCTTTTCATGGGTGGCATGATGTGGCGGGGCGGCATGATGCGTGGTTGGGGATGTAATCGCTCGACTCTACAGATGCCGACAAGTCTTAGTTCTATCCATGGGTTCAAAGGCTAGATTGATTCTGAAACAGAATGTTTTAACCCCTTGACTCTATAGCTAACTGGAGGCTTCAGGATAGAGACACCCTCAATCAGGAATAACCCCATGAAGCTAGCCTTAACTGTCCCCGATTTAGCTTGTTCTGCCTGCGTTGAGGCCGTTACCAAAGCCGTTCATGGTGTAGATGCCGCAGCCAAGGTCACAGCCGATGCCAAGACAAAACAGGTCAATATCATCACCACCGCCTCTGAGACTGTGGTTAAAGACGCCATTACCACCGCTGGCTATACCGTGGCCTAAAGGAGGATCCGATGGAAACGCAAACCTTTAAGTTGGGCGGTATGAGCTGTGCCGCCTGTGCCAGTAACGTGGAAAACGCTATCCGTTCAGTGTCTGGAGTGGAAACCTGTAACGTCAATTTTGGCGCTGAGCAAGCAACTGTCACCTATGACCCCAAGCAAACAAATCCGAGCACAATTCAGGAGACAGTCGATGGTGCGGGCTACACAGCCCAGCCCGTTGATGAGAATCCACTCACCGCTGGAGATGATGCCGAACGCCTGGAGCGAGCGTACAGAGAGCGAGAGCTGACCCGCAAAGTTATCTTTAGCCTGGTCATTGGTGGCGTGCTGATGATCGGCGCGCTACCGATGATGACGGGGCTTGAAATCCCATTCATTCCAGCATGGCTGCACAATCCCTGGTTGCAGTTGGTATTGACCCTACCGGTCATGGGGTGGGCAGGGAGTGATTTCTTCATCAACACCTGGAAATCGCTGAAGCACCACTCGGCCACAATGGATACCTTAGTCGCGGTGGGAACTGGCACGGCCTACCTATACTCGCTATTCCCAACGCTCTATCCCCAGTGGTTTCTGGAGCAAGGGTTGCGTCCCGATGTGTACTACGAAATTGCGGCTGTCATTATTGCCTTGATTTTGCTGGGTAATCTTTTGGAAAACCGGGCCAAGGGACAAACATCTGAGGCGATTCGTAAACTGATGGGGTTGCAGGCTAAAACTGCTCGGGTTATTCGTAATGGCCAGGCGTGCGATATCCCGATCACGGAAGTCGGGGTAGGGGATGTTGTCCTGGTGCGCCCTGGCGAAAAAATCCCGGTGGACGGTGAGATTATTGACGGTTCCTCTACCTTGGATGAGGCGATGGTAACGGGTGAAAGCGTACCTGTGCAAAAGCAGGTGGGCGATGAGGTGATTGGAGCTACGCTGAACAAAACTGGCAGCTTCAAATTCCGAGCCACACGGGTGGGCAAAGACACCTTTTTGGCTCAGATTGTCAAGTTAGTGCAGCAGGCTCAGGGGTCGAAAGCCCCGATTCAACGATTGGCCGATCGCGTGACCAGCTGGTTTGTGCCTGTCGTGATCGCGATCGCGATTCTCACTTTCGTCCTCTGGTTCAACATTATGGGCAACGTCAGCATGGCCCTGATCACTACTGTTGGCGTGCTCATTTTGGCCTGCCCCTGTGCCCTGGGACTGGCTACACCCACCTCGATTATGGTGGGCACAGGCAAAGGCGCAGAAAACGGCATCTTAATCAAAGGGGCCGATAGCCTGGAACTCGCCCACAAGATTCGAACCATCGTGCTGGATAAAACTGGCACGGTGACGCAGGGCAAACCGACAGTCACAGACTATGCCACCTTAAAAGGTACGGCTAATGGTAACGAACTCGCATTGCTCAAGTTAGCGGGATCTTTAGAGCGTCACTCGGAGCATCCCCTGGCAGAAGCGGTGGTGCAGTATGCACAGACGCAGGGGGTAACGTTGCTGGAAGCCCAACACTTTGAGGCGATCGCCGGTAGTGGTGTCCAGGGTTCCGTTGAGGGGCACTGGGTGCAAATCGGGACTCATCGCTGGATGCGCGAACTTAGCCTTGATACTGAAAGACTCAGGCAATCTTGGGATCGGTTGGAGTCTGAGGGCAAAACCGCTGTCTGGTTAGCGATCGATGGTCAGATAGGAGCCATCATGGGCATTGCCGATGCGGTTAAACCCTCCTCTGCTAATGCGATTCGGACGCTGCAAAAGATGGGTCTGGAAGTCGTGATGCTCACGGGTGATAATCGTCGGACTGCTGAAGTGATTGCCCGAGAAGTCAACATTCAGCGAGTCATGGCGGAGGTGCGCCCTGATCAAAAAGCCGATCAGGTGATGGCCTTGCAGCAAGAAGGCAAGCTGGTGGCCATGGTCGGCGATGGCATTAACGACGCCCCAGCCTTGGCTCAAGCTGATGTGGGTATGGCCATTGGGACGGGAACCGATGTGGCGATCGCCGCTAGCGATATCACCCTAATATCCGGTGATTTATGGGGCATCGTTACGGCGATTCAGCTCTCCCGCGCCACCATTCGCAATATTCGGCAAAACCTATTCTTCGCCTTTATCTACAACGTAGCGGGTATTCCCATCGCCGCAGGCATCCTCTATCCCCTCTCTGGCTGGCTCCTAAACCCCATCATTGCGGGTGCAGCCATGGCCTTTAGCTCAGTTTCTGTGGTGACCAACGCGTTGCGCCTGCGAAACTTTCAGCCCCGACCCGGCGGGTAATGCTTGCCTCCCTCTTTCTCTATCTCCCTCTCCCCCCTTCTCTCCCCCTCTCCCTCCCTATAAAGGACACCCACCATGACCTACCCCTCCTCATTCTTCGCCCTCCTAGTCGGTGTCGGCTTTCTACTCGGTGTAATTTCCGGCATTCTGGGCAACTTTATTGTCTTTGGCGTGGCTAGCTAGCCATCGGAGGTTTTTCATGCTGCGTTATCGAAAATTCACCCTAAGCAGTTTAGCGAGTTTAGGGTTATGGTTAGCCCTGACAACTGCTTCCCCCGCTCAGATGTCCCATGATGCAACATCAGCTAATAGCAGCGGGTTTCGCCGGATCGAGCAGCCAATATGGACAAAGGCACTGGTAACGGCTGGCGGCCTGGGTCTAATTGGGCTAGAGCTGTGGTGGTTTGTCTTGGGCCAGCCCAAATCAAGCCGAGCGAAGCGTCATGATGGGGTGCAAGAAATTACTATCACGGTGGATGGCGGCTATGAACCCAGCCAAGTTGTCGTTCAGGCAGGGCAACTGGTGCGACTCAATTTCTACCGGACTGATCCTAGTAGCTGTTTGGAAGAAATCCGCTTGCCTGACTTTCGCATCGCCAAAGCTTTGCCAGTGAATCAGACAACTGCGATTGAGTTCACGCCTAGTGAGCCAGGACGCTACGAATTCACCTGCGGCATGAATATGTTTCGGGGCACAGTCGAAGCGGTAGCCAGTTCTCCCAAGTCTGAAGCGGCCAATTTAGCTCCGGCGGCTAAAGTGACTTGATGTAGCACCGGAGAAACGCCCAGCGCGGCCACCATTCAGTTCAATATCAGTTTTGATGACAGTGACGAACGCCATGAAGCGAAGAAATTTTCTGGATCTAAGCCTGGGAACGACGGCAGCATTGCTCCTTTCTCAATGCTCCAGAGGCTCATCTCAGTCCACTGCGCCGGGGGCTTCTCAGGCCCAGGCTCAGTCCTATCGGAGTGAAGGGGGTTTACTGAGTTTCGATTTAGTGGCAGAAGCTCAACGCGTGCAGTTGGGCAATCGCACTGCCAACCTACTCACCTATAACGGTCAGTTACCTGGCCCCCAATTGGAAGCTAGACCTGGCGATACCGTGCAGATTCGCTTTACCAATCGGCTCGATCAACCCACTAATCTCCACTATCACGGACTACACATTCCGCCAACGGGTACGGGCGACGATATCTTGCTGGAAATTTCCCCGGGTGAAAGCCACACCTATGAGTTTCAGATTCCCGAGAACCATCCTGCCGGAACCTTTTGGTATCACCCCCATTACCATGGATTGGTCGCTGAGCAGCTCTTTGCAGGACTCGCAGGACTCTTTGTCATCCGGGGCGAACTGGACGACATCTCTGAAATTAAAGCAGCCCAGGAAGAATTTCTGGTTCTAAAAGACTTTGCCCTCGATCGCAGTGGCAACATTCCTCGTCCCGGCCACATGGCTCAAATGACGGGTCGTGTCGGGGATTTGCTGACAGTAAATGGTCAGTTCAACCCAGAGCTGCAAATGCCCCAAGGTGGCCTGCTGCGATTGCGGTTGCTCAATGCCTCATCCTCTCGCTTTTTCTGGCTATCTCTAGAAAACCACCCTTTTCACTTGATTGCGACGGATGGCGGAGCGATTTCAACGCCGGTCGAGCTGAATGATCTGGTACTGGCCCCCGGTGAACGGGTTGAAGTACTGGTGCGCGGTAACCGAGAACCTGGACAATATCGCCTATTGAATCAGCCCTTTAACCCAGCCCAAGGAATGTGGGGGGGGATGGGGGGCAATGGCATGATGGGGAATTCCTCAAATCGCAGCCGCACTGAAACAGTCGCGATGCTCACCTATAGCGGCACCACCCCTGAAATTCCATTGCCTGCCCAGTTGATTTCGATTGAACCCCTACCAGACCCGCAGACTACGCGCCAGTTTATGCTGAACCATGGCATGGGTATGGTGTTTTTGATTAACGACAAAGCTTTTGACCACGCCCGTATCGACACCCAGGTCGCCCTCAACACCATCGAAGATTGGGACATTATCAATACAGGTACTATGGCTCACCCTTTCCATGTTCATGTCAATAAGTTTCAGGTCATCAGCCGCAACGGTCAGCCTACGCCTTATGCCGCCTGGAAGGATGTGGTGTTAGTTAGTCCTGGGGAACGCGTTCGCATTCGGATGGCCTTTCAAGACTATACGGGTAAGACGGTTTACCATTGCCACGTGCTTGATCATGAAGATCGCGGCATGATGGGCATTCTGGAAATCCAGCCAACCTAAAAATTTTAGAGAGTACTCAGTGATGCAACGCCGCCAATTTTTAAGGCTGATGGCTGCTGTATCCAGCGCGCCATTATTCTCCCAATGTGCGCGAGATAGCAGGAGTATAAGCCGAATGACCAGTCACGACGGTCTATTAGAGCTTGACCTCACGGCTAGAGCACAAACGCGATCGCTAGCTGGACAATCTACTCGGGTGTTGGCCTACAACGATCAAGTCCCAGGTCCTATCCTTGAAGCCCATGCAGGGGATACCGTCCGCTTGACCTTGATTAACCAGCTGGATGCCTCGACGAATTTGCACTACCACGGGCTGCATATTTCACCCGAAATCGACGACGTATTCAAGGAAGTTCCTGCTGGAGAGCGCTATACTTACGAATTCCAAATTCCCCAAAATCACCCGGCAATCACAGGCTGGTATCACCCCCACTATCATCTCAAGGTTGCACCGCAAGTCTTCGGCGGTTTGGCTGGCCCATTGATCATCCGAGGAGATCTAGACAATATTCCTGAGCTTCAAGCTGCTGAAGAGTCGCTGCTGGTGCTGCAAGACTTTGAAACAGATCCGCAAGGCGATTTTGATCATCCCAGTCCGCTGGGTAAAAAGTGGGGACGAGAAGGGGGGCGATTACTGGCGAATGGCCAGCAAAATCCGGTAGTCACCTTGCCTCAGAATGGTTTGCTGCGTTTGCGGCTTATTAACGCCTCAGCATCCCGGATTTATCAGCTCCAGTTGCCTGAGCATCCTTGGTTTTTGATGGCAACAGACCGAGGGGCAATCGCGGAACCAACAGAACTTGACACGCTTTTACTGTCCCCTGGTGAACGAGCAGAACTGCTGATCCCTGGCCAACAGGAACCCGGCGACTATGCAATATTGAGTTTGCCTTACGATCGCGGTACTGCTGACATGATGAAGTCATTCGGTGATGCCATTGAGCAAATGCCAGGGGTGATACGGCCTACGCAAACGACGATTGCGACGCTTCGCTATCAAGCAAGCAATCTCTCCGAACCGCTACCGTTACCCCAGCAGCTCATCCCTGTCGAGCCACTCCCTACACCCGACATAACTCGTCAGTTTGTCCTTAATCACGGCAATGATCCGACAGCTGGAGCAACCGGATTCATCATCAACGGTCAATCCTTTGTGATGGATCGAATCAACACTCAAGTCCGTCTCAATCAAGTCGAAGACTGGCGCATCATCAACCAAGCCAGCATGGATCATCCGTTTCATCTCCATACCAATCGCTTCCAGGTAATCGAACGCAATGGCCAACCGGAGCCCCTTCAAGCGTGGAAGGATACTGTGGGCATTAAGGGCTACGAGGCGGTCACGATTCGAGTCAGATTTGAGGATTTTGTCGGTCGCACGGTCTACCACTGCCATATCCTCGACCATGAGGATCAAGGAATGATGGGTATTTTGCAGATCTCGTAGTTGTAACTGATGCCTTGGACAGGCAAGCAGAGGATCGCAACTAGAATGCAAATGCACCCGTTTGACTTCGTCGTATGTTCGAGTGCAATTGTTTCCTTCATTCGTGGTACATTTTTTATCTCTAGAAAAAGTGACACGAATGGTTGAGTTGGAATTTTGTCTATGGTGCGATCGCGCCCTAGCAACCCTAAAACAGAGGCGATCACAATCCCCACACCATAGCCGCCCCATCAGTTTCTTGAATTGGGCCACAAAGCCAATGTCCCCGGTAACAGCGATTCACCAACTCTGGGATTTCCCATTGCAAAAGATGGGTAAGGAGATAGAGCGTTTTGATGGCAATGGGGCAACCATCACCATAGCTCGCAGGGCTTTTGAGTTGCACCTGGTAAGCAAAGACAGGGGGCTCTTCGCCATAGGTCAGATAATCGTTGCCTAAGACATCAGTGCGCAGATCCCAATCTTCGAGAACAACTGGGAGCGTCCCGTCTTCTGGCCGAGCTACCTTGATGAGAAACTGGGCTTCATGGGCACAAGCTTTGCGTTCAGCCGAGGTCTTAGTTGGGGTTTTGTGTGTGAACGAATAGATGTCCTAAGCAGCTTGAAATCGAGATGAACGCCCTTGATCCTGGTTGTACCTGAGTGACTTTGCTAGTTTCAGCGCATCTGGCTTGGCGTATGGATTGTAGGGAATGACTTGTGTTGCTGGGTGTCGCGGATGCCTGAGCTGACATTCGCAGGTTTCTGATGTGTACTACCTTGGAGTGATTGGCATTGGGCAACAGGATTTATCTCCGATATTCCCGCACGATAAAACTTTGTTTGCTGGCCTTGGGCTGATTTTGCTTCTGTACCCTGAGGAGGCGATCGCATAGGGTCACTTGGGTGAACAAGTATTCATAGAGTATCCGCACCTGCTCCGAACGATCTCGATCGGCTTTGCACACTACGATGCCTCCGTGTTTAACACCGCTGCGATGCAGGGCTACAAAATCATCGCGGTTGAAAGTCACCACGCAGCGGTTGTCTGCTGTTGCCGCCGCCAAAACCTGAACATCAGGAATCCGTTGATTAGCATTGTCAGCTTCATAGGATGTGAGTACGTCGTGTCCCAGTTGACGCAACTCATCGACCCACACGAAAGACAAATTTTCTTGGCATAGAACCTAAACATCTACCTCGTCCTCATGGGCATGAGAGGTAATGAGGGCATCAATTTCGTCTTGATTAGCCCGGTAATAAGCCTGGGCCACCAAAAATCAAAGCGAGTCAAACCAGGAAAATCGCGTGCGAGTTCGGCTTCATCAGCCCCTTGATTGATTAGAGAGATGAGTGTCCATAGGGCAATGCGGGTATCTCGAATGCAGGCATGGCCCCCTGCAACGCCTGATGTTTGCCGCACAATTTTCTCAAGTAGAACATCTTGAAACAGTGCGTAGTCCTCTGGGGGTAAGGACTCGACGGCTTGCACAAGAGACTCTACAAGTTTGACGTTCATAAGATCACATTTTTGAGCTTCAGGGTGCACTGTATCCAGGGCTTGGCTGTAGGTGCGATCGCCCCAGGTTAAGTCGGGTTTAGCTGAGTCTGCATAAAATCAAGCACTCGCTCAAAGGCTTGATGGGCCGGATGTCCTGTTTCTCGATAGCCTAATGTCAGGATGGCATGGGAAGATTTTGGGACATTAAAGGGATTGCCTTGAGCAGAATTGATTTCAATTGTTTCTAAGGCTTTGCCTCGTT